>CAZFLE010000030.1:19158-49066 GCA_964519895.1 uncultured Enterobacterales bacterium | reverse complement strand
TGGCATCGCGCCAGACGGCGCAATGGCGCAGATCCGTGCCACTACGCCGGTTGGCATCGCGCCAGTCCGCGCAATGGCGCAAGACCGAGCCACTACGCCGGTTGGCGCACCCAAGGCCGACGCTTCGGCCGAAGAAACGGACGGGACCCCTACCCGCCGCCTCTACCCGTGCATACCTCGGCGGTCCGACCGCGCTCCCTCTTGGGAGCTTCTGATGACCGCCATCGCCTGGCACGTGACCAGCCACCTGGTCCAAGACCGCCTGATCACACCCACAACCGCGGCCCGGCGCCTCACCGCCAGGACGCTCCTCGGCCTCCCGGACCGCTACGGCCTGCTGGCCTTCTCCGTGCCGGACAACCACCTGCACCTGCTGCTCGCCTGTGACCGGGTGACCGCCGGGCGGGGCGCCAACAAGGCCGAAGGCTGCCTGGTGAAGCGACTTCAACTGAGCGTTGGCTTCGAACGCGCACGCCTCAGGCCGGTCGAGTCCCTCCGACACCTGGAGAACGCCCTCCACTACATCCACCGCCAGGGTGAACACCACGGCTCGGCAGGAGATCCACTGGGCGAGTGCAACACCCTGTGGGACCTCCTCGGGCTGAGGGTGACCGGCCACCGATGCATCCCACGGGTGAGGGCCGCCCTCCCCAGGCTCTCGCGAGCCGACCTCTTGAGACACGCCCTGGTGGACGATCTGACCCCGGGGAGCACCCTGTCGCTCCTGCCCCAGGCTGCGGCCGCAGCGATCGCTCGGCCAGACCTGACGGGTCGCCAGCCCGACTGCCGCGCGGCCAAGGCCGCCGCCATCCAGATCGTCCTGCAGCAGGGCCTGAGCACCTCCTTTGCCGGCAGCCTGCTGCGGGTTCCGCTTCGCTCCGCACACCGCCTGAAGCGCACACCGGTCCCAGCTCCCCTCCTCAAGGCCATCCGACTCCAGCTAGGCCTGCGCGAAGCCATCGGCGCCCAGAGCTCCGCCGCCTGAAGACCCCGCGCTACCCTCCTCGCCATGCCCCCCGACGCGCTGCCCTACTTCGCCTACGGCTCCAACATGGACCCCGAGCGCTTCGCCGAGCGCTGCCCAGGTCACGTGGAGCTGGGACCTGCGTGGCTCCCGGGACACCGCGCGGCCTTTGCCGGCGCCTCCCGCATGTGGGGCGGCGGGGTGGGCACCCTGCACCGTCACCTGGGCCGGCCCGTCCCGGGCATCCTCTACCAGCTCACCCCGAGCCACTGGGAGACCCTGGACCGCATCGAGGGACACCCGCACTTCTACCGGCGCTCGCGCATCAGCGTGGACGGTCAGCTGGCATGGACCTACCTGCTGCCCGAGGAGACCCGCCAGAACCCCCCTCACCCGGACTACCTGGCGGCGGTCACAGCAGCCCGATCGGCCCGGGGATTGCCTTCAGAGGACTGGCTCGCCGCCGAGAAGCGTGCAAGCTTGCACACAGATGCAAGAAAATGATTGACCCGCTCAGGCGAGTGCCTACCTCTTGAGGGCCGGCGCCCCCCACCCCGACGGGGGCGCCACTGACCACGGCTGTGCTGCAGCCAGAGGACCCCACCATGGCCGAACTGCGCCTGGATCTCGACGTGCGTCTGCCCGACGACCTGCCCGCCTCCTTGCCCCTGGTGCCGCTGCGCAGAGGCGTCCTGCTCCCCTGGGGTGTGATGCCGATGGCCGTGGGCCGACGACGCAGCCGGGCCGCTCTGGACGCAGCCGGCGACTACATCTTGGTGGGCGTTCAGTCCGCACCGGCCGAAGACCCCGGCCCCCAGCAGATCCTCCCGATCGCCACCCTGGGCCGCATCATCCGCAAGGAGGTGCCGGACAAGGGCCCCGTGCGCATCGTGGTCCAAGGCATCGCTCGCGTCCGCCTGGGCGAGATGATGCGGGCCGAGCCCTACTTGGAGCCCCGGTTCGAAGCGATCGTGGCCCCGTGGCCCAAGACCGCCGAAGCAGACGCCACCGACGCCACCCTGCGCCAGAGTGTGCGGGACGCGGCAAGCACCTTTGGCGCCGGCATCCCGGTCGACAGCGTGCTGAAGCGGGTGACGGACACCGCCAGCCTGCTGGACGCCATCGCGGCGTTTGTAGACGCGCCCCACGACTGGAAGCGCACGATCCTGCTGACCCTTGACCCGATGGCCCGGGCCGACAGGGTCCTCCAGAAGCTCGCCGAGATGAAGGAGGTCCTGGACGCCCAGCAGACCATCCGGGACCGGGTGAAGTCCAATGGCCGAGAGGCCATGCTGCGCCAACAGCTCGCCGCGATCCAGCAGGAGCTTGGCCAGGACGACAGCGACGACGATCTGGCCCTGATCAAGGACAAGCTCGCCGGCCTGGCGCTGCCGGACAAGGTCCAGGCCGCTGTGGACCGGGAGCTCCGCAGGCTGGAGCGCATTCCCGCCCAGAGCCCGGAGCGCAATGTGGCCATGGACTGGCTGGACCGGCTGTCCAGCCTGCCGTGGAACGTGACCAGCGCCGGCGACACGGACCTGGACAGCCTGGAGGAAGCCCTGGACAAGAGCCACCACGGGCTGGACGACGTGAAGCGCCAGGTGGTGGAGCACCTGGCCGTGCGCATGCTGGCCGGGACAGGCCGGGCCGACGTGCTGTTGCTGCTGGGCCCTCCGGGCGTCGGCAAGACCAGCATCGGCGAGGCCATCGCTGGCGCCACGGGCAGGGAGCTGGTCCGCATCGCCCTGGGCGGTGTGCGCGACGAAGCCGAGCTGCGAGGCCACCGCAGGACCTACATCGGCGCCCGCCCGGGCCGGGTCATCGAAGGCCTGCGCCAGGCCGGCACCAGCGACCCCATCTTCCTCCTGGACGAGGTGGACAAGCTGGGCCGCGGCGTGATGGGCGACCCCGCCTCCGCGCTGCTGGAGCTGCTGGACCCCGAGCAGAACCACAGCTTCGTGGACCGCTACCTGGAGGTGCCCTTCGACCTGAGCAAGGTGCTCTTCATCGCCACGGCCAACGATATGAGCCAGGTCCCCGGGCCCCTGCGCGACCGGATGGAGATCATCGAGATCGCCGGCTACACGCCGGCCGAGAAGGCCACCATCGCCCGAGACCACCTGCTGGAGAAGCTGGCCGCCAACGCGGGCCTCGACGAACGGGCCGTCGCGCTGACCGACGACGCCATCGCCGACGCCATCGCCGGCTGGACCCGGGAAGCCGGCGTCCGCCAGCTCCAGCGGGTGCTGGGCAAGGTCTTCCGCGCCGCCGCGGTGCGCAAGGCCCGGGGCGGCGACGACGCGGCGCTGCACGTCGACGTGGACGACCTGCCCACCTACCTGGGTCGGCGCAAATTCCACGCCCAGGCCCACGAAGGACCCAGTCGCCCGGGCGTCGCAACCGGCCTGGCGTGGACCCCGGTGGGGGGCGATGTGCTGACCATCGAGGCCAGCACCCTGCCCGGCAAGGGCCAGCTCGTGCTGACCGGCCAGCTGGGAGACGTGATGAAGGAGTCCGCCCGCGCCGCGCTGACCTATGTACTGGCCCACGGGCCGGTCCTGGGCCTGTCCGGCGGCCTGGGGGACCGGGACGTGCACATCCACGTGCCCGCCGGCGCCGTGCCCAAGGACGGCCCCAGTGCGGGGGTGACGATGTTCACCGCCCTGGCCAGCCTGTTGACTGACCGCTCGGTGCGCAGCGACGTGGCCATGACCGGCGAGGCCACTCTGCGGGGACGCGTGCTCCCCGTGGGCGGCATCAAGGCCAAGGTCCTGGCCGCACACCGCCGCGGCCTGACCCGAATCATCCTGCCCAAGGCCAACGAGCCGGACCTCGAAGACGTGCCTCAGGAGACCCGCGACGCCCTGGAGTTCGTGCTCGTGGACCACATGTCCCAGGTGCTCGATGCCGCGCTGGAGCCCGGTCCCGAGCCCGCCGCCACCGTGTCCGCCACGCCGCCGTCCGCCGACGCCGGCTGGTCAGCGGCCTGATCGGCAGGGCCACCGGAGTGGATTGGAGCCCGGGGGGCGGCTTCGCTCAGCCGCGCAGGCTGGGCGCCTCGCCCCCCAGGAGTCTCCAGTGGACCCGAGGGGCGGGCCGCGTCGTGGCGGCCTCGACCACCCTGCCCAGTCGGAACAGCAGGGCCTCTTCCCACGGTCGGCCCATCAGCTGCAGGCCCACGGGCAGGCCGTCGTCGTCGGCCCCACAGGGCACGGACAGCGCCGGGAACCCGATCAGGTTGGCCAGGGTCACGAAGCGCATGATGCGATCGAGGGTCGCCAGATCGGACTCGCCGTCCGGCAAGGCGTCCGGCCGCAGCGGCGGGGCAGTGCAGCCATTGGTCGGGGTCACGATGACGTCGACCGACCCCATCCGGGCCAGCACGTCGGCCGTGAAGTGGTTCCGCAGGCGCCGGGCGTGCACGTAGTCAGACGCGGTGAAGTCCCGGGCCAGGGCGAAGTTCATGCGGGTGTCCAGGCCGTAGTCCCGCCGGTGGTCCCGGTCGTAGGGGAGCTGCGACGCCACCATCTCCGAGGCGATGGTCACCAGGTGGGCGACCCGCATCACCGAGAGCTGGGGCAGCACGATCTCCTGGACCTGGGCGCCAGCCGCGACCAGGGCCGCCACTCCCTGCTCACAGGCCTGGACGACCGACGCATCGGCGTCGTCGAACCACGGCCGGTAGATGCCCAGGTTCAGCCCGGTCAGGTCCCCCTGTTCCAGTCCGTCCAGGTGGGGGGCCGGCTGCTTGAGCGACCAGGGGTCGTGGGCATCCGGACCCGCCATCACCGCATAGGCCGCAGCGGTGTCGGCGACGGTCGCGCCGAGAGGCCCCACGTGGGCCACGTGCCAGCACAAGGGCGCGGCCCCGTGCTCCGAGATGCGCCCCCAGGTGGCCTTGAGGCCGACCACCCCACACAAGGACGCGGGCGTTCGAACCGATCCGCCCCCGTCCGCACCCACGCTGATCGGGCACAGCCCCGCAGCCACGGCGGCGGCTGAGCCACTGGACGAGCCCCCGGTCACCCGAGTGGGGTCGTAGGGGTTGCGGGCGGCCCCGTGGTGCGGGTTCAGCCCGGTCACGCCGATGCCCACCTCGTGCATGTTCGCCTTGCCGATCAACAGGGCACCCGCAGCCCGGAGTCGGGCCACGACCGTGGCGTCCGAGGACGCAGGCTCGCTGCCCATGAAGCGGGTGCCCACCGTGGTCGGGTAGGGCACCTGGTCCAGCTCGTCCTTGATGGCGACGGGGATGCCGTCGAGGGGCCCCAGGGGCTCGCCGGCAGACCAGCGGGCCGTCGACGCCTGGGCTTGGGCCATCAGGTCGGCGGCGTCGTGGGCGATGAAGGTCCGGAGCGCCTGGGGCAGCCCTTCGGCAGCGGCGATCGACGCGGTGATGCGCTCGGCGACCTGGGCCGGGGTGGCGTCGCCGGTCTGGTAGGCGCGCTGGAAGTCCGCCACGGTCTCGAAGTGAAAGCCCTGGGCCTGGGCCGGGAGACCCGCCACGGCCGCCAGGTCCATGCCCCCGCTCCCGTCGGCGCCAGGCCGCACGGGCAGCGGCTCCACGATCGGCGACGCGTCGCACGGGGTCCGCCGGAAGCCGTCGATGCCGGCGGTCTTCTTCATCTCCGAGCGGAGAGGCCGGCCCAGGAGCTCGCGCTCAGCGAGCCCGACCAGGGCCTTGAGCGCAAGCCCGGTGAGCCGGGGCGCCTTGAGGGGAACGATGTCGTAGCGATCACTCACGGCCTCAGCCTCCTGAAGTGCCCTCCCCCAGGACCTCCTCGATGCGCTCCAGCATGGCGGCGACCTTGAAGGGCTTCTGGATGAAGCCGGTCAGGCCCATGCCCACGAAGCGCCCCAGGACTTCTTCCTGGGCATAGCCGCTCATGAGCAGGACCGGCACCGACGAGCCCTGATGCCGGAGCGCACGCAAGAGCTCGCCGCCCCCCATGCGAGGCATGGTCAGGTCCAAGAGCAGCAGCCCGATGTGCTCGGACTCGGCCTGCCAGACCTTCAAGCCCTCCTGGCCATCGACGGCCACCAGCACATCGAGACCGCGGCCCTCGAGCAGGACCTTGAGGAGGGCACGCACGCCCGGCTCGTCGTCGACCACCAGCACCGTGCGCGCGTCCTTGTCGATCACGCCGCCCACGTCGGGCAGGACCTCGACCCCTGGGGAAGACCGCAGCGGGAGCAGCACCTGGACCCGGGTGCCCCGCCCCACGGCACTCTCCATGAACAGGGCCCCCTTGTGGCCCCGGACGATGCCCGAGACCGAAGCCAGGCCCAGGCCTCTTCCGGCGCCCCGCGTGGTGAAGAAGGGGTCGAAGACCCGGGGCAGGACCTGGGGATCCATGCCCACGCCCTCGTCCTCGACCACCAGGGAGACGTACTCGCCGGCCGGCAGCTCCGAGCCGAGCCTTGCGCCTGCCAGGTGGGCCAGGTCCACTTCGAGCAGCTCGGTCGTGACGCGCACCGCGCCCCCATCGCTGGACGCCTCGGCGGCATTGACCACCAGGTTGACGAGGAGTTGCCGGAGCTGGGGGCGATCCCCATCGATGGGCGGCAGGTCGTCGTCGAGCTCCAGCACCAAGGGCACCCGGGAGCCCATGCTGCTCTCGAGCAGCCGGTGGGCACCGCCGACCACAGCGGACAGGTCCAGGGCCTCGACCACGAAGTGGCCCTTGCCAGAGAAGGCGAGCATCTGGCCGGTCAGCTCGGTGGCCCGGCGGGCGGCCTCGTCGACCCGACGTACCAGCTCCCGGGCCGGGTGCTCGGGGGCCAGGCTGCGCGCGGCCAGGTCCACGTTGCCCTGGACCACCTGGAGGAGGTTGTTGAAGTCGTGGGCGATGCCACCCGCCATGGCCGCCATCGACTCCAGCTTCTGGGTGTTGCGGAGGCGCCGCTCCAGCCTGGCGCGATCTTCCTCGGCGTCCCGCTGCTGCGTGATGTCCTCAAAGGTCAGTCCAACGGATGCGTCGGGCATCGGGAGGGCCTTGACCAGGTAGATCCCCCGATCGGCGCCCAGCCCCAGCTGCCGCTCCCCCAGGTCTTCCGGCTCGCCGCGTTCGGACACCTGGGCCAGAGCCTGGGCCAGGCCTTCCTGGGCCCACTGGGGAAAGAGCTGCTCGAAGGTACCGCCGATGCCCGCCTGAAGATCCACACCGCCCAGGGTGCGCGCCGCGGGGTTGTGGGCCACCAGCCGCAGGGCGCCCCCTGCACTGCCCGGCTGCTGCCGCCAGATGGCCAGACCCACGTGCATGGTCTCGACGAGCACGTCTGCATAGGAGCGGAGCTCGGCCTGGACCCGCTTGCGCTCGATCGCATAGCGGATGGCCCGGGCCAGTCCGTCGGCGGTGGTCTCGCCCTTGACCAGGTAGTCCTGGGCGCCGACGCGCACCGCTCGGGTCGCCAGGTTCTCGTCGCGCAGCCCGGTGAGCACCAGGACCGGGACGTGGGGCATGGCCCGATCCACCGCCGTGAAGGTGTCGAGTCCCACGCTGTCCGGCAGCCCCAGATCCAACAGGACCACATCGCAGCGTCGAGTGGACAGGACCCGCAGAGCCTCGTGCAGCGTCTCGGTGAGCACGCACTCCACGGCCGTGCCCGTGACTTCGCCGAGTTGGAGCTGGACCCAGCGGGCGTCGGCCCGATTGTCCTCGACCACGAGGACGGTGAGTGGGGCAGCGGTCACTCGCTGGACAGGTGGGCGGTGCCGAGCCAGAACCGCTCGATCCGAACCACGAGCTCCAAGAAGTCGTCCAGGTCCGAGGGCTTGGTCATGTAGCAGTTGGCGTGCAGTCGGTAGCTGTTGATCACGTCTTCCTGGGCGCTCGATGTGCTCAGCACCAGGATCGGGATCTGCTGCAGGCCGGGGTCCTGTTTGACCTCTGCCAGGACCTCGCGGCCGTCCCGCCGCGGGAGGTTGAGGTCGAGCAGCACCAGCTTGGGTCGAGGCGCGGCGGAGTAGGCGCCGCGCTGGTGCAGGAAGTCCAAGGCCTCTACCCCGTCGCCGACCACGTGCAGGGCCGTCGCGGTCTGCAGCTCCTTGAAGGCCTCGGCCATCAGGCGAACGTCTCCCGGCGAGTCCTCGACCAGCAGGATGTCGACCGGTTCACGCACGCCACCCCCGGAATCGTCAGCCGATGCCAGTCTATCGCGCCGACTCAGGCATTTCAGGCAGCTCGAACCAGAACGTCGCCCCGGCCCCGAGGTCGCTGGAGACCCCGATGGACCCGCCGTGGATCTCCACGATGCGCTTGCAGATCGAGAGACCGATCCCTGTCCCGGGGTAGGCGCCGCGGGCATGGAGGCGCTGGAAGATCGCGAAGATCCGATCCTGGTAGTCCGGTGAGATGCCGATGCCGTTGTCGCGCACGCTGATCCGCCAGCCCAGTGGGCAGGGCTCGGCGAGGATGTCGATGCGCGGCGTCTGGTCGCCCTGGAACTTCATGGCGTTGCCCAGCAGGTTCTGGAAGAGCTGGGTCAGCTGGGTGCGGTCGCCCTGTACGGTCGGCAGCTCGTCGTGCACGACCTGGGCCCCGGTCTCCTGGATCGCTGCCCGCAGGTTCACCAGGGCCCCACGCAGGGGGTCGGACAGCGGCAGCGTCGTGGGCTTGCGGCCGCGGGCGCCGGCCCGGGAGTAGGCGAGCAGGTCGCGGATGAGCTCGCCCATGCGGGTGGTCGCGTCGACCGCAAAGCCGATGAACTCGTTGGCGTCGTCGTCCAGCTTGTCCCCGTAGCGGCGCTGGAGCAGCTGGACGTAGCTCTTCACCACGCGCAGCGGTTCCTGGAGGTCGTGGGATGCGATGTAGGCGAACTGTTCCAGGTCCTGGTTGGAGCGGGCGAGCTCGTCGGCCAGGTCCCGCAGGGCCTGCTCGGCCTTGTGGCGCTCGGTCATGTCCCGCAGCACCATGACCGCCCCGCCGGGGCTCCCGTCCTGGAGCGTGCGGGCCTGGGCCAGAGCATGGATCCAGCGGTCCTGGCCGCCGTCGCGGAGCAGGAATTCGCCTTGGCTGTGGACCTCGCCGTGGATGGCCCGGTTCAGGGGCAGCTCGTCCCAGCGGGCAGGGGTGACCCCGTCCTCGCGGAACAAGCCGGCGCCTCCAGTCCACAGGTCCCGCGCACTCCCTTCGATGTTGGTGCCGCCGATCCGCATGGCGGCGGGGTTGTGGAGCACGACTTCGCCGGCCTGGTCCACCACCACGACGCCGTCCTCCATGTGATCCAGCACGGACTGGAGCACCTCGGTCTGGGCCCGCAGGGCCTCGCGAGACTCGGCCAGGAATCGGGCCCGCTCTTCTGCCGACTGGGTCCGGTCCAAGACCTCGCCTTCGAGGCGCGCATTCAGGGCTGCGAGCGCGTCGACCTCGTGCTCGACCCGCCGGATCATGGGCCGGAAGACCCAGAGGCCGCTCAGCAAGAGCGCGATCCCCAACAGCGCCAGCAGACCCTGCTCCACCCCGATCAGCGCATCGTGACGTGCGGCCTGTTCCCGCTCCAGTCGGAGCACCAGCACCGAGAGCAGATCGTCCGTGGCGTCGCGGCCGATCTGGTGCCGCAGCGCCACCAGCTCGGCATGGTGGATGGTCAGGGCGCTCCCCGGCACGTCGGCCGCCCCGTGGGCATGGGCGATCACGGCTTGGACCAGCGCGTCCAGGGCCAGGGGCGGCTCGGCGATCACGCTCTGGACCGCCGGGGAGAGCCCGGGGTTGTTCAGGAGCTTGTCCCAGGTGGTCTCCAGGCGCACGGTCGCCCGCCGCAGTTGCTGACGCAGCCTGCCGCGCTCCCGTGGATCGTCGGCCAGGGCCAGCTCGGAGCCCAAGACACCCACGTGCTGGACCAGGACCCGTACCCGCGTGGCGTCGGCGATGACGGCGCGGTCCCGGGCCTCGACCCGACCGGCCTGGAACAGCGCCACAAAACCGACCGCGGCCACCAGCCCGATCACCACGAGCGCGATCACGTAGCGCTGGGTCAAGGCCGTCAGCGAGCTGCGAGACGGGGGTGGGTCCGTGGGCGTCAGTGTCGGGATGCGGAGAGCCGAGGATGCAGGTCCCAGCCAGGATCCCACGACGCGGTGTGGCATGTGGTGCACACCTCTTCGATCACGCACTCGGCGCAGCGCTCCCCCAGGCCCAGGATGGTCTCGGCCCGCGGGTCCCGGACGTGCGTCTCACCAGGGCCATGACAGGACTCACAGCCGACCCCGCCGGCCACAGCGAACCCCGCCAGGGTCTCGGGTTCGGGGCCCGAGGCGACCGGGCTCGCGTGACACCGCACGCACTCGACCCGCGTGTCGTCGGCGGGCCCGAGACTCCCCATGGCCCGCCGATGAGGGGACTTCTTCCAGCTCTTGTACTCGGCTGCGTGGCAGCTGCGGCAGGCCTGGGAGCCCACGTGTTCGCCGGTCGGAAACGCCAGCAGTGGGCGGGGCGCGTCGCCGGCACTCAGGACCTCCCACCGCTGTCGATAGGCGTCGTCGGACAGGTGATTGGCCAGGTAGTGGTCGATGTGTGGGAGTCCCTTGGCGACCGAGAAGGCGATGCTGTGCTCGGCGTCATGGCAGCCCTCACAGGTCTCCCGGGCCTGGACGGACGCGCCGTCGTGGGGGCCGCCCGGGGAGTGACAGGACTCGCAGGTCACGTTGATCAGGGGCGAGCCGTGGTCGCCGACCTGAAACCCGGTGGGACTGCCCGAGCCGGTCACGTGGCAGCCCACGCACTGCAGGTCCTGGGCCCGGTCCCGGGTGTACAGGGTGCGGTAGGCCAGGTTGTGGTGCGTCACAGCCAGGCTGCGCGACTCATCGGCGTGGCACTGGGCGCACACCAGCTCGCCCTGGAAGACGCCCGGAGCGAAGCCGGCAAAGGGTGCCGCCGGGCTGAGCCGCATCCGGACCAGCGCCGACATGCCCCGGGACCAGGGCAGGAAGGCGTCGGTCACCACGGTGCCTTCTGCGGTCGGCGCCATCAGGACCACCGTGGGGGTGGTGCGGGCCCCCAGGGCCCTCGCAAAGGCCCGCTCGGTGTCGTAGACGAGCGGAAAGGGCACCTGGTAGGCCAGCTCGAAGGCCTGCATCGCGTCGGCCGTCGAGCCCCCGGAGGACACCCCCAGGAAGGCCAGCTGGTCGGCGAGCTCGACGGACAGCGCGTTCACCTCGGCGATGGCGTCCTGGCAGTGGGGGCACTCCGGGGCGAAGTAGAAGACCAGCGTCGGCCTGGTGATGCGTGCTGCGACGGCCGCAGGCAGGTCCACGGGGACCGGGGTGGTTGGCGCCAGGGCTGCGGCGGTCCTGGCGGCCGGCACACCGGAGAGCCAGCCCCGCGCATCGCGATCCGACGCCAGGGCCACAGAGCCCAACACGAACAGGAGAGCGAGCAGGAAGCGCTGCATCCCTGACGTCCTATCCTGCGGCACGGAGGTGGCGGTGCTGGGCGTGCTCACGGAGTTGATCGGACGCTGGCAGGTCGAGGGACACGTGCACGGAGAACCCGTGAGCGGCGTCGTCGACGCCTCCCTGGCCGTCGGAGGGCACTGGCTGGTGGCGCGGGAGACCCTCTCCTCCGGGGGGGGTGAGCCCTATGAGGACCTGTGCCTGTACGGCCGAGACCCGGTGTCCGGGGATCTGCAGGTGCATCACTTCCAGGAGAGCGGTGTCGTGAGCCTGCACGCGGTGCTCACCACCGACGACGGTCGGGGCGTGCACTGGGTGCCTCGCGGTGGCGGGCCGCGGGTCACCCTGCGTCGCACCCCCTCGGGCTGGCGGGTCACCGTGCAGGCCCTGGACGCCCCTGGCCCCGAGGTGATCGTGGACTACAAGGCTACCGCCTGAACCAGCCCTTCTTGCTGGACTTCAGCAGGCCCTCGAGCTTCTCGACCAGCGGGTGGTCGGCCTGGAGCTTGCGAGCAGCCCGCAGGGCCGTGCGCGCATCGCCGATGCGGCGCTCCTGGATCGCCAGTGCCGCGGTCGCACACAGGAACACCGGGTGGCGCGTGGCCCGGCTGCCGAGCTCCTCGAGCACCTCTTGGACCGCCAGGCCCTCGCCCCGCAAGAGCAGGAGCTCGGTGTAGCCGGCCATCACGTCCAGGGCCGTCAAGGTGGCTTCGCGGTTGCCGGGGTGGTCCAGCACGCTCAGGGCTTCCTCGTGGGCCTGGCCATAGCGCTGCAGGTCGAACAGCAACCTGGAGAAGCGGGCACGCACCCCGTGGGCATTGGGCGCAAGCTCGAGGGCCTTGATGTAGGCCTCGATGGCCTCGCCGGACTTGCGGTTGGCCTCGAGCTCGTCGGCAAATGCGGCCCACGCCGTGGCCGACAGCCGGCCCTCGGAGTGCACCCACTCGCGGGCGTCGGACAGCGCCGCCCGGTCCTCGCCGATGGCCCTCAGGAGCTGGATGCGCAGGCACCGGGCCACCTCGGGTTGGGGGCCATCCAGAGCCGCACAGGTCGCCAGCTTGAGGGCGATCAGGCGGCGGCCCATGGCGACCGCCAGGCGCGCCGACGCCAACAGGTCGGCCGAGGGGTGGATCAGCCGGCGGAGCTCCTCGTGGACCTCGGCGTCTTCCGCGACGGCCAGGCCGCAGTCCACACAGTGACCCTCGACCCGCCGGGCGCAGCAATTCCGGCAGCGCCCGGCGCTCAGGGCTTGCAGCGGGATGTGCCAGTCCTCCTCGGCCAGGACGTAGTCGCAACGCTCGCACGCGAAGGTGTCGATCGGGCGCACGCCGCCACGGCGCGTCTCCCAGCGAAGGACGCCCTTCCTGCAGCTCGGACACTTGGACGGGGTATGCATCGAGGAGACCTGGGCCCATGAGTCTAATGTCCTCACCGCGGATCACCCCGGCCTGGTTGCCCCAGCGCCCCCCAGAGCCCGACGTGCGAGCAGGCCCTGGGCACGTCCGGCACAAGGCGGGAGTGGCGCTGTTGACCCGGGTCCTGGCCCGTCCGGATCTAGCCGAGCAGCGCATCGGAGCTGGACTGCGAGCCGATCGGCGCCTGGGTTCCAAGGACCGGCCCTGGGTCGCTGACGCCCTGTACGGCATCGTCAGGCGCTGGCGGCTGATCGAGACTCTGCTGACCCAGTGCGGTTGGCAGGGAGAGCGCCCGCCCGAGGTCCTGTGGTGGGGCTGGATGGTCCTGGCGCGGGGCCTCCCTGCCGAGCACTGTCCGGTGCCGAAGAGCTGGCTGAGCGGATGCGCCAAGCCCCTCGAGGCCCTGGAGCCTTGGGCACGCGGGGCATCCGACGCCGCCACCCTGGCCACGGTCGGGTCCGTGCCCGACTGGCTCGCCGAGGGGCTGCTCGAGGATCGGGACCTGCCGACCGCCATGGCCGAATTGGTGGCCCAGGATCGCCGCGCCCCAGTGGTGCTCCGTGTCGCCGCCCACCGCACGGACCGAGCCGCCGTGCTCCGCGAGCTGGACGCGGCCGGCATCGAAGCCACGCCCGGACGATGGAGCCCCCACGCCGTGCGCATCGCCGGCCGTGTGCACCTCCAGGGGCTGGCCTGCTGGCGGGCAGGCCACGTGGCCCTCCAGGACGAAGCCAGCCAGGTCGTGGCATCCCTTGTGGCCCCCCAGCGCGATCACCGGGTGGTGGATGCGTGCGCAGGCGCGGGCGGCAAGGCCCTCGCCCTGGCCGCCACTGCCCCTCCAGGGGTCCGGATCCTGGCGCTCGACGTGCGCGAGGGAGCGCTGGCCGAGGCCCGCCGCCGAGCCCGCCGGGAAGGCCGGCGCCTGGAGACCCAGCCCATCTCGCCGACCGGACCACTGCCCCGCCGTTGCCTGGGCGCTGATCGGGTGCTGATCGACGCCCCATGCACGGGCTCGGGCACCTTGCGCCGACACGCGGGTCTGCGCTGGCGTTGGACCGCGGCCCAGGCCCAGGGCCTGCCCGACCGCCAGGCCGAGATCCTGGGCCGCTTCGCTGCGACCCTCGGCCCGGCGGGCCGCCTAGTCTACGCCACCTGCTCCCTGTGGCGCGCCGAGAATCAGGGCGTCGTGGACCGCTTCCTGGCGGCGCACACCGACTGGGAACAGATCCGACCTGCGCCGCCGGAGTCGTCCCACTGGGACCAGGCCCTGGACGCGAAGGGGGCGCTAGAGCTCACACCCGCGCGCCATGACACCGACGGCTTCTTTGGCGCCGTGCTGCGGCGGCGCAGGACAGTATGATCAGGCAGGTCCCCCCATGATCATCCGCCGTCCTCGCCCAGCCGGGCCCCTGCTGGCCACGCTCCTGTTCGCCGCCCTGATGTGTCCGGCGGTGGGACTGGCCCAGGAACCCCCAGCGCCCACCCCCGCCCAGGCCCCTGCCGAGCCATCGGCCACCACGGCAGCCCCGGACGCCACGGCGGCGGCCAAACAGCGCAAGCGCTGGAATCCACGCAAGGACCAGAACACCCCCAAATTCCTCGGCCTCGCCGCGCTCCTGCTCTTGTGGCTCCTGGCCCGAAACGAGTCCCGGCGCCAGGCACCGGCGAGGGTCCAGCGACCCCAGCGCCACAGCCCGATCACGCCCACCGAGCTGGGGCACGCGGCCTTCCACGCGGCCATCGACGCAGACCTGGACGAGTACAGGGGCCTGTTCCTGTCCGGTCCCGAAGCGGCCCGGGTCCTAGGCACCGCAGGTGCCGAGACCTACCTGAACCGCCGATCCCTGGCGGCTCTCGAAGACGCGCTGGCCGACCTGGCCGCGCGGATCCCAGATGGGGCCCACTTCGAGGAAGCCGCGATGGAAGGCGAGAACCTGTGCCTGCTCACGCTCCGGCTGCCCGACCGGTCCCGGGCCACGCTGGCCTTGGGATCCGTCGCCAAGGTCGGGCGGATCCTGCGACTCCGGGAGCCTTCGCGGCAGGGCTGACGTCACGTCAACGAGCCGGAACGCAGCCAGCGGCGTCGAGGGCAAGCGAATCGCCCGAGAAATGTGAGACCGGGGACTGTCCCGAAGCACCACGCCCCCCGTGACCCGAAGGCCGCGAGGGGCGCGTTGGCACGGGGCCTGCGAGCGCTACCAGCGATCGCCGCCGCCGCCACCGCCGCCGTCGTAGCCGCCGCCGCCACCGCGACCGCCGCGACCACCGCCGCGTCCGCCACGACCGCCGCCACGGCCACCGCCGCCACCGCCGCCGTAGCCACCGCCGCCGCCGCTGCCGCCGCCGCCGTCGCCGCCGCCACCGCCGCCGTCGCCGCCGCCACCGCCGCCGTAGCCGCCGCCGCCGCCGCCGCCGCGCCGACCACCGCCGCCGCCGCGCTCAGTCGCGTGATCCACCCGGATGGTCCGCCCGTCCAGCTCCGACCCGTTCAGGGTCTCCAGGGCGCTTGCCGCTGCATCGTCTGCCGAAAAGGTCACGAAGCCGAAGCCGCGCGACCGGCCGGTCTCGCGATCAAGGATCACCTTGGCCTCGGTGACCTCGCCCGCTGACTCGAAGTGGGTCCTCAGGGTCTCATCTGTCGTTGCCCAGGCGAGACCGCCCACGAACACCTTGCTTGCCATTTCTTGCTCTTCTTTTCTCTTGATTGTGCCCGCCTGATGCGGGCGAAAGCTCGTCCCTGACTTCTTTGGCCGAAGGCCTCTGGACTCGTGGGATCTGCCGGGTTGACTTGACGGACCGTCGCCGGCCCGCGTGCTCGATATCCCTTTCCTACAGATCTGGCCCGATCATCCGTCGAAGTGCTGCGTGGTAGCTTCCGCGCCTCGGAGGCGGGATGGCGGTGTGGCTCGCTGGATTCATGGGGCTCACCGGGTGCGTCTGGATTGACGACAGCGACGTGAATGCGCGGTTGGATCCGGACGGAGACCAGATCCAGTGGCCCGATGACTGCGACGACTTCGACTCGGCCGTCGGCGAGATCCTCTGGTTCGTCGACCAGGATCGGGACGGCTTCGGTGAGATCGGCAGCGAAGCGATCCCGAGCTGCGAAGGGCTAGGGGAAGGCTTCCAGACCAACGACGAGGACTGCGACGACGACAACCCCGAGGTCAACCCGGACATGAAGGAGCTCTGCGATCAGGGCGAGACTGACGAGGACTGCGATGGGCTCTTCGACGAGGAGGACCCCGATCTGGTCGGTGCCTCCGAATTCTACGTGGACGAAGACGAAGATGGCTGGGGCGACGACACCCTTCCGGTCGTGCTGAGCTGTGAGCCGCAGGACCACCTCTCCGACAAGCCCGGCGACTGCCGGGACGACGTCAAGGCCGTGAACCCCGACGGCGTGGAGCGGCCCAACTTCTACGACGACGACTGCGACGGGTCATACAACGAAGGCTCGGTCCTGTTTGCGTCCGACGAGAGCGGCCGCCTCGAGATCTGGATGGCCACCAGCCAGCTCACAGACGCCTTCCAGCTCACCTACTTCGCCGACCAGCACGGCGAAGCCGGCCAGCCCCGAGCATCGGCGGACGGTCGCTGGATGGCCTGGGTCAGCGAGGACGAAGACACCGGCGACACCAACCTCGTCATCTACGACCTCGAGGCCGACGGCATCCACCACGTCCGCACCGTGTCGGGCATCGATCCCTTTGGCCTGTCCTGGGCGCCCGACGGCGACACGGTCCAGCTGCTGCACACCCTCGAGGACAAGCCGGCGCTCTACAGCATCGCGCTGGACCAGCCCACTGAGAGCATCGAGCAGCAATCCTGGGGGGGTGTGACCACGCTGCGAAACGTGGACGTCGATCCGACAGGCCAGGAGTTGGTGTGCATCATGCCGACGGCCGGATGTGCCTCCGTCGCGCTGACGGTCCTGGACCTCGGGGACCGCTCCTCCGAGTCGACCGGGATCACCCAGTCCTGCGATGGGGCCGCCACCCGTTGGCACCCGCGCGATCGCGTCCTCAGCCTGCCGAGGGGGGGCATCGGTGCCCACTCGATCAGCCGCGTCACCCTGACGGGAGACTCCGAACAGGACTCGGAGCAGGTGCTCGTGACCTTGAACCCGGACCTGGCGCTTGGCCGCTATGGCGCCCCCTTCTCAGAAGACGGCGGCTCGGTCTACGCCACCGTGCGAGAGGGGGATCACGATCAGATCTGGATCATCGACCTGAGCACCGGGAGCGCCACGACCATCCTGTCCCATGCCGCGCACAACTACCTGGGGCCCGAGGTGATCCGTGGGCTGTAGAGGCCCCTGGATCCTGCTGGGCGGGCTCGTCGCGGCGCTCTGGAGCCCGGCCGCCGCTGCGGCTTGTGCAAGCTTGACCGGCGTGGCAGAGCTCGCCGTCCAGCTGGGCCGTGCGGAACAGGCCTTCGTGGAGATGGACCCCGGGAGCTTCCGTACCCAGCGCGAGGCGGCCCGCCAGACCTACACCTGCCTGGCCGAGGTCGTGACCCCGTCGACCGCCGTGGCCTATCACCAGCTCGAGGCCCTGGACGCCTTCCTGTTCCGGGACACCGTGGGGGCGACCCGGGCCTTCCAGGCCGTGCTCCAGGCCAACCCCCGCTACGTCTTGCCGCCGGGCATCGCACCCGAGGGTCACCCGCTGTGGCAGCTGGTCGAGGACGCCCGCGCCCTGCCGGCGAGTGCCGCCCGGACCCTGGAGCCGCCCACCGGTCTGACCCTTCGCATCGACGGACGCCCGGGCACCCAGGTGCGCGACGGCATCCCGGCGGTGATGCAGCTGACCACGCCGACCGACGAAGTGGCATGGACTGGGTACCTGAGGGTCGGTGACCCCGATCCGGACTGGCGGGACGTGGCCGCGGCGCCTGCCGAGCCCGAGCCGCCTCCCCCGCCCGACGACGCGCCACGACTTCTGGTCGACCTGCCCTTAGAGACCCCGGTCGAGGAGCCTGACCTCGCCCAGGAGCAGCCCGACGCCATCCTCCAGGAGCCCCAGCCTCTGGACCTTCCCCCGGAGCCGGTGGCGCCGACCGCGTCCCGCCTCCATGCCGGCCTGGGGGCAGGCGCCGGGGTCCTGGCGGTCGCAACCGGGGGGCTCTATGCCCTCGCCTGGTCCCAGAAGTCCCGCTACCAGGACATGGACAACCCCGACATCTCGGACCGCCAGGACCTGGAGGCGCTCAGGGACCGAAACCGACTGGTGTCGATGGGCGCGGTCGGGACCGGGATCCTGGCCGTCGGACTGGGGCTCGGCGCGGTGGTGACCTGGCGCTTCTGATCAGGGAAGCGCCGGGAGCAGGCCCAGACACACCCGGGTCCGGTAGGGCATGGCCACCCACCCGTCGCGCTGGTGGTCGCGGAACAGCCGCTCGGTGGCGAGGAGCAGCGCGTCGTGCCCGGGGCTGTCCGGACCCGGGATGTAGGAACAACTGAGCACGCGGTCCCGCAGCCCCGCACGGTCGAGGCGGTGCACGTGGGGCAGCACCCGGGTCTCCCAGGGGCCCAGGAAGAAGGCGTCGAGGACCGGACCGTCGAACCGCCGGTGGTCGACGGCCTCGTGGTCCGTGCCGAATTCGCCGACCAGGGCTTCGTAGTCCCGGAGCATCCGGCTGGTGGTGGGGTCCCGATCGTTCCAGACCAGGGCCACCCGGCCGCCAGGACGCAGGATGCGCACCCACTCGGCCCGGGTGGGGGCCGGCTCGAACCAGTGAAAGGCCTGGCCGGCCGTGATGCAATCCACGCTGGCCGACCCGAGACCCGTGGCCTCGGCGCGACCGGCGTGCAGCGTCCACCGAGGGTGGTACCCGTGCTCGGCCTGGGCCGCGGCGGCCATCTCGGCGTTGGGCTCGACGCCGCGCACGGTCCAGCCGCCACTCAGCAGGAGCCGACTCAGGATGCCGGTGCCAGCCCCCACGTCGGCGATCACACCAGGTGGCCCCAGCACATCCAGCACGCCGTCCGGGTAGTCCGGACGTGCTCGCACATAGGTCGCCACGCGGTCGGAGAAGCGTCGGGTCGGGTCTCGGGCCATGCCTCCCAGCTACCGCTGCGGGGTGGGGTTGGCTCGCGCTGGACCTGCGCTGGTCGCCCGCCGTCTCCAGCCGACCAGGGCGGCGAGCCAACCCAGGCCCAGAGCCGAAGGCGCCGCGCTCGCGCAGCCGCAGGACGGCTCGGCAACGGCTGCGTCCGGTGCCCGGGTGGACACCGTGTAGGCCTGGGACCGCCCGAGCTGACTGCCGTCGATCGCGGCCATCGCGCCGTGGATCGTCACGGTCAGATCCGCATCGTCGGGCCAGTCGGACTGAGGCGCCAGGTGCGCCACGTTGCGCCCGTCGCCATAGGTCACCCAGCTCGTGGTCGGGAGCACCTGGCCGCTGCGGTCGGTCACGATGACGCCCTCGGCCACTGCAGCGGCCGTCACCCCCCGGGCGAAGACCACCTGGAGCCGGGCTTCAGGCGACGACATGTCCGTGTCCAGCCCGTGATGACCGTCGTCCGGTGCGCGGCCGAGCACAGCCAGCGGGGTCTCCCGGCCGTGGAGCTGATCCCACCACTCCTGCCAGTAGCCGGCCACGATCTCGCCCTCGCAGGGCGGGCTGCCGGGGAAGCCGTCGAGCAGGTGTGCGCCCCCCCAGGGAAAGGCCTCCTGGTAGCCGCGGACCGTGTCCGGGTTCTCCGAGAGCAGGCCGACCAGGTCGATGGCAGCGCCCAACAGGGTCTGCCCATCGTCCAGGGTGTCGGCGTCCACCGCGACCCCGTGGTCGGCGAACAGCTGCACGAAGACGTCGGCCGGGAGCTCCCTGGGCGGCACCACCTGGGGGCCGGTCAGCGCGGCCCAGATCACGTCGCTGGCCTCGTCGAAGCTGATGCCGTCGGCCCAGCCGTACTCGGCGTCGTAGCTGCGCGACCAGTCGAAGTACATGGCGTCGAAGGCCTGGTCTGCCATGCCGTGGCTCGCCATGCCCAGCAGAAAGGCGATGTGCCAGGCGCCTTCGTCGCTCCAGGGCTCGGGCTCGTAGGTGTCCCGGATCCAGTCCCGGTAGCGGCTCTGGAATTCGAACCAGTGGGCGTGCTCGCCGTAGCCGTGCCCCACGGCGTAGCCTCCGTCCGGGAACATCGCCCCGTTGATCAGCGGCGACTCCAGGGCCGGGTCATCGAGGAAGCTGCGGAGCTCGCCATCGGGCAGGTGCTCCAGGGCGTGCCGGGTGATCCAGACGTGGGTGGTCTGGCCGTTGGCCAGGGCGGGTGCCACCAGGCACCACAGCGCGATCACAGCGTGCCTTGGAGCGCCTGCAGTCTGACCCAGGACTTGCGGAATTCGGTGCGGGCGCCGACCACGTCCACCGCGGCCTGGTCCCGCGCACGCTGGGCCTCGAGCACGTCTTTCTCGATGGCGCGACCGGCGGCCTGGAGGGCCTTTTCCGCGGCCAGGGTCTGCTCGGCCAGGTCCAGGTTCAGCACCGCCAGCTGGACCTGTCGGCGAGCGGTCTCGAGCGTGCGCACCTGGGTGGCCACCCGCTGCGCCACGACGCGCTGCTGGGCCTCGAGCTCCTGTTCGGCCTTGCGGATCCGGGCGGCCTTGGCGTCCAGGTCACCCCGCGCTGCGCGGTTGCCCAGGGACTGGGTATAGGTCGCGCCGATGTAGAGCTGGGGCAGGGACGCGCCGGCGAGCTCCTTGACCGCCGCGGTGTAGCCGGAGTCGAGCTCGTAGCCCTGGAGTCCCGCCCGACCCGTGAGCGCCAGCCCGGGGAGTCGGGCGTGCTGGCTGTAGTCCAGATCGGCCTGGGCGGCCTCGACCGCCAGGGTGAGGGCCTGGAGACCGGGATTCCCGGCCAGGGCGTCGACGATGGCGGCGTCCAGGTCCAGGCCGACCTCGGGGACCTCGCCCGGGGGGGTCGTGGGCTCGAGGGTGGCGCCAGGGGGCCGCCCGAGCAGCAGCGAGAGAGCATCGCTGGCGGCGGCAGCGCCGTTCTCGGCCTGGATCAGTGCCAGCTCGGTCTGGGCGACGGCGGCTGCGACCCGGGTGCGCTCGACCTGGGCCATGTTGCCGGCATCGACCTGGGCCTGGACGATGCGGGCCTCCTCGCGGGCGACCTCGAGGGCCTGGCGGGCGGTGTCCCGGGCGTTGACGGCCTGGACCAGGTCCCAGTAGGTCGTGGCGGTGTCCCTCACGACCTGCTGGCGAGCCACCAGCTCGCCCACCTGGGCTTGGGCCACGCCGCGCAGCGCGCTGTCCACCGCCTGGAGGTTGTAGGCCATGCGGGCCCCGCGGAGCACCTGCTGGGTGACCGACAGCGTGAGGGCCGAGCTGTACTCGGCGCCGTCCTGGGTCACGGTCTGGCCCAGGATGTCGAAGTTGTAGTTGTAGAAGGCGTTGCCGTTGGACCAGTCCAGGGACCAGGCCGTGCCGGTGGGCAGGGTCTGGGAGAAGCCGAAGCCCCAGAAGCGATCGATGCGATCGCTGGTGACCAGAGCGCCCTGGTACAGGTCTTCGCGCCGGTCGAGCGACGTGCCCAGGGTGGCGGTGAAGACCGGGTCCCAGACGCCGCGAGCCGAGAAGTACGCACCCTCGGCGACTTCCCGATCCGCTGCAGCGCCCAACAGGGCCACGTTGGCCTGGACGGCCTCGGCCAGGGCTTGCTCGTAGTCGAGTGGATCAGCGGCGACGGCGGCGACCGCCAGGGAGAGCAGCAGCATTTCTGGGGGAACCCCTTCCTCGGGCCCCGAATCTACCCCGGGGGGGCCGGGGCCGGCAGTGCCCGGGTCTGGACGGACGGCATAGGCACTCGGGGTGACCCCTGTGCTCCCCGCTCTCGTCCTGTTGTTCTCCGGGGCCGGCTGCACAGACGGCAGCGCGACTGGCACCACTGGCACCACCACCGGCACACCGGGCGACAGCGACACCGCCACGGAGCCCGAAGACGCCGGCTGCGGCGAAGCGGACATCACCGGGCACACCGTCGGGCTGCTTCAGTGCCACTCGGGGGCAGACCAGGGCTACACCCTGTTGGCACCTCTCGACAGCACGGACACCTTCCTGATCGACCCCTGGGGACGTGTCTTGCACAGCTGGTCCGGGGAGCACACACCGGGCTCCTCGGTGTACCTGCTCGACGACGGCACCCTGCTTCGACCTGCAAAGCCAGCCCGGCACCCGGTGTTCCGCGGTGGCGGCGTGGCGGGGCTGGTGCAGCGGATCGGCTGGGACGGCGAAGTCTTGTGGGAGCACGAGCTGTCCTCTGACACCTCCGTCTCCCACCACGACGTGGCGCCCCTGCCCAACGGCGATGTCCTGGTGCTGGTGGTCCAGGAGATCTCGACGACCGACGCCCAGGCCCTGGGTCGGGACCCTTCGAACCTGGGCGACGACGGGCTGTGGATGGAAGAGGTGCACCAGCTCCACCCCCTCGATGACGGCTCGACCGACGTGGTCTGGACGTGGAAGGCCATCGACCACCTGGTCCAGGATCTCGACCCGGCGCTTCCCGACTACGGGGTCGTCGCCGAGACCCCTGGCCGCCTGGACCTGAACCCTCCCGGCTCGGTCTCTCCGGACTTCCTGCACCTCAACGCCATCGACCATGACCCGGTGCACGACCGGATCGTGCTCAGCAGCCTGGGGTTCAGCGAGGCCTGGGTCCTGGACCACGGCATCACCACAGAAGAGGCCCGGGGCACGGCGGGCGACCTGATCTACCGGTGGGGCAATCCCCAGTCCTATGGCTCCTTCAGCGGCGAGGACCAGGACTTCCACCTGCAGCACGACGTGCACTGGATCCCCCAGGGCCTGCCCGGGGCCGGCGACCTGTTGCTGTTCGAGAACGGTCCGCCGGGGACGACCGGACCCCTGTCTCGCGCCATGCAGGTGGTCCTGCCCCTGGACGAGGACGGCGCGTTCACGGGCTTCGACGCGCGGTGGGGGCCGGAGAGCTTCGAGTGGGCGTGGCCGGAGCCCCCGACCGGCGAGCTGGCGTCGGACCAGCTCGGCAGCGCCCAGCGACTGCCCAATGGCAACACCTTGAGCTGCGAAGGCGAGCACGGCCGGCTGGTCGAGGTGACCCACGGGGGCGAGGTGGTCTGGGAGTGGCTCAACCCGATGACCGCCGACGGCGCCGTGCCCCAGGGCGAGCTGCCGGAGTACGGCACCCAGGTCCGGGCCAATGCGCTGTTTCGGGCGACGCGGATTCAGCCGGACCACCCAGGGCTGGCGGGGCGAGCGCTGACGCCGGGGGTGCTGTTGGAGGAGTGGGTCGCGCTGGCGGAGTAGGGACGACTAGAAGGCGCTGGCCTCCGCATCCTCCAGCTGCATCTGCATCTCCAGCGGCACCACCAGCTGCTGGGTCTCCGGGCACTCGCTTGACGAGGCTTCCTCACCGCCCTCCACCGCCGCCAGCTCACCGCTGCAGCCCTGCTGGACCCAGTCCGTCTCGTTGTCCTGCCAGACGTTGTCCACCAGCGATGCCGACGCCCCGTCCAGGAACACGCCAGCCCCGGCGCTGTCCCGCAGGGTGCAGCCGGCGACCAGCAGCCCCAGGTCGTCGCTCCAGGGCCCCACACCCCCCGTGGCGAACACCGCGTCCCCATGCAGCGGTCGACCGGCGACCAGCTCCCAGCCCGGACCGCCCTCCAGGTCGGCGTCCTGGAGCTGGTAGCTGCCCGGCCCATCGACATAGACCGACCCATAGGGGTGGTCCGACAGGGCCACGCCGTGCAGCACGAGGGTCGCAACCCCTACCGGGCTCGCCGTGTAGACACCGACCCCGCCCCCCAGGCCATCGTCGGGCCCGTTGCCCACCACGGACCCACCGGTCAGGACCAGGCTGCCCGAACGGTTCACCGCACCGGCGAAGCCGTTGTTCGTCAACCCACAGTCCTCGCAGTCCACCGACCCGCGGTCCACGTAGATCCCCGGCCCCTGCGTGCCGGTCACCTGGACCCCCGTGCCCGTGAGCTGGCCACCGTCCTGGACGTTCAGGCCCGCGCCGGCCGCGTAGATGCCGCTGCGCCCCGTGCCCTCGACGACCACGTCCTCGAGCACGGCCGTGCTGTCGCTGCTCACGAACACCCCGGCCTCGCGATTGCCCGAGATCACCCCGTCGCTCACCACCACATGGGCCCCGTCCTGCACGCTCAGCCCTCGCCCGAACACGCCGTCGGGCTCGGGGTGCGTGTCGGTGAGGGTCAGACCGACCACCGAGACCGTGGCCCCGCTCGACGCGAAGACCCCCGACCCGTGGGCGCCCCGAACTGTCAGACCGCTGGCCTCGAGCACGGCTGCGTCGATGACTTCGAGCCCACCCCCCCGGGTCCCGTCCGCCAGCGGGGCGGTCTCCTCGATCACGACGTCCTCGAGGATGACGTGGGTGCCCTCCAGGCCAACCAGCACGGCGACCTCGCTCACGTGGGACACCGTGCTGTCGGCCAGGGCCAGCTGGCCCCCCGCGATCTCGATGCCGCGGGAGCTGTGATCGCTGACCGTGACGCCAGTGAGCGTCGCCGCGCCCCCCCACTGGACCTGGAGGCCCTTGGTCTGGAGCCCCTCGCCGCCCAGCAGCTCGCTGTCCGTGACCGTGACCTCGGACCCTTCGTCCAACACCGCCAGCGCAGCCCCCGCGTTGGCCCTGAGCTCGGCCCTTACCAGCGCCGCGCTGCCTTCGGTGTGCACCATCAGGCCGACCGGATCGACCCCGGTGTCCACCGTGCCAATGATCCGCACGTCCCCCAGGTCGGCGATGGCCTGGCTGCCCACGATGGCCCCTGCGCCGGCGTTGGCCTCCAACACGAGCCCCGCCGCTGTCGCCTCGGCGCCCTGGGAGAACTGCACGCCGTAGCCAGCGCCGGAGTCATCGGGCCGGGTGTCGTGCACCCACACGTCTTCGAGGGAGATCTGAGTGCCCTGGCCGAGGGCCAACAGCCCGACCCCGTGGGCCGAGGACACCTCGAGCCCGATCGCCTCCAGAGTCGCGCCGGACTCCAGGTCCAGGCCGTAGCCGATGGTGCCCGACACGCCCAGGGACTCCTCCAGCACGTCGCGCACGACCACGTCGTAGAGCTTGAGCCGGGCGCCGCTGTCACCGGCCAACACCCCCGCGACCCGGTTCTCGGCCACGTCGACGTCTTGCAAGGTGAGCCCGCCGTCGTAGAGCAGGACCCCCGGAAAGCCCCCGGTGAGGCGGACCGAAGCCACCGTCCAGTTGCTGGAGTAGCGCCCGTCCGCGAGGATCACCGGCAGGTCGTCCAGCCCGCTCGCGTCCAGGGTCACCAGGGCCCGGCAGCGCCCTTCGATCACCACGTCGTCCTGGTCGTGGTCCAGGCTCAGGGACTCGCCATAGGTGCCCGCCGCCAGGCCGATGTGCACGTCCTCTGCCAGCGCCTCGGCGACCGTGCGGAACGGGGATTCCCGGGAGCCATCGCCGCCCTCAGGCGCCCCGGCATCCACCCAGACCTGGGCGTCGAGATCCCCCCAGGTCCCCACGCCGCAGGCCTGGGCCACACAGATCTCTCCGTCCAGCAGCTCCCCGTCGGCGCAGGCAGGGCCCGGCTCCACCGGTTCGTCGGTGCCACAGGCCAGCAGCGGGAGCAGGAGGAGCATGGGCCCTCAGTCGGTGTAGTCGTCCAGCTCGACCGCCTGGTGGTTGATCAGGAGCTCGGAGTCCGCATCGACGACGGCGGCCGCCACGGATCCCGAGAGCACCGTCTCGCCCTGGCTGATGGTCGAGGAGCCGTCGACCACCAGGCCATTGTCCTGGTGGGTGTGGGCCTCGAGGTCGGCCGTGACACCATCGAGCAACACGGCGGCGCGGGCCGTGCCGTCGATCAGGCAGTCGTGCAGGGTGGCCGTGAAGTCCGCGGGATCGCTGTCCCCGGCGGCGCCCTGGGTCACCACGATGCCGTCGCCGGTCGTGTCGGACTGTCCCGGCACCAGCCCTGCGGCGACGGTCTCGACCGTCAGCCCGGTGACCTGGAGGTCCACGGCCCGGGTGGCGAACAGGGCCGCGTCCTGGTTGTCGCGCAGCGACGTGTCGGCGATGAGGCCCAGGGACAGCTCCTGCAGCTGTACACCCCGGCCCAGGGTGCCGTCGGCGCCGGCCAGGGTGCCGTTGACCTGGACCCCTGCCAGGTCGAGGGTGGCAAAGGCCGCCAGGATTCCGACGCCGGTGCTCCCGTCCACCACGCCGTCTCGAAGGATCAGGCTGCCGCCGTCGACGCTGATGCCGTACCCCATCGACGCGCCGCTGGACAGGGTCTCCGGCAGGGTGTCCGTGACGGTCAGGCGCTCGGCGTCGACCAGCGTGCTGGAGCCGTCGACCACCAACCCGAGCCGCGTGGCGCCGGTCAGGGACAGGTCCTCGATGCCCGCGATGGTGCCGGCACGCAGCCACAGCGTGCGTCGACCGCCCTCCAGGCCCAGGCCCGCCAGGCGCAGTTCCTGGACGCCCACCACCCGGATCAAGCTGTCGGAGTCGTCGCCGGTGAGCGTGGTCTCGGTGGCACCGCAGCCCTCGAGGGCGAGCCCGTCGTCGGAGCTGCCGTCACCGCTGTCGTCGGACAGGACCAGCCCGGCCTGGAAGCTCCCCGGACCCACGGCCACCGGCGATGCACCCGCAGCCCGGCTGGCTGCCAGCCCCGCGTCCAGGGTGGCGTAAGGCGCCGCCAGGGACCCGTCGCCGGTCTCGTCGCTGCCGTCGGACCGCACGTGGATCGCGGCATCCGGGTCCCCGATCGCGCCCCAGCCACCGCCCGCACAGGGGCCAACGACGGCGGTGACCGCCGAGTCCCCCGTGGCGTCCCCGTCCGAGCAGCCAGCCGTGAAGACCAGGCCGGCGGCGAGGGTCCAAGTCCCGCTGCGCATAGGGAGGACCTACCACGATCCTAGGCTCGCGTTTCGTCGTTTCGGACCGAGCAGGCGACGCCATATCGCGATTTCAGGCGCTTACGGACCGACCGAGCGGGCGTTAGCCCGTGACCGAGGGCAGTAAGTGGCTGAAATCGTGAGAGGGCGAGGATGCGACGGGAGAAATGACGAAACGCGAGCCTAGGGACCTGGGGGCCTTCAACCCCCCACCCAGGCCCCGAGCAGGCCTGCCACCGCTCCAAAGGTGACGATCCACGGCGCGCCGACTCGGAACCGGAGCACGGCGATCGCCGAGACCAGCCCGATGCCGATGGCCACGGGGTCGCGCAGCACCGCCCAGCCCAGCTCTACCGTGACCACGCCCATCAGCGCCACGGCCGCGGCGTTGACCGCGTCCAAGAAGCCGGCCGACCACGGATTGCCACGGAGCCGCGGCACCAGCGGCTTCAGCAGCGCCACGAACAGGAAGCTCGGCGCAAAGATGCACAGCGCCGCCACGAAGGCACCCGTCCAGCCGTCCAGCAGGAAGCCGATGAAGGCCGCCGTGGAGAGCACTGGCCCAGGGGTGAACTGACCCATCGCGATGGCGTCCAGTAGCTGCTCGTCCGTGAGCCAGCCCCAGCGGGTCACCAGGTCGTCCTGGAGGAAGGCCACCAGCACGTAGCCCGAGCCGAACAGCACGCTGCCGACCTTGAGGAAGAACAGGGCCAGGCCCTGGAGGCTGTAGGGCACGGCTGCGGCCCCGGCCGCCTGGGCGGTGCCCCCGGCCAGTGCTGCGAGCAAGGCCGTCGCCACCCCTGCAGCCCCGCGGAGCCCTCGGAGCACGGCCATGCCCACCAGACCCCCGAGCAAGAGGGCCGACACCTCGGACAGTCCCAGCAGCAACAGGCCCACGGTGCCCGCCGCCACCGCTCCCAGCGCCGGCCCGTGGATGGCCTTGCGGCCCAGCCGCCACAAGGCCCCAAGAATGACCGCCAACACCGCCGGCTGGATCCCGGAGAAGATCGGCGCCACCGCCGGCACCTCGCCCAGCTCCACGTAGACCCAGGCCAGCGCCGCGGTCGTCAGGACCGCCGGTCCCACGAAGCACAGGCCCGCCAACAGCAGCCCGGCCCAGCCGGCGCGCAACAGCCCCACGTGCAGCATCATCTCGGTCGAGTTGGGGCCGGGGATCAGGTGGGTGGCGCCCACCAGGTCCAGAAAAGTCTCCGGCGCCATCCAGCGCCGGCGCTCGACCACCTCGTCTTCCAACATCGCGATGTGGGCCGCTGGCCCTCCGAAGCCGAAGAACCCCAGCTTTAGAAACAACCGGGCGAGCTCCGCCAGGGGACCTCGCTCGACCCGCGTGTCCAGAGGGTCGGCCATGTCTCCGGTTACCACGGTGGGGCCCTCTCGCGACAAGGACAGCCCATGACGCCACTCCTGATCCTGCTCGGCTGCACGTCTGGCGGCACGGTGACCGCCCCGGACTCCGGCGCGACCACGGGCCAGGACAGCGGAACCGTCGACGTGCCGGCGCCGACGCACCTGGTCATCAATACCAACGCCGGCGTGGAGCAGCGGGCCCTGGACGGCACCCTCGAGGCGGTCTGGGCCTGGGCGGAACTCACCACCGAGTGCGGTGGCGGCTGCAACGCCGAGGGCATCCAGGTCGACGGCGACGGCCTGATCGCGGCCTACTCCAAGTCCATGACATCGGGCGGCGTGCTGCGGCTCAAGGCCCACGACGGCGACCTGGTCACCGACTGGGACCTCCAGGACTACAGCTTTCCCCACGACGGCATCACCGACCCCAGCGGTCTGGGCGTGATCATCGCCGAGACCTTTGCGGCCCGGATCCTGTGGCTGGATCCGCTCGACGAGACCGTGCACCACACCCTGGACGACACCGAGCCGACCTGGGACTACTCGCTGCCGAATTCCCTCGAGCTGATCGCCCACCAGGACCGCAGCTACCTGTTGATGAGCAACCGGGGCAACGACCTGAGCGGCGGCGCCAGCACCGCCATCGACGGAACCCTGGTCCTGTGGGACATCACCGAGCCCACCGCGCCGGAGCAGCTCTGGGCCTACCCCGAGTCCGGCACCGTGGGCATGCCCCACAGCCCGGTCATCACCCGGGTCTCGGGCAGCTGGGTGCTCGCCTATGCCCACACCATCGGCGTGCACCAGAGCGGCAGCGACGGCGCTGGCAGCGTGGGCCTGGCGGTGACCGACGACCTGACCGTCCGCCCCAGCTATGTGGGCGACGGCATTCTGCCCGAGAGCCTGGGGGACATCGAGACCACCCGGGGCGTGGCCCTGGGCACCGACGGGCAGCTCTATGTCACGGAGACCGGCGCTCGGGGCGGTACAGGTCGGCTGCTGACCGCCACCCTGCCGGCGCTCACCCCACAGGACGTGACCGGGGCCTACAGCGTGGACCATGCCCAGCAGGTGTACCTGACCCTGGAAGACGCCGTGGTGCTGACCGATGAGCTGACCGGCGCCTTCGAGCCCCGGCTGTGGACCCCGTCCTACTGATCAGCGGCGGCTCAAGCCCACCGCCACGAGAGCCAGGCCGATCACCACGTGGGCCAGGTCGTCGGCCCACGTCCACAGGAAGAGCGACTCAGGCCACCAGTGGACCAGGCTGGCGACCGCCTGGTACAGGTCCAGCGCGCCGAAGCCCACGTTGAAGCTCACCGCGTGGTCCGGGCGCCCGAACAGGACCAGGGCGATGCCCACCGCCCCGAAGACCAGGTGGAAGGCGTTGTAGGGCGGCGCACCACTCATGAGCGCCAGCTCGGGGGGGATGAGGAAGCCGCCCAGGCCTGTCAACACCAGCACGGGCGCGAACACCAGCAGCACCCACTGGTTCACGCTGCGGACCTGGGACGTCTCCGGGATAGCCAGCAGTGTAGGGGAGGCGGGGAGCGGTTCCATGCCCAGGGTACGCCGGGACCGCCGGGACGGATCACGGAGTAGAAGGGAGACATGATCACGTTGCTGCTGACCCTCGGGGCCTGCGCCCCCAAGACAGACACGCCCGCGGTCCCGGCGACCACCGAGACCGCGCCGGGCCTGCCGTCCCCCGACACCCGCCTGCCGCGCACGCCTGACCTGCTCGAAGGCACCCTGGACAACGGTCTGGACTGGTACATCCGGCCGAACACCGAGCCCGCAGGCCGCGCCGAGCTGCGCCTCGTGGTCCGCGTCGGCTCGGTCTACGAGGACGACGACCAGCAGGGCCTGGCCCACCTGCTCGAAC
>CAZFLE010000030.1:0-19058 GCA_964519895.1 uncultured Enterobacterales bacterium | reverse complement strand
GTCGGCTCGGTCTACGAGGACGACGACCAGCAGGGCCTGGCCCACCTGCTCGAACACATGGCGTTCAACGGCACGGCGACCTTTGCCGAGGACGAGCTCGTCGCGACCCTCGAGGGCCTGGGCATGTCCTTTGGTGCCCACACCAACGCCCACACGAGCACCGACGAGACGGTCTACAAGCTCCGGGTGCCCACCGACGACCCGGTCGCCCTGGACACCGCGTTCACGGTGCTGGGCGACTGGGCCCACGCCATGACCCTGGCCGACGACGCCATCGAGCGGGAGCGCGGGGTGGTGCTCGAGGAGTGGCGCAGGACGCGGGGTGTCGGCGGGCGGATCCGCGACGCGACCTGGCCCACCCTGTGGGGGGACTCGCCCTATGCAGACCGGCTGCCCATCGGCACCGAGGAGAGCTTGACCACGTTCGAGCCCGACGCGGTCCGACGCTTCTACACCGACTGGTACCGGCCGGACATGATGGCCGTGGTCGCCGTCGGAGACTTCGACGTGGCCGAGATCCAGGCCCGCATCGAGGCCACCTTTGGGGTCGTGGAAGCGGCCGGGGAGCGCCGGTCCGCGCCGGACTTCTCCGACACCCCCCAGGCCGACCACGTGGTGGTGCTGGCCGACCCGGAGATCTCCCGCACGAGCGCCGAGCTCGACCACCGCTTCGCCCGCACCGAGGACGGCACCTACGGGGGCTACCGGGACCGGCTGATCGACGGCCTGATGCTGGGCGCGCTGCAGGAGCGCTGCCGCACCCTGGGGCTCTCCGACGACCCGCCCTTCCTGGGCTGCGCCGGTGGGCGCCAACGCATCACGCCGTACCACGAGGTCGACGTCGCGGTGGTCGGCACCCAGGACGAGGAGCTCATCGACGGCCTGGACGCCCTGCTGGTGGAGCTGGAGCGCCTGCGCCGGCACGGCGTGACCCAGGGGGAGCTGGACCGCCTGCGGACCGCGACCCTGAGCCACTTCGCGGGGCTGGCTGCCGAGCAGGAGGCGACCGCTTCCTCCAAGCTCGCCGAGGAGCTCATTCGCGTCATCATCACCGGCGAGAGCGTGCCGGGCATCGTGCACGAGAACGAGATCGTCCAGGCCGTGCTGCCCACCCTGACCCTGGACGACGTGAACGCGACGGCTGGGCGCTTCCTGCCGCCGGGCAACCGCCACATCGAGATCTTGATGCCCGCCCGTGAGGGCCTGACCCCGCCCACCGAGGACCAGATCCTGGCGCTGATGGCCGAGGTCGCGACCCGCGACATCGCGCCCCCGGTCGAGGTCCGTGTCGAGGGCCCGCTGATCGCCACCCTGCCCGAGCCCGGCACCATCACCGAGCGGACCAGCATCGACAGCCTGGGCGTCGAGATCTGGACCCTGTCCAACGGGGCCCAGGTCTGGCTCAAGCCCACGGACTTCAAGCAGGACCAGGTGCTGTTCAAGTCGTGGAGCCCGGGTGGCCGGTCGATGATCGACGACGCTGGCTTCGTGCACGCCGACGCCGCTCTGGGCATCCGGACCCGTTCGGGCGTCGGAGACTGGCCGAGTGCGGAACTGGGCCTGCGCCTGCAGGGCATCCGGGCGACGGTGTCTCCCAACATGGGCCGCTACCACGAGGGCCTGTCCGCGTCGGCTTCGCCGGAGTTCCTCGAGGAGATGTTTCAGCTGGTGTGGCTGAACTACACGGCGCCCCGGTTCACCGCCGAGGCCCTCGAGAGCTGGCGGGACGGGCAGCTGGCCAGCGCCCGGAACCGGGGCAACAAGCCCGAGCACCACTTCGACGACGCCTACCAGCGCCTGATGTGGTCGGACAACCCGCGCCTGGCGCCCTGGCGAGAGGACAGCCTGGCCCAGGTCGAGCTCGCACCCGCCCAGGCCTTCTACGAGGGTCGCTTCGCCCACGCCGGGGACCACCTGTTCATCGTGGTCGGCGCCTTCGACCCGGCGACCCTGGAGCCGCTGCTGACCCGCTACCTGGCAAGCCTGCCCGCCCAGGGCGAGCCGGACCAGGTGGTGCCCGACAGCGCTGTGCGGTCAACCGGTGTGCACGAGGAGACCGTCTACGCCGGCCTCGACGACAAGGCCCGGCTCAAGTGGCGCTTCCATGGGTCCTTCGAGAACACGTCGGACAACCGGGTCGCTCTGGGCGCGATGGCCGACGTGCTCGACGTCCTGCTGCGCGAGGAACTGCGGGAGAAGCGCGGCGGGGTCTACAGCGTGTCGGTGCGGCCTCGGTACTACCTGACGCCGCACGCTTACACGCTGACCATCGAGTTCCAGTGCGATCCCGATCGGCTCGAGGAGCTGGAGGCTGCGACCGAGGCGATCATCCGCGGACTCCAGACCGACGGGGTCGACGACGACAAGGTGGCGGCGGTTCGGGCGATCAACGCAAGGAACTGGGAGACCAGCCTGGAGACGAACAGCTTCTGGCGGAACCAGATCAAGCGCAGCGTGGAGCACGGCCAGGAGCTCGAGGACCTGATCGGTGGATACGACGCGCGGAATGCGGCGCTGACAGCGGCGGTGGTGCAGGAGGTGGCGGGGACATACCTGGACTTCGAGCAGTATGTGCTGGTGCGGTTGATGCCAGAGGCGGCTGGGGGGGAGTAGGCCGGACCCTCACTCGGCGTACACACTCAGGTGCAGCAGCTGCCCGTCCTCCCCCTCCGTCTTGTAGGCCGCGGCACCGTCCGTCTTGGCCTTCTTCCGTGTCACCTTGCCGTCCACCTCGGCCGCGGCCTCGGGCGCGTCCGCGACCAGCGCCTCGTCCAGGAAGTCCTGGGCCTCCTTCAGGGCGACGGTCTTCTTGGCGGGCACCGCTGAGGCGTCGCCGATCACCTGGAGTGCCGCACTGCGCAGGGCCTGGTCCCGGCTCTTGGCGAACAGGCGGGGATGCCCGTAGATCTCGGCGCTGGCCAGACTGCCGTCCAGGGCAACCACAAGCCCGACGACCGTGGCCTGGCCCTCGAACGCTGGCCGCAGCTGGGCCAGTCCGGCCTCGACTTGTTCCCGGACCTCGTCCTGGCCCAGCGAAGCCATGTACGTGCCGGTGGACGGCCGCAGCTCGGCGGCGTCGGCCGGGGCCAGAGCGACCGCCTTCTTGGCGTTGAGCTCGGCCACCTTGGACCACGTGGCGCTCTGGTCGCGTTCCCCCTGGATCGCCTGGGTCAAGGCCACCTCGGCCTTGCCGCCGTAGCCAAAGCTGAGCCCCGTCCGGCCCGCGCTCCAGCGCCCCTGCTCCACGCAGTTCACGGCCACTTCCTGGGGCTCCTTGGCGGGCTCGATGAGCACGTCTTCGACCAGCACCCGGTCCTGCTTGCCCCCCTGGACGACCTCGCCGGCGGTCATGAGCACGGTCTTGGCCCCCGTGTTGTGCACCTGCAGAGTGGGCACCGAGCCGCCGCTGTCCACTTCGGTCACCGCCAGGGTGCCGGCCTTCAGCGCCTCGGACAGGGTCTGGTAGTCGCCGACCGGGGTGGGCTTGGCCTGGGTGTCGACCACCGGCCACACGGTGAGGCCGCGCCAGGTCGCGGGCTTGGCCAGGGTGAAGCGGGCCTGGGCTGCAGGGGCCTCTGGGGCGGCTGCGGCAGGCGCGGTGGGGGTCGGCGGCGCCACTGGCGCCTCTGCCGAGGCAAAGCTGCACGCCACCGCGAACAGGGACAGAGCGAGCACCGCCCAGTGGATCAGACGCATGGGACCTCCCGAGTCCCCTGGTCGGACCACGAGGGCGCTCAGGGGTTCCCCCCAGACGGATCAGTCCCGCTCGAGCGCCCGCACCTGGGCCTGGGCCAGGGCGTCGACCCGCAGCGCCCGCTCGGACTGACCGCCCTGTTCACAGGCGATGGCCGCCGCGGACAGCACGTTCGCCAGATCGGGATCGACCATGCCGGTGCGCACCAGGCCAGCACGAGCCAGCCGCAGGTGCCGGTCGAAGGCCTTCCACGCCCGCAGCTCCGCCAGGGGCCAGGTGAGCACGGCGTGCAGCCAGGCCTGGATCGCCCCCCGGGCACCGGCGTCCTTGAGGGCGGACTTGAGCACGCCCCGGGCCTCGAGGGGCTTGCCACGCAGGGCCAGCACCAGGCCCAGGTTGCACCGGGGGAAGATCAGCGCCGCGGCCTCGGCCCGCTCCAGCAGCTCGTGGGACTGCCGATAGGTGGCTTCCGCGGCGGCCATGTCCCCCAGCCGACGCTGGACGTCCCCCAGGTTGTTCAGGCACTCCCCCTGGCCGGACCAGCTGCCCAGACCCCGGTACAGCGCCGCAGCCTGGGTGAGCACCTGGCCGGCCCGCGCGGTCTCGGCGCTGTTGATCAGGGTCGCACCGAGCTCCTTGAGACAGTTCGCCAGGCCGTGGTCGTCGTCGAGCTGGGTGTAGAGCGCCTCGGCCCGCTCCAGGTAGCGCAGGCTGCCGGCCCAGTCCCCCGTGGTCCGCCGGATCGAGCCCCGGTGCTCCAGACAGGCGGCCTGTTCGTCTCGCAGGCCGTGCTTCCGGGCCAGCGACGAGGCCTCGCGGAACTCCCCTTCGGCCCGCTGCAGGTCCCCTCGCTTCTCGGCCAGGATGCCCAGGTAGCGCTGGCACCGGACCTGGAGCGTGCCCCAGCCGTGCTGCCGGGCCAAGGCCACCCCGCGCACCGCCAGAGCCTCCCCCTCGTCGAGCTCTCCCCGCCCCAGGTGGATGCGCACCTGCTCGACCAGGTCCTCGCCGCGGTGGCGATCGTCCGGGGGCAGGCGGAGCGCTTCGACCGTGCGACTGCGCACCTTGAGCTCGGCCTGGGCAGCGGGCAGATCGCCGGCCTGGACCCGCGCCCGCACGCCCGCAATCAGCGGCGCCAGGGCTTCTTCTCGCCGGCCCGCCCGCAGCAGGTGGTGGCCCAGGCGGGCGGCCGTGCCCGTGGCATCTCCCCGCAGCTTGAGCATCGCGGCGCAGGCCAGGTTCAGATCCTGCCAGCGCCCGCCTTCCCGTGCCTCGCGCTCGATGCTCTCCCGGACCATCTCGTGCACGAAGGCCCAGCCGTCCTCGCGGGGCTCGGCCAGGTGGGTGGCCATGAGCGCGTCGATCAGAGCCTCGGGCACCGGCCGCCCCAGCTCCCGACAGGCGATCTCCCACTCGTGCCCGTGCACGTGAAGTCCCAGGGCCGCTGCCAGCTCCAAGGCCGCCCGGGCGCCTGGGGGCTGGTAGTCCAGGACCTGGTCCACCCACCCCTTCCAGACCACGTGGATGTCGTCGGGCAGGTCCGCCCGCTCCCCGGCCCGCAGCCGGAAGCCACCGGGACCGAGCTCCAGCACGCCGCGCCGGATCCAGTCGTCGACCAGCTCGATGGCGAAGAGCGGGTTGCCCGCGGTGCGCGCGTCGAGCTCCCGGGCCAGGTCGTGGTCCAGGGACAGCAGTCTCTGGACCAACTCTCGGCGGTGGCGCACGCCCAGTGGGGCCAGGACCATGGGGCTCACGTCCCGGCGGGCCTCGAGCTGCTCCAGCAGCCGGGACTCCACCAGGCGCGAGGCCAGGGCTTCCTCGCGGGCGGCCAGCAGCACCAGCACCGGCAGCCGCCGCACCCGGTCCTGGTTCAGCAGGTGGGCCACGAACGCCAGCGTGTCGGCCCCCCACTGGACGTCGTCCAGCACCAGCACCACCGGTCGATCCTGGCCCAGCCGCTCCAGGAAGCGGGTCAGCAGGGCGTAGCGCTGCTTGGGCTGCAGCGGCCGGGGACCGTGAGGGCCTCCGGCGGCGCCGGGACTCGACAGCAGGAACCGGGTCACGGCCTCGCGCTCCCGGTCGTCGCCCATGCCGGGCTCCCCCGCCAGCTGCGCGATGCGACGGCGCAGGCCATCGGCGCTCAGGCCGACGCAGCGCAGGTGGCGAGCCAGCATGCGGGACAGGCCCTCGTACGGCCCCGGCAGCGGGCTGTGGGTGGCCCACAGGACATGTGCCGCGCCGACCTCGTGGGCCCGCTCGGCGATCCACCAGGCCAGCCGCGACTTGCCGATCCCAGCGGGGCCCCGCAGCACGACGGCTCGCGGACGACCGGTCCGGCCGGCGTTGCGCAGGCTGCGCCAGGTGCGATCCCGCTCGGGGGTGCGGCCGACCAGGCTCACCTGGCGCAGGCCGAACAGTCCCAGGCCAGCGCCCAACAGATGGGTGGGCGTGACGTCGCCGCTCGGCGGGCGCCAGGTCTCGGGAATCGGCGGGGCCTGGGACGCCAGGGGCTCGTGATCGGCAAAGCCCGTCGCCAACAGGTCGTCGTCGTCGAGATCGGCGTCGGACAGGACCCAGGTGTTGGGGGACCGAAGCTCCGGCGACTCCAGGGCGACCCCGCCCGACGCCGGGGCCCGGCCCAGCCGACGGAGATCCCACGCCGCATCGGCGGCAAAGCGGTAGCGGCGCCGGGGACTCTTCTCCAGCAGGCGCCGGATCCAGGCCTCGAAGCCGTCGGGCACCGTGAACAGCGGCACGAGCTCCGGCAGGGGGTCGTGGATGTGGGCCCGCGCGATGGCCTTGGGATCCGCGTCCGAGAAGACCACCGACCCGGTGCACAGCTGCCACGCCACCGCGCCGACGGCGTACAGATCGGTCCAGGGGCCCTGCTCCCGCCACTGCCCCAGGGCCTGCTCCGGGGCCATGTACTCGGGGGTGCCGAAGCCCTCCAGATCGTCTTCGAGCAGCGGGTCACGCACCGCCTGGGCGATGCCGAAGTCCGTCAGCTTGATCCCGGGCCGGAAGTCCTCGATGCCTGCGAGCAGGACATTCGCAGGCTTGATGTCCCGGTGGAGCACGCCCCGGGCGTGGGCGTGGGCCAGGGCTTCGAGCATCGACAACAGGATCGTGCGCAGGGCCGACCAGCTGATGGCCTCCAGCGCCTGGTCCAGGGCACCTGCGCTGGCGTACTCCATCGCCAGGTATGGGCTGCCAGCCACCAGTGCGCCCTGGCTGGCCTGGGCCGCTTCTTCGGACACCACCCCGTGATCCAGCACCATCACCACCCCGGGGTGTTCCAGCTTGGCGACCTGGCGCACCTCGTTGCGAAAGGCCGTGATCAGCTTGCTGTGCCCCCGCAGGGACGGCCGCATGACCTTGATCGCCACCGGCAGTTCGGCCACGCGGTGCTGCCCGGACCAGACCTCACCCATGCCTCCGGCACCGACGCGAGCGTGCAGATCGAAGGGCCCGAGGGGGATCACCATCGGCCGCAGCTAACACCGGCGACCCCGCGGCCAAGGGATTGGCGCCTCGCCAACGAGCGGGCGATCCACGGGCGAGCGCCAGCCAGGCACCGTAGGAACATGGGGCACGCTGGAGAACCCATGAACACACGCTGGCACGACGCCTTCGACCTCTCCTCCGTCCCCGTCGGCGGGGTCAAGACCCTGCGCCACCAAGACGACCGCGTCGCCGTGTTCCGGCTGGACGATCGGGTGTTGCACGCCGTGGACGACCGCTGCCCCCACGAGGGCTACCCCTTGTCCCAGGGGGCCGTCGACGGCTGCACCCTGACCTGCTGCTGGCACAACTGGAAGTTCGATCTGCGGGACGGCGCCTGCGGCAAGGGCGGCGAAGACGTGCGCAGCTACCCCGTCCGCGTGGTCGATGGGCGGGTCCAGGTCGACCTCAGCCCGCCGGATCCCGCGGCGGTCCTGCCCAAGCTCTGGGCCAGCCTGGACGAGGGCCTGACCCGCTACGAAGGCGGCCGCACGGTGCGCGACGCCGTCCGCCTGCTCCAGGCCGGGGTGGCCCCGGCCAGCATCGCGGCTGTCGCCGCCCGCCACGACGCCCGGCACGCCGAGTGGGGCGCCACCCACGGGCTGGCCGTCGCCGCAGACGTGCTCCGCTGGGTGGACCGCTACCCGGGCCCCCGGGCGGCGATCCCTCTGGCCCAGGCCCTGGACGTGGCCAGCTACGCCCACGCCCGCAGGCCCGTGCGCCCGGTGGCCGACCCGGTGGACCCCGGCGACGACCCGGACGCTGCCCGGGCCCTGCTGCGGGCTGCGGTCGAGGCCGAGGACCTGCCCGCCGCCGAAGGCCTGTTGCGAGGGGCCCTGGCCCGGGGCTGGCGGGGGCACGTCGAGGCCTGGCTGTTCGGCCTGTGCGCCGACCACTTCCTGAGCTTCGGCCACAGGCTGATCTACCAGGTCAAGGTCTTCGACCTGTTGCGAGCGGCCGACTGGGAGCACGCCGACGAGATCCTGGTCGGGCACCTGGCCGGCATCGTCTACGGCACCCGCGAGGACGTGCTGCCCGCCTGGGCGGGCTTCCGCCGGCGGCTCGCCGACCTGGACCTGGCAGCCTTGGCCACGGTGCGCGGCCAGGATCCGGACTGGGCCGACCACGAAGCGGTGATCGAGGCCCTGTTGTCGGGGACCCCGGCCCAGGCCTTTGACGGGTTGGTTGGCGCCGCCCGCGCCGGGGCTCCGTGGGAAGCCCTGGTCGACGCCCTGAGCCTGGCCGCCGCCGAGCGCATGATCCGCTTCGACGTGGCCATCGACGGAGACCAGTCGGTCCAGGACAACTGGCTCAGCGTCACCCACATCCAGACCCACGCCAACGCGGTGCGGCACGCGCTCGCCCGCTGGAACGACCCCCGAGCCTTCCGTCTGTTGCTGTTCGCCGCCCGCTTCGTGCACCACCACCGGGTGCTCGACGGCGCTGAGCGGGCCCCTGAGCCCGACCCGGGGACCCTGGCAGGGCTCGCCGCAGCGATCGACGCCGGGCACACCACCCGAGCCATGGCCCTGGCCGCTGGGGCCGATCCGAAGGCCTTGGAGCCTCTCTGGATGGACGCCGCCATCGCCGACACCAGCGGTCGCCCGATCGTCCAGGCGCACCTGATCAAGGGCGTGGTCGTGGCCTTCGAGGAACACGCCGCGACCGGCGATGCCCGCCCCCTGATGGCCTTTGCCAAGCTGCTCGCAGCCCCCCTGCAGCAGCGCTGGGTCCAGCGCCGTGCGCTCGAGGCCGTGGCCTTCGTCACCCAGGGGCAGATCCCCCGCCTCCTGGCTCCTTGATCCAGCCCCTCATCTCGCGCCCCAGTTGATCCGTCTCCGTCGGGGAAGGTCGAGGTGTCCATGCGAATCACCCTTGCGAGCCAGGTCGCCATCGAAGCCCGGCTGCTGAACGCCCCGGAAGAGGGCCGCCGAGCCCGGATCAAGGCCGCCGGTGGGGTGCGCGTCTCTGGCGTCGTAGGCCCCGCCGACGACGAGATGCGCCTGCCGATGATCCCCGACGGCGGGTGCCCAGCGGGCGTGACCGCCGGTTCCCCGGCCCACGTGACCGTGATCGACGACGGCGAAGCCGTGGCCTTCTACACCACCGTCAGCGACGTGAGCGACGACGGCCACCTGCTCCTGCGCTTCCCGGCCGCAGTCCAGGTCCAGGAGCACCGCGACGACTTCCGCGAGCCGGTCGAGCTCGACGAGTGCGTCAAGGTCGAGCTGACCGACGGCGGTCGCACGCTGTCCTTTGCCGTGATCGACGTGTCCAAGCGCGGCCTGAGCTTTCGCTTCAGCCGGGGGCAGCTCCTGCTGACCCGGGGCGAGGAGTTCACCGCCCGCCTCACCGCGCCTGGCCTGGTGCCCTACCTGGCCCGGATTCAGGTCCGCAACGTGCGCAGCGACCCCGAGCAGCGCGGCGGTAAGGTCGCCGGGGTCAGCGTGGTCCGGCCTCCGCCCGACCTTCTCGCATGGCTGCGGAGTGCCGGCGAGCAGCTCGACCAACAGGCCGCCTAGAGACGCATTAGCCTGGGGCCGTGACCGCCCTGGCTATGCTCTCGCTGATCGCCTGCACGGGCGCCACCACGGACGCGACAGCCACCGACTCCGCGAGCACCACCCCCGCGACGGACACCCAGACCACCTCGTCCACCACCGACACCGGACCGGAGTGTCCCCCCGCCGACACCGAAGGGTCTGGGACCATCACCCAGGCCTGCTGCGACCACGGGGCCACCCTCCAGATCCTGGGCGTCCTGGACGATCCCGAGGACCTGGAGCCGGGCGGCGAGCTGCCGATCAGCTACTCGCCCCAGTACGGCTGGGAGCTCCTGCTGTTCCCCAAGATCTGCGGCACCCGGGACCTGGTGGCCCTGACCGTGACCCTGACCGACCTGGAGACCGGAAGCACCCTGCTGTCGGCGACCGAAGACGTCGTCCTGTGGCCCGACGCCGACGAGAGCTGCTGCCAGGACGCCTTCCTCTACTTCGACGAGCTCGACACCCAGGGCCTGCCGACCCACGGGGCCTCCAGCTGGACCTCTGCGGTCTGTGGCCGCAGCGTGACCGCCAGCCTGTCCGCGGCAGACGCCGATGGACGCACTGCCCTGGAGACCCTGGACCTGGTGTTCTCCGCCGACGAGGAAGCCCTGGGCCACGCCTGCGGCGAGTAGTGCCTACTGCCGGACCAGCACCAGCGTGGTCAGCTCGCGGATGGCGCCGCCGGTGAGCCAGGCGCCCTGGTCGTCGACGGTCAACAGGCCGCCGTCGGCCCACTCAGCGTCGCTGTAGCTGCACACCCAGGCCCGCACGGTGTCGCCAGGCGCCAGGCCCCAGCGGTTCTCGACCCGCAGCCCCATGTCGGCGTAGGACTGGGACTTGAAGGGCCCCAGGTACCAGGTCACCAAGGCACCCTCGAAGGGGACCATGGCCGGGATCGACGGCGCTTCGGCCCCCTGGAGGTGGTCTGCGGGCTCCCAGGGTGCCAGCCAGAGCTCGTCGGGGTCGAAGGACAGGAACAGCCCGGGCAGGATCTCGACCTCGCCGGGCTCGGTGGGCATCGGCGCCGGGTCCTGGAGCAACGGCACGACCACGTCGCCGGGCAAGACCACGTGCTCGCCCTGGGCCACGTCGACGAGGAACAGCGGGATGGCCAGGCCCCGCTCGCCGTAGATGTCCACGACGCTCATGGGGTAGCTGTCCGGGGGCACGAACGGGATGCTGAAGGTGCCGTCGGCGGCGGTGTCGTCGTACTCGCAGGTGCCCCGGCACAGGGTCACGCGCAGGTCCTCGAGCGGGGCGCCCTGGGTGTCGAAAGCTTGGCCGGTGATGCTGCCAAGGGGCAGCGCGGTGTCGCCGGAGTCCGTCGGAGGGGCCGAGTCCGTCGGTGTGGCGGAGTCCGGCGTGTCCACCGTGGGCGCTGCGGAGTCCGCCGTGGCCACCGTCGTGGCGCTGTCGTCGAGACCGGAGTCGGGGTCGGCGGTACAGCTGAGCAGAAGGAGCGCGAGCACCCCTCACACATACCCCAGGGGACTCGAGTCAGGCCACGGGGACGCGATAGCCTGGGGTGATGGCCCGGTGGTTCCTCCAGGACGGCAAGCAGGTAAAGGAGCTCGACGACGAGCGCCTGCGCAAGAAGCTGGGGTCCGGGGACCTGACCGGGCTGGAGCTGGCCCACCCCGAGGGCGATCTGGCCTGGCGTCCGCTCCACGAGTGGCCGGTCTTCGCCGAAGTGGTGCCCTTCCACGGCAGCGCCCTGGGCGCGGCCCAGGCCCGGGCACGCCACGGCCTGTTCTGGCACGCCGCCGCCTTCGTGGCCGTGATCGGCTTCCTGACGGTCAAGGCGGGCGCGATCCCCAGCTGGTCCATCTTCTGGCTCTTGGGCCTGGGTGCGCACGGTGCCCGGGCGTGGCCAGCGGTGCGGGCCTTGCTCGACCGGGAGCCCCGGCCGGAGCCCGTCGCGGCGCCGGTGGCCCTGCCCGAGCCGATCACCCTGCAAGAGGTCGTGCCCAAGGGCTTCCTGGCCCAGGTCGAGGTCGTCCTGGGCCAGCTGGCGCGGATCGCCGGGGCCCGGGTCGACGTGGCCGCACTCCGGGAGGGCGCCCAGGCCCTCAAGCAGGCTCTGGACGCCCTGGCAGACGCCGGCGACGCCGGTGCTGGCGCCCGGCTGCAGCAGGACCTGGCCGAAGCCGAGGAGCGGGTCCATGGGGCCCCGGACGAGGCGACGGCCGAGATCTTCCACGGCGAGGCCCAGGCCATCGTCGCCCGCCTCGAAGCCTGGCAGGACGCCGCCACCGCCGTGTCCCGCCTCCAGGCCCGCCAGCGCACCCTGCTCCACCAGCTGCACGCCCTGCGCCTGGACCTGACCCGAGGCGGGCTGCAGACGCCCAGCGGCGCGGACCCGGTCCAGGCCCAGGTCGCGAAGCTGCGGCACGAGGCCATCGCCGCAGCCGAGGTCGACCAGGACCTGGCCCGTGCGCGCCGGGCCCATGAGACCTCCTGATCAGAACGTGACCGGCGCCTCGTCGACCGTGGCCAGCTTGGCTGGGTTCGTGGCGGTCACCTCGGCGCGAATGGCCCCCTGGAAGCCCGCGACGTCGCCTGCGTCCAGCAGGGGCTGCGCCGAGACGCGCACCGCGGTCTGACCGGCGGTGCCCTTGCAGTCGGCCCGCAGGGTGTAGGACCAACCCGCCACCGCGGCGTCCAGATCCAGATCGGCCAGCCAGGCCCGACCGGGCTCGATCACCTGGCTGTTGTGCAGCACGACCTGGACCTTGCCCTTCTTGCAGCTCGCGGTCTCCACGACCACCAGCCCATAGTGCAGCTTGCCGTCCTCCCAGGCCCGGTCTCGGAAGTGAGCGCCGGCCAGCTCGCCCACCCGGTCCCCGGCCCCCAGGGTCACCAGGGTCGTGGCCGCCTGCTTGAGGGCTGGATCCGGGAGCTGAGGGGCCATGTCGAAGAGCGCCGCCACGGCCACCGCCGCGGTCTCGGCGTTCATGCCGTCCATCGAGCCCACGTTGGCCGCATCGGCAAAGGCGTTGACGATGTAGGCGGACTCTTCCTCGCGCTCGTTCAGGATCAACAGCGTCTTGAGGTAGGGGATCGCGTCGGCGCCCAGGTTCCGGGCGAAGACCTCGAGCACGCTCAGGAAGCGGTTCCGGTCACCCGACGGCTCCTGGACTTCGGCCTTGAGCAGCGCCTGGACCTGGGGGCGGCGGCACTCACCCAGGGACCGGTACCAGCGCTGGGACCAGAATTTCTCGCCGATGGTGGCCTCGCTGGCCACCAGGAAGTCGGCCACGGACTCGTGCTCGGCACAGGCCTTGCCCAGGGCCTTGATGGTGCCCGAGCGCTCGTCGGACCGCAGCCCGGAGATCCACGCCCGCACCTCGTCCTCGAGTCCCAGCGCCAGGGCGTCCAGCACCAGCTGGTTCGCGTCGTCGCTTGGCAGGGCCCGGGCCAGGGACGCGGGCGCCACGGCCGCCGCCGCGTCGACGTCGCAGGTGTAGAGCGCATGAAAGGCCCGGGGCACCGCCATCGGCGACGCCTCTTCGACGTCCTTGGTGAGCGCACGGACGTCACAGTTGGCGGCATGGGCCGTCGAGAGTGCAAGGAGCAGCGGGATCATGCCGGCCAGTCTACCCTCGCCGGTCGCGGATCAGCCCCTGCTGCACCGCCGACGCTACCAGCGTGCCATCCCGGGCGTAGAAGCGGCCCTCGACCAGGCCACGAGAGCCACCGGCTGTGGGGCTGCGGATGTCGTAGAGCAGCCAGTCGTCCATGCGGAAGGGCCGGTGAAAGTACATCGCGTGGTCCAGACTCGCGACCTGCATGCCCGGCGTCAGCCAGCTGACCCCGTGGGGCTGCATGGCTGTGACCAGGAAGTGGAAGTCGCTGGCATAGGCCAGCAGGTAGCGGTGCACCGCGTCGTCGACCCCGTCCAGGGAGCCCGAGGCTCGGAACCAGACCTGGCGGTGGGGCGGCCGCTCCCCGGGGGCGACCGGGTCCAGGGGCTCCAGGGGGCGGATCTCGATCGGGCGAGGGTTCACCGCCCGCTCCCGGAGGCCCGGGGGGATCTGGGCCAGGATCTCGGGGGGCAGGCGTCCCAGGTAGCGCTTGCCGAGCTCCTGCTCGTTCCTCAGGTCGTCCGGCGCGGTGGCGACCGGCATGGCGTCCTGGTGGTTGAGCCCGTCCTCCTCGACCTGGAACGACGCCGACAGGCTGAAGATGCGCTTTCCCCCCTGGATGGCGACCACCCGCCGCGTCGTGAAGCTGCGCCCGTCCCGAATGGGGTCCACGCTGTAGACGATCGGGCGCTTCGGGTCTCCGTGGCGCAGGAAGTAGGCGTGCACCGAGTGCACCGCCCGATCGGCCGGCACCGTCTGCGCCGCTGCGCTGAGCGCCTGGCCCAGGGCCTGGCCCCCGTACAGGCGCCCCCAGCCCAGGTCCTGGCTCTGTCCCCGGAACAGGTTCTCCTCGATGCGCTCGAGCTTCAGGATCTCCAGGAGCTCGGACAGGACATCGCTCAAGGGGGGGCTCCGCGTCTAGCTCGCCACCCGTAGCTTGGTCAGGCTCGGCACCACCACCCGCTTGATCCACCCGGCGACCTCCAGCATGCCGTCGATGCCGATCTTCTCGCCCAGCACGCCGCTGTAGTTGGTCGTGCCGTTGATGTCGTAGGTGTAGCGGTTGCCTTCGGCGTCCTCGACGAACTCGATGCCGGCGACGTCGATGCCCTCGCCCTGGATGAGCGCCAGGTACTTGCGCACCAGTGGGTCGTCGGCGGTCAGGGGTGACGCCGAGAACTTGCTGTCCGAGGCGCTGCCGTCGGCGGGGCACACGTCGGGGGCCACCGCCGGCAGCTGGCAGGCGTCGGACGGGCACAGCTCGAAGCCGTCTGTCGTGGCGCTTCGCATCGCGAACAGGAAGCGGTCCCCCACCACCTCGACCCGGGTGATGAAGGCCTGTGGCGCCTGGATGTACTCCTGGAGCAGGATCTTGCCGTCGGGCCCGGGGTCGAATTCATCGGAGTCCAGCCAGCGCGCCAGGTCGTCGACCGACTGCATCAGCTGGATGCCCAGGCCCTTGCCGCCTTGGTTGTGCTTGGTGATGAAGGGGCCGTCGAACGTGGCGGCGCCTTGGAGCAGGCCCTCGCGGCCGAAGCCCAGCAGCGTGCGCGGGGTACGGATCCCGTACTTGCGGAGCACGATGTCCTGGCGCAGCTTGGACATCTCGAATTCGAAGGCGTCGGTCCCGTTGATGACTCGGCGCCCGTGGGCTTCGAGCCAGTACAGGACCTCGCGGGCCAGGGCGACCGAGCCGTGGTGGCTGCGGGTGTGGCTGGACGGGCTGATCCGGTTGATCCAGATGCCTTCGGCCGGTGGCTCGGTGGGGTCGATCAGGCCCTCGTCGAGCTCGTGGAGGTGCACGGTGAAGCCTTCGGCTTCGAGCCCGGCCACCAGGGGCGGCAGCCAGGCGGGGTTCTCGAACAGGACGTGGACGGCAGGGAGGGAAGCCATGGGGTGGCTCCTTGGGGAGATGGAGTTCAGACGTGTCGGGGGTCGGGCAATGCAGGGGCCGGTCAGGCCGATGCCGTCTCAGGCTGGACCGGGGTGGCGTTGCGACTGAGTCAGTCTGACGGTCAGCGCACCCCGGCCCGCGTACACGCGCAACAACAGCGGGTACAGGTCGGGGCCAGGGCGGACACGTGAATCATCACGCTGCCTTTATGCCCGGATCCGAGCTTGGTTGCAACCCCCGGGCCTGGGCGAGATCGACGAGACACAGATCCGATCGGCCCCCGCAGCCGAATTGACACCTGGGCCACGCGGCCCCACACCCTGTCCAGATAGCTTCGCCTGCGCATGGAGGATTCCAGGATGACCCACTCTCGCAACCTTGCCCTGCTGCCTCTGGCGGCCCTGTTGGTGGCCTGCACCGACGGCACCACCAGCTCTGGCACCACCGACACCGGCACCCCCGGTCCCGTGGGCCTGGCGGTCCTGGGCGGCGGCACCAACAGCCTGTCCGCCGTCACCTTGGAGACCTTTGCCACGACCGACGACGGGCTGAACACCCCGCGAGACCTGGAGTTCAACCCCAACAGCGGCAACCTGTGGATCGCCAACTACGTCGACGACTCCGTCGTAATCCTCGAGAACCCGGGCGCCGACGACCAGAGCAGCGAGCACTGGGGCGACAACTCCGACGCCAACCACTTCCTGGCCAAGCCTTCGGCCCTGGCGTTCAACGACCAGGGTGGCGTGGCCACGATCCACGAAGAAGACGAGCCCACCCAGGGCGGCTTCACCCCCGCGGACTTCATGGGCCCGACCCTGTGGACCGCCGACGAGGCTGACTTCGAGGCCGACCACTGGTCCCACCTGGACATGCTGCACAACAGCCCGAACGGCGTGGGCATCGCCTGGGAGTCCGGCAACAAGTTCTGGATCTTCGACGGCTACCACAGCTCGATCACCATGTACGACTTCCACGACGACCACGACCTGGGAGGCACCGACCACTCCGACGGCGAGATCAAGCGCTACGTCGAAGACGAGGTCAGCTACGTGAGCGACGTGCCCGGACACCTGGCCTTCGACCACGACACCGACCTGCTCTACATCGCCGACACCGGAAACAACCGCATCGCCGTGCTGGACACCACCTCGGGCACCGAGGGCAGCCGCATCACCCCGAACTACGACGGCGCCGACCAGGACCACATCAACGACGCCGACATCAGCACGCTGATCGACGGCGCCGACTTCGGCCTGGAGCGCCCCAGCGGTCTCGAGCTGGTCGACGGCCTGCTGTGGGTCAGCGACAACGCGACCGGCGGCATCTACGCCTTCGAGCTCGACGGCACCCTGGTGGACTGGCTGGACACCGAGCTTCCGGACGGCTGCTTGATGGGCCTGGCGTTCAGCGACGACGGGAACCTGTGGTTCGTGGACGCGGTGGAGCAGGAAGTGCTGCGGATCTCGCCGCAGTAGTGAGCTGAGCCGGGTCACAGGTCATCGAGGAGTTCCTGCATGAGCGAGCGGGGCGCTGCAGCCTGACGGACGGTGTGGACGTGCTAAGATGTACATAAGTGATGTACATGAGGTGCGGCGTGTCCAAGAAGTACTCCATCGCTGAAGCAAGAGGCCAGCTACCGCGGTTGCTCTATGCCGTGGAGGCTGGAGAACAGGTCGAGATCACGCGCCGCGGCAAGCCCGTGGCCGTGGTGTTGTCGATCGAGGACTACAAGCGGTTGACTGGTCCGACGCGGAGTTTCGCCGAGGCCTATGAGGCTTGGCAGGAGTCGGTGGAGGACGAGGACCGCCAGCTGCCCGTCGAGTACTGGGACGAGCTGCGCGACCGCTCGGAAGGTCGGGAAGTCGAGCTGTGAGCTTGAAGTACTTGCTCGACACCAATGTGGTGTCACGGCCGTTCAGACCGGATCCGCCGGCCGCTCTGATGGAGAAGCTGGTTGGCCTGGCGGGCCAGATCGGAATCGCGACCGTGGTGTGGCATGAGCTCACGTACGGGGTGTCCAAGATGGAGGCCGGACGGCGGAAGTCAGCATTGAGCCGCTACCTCAACGAGGTGGTTCTACCGGGCTATCCACAGGTTCCGTACGACCAGGCTGCGGCCCACTGGCACGGCGTGGAACGGGCTCGGCTGAGGCGTGCAGGGCGACCCGTACCGCTGCTCGACGGGCAGGTTGCCGCGATCGCGGTGGCCAACTCGCTGACGCTGGTGACCAACAACACCCGGGACTTCGAGTCATTCAAGGGGCTGGAACTCGAGGACTGGCTCACGCCGTAGCTAGTTCCCATCCGAAATGGCGATAATCCGCGTTAAAGCTGGAGAATAAAGTCGCATCTTCCGTTCCACATTCTTGGTCGGTTTTGCTAGGCTTCGGGTCCATACCAAAGGACAAAAGCCAGTAATGGCCGATCACGAAGGAGACGGAAGATGCGACGCGCCTACGATATCCAGCAGAAGTTGATCCCGCCGTGGGTGGATCACCGCCATGCCAAAGAGCTCGCCGCCATGAGCGACGTGCTCGACGGTAGCCCGAATCTCCCGGGTCTCGTGGCGTGCGATCTCCTCGGCGACGCCAGTCCTCGGCTCGGGTCGCCGGGGATGACCGGTGACCAGGTCCTGCGGGCTGCCGTGCTCAAGCAGCTGAACCAGTTCAGCTACGAGGCCCTGGCGTTCCACTTGGCGGACTCCTCCTGCTACCGGGCGTTCTGCGGCTACGGGTTCTCTGAGGTGGCTCCCAAGCGCGCCACGCTGGCCGAGAACATCGCGAAGGTGAGTGCCTCCACCTGGGCGGCGATCAACAAGGTCCTTGTCAAGGACGGCCTCGAGGCCGGGGTGGACTCCGGCGAGCGAGTCCGGATCGACTGCACAGTGGTCGACTCCGACATCCACGAGCCGTCCGATTCAGAGCTGCTCTGGGACACGGTTCGAGTGCTGGCCCGCTGGCTGAAGCGGGCTCGGGACGCCGGTGTCGCTTTCGAGTGGACCAACCACACCCGCCGAACCAGGCGGAGAGCACGGGAGATTCTGTACGCTCGGCGGAAGGCCAAGCGCTTCCCTCCCTACCGCGACTTGATCCGGGTGACGGAGCTGACGCTTGGCTATGCGGACAGGGCCTTGGCGGCGCTTCGCCGCTGCGAGCCGAGCCGCAAGGTGGGGAGGATCCTGGAGCGGATCGAGCACTTCACCGAGCTCGGACGGCAGGTCGTGGACCAGACTAGACGGCGTGTTCTGGAGGGAGAGTCGGTTCCGGCAGGGGAGAAGCTGGTCTCAATCTTCGAGGACCACGCGGACATCATCTCGAAGGGCCGCCGCAAGACCCAGTACGGGCACAAGATCAAACGACTCCACGCTGGTCGAGCGCTCGATCGACCGGCTTGAGGACGTCATCGGGACCGTCCCGCAAGAGCTTGCGTTCGACGGGGGATTTGCGTCCCGAGAGAACCTCCGGCGGGCCAAAGAGCGTGGCGTCTTGGATGTCTGTTTCAGCAAGCGGCGTGGAATGAAAGTGACGGAGATGGTTCGAGATTCGCGGCTCTACAAGTCCCTCTGGAGATTCCGGGCGGGAATCGAGGGCGTGATCTCCTTCCTGAAGCGCGGGTTTGGCCTCGGTCGCTGCACCTGGCGGGGCGAGGAGCACTTCAAGGCCTACACCCAGGCCTCGGTGGTCGCATACAACCTCCTGGTTCTGGGGAGGGCACGCCTGGCCTGAGTGCCGCAACGACCCGTTCGAACCCAGCCAACCACAACGTCCCATGGAGACATGCGGCGGGGTGTAAACGCCGGCCAGAACCTGCACCCGTCCGGTGAATTCTGCACTCGACCAA
>CAZFLE010000029.1:43241-63496 GCA_964519895.1 uncultured Enterobacterales bacterium | reverse complement strand
ACAGGACTTCGGCCCCACTCTGACGCGGGATCACGCCGACGCCCAGCATGCCCGCACCCACCGCCGCCAGTCCAATGCCTCCGACCGCTAGCACGTTGGTCCGCATGCGCAGGGTGTCCAGGTCGTCCACGCTGGTGGCCTGGAAGAACTGCTCGTGGCTCAGGCTCGCCAGCACCACACCGACCGCGCCGGCGGCAATGCCCAGCCCTCCCGCAGCCAACAGGCCCACACGACGCCCGCCACCGGTCGACTCCACGCCACCCCCGCCCGACGCGGTGATCACCGGCTGCTGCGCCGGCTCGTCGGTCGGCGGGCGCTCCTTGCGCTTGATCTGGACGGCGCCGTCGCGGGTCACGATCAAGTCCTCGCCTGGGGCCACCCGGTGCACGGTGTTCAGCAGTCCACCGCTGGGGGTGGCGACCTGGATCAGGTGGAAACCCGGCGGGACATCGAGGGGGTAGTCCGGCGACAGAGGCCGCCCGTCCACCCAGGCCTCGACCGGCTCGGGCCCGGTGAGGCTGCCGGCGGCCGCGCCCAGGGTGGCCTCGCGCAGGTTCTCGTAGATGGTGGCCGGGCCGTCGCCATAGGCCGGATCCAGCCGCGACGCCGGGGCCACCGCGATGGCCCGGGCAAAGGCGTCGTCGGCCTGGTTGAAGTTGCCCAGGAAGTAGGCCACCGCCCCGGCAGACTGGTAGAGCCCCACCAGGGTCAGCGAGTTCACGACCTCCGTCTGACACTCCAGGCCGTCGGTGGCCCGGTCCGTGAGCACTTGGGCCTCCTCGAGCCGGACCTCGTCGATGGCGGCCGTGACCTCGCGCAGGGTCGCGCCCAGGTCCGGGCAACCCTGGGCCCAAGCCGCACCCGCCATGAGGAGCGCCAGGGCCCCGGTCACCGGATCACGTCCTTGGCCTGGTCAAAAATCACCACCTGACGCTCTCCGGCCACGACGTTCAGGGTCTTGTACCGCGTGCCGTCGGCTCCTTCGAAGGCGACCTTGTGGGTTCCTTCGCCCAGGTCCACCCGCAGCGGGGTGGTGCCGCGGTAGACCCCGTCGACGGAGACCGCGACCCCAAGCGGCTTCGAGGAGAAGGCGATCTCCTGGGTGGCCCCGCTGGGGGTGGGGGCCACGGGCGCGGGCTCAGGCTCAGGCTCGGCGCTCGTCGCCGGGGCGGGCTCCGGTTCCGGCTCGACGACGCGCTCGGCCCGAGGCTCGGGCTCGGGCTCGGGCTCGGGCTCGGGCTCGGGCTCGGGCTCCGCCCGAGGCGCCGGCTCGCTGGCCACGGGCGCTGGCCGCGCCTTCGGAGTCCGCACGGGGCGCACCCGCTCGGGCTCGGGCTCGGGCTCCAACACCTGCGGCGGCGACACCGGCTCGGTCGGCTCCACCGTGACCTGGGTCTCGGGGGTCGGCGGAGCAAACGGGGCCGGGTCCACCGAAGGCCCCAGCGTGCGCCAGGCACCGACCGCGACACCGACAAAGATCACAGCGAACAACAGGATCAGCGGGAGACGACTGCGCCGCTCGGGCTCCTCGGGCTCCGGGAGCTCCAGCTCGGGCACCGTCTCCTGGGGCGCCAGCGAGTCCAGCGCAGACACGGGCGGGGCGCTGACAGGGGCGGTCTCCTCGGTCGGTGGGTCTTCCTCGAGGATCTCCCCGGTGGTGAGCACGCCGGCGCTGCGCCGGGATCGGCCGGCCGTGCTGGCGTCCTCGGACAGGGTCTGGCCGATGAGCTCTCCCTCGGTCTGCTCGACGTTGACGCCGCGCACGACCGCCGGGATCACCGCTGGGGCCCACTCGTTCATCCGCGGGCCCACCGCCCGCCGCTCCAGGTCCCGGCACCGGGCGATGACCTCCTGGATGCCCGGCCGCATGTGGGGCTCCCAGGCCAGCATCTGGCGCACCAGGTCCTCGACCTCTTCTGCAGCCAGGAGGAACTCGCTCAGGTTGGCCTGGATGAACCGCTCGTCGACCAAGGCGTCGTGCTGAGGGTGCTGAAGCCTGCACTTGCCGAAGCGACGCCGGGCGGCCAGCTCGTAGAAGGTCACCCCCAGGGCATAGACGTCGGACGCCGCGCTGTGGGGCAGGTCCAGCAGGACCTCGGGCGCCATGTAGGGCACCGAGCCCATGCGCAGGTCCTGGGTGTCGGCCTCGCGCTCGTTGAATTCCGCGCGGGCCACGCCGAAGTCCAGCACCTTGATCACGCCGTCGGGGGTCAGCCGGATGTTGGAAGGCTTGATGTCCCGATGGAGCACGCGCAGAGGCTCCCCGGTCAGGGTGCTGGGGCGGCTCCAGGCGGCCTCGAGGGCCTCGGCCACCCGGCTGATGACCTGGCAGACCACCGTGGGCGGGATGGCGTCGGGGTGGACCTTGGGGTTGATCACCCAGTTCAGATTGGCCCCCGGCACATACTCCATCACGACGGACAAGCGGCCAGCCAGCGTCACCAGGTCGTCGGCCATCACGATGTTCGGGTGGCTGAGCTGTCCCAGCAGCCGCGCCTCGTCCCGCAGTCGCCGCAGGACCTCCTCGTCCTCGAGGTAGTCCTCGCGCAGGACCTTGACCGCGACGGGCTTCGCGAAGCCACCGCCGGTGCTCATCTCGGCCAGGTACACCTCGCCGAAGCCACCCTTGCCGATGCGGCGCAGGAACCGGAACGTGCGCCAGGAGGAGCCTGTGCTCGGGCCAGAGGGGTCCATGAGAGCCGGAAGTCTACCTGGAGATTGCCAGGTCGACAGTCCTGACGATCAGGCCGCGCTCTCCGGTCTGGCGCAGGCCCGCAGCCCAGCGATCGCCGCCGCGCGATCCGGGGCCTTGAACACCCCGGATCCGCTGACCAGTGCGTGGGCCCCCGCGTCGACGAAGCGCCAGGCGTTGTGGGGCTTGACGCCGCCGTCCACCTGGATCACGGTGTCCAGGCCCAGGGCGTCGATGCGCTTGCGCAGCCGTTCGATCTTGGAGAACACGCCGTCGATCAAGGACTGGCCGCCAAACCCGGGGTTCACAGACATGACCAGGACCTGGTCCAGGCCCTCGAGCACGTAGTCCAGGACGGTCTCCGGCGTGGACGGGTTCAGGGCCACCCCGGCCTTGGCGCCCAGGTCCTGGATCTGCTGAATGTTCCGGTGAAGATGTGGACAAGCCTCGGCGTGCACCGTGATCCAGTCGGCGCCGGCCTGGCGAAAGTCGGCCACGTAGCGATCGGGCTCGACGATCATCAGGTGCACGTCGAGCGGCATCTGGGTGATCGGGCGCAGGGCCTCGACGATGAGCGGGCCGATGGTGATGTTCGGCACGAAGCGCCCGTCCATCACGTCGACATGGATCCAGTCGGCGCTGGAGACCGACGCGATCTCTTCGCCCAGCTTGGCGAAGTCGGCGCTCAGGATGGAGGGAGAGATGATCGGGGAGCTCACGACAGCACCTCGCCGGGTTGGATCCGGGCCCCGTTGGCCAGCACGGCACCGGGCAGCGGCTTTCTACCCGGCAGCTGGGCCTCCAGCACCTCCAGTGCGCCATCGACCGTGGCCACGACCAGGCGCTTGCGACTGACCCAGACCGTGCCGGGGGGCCCTTCGGGCCGGTCCGGCAGGGCGTCGAGCGCCGGCCCCTCGAGCACCCGGGTGGCCCGAATCGTCAGGCGATCGTCGCGGAAGCGGCAGCGCCCACCCGGCTTGGGTGCAAAGGCACGGACCCGGTCGTGCAGCGCACGCCCGGGCCTGGACCAGTCCAGGGAAGCCTCGTCCCGGGTCAACAGGTCGGCGTGGGTCACACCCGCGTCTGGCTGGGGCACCGGGGTCAGGGTGTCGAGCCGGGCCAGGGTCTCGACCACCAGCTCGGCGCTGATCACAGCCATGCGGCCGCGCAGTGCGACCCCGGTCTCGTCGGGATCGATCGGGGTCTCCCGTTGCAGCAGCACGTGGCCGGTGTCCAGCCCGTCGTCCATCTGCATGGTGCAGACCCCGGTGCGGTGGTCGCCGGCCAGGATCGCCCGCTCGATGGGCGCCGCCCCCCGCCACCGCGGCAGCAACGAGCCGTGGGCGTTGATGCACCCTCGCGCCGGGGTGTCCAGGATGGGGCGCGGCAGGATGCGGCCATACGCCACCACGACGCCCACATCCAGCACCAGCTGGGGGAAGCGCTGGGCGAACAGCCCCCGCCGAATCCCCCGGGGCTGGCGGGTCTCCAGGCCCAGCTCCCGGGCCCGGACCACCACCGGCGGTGGGCGGAGCTTGTGGCCCCGTCCCGAGGGTGCGTCGGGCTGAGCCACCACGGTGACCACCTCGTGTCCTGCGTCGACCAGCGCGTCCAGGGTCGGCACCGCATAGGCCGGGGTGCCGAAGAACCCGATCCTCAACGCCCGGGTCACGCCAGGGCCGCCTCGGCTTCCAGGCGCTTCTTGTCCTTCTTGGCCTTGCGAAGGTAGCGGCTGCGCTTGAGCCGGCTGACCATGTCCAGGATGACCACGCCTTCGAGGTGGTCCATCTCGTGCTGCACGATGACCGCGTGGTAGTCGGTGAACTCCCGCTCGATGAGCTGGCCCAACGGATCCCGGTAGCGCACCGTGACCACCCGGGGGCGCTCCAGGTAGTCCCAGAACTCGGGCACCGACAGGCAGCCCTCCTCCCACTTGATCTTGTCCCGGCTCTTCTGGACGATCTCGGGGTTGCAGATGCACAGGTTCTCGATGCCCTTTTCCGAGCCGCCTTCGTCGTCTTCCTCGGGCAGATCGCACACCAGCAGCCGGCGGAGATCCCCTACCTGGGGGCCCGCCAGGCCCACGCCCGGCGCGGCGTACATGGTCTCCAGCATGTCGCTCATGTGCTTCTGGAGCCCGGGTCCGAACTCGTCGTCGCGCACCGGCCGGGCCTTCTGCGTGAGCAGGGGGTGCGGGACGGTCAGGATCTCGAGGATGGCCATGGGCAGCGACTCCGGGGCGGCGCTCCTTTAACGCGGGCTCTCCCACGATAGATTGCCGCCATGGCATTCGGCATCATCCCCCGCTTCAGTCCCAGCTTCTCCCCCAAAGAGGTCTGGACCTGCGTCCGCTACCTGTCGCGGAGCGGCGACGACGAGCCGGTGGTTCGGAAATTCGAAGAAGAGTTCGCCGCCTTCGAGGGCGCGAAGCACGCGGTCATGGTGCCGTCGGCCCGCTACGGCCTGTACCTGCTGCTCGAGGGCTGGGGCATCGGCGCCGGCGACGAGGTCATCATCCCGGCGCTGACCTACTTCGCGATCCCCGCCCTGACCAAGTGCACGGGGGCCAAGCCCGTCTTCGCCGACATCGGCCCCACCACCCACGTGCTGGATCCCGACGCGTTCCGGGCCGCCATCACCCCACGCACCCGGGCCGTGATCCCGACCCACCTCTTCGGCACCCCCTGCGACATGGACGCCATCCGCGCCATCGCTGCCGAGCACGACATCAAGGTGATCGAGGACTCCGCCCAGTCGACAGGGGCCCGGTACAAGGGCGACCGGGTCGGGCACCTGGGCGACGCCGCCTACTACACCTTTGGGCTGACCAAGAACATCACGACCCTGTCCGGGGCGATGATCACCACCGACGACGACGCGCTGGCCGCCCACGTGCGCGCCCGCATCGACGCCGCGACGCCCCGACAGCTGGGCAAGGCCATGAAGGAAGCCGTCACCGGCACAGCCATGATGCTGGCGACCCACCCCTGGATCTACTGGTGGTCTCTGCACCCGGTGATCGTGGCCGGCAACGCCCTGGGCAAGGACCCGATCCACGACACCTTTGGCGAGGCCGAGCGGACCTATGACGAGGTGCCCAGCGGCTACCAACAGGCCCGCCCGCGGGCGGTCCAGGCCGCGGTCGGGCGCGACCAGCTCGAGCGCATCGACGCCTTGAACGGCGCCCGGGCGCGCAACGGCCGCTTCCTGGACGAGCACCTGCAGAACATCCCGGGGCTCACCGTGCCGAGCTACCCCGAAGGGGCCGAGCCGATCTACATGTCCTTCGTGGTCCACCACGCCGATCGGGACGGCCTGATGAAGGGCCTGCGCAAGCGCGGTGTCGACACGACCATCGGCTACATGTCCAACTGCGCCGACAGCGACCTGTTTCCCGACGACCGGGCCGACTGCCCCCACGCCGCCCACGCCTTCCACAACCTGCTGCACATCCCGGTGCACCCCAACCTGCGCGAAGGCGAGCTGCGGCACATGGCCGAGGCGATCCGGGCTGCAGCGATGGAGCTCCAGTGATCTACGAGGTCCGCACAGCGTCCCCCCTGGGGGAGATCGTGGTCTGGTCCACCGACGTGGGCCTGTGCGGGCTGGCCTTTGGCGACGGTGTGGGTCGGGCGCGCACCGAGCGGCGGCTGCCGGACGAGCGCACCGTCGGAGACCCGCACAAGGCCCTCAGAGCCCTCAAGGACTACTTCCGCGGGGATCTGAACGCCCTGCGGCGCCTGCCGGTGGCGGTGCCCGGCACCCCGTTCCAGCAGGCGGTCTGGGCCCAGCTGCGCACGATTCCGGCCGGCACCACCCAGACCTATGGCGACGTCGCTCGGGCCCTGGGCAAGCCCACTGCGACCCGGGCGGTCGGCGCGGCCAACGGGGCGAATCCGCTGCCGCTGGTGGTGCCGTGTCACCGGGTGGTCGGCACGGACGGGCTGGTGGGCTACGGCCCGGGGCTGGACCACAAGCGCTGGCTGCTGGCCCACGAGGCGCCCCAGGGACAGCTCTTCCGCGGCTGAGATGACTCGCCGAGCCGGTCGGATAAGGCCGGTGGGTGACAGGTCCGGAGCTCGAGCAATACCTCGCAGCCAGTCGCGCGGAGACCCTCGAGGAACTCCAGCGCTGGCTGCCCCAGGACCGCCGGCACACCGGCGGGCTCTACGAGCTCATGCTCGACTACCCACTCCGTCCCGCCAAGGCGTTGCGGCCGGCCCTGGCCATCGCGACCTGCCGGGCGCTCGGCGGCTCCCTGGACCGGGTGCTGCCCACGGCCGCGGTGCTCGAGCTGTACCACAACGCCTTCCTGGTGCACGACGACGTCGAGGACGGCTCCGAGCTTCGGCGCCAGGCGCCCACGCTCCACCGGCTGCACGGCGTTCCCGTGGCGGTGAACGTGGGAGACGGGATGCTCGCGCTGTCCCTGGAGCCGCTGCTGGCCAACACCCGCATCGTGGGCCTGGGACAAGCGCTGCGCATCCTGGCCTGCTTCGGCCGCATGGCGCGCGAGTCGGCAGAGGGTCAGATGCTGGAGCTGGCCTGGATCCGAGACCACCGCTGGGACCTGGGGGACAGGGACTACGTGCGCATGGTCTGGAAGAAGACCGCCTGGTACAGCTTCATCACACCGCTGAGCGTCGGCGCGATCACGGCGGGCGCTGGTCCAGACACCATCCGAGTGCTCGGACGGCTTGGCACCTTTCTGGGGGTGGCCTTCCAGATCACCGACGACCTGCTCAACCTGGTGGGGGACCAGGCCGCCCTCGGCAAGGAGCGGGACGGCGACCTGTGGGAGGGCAAGCACACCCTGATCCTGGGACACGCGCTCCGGCGGAGCAGCGCGGCGGCGCGGCGCGAAGCCATCGCGATCCTGGCGAAGAACCGGCCGCGAGACGCCGCTGCGCCCGGGCCCGGCGAGCGCACCCGTGCCGACGTCGCCACCCTCCGGGATCTGATCGAGCGGACCGGCGCCTTGCCCCATGCCGCCCAGGTGGCGCAGCGCTGGGCAGGCGGGGCCGGTAGGATCCTGGAGACCCGCCTGGGGCACCTGCCCCCGTCCAACCACCTGGAGTTCCTCCGGGCACTGGTCGACTACGTGGCGGCAAGGAGCTGGTAGCCGTGGCGACGCAACCCCCCTGGGAGTGGGTCGAGACCCTCCGGAAGACGGACCCGGACAGCCTGGTCGACGCCCTGGAGGCTCGGTACCTGCAGGCCGAGCTGGGCCGTCAACAGGACACCGCCTATGGTCGAGCCCGCGCGCTCCTGCGGGAACGCGAGGGACAGCTCCACCGCGAGGCCGTCCTGGCAGACCACCTGCTGGGCCGGTTGGTCCCCCAGCCTGGTCGGACCTCGACCCCAGCCCAGCAAGAAGTGGTCATCCAAGGCGCGCCCGGCGCGTCGGCGTCTGGACGCTTCCTGCTGGCGAACGAGAGCTCCGAGGCCGCTCGGTTCACCTTTGGGCCCCGCCGCTGGTTCGACCACGGCGGGCTCTCGATCCCCGCGCGGCCGGTCATGCTCGACCCGGACGGCGTCGTGCTCGGCGCGGGGGCCACCTGCCGCTGTCGGGCCACCGTCGAGCTGCCCGACCAACCGGCCGAAGTGGCGATCTCCTTGCTGGCTGACGGCCGCGAGGTCCTGCAGCTCTGGCTCTGCTTGAGGCCCACGGACCATGGCTGATCCCACCCTGCCTCGCATCGCCTACAGACCCGAGTCCCGCGACGAACTGCTGGAGGCTCTGACGGCGCTGCAGAGGGTGGTGCTGGAGCACCCGGTGGCCTCGCGCCAGGCCTTCACAGCCCTGGTCCACGAGGGCCGTCGCTTCGCCCAGACCCAAGAGGGCGCACGCCTGGCCGATCAGGTCCAGGGCTCCGAGCTCCTGGCCCGGGCCCACCTGGTCTTCGACAACGCCAGCCTGTGGCTGCTCGAGGAGGGTCCGGAGCGCATCCTGCCGTCGGGTCTCGTGGATGCCCTCGCCGCAGCCGCGGCCTCCGATGACCGGGAGCTGCTCCTGGACCAGCTGTTCCGTGGGCTCGGGGGCCCCCGGTGATCGATCGCCAGCACCCCGCCTACCAGGCCCGAAACCCGGTGGCAGAGCTGGCATTGGGTGCGCTCTCCCTGGGACGACGACTGGACGTCCTCCTCGCACCCCGGGCGGCACGGCCCGCCAGGAACGACCCCGACGATGCCCTGGCGCTGGCCCTGCTCGGGCTGCTGTCCCTACGCCGCACGGTGTGGCGGCACGTGGCGGGATCCCTGCCGGTGGAGTCGGCCCAGGCAGGCTCCGCGGTCAGCACGCCATCCGAGCCCCCCCAGGACCTGCTCAGGTGAGCGCCCGCGCTGGCCTGGCCCAGGCCTTGGCCCGCACGAATGCGCTGCGCCGCGGCCTGGGGGCCGAACACGCTGCGAGCGGTCGCCACAAGGAGTGGTTCCACGTCTGCCTAGAACTCGAAGAAGAGACGATTCTGTGCAATTTCAGCCTGATGGAGCGGGGACAACGAGACCCTGCGGCCCGGGTGGCCCTGCTCTGGCGGGGCGAGCGCTGGCAAGGCGACGTCTTCGGCGTGCCCCTGTCCGAGTGCACAGCCCAGGCGGGATCGCTGGATCTCGGATTCGGTGAGAACCGCTTCTGGCAGGAGGGGGCGGAGCTGTGCCTACGGGTTGTCAGCCCGCGGGGCGATCGGGTCCTGGAGGCCCGCCTGACCCCCCTCTCACCCCCCACGCTCCCGAGCAGCATTCGCTTGGGCCCCGGCGCCGCGATGCACTGGGTCGTGGTGCCGCGACTCTCGGCCCGGGGCTCGGTGCGCGTGAACGGCCAGGTCCGGCACTTCGCCGACGCGATCGCCTACCACGACCACAACTGGGGCGACTTCTCCTGGGGCCACGGGTTCCGGTGGGACTGGGGATATGTCTGCCCCCCGGACAGCCCGTGGGCCCTGGTGGTGGTGCGGGTCTCCGACGGCCCCGGTCACCGCACCCTGAGCCAGGGGGTCCTGGTCTGGCGTGACGACGTCCAGGTCCGTACGTTTCAAGACGCCGAGATCGTCGTCGCCCAACAGGGGTCGCTTCGTCAGCACATCGTGCACCAGATCCCGCCCGTCCTGCGCCTGGCGGCGCCGGGCTCGGCGTCGGGGGTGCCGGCCGAGACGGTCTGGCGAGCCCAGGGCCGTCAGGACGCTCTGGAGATCCGCTTCCGGGCGCGCGACCACGCCCAGGTGCTGATCCCCAGCGATGACGACCCCAGTGGGCTGACCCGGCTCAACGAGGTCTACGGTCGCTACCTCATCACAGGGCGCATCGCAGGCGAGCCCATCGCGCTGGACCACGCGGGCGTTCTGGAGCACGTGCGCCATGGGTGACTCGTTCGTGCGGCTGCTGGGGGAGTCCCTGGCCCTGCTCGACGCGCACGTCCCCCACGCCGTCTCGGCCATGCGCCGGCAGCTCGGGTCGATGGCGGTGGTCATCGCGGTCGACGACCAGGTCGCCAGCGTGTCCATGCACCGGCACCCGCCGGTCCTTCGGGGAGACCGGGGGTCGGCCCCCGTCGATGTTCACCTGCCCCGGACGGTCTTCGACGATCTCTTGGATGGACGCCTGTCCACGCTCGACGCCCTTCGTCTCGATCGGCTCTGGATGCGCGGGGAGTTGACAGACCTCGTGGCGTTTCACGGGGCGCTGCAGAGCTACGTGCACGGGGCTGTACGATGCCCCGGTTTCCCGGCCCTGCTGCGGCGATGGCGGGCGTCCGGAGAGGAGGACTGAGATGGCCGGTGTCGTCCCCACAGGACAGTCGGAGAAGTTCCCTGAGAGCCAGATGGACATCACGCGGGGTGCCACCCGGCGCAAGAAGGACCCGGCCAATCCTCCGGTCGTGAGCATCTACGGCGCCGGCGTGGCCGGGCTGACCGTGGCCCATGAGCTGATCGAACGCGGGTTCATCGTCCAGGTCCTGGAGCCCGCTGACTCCCTGGAGCTGGAGGGCGAGTGCGAAGTCGGGGGCATGGCCCGCAGCCAGTCCGGGCGAGTGCCGGTGGCCGTGGGCTTGCTGCACCCGAACCTGGAAGACCAACCCTCGCGCCAGGAGCTGAGTCTGGGTGCCCTGTTCGACTGCTTGCGCTCCAACCTTACGCCGACCCAGCGGCCCGCCCGCGTTCCCTTTCGAGTTCGGTGCAAGGCCGCCCACGACGGGTGGTCCGACAGCCTCCCTGCCGGAATCGGGGAGACCGACGCCGTCCCGAACTTTCAGTCCGAAGAGGACTGGGCCGACGGGCCCTGGCTGCCCGAAGACCTGTGGAAGATCCCCGTGGTCGCGGACACGCTGGCCTGCTCACTCCACGACTACCGGGCGCACTTCCTGGCCCAGATCCTGCGACTCGAAGCCAAGGGCTGGCTGCGCAAGGAGGCCGGACCGATCACGTTCGCGGACGAGTGCAGGAAGAAGCTCCAGGCCATGCTCAACGCGGAACAGCACACGATCGCAGAGCACCGGGCGGCCCACGCCGGCACACCTCCCCCCCCCGACATCGAGCAAGAGCCGCGGTCCCCATGGGATCCGGCCAAGGTGCTGAACATCCTGGGCTATCGCGTGGTGGACAGCGGCGATCGCGGTTCACCAGACGCCGGCGGCCGCCGGGAACGCAGGACCGCTGCGATCCGCAAGAAGAAGTCCAACACCCTCTGGGACGCTGGCTTCTCCGCCAAGCCGAGCAAGAGCGCACGCAACCAGCCGATCGAACATGACAACTCCATCGACAGCCTGACCCTGCGGGGCTTCGACGAGCGACCCCACGAGGGGCTCATCTTGGAGGAACCCTTCAGCTTCCTGCGAGACGCCTCTGAACCGGTGTCCGGCGAGACCTTCAAGCAGCTGATCGCGATGCTCGATCGCGAGATCCTGTGGGTCAAGGTCTTTGGCCACACAGACACGGACGGACGCCCCGAGGACTGCCGTGACACCAGCGCCAGGCATGCCCGGGCCACCGTGGAAGCCCTCGTGGCGCTGCAGCCCACGCTCAAGCCCCACCTGTCACCGGCCGGTGTCGGTGCCTACTACCCGATCGACACAAACGCCACAGCAGCAGGACGGACCCGCAACAACCGGGTGGACTTCGAAGTCATCGAGAGCCTGCTTCCAGGCGAACACGGATACCGATTCTTCCCCGCCCACTACAGGCACCTGCGCGACACGATGGAGCGCATTCCGATCTACGCGCCCGACGGTCGCGAGTCGCTGGACACGGTGCACGACAACCTGCTGCCGACCACCAACCAGGGCGTCGCAATGCGCGGCGGTGACAAGCCCGTCGAGGTGCTCCGGGGAAGACCCGAGAGCTTCGCGGAATTCCGGGAGCTCTTCGTCGAGTGGCGCAAGGCGATGAAGATCACCGACAAGGACCTCACGCGCTTTCAGTACAGCCTGTTCAAGTACCTCACCACGGCCGACGAGCGACGCGAGGCCGAGCTCGAGGACGAGTCGTGGTGGGACTACATCCAGGGCGACGACCTGAGCGAGGGCATGCAGCTCCAGGTACGGGCGATGGCCCAGGCCCTGGTCGCGTTCAACGCCAAGGAAGCCGACGCCCGGACCTACGGCAACATCGCCCTGCAGCTGATGATGGACCAGTTCTCCACTGGGGAATTCGTCGACATGACCCTGAACGGCCCCACGAGCGACGTCTGGCTCCGGCCCTGGAAGCGCTACCTGCAACAGCATGGCGTCCGCTTCTTCCTGGGGTCTCTGGACGGGATCGTGACCCATCCGTCGGACCCGACCCAGCTCGTGCCGATCGTCACCCCGACCCGCCAGGGGCGCGGCGGCGCATGCCAGAGCCTGTACCAGACCTGGACCGCGCTCTCCCCAGAGGGCTCTGAGCGTCCCGTGGCCGAGCCTACCCAGGCCCTCGTGGCCTTGTTCGAAGCCCTGAAGCAGGCCAAGGTCACGCCCTTTGCAGGGCCCGGTCCAGCCGCGGATCCCCGGGCCGACGGGCTCGCCGACCACGACCCACAGCTGGCCTGGTCCTTGCCCTCTCCGGACTGCAGCCAGGAGCTGGTCTGGCTGGACGAGTCCCACTCCGTGCCTGCCCTTCGCCCGGACTTTCACGTGCTCGCCCTCCCCCTGCCCCGGGCCAAAGCGATCCTGGGTGCGTTGGAGGCCGACCCCACCGGCGACAAGGCGCTCCGGCCCGCGCTCAAGGAGCGTGGCTTCGACTTCGATCTGAAGCGCTCGGACGAGGACCCCACCACAGTCCAGCTCGAAGGCGACCTGGCCCAGTTCCAGGAGTGGATGCGGTCCTCTGTGACGTTTCGGGACGATGACGACGAGACGGTGACGCGGCCGCTCGTGTGGGAGCCACCCACAGTCGAACGCAAGGACACCGAGCCCACGAAATTCTCGCACCAGCCGATGCGTCACATGGTCGGCATCCAGTACTACTTCAACACGAACTTCCGCATCGGCGACGGGCACATCTACTTTCCCGAGTCCGACTGGGCGCTGTCCAGCATCTCCCAGCCCACGTTCTGGCGCTTCCGGCCCACCGCCGCTGCGGGCTACCTGGGGCTCCTGTCCGTGGACATCTGCGACTGGAATGCACCCTATGAGCTCGAGAATCCCGAAGAGGATCAGGCGCCGAAGGGAGAGATGGCGTGGCGGAACTCGTGCCAGGACATCGCCGAGGTCACGTGGTCCCAGATCAAGGCAGGTCTCGATCAGACCGTGGCCCAGGACGTGGTCCCGCCCCAGCACTACCACCTGGACGTGAACATCCGGTGCGACGAGCACGGCAGGCCACAGAGCAACGAGTCTCCCTTCCTGGCCGCCACCGTCGGACTCTGGAAGAACCGTCCGGGTCGCTGCTGGGCGGCGGACACGGACAAGATGCAGACCGTCGCCTACAGCGTGAGCCACAAGCGCTGGGTCATGGCGGGGACCCACATGGTCACGCACACGCGCATGACCACGATGGAGGCCGCCAACGAGACCGGACGCCACACGGTCCGAGCCATCCTGAAGCACCTCAAGGCGAGCGTGCCCAACTCCCCGGACAAGATCAACTACAACGGCGCAGGCAAGCGACTCGGCATGGATCCGGAGATCTGGGACCCCGAACAGAACGAGTTCCCCGACCTGGCCTTCCTCAAGGGCATCGACTCCCGACTGTTCAAGCGCGGCGTGGAGACCCAGCTCTTGACCCTGCTCGGCGCCGACGACTGGCTCGAGCACCACCTGGCCGGAATCGACCTCGCCGAAAAGGGCATGCGGTGGCACGAGGACGTCCTGGAGCACATGGAGGAAGGCGAGCGACACCTGCGCAACCTGGACCTGGACGACCTCACCAAGCTGGGCGAAGAGGCCCGCGAGCACGTTCGCGAGGCCAGCCCCAGCGTGGACCAGGACCCTCGGACCTGGCACTTCGAGCGCATGGAAGACCGCTTGGGCAACCTGTTGGCCGACAAGCGGCTGGAGACCGAGATCGACTACGTGGGCCGCGTCCTGCGGTGGTTGCTCGAAGGCAAGGGCGATCCCCCGCGCCGCGATCAGGGACCGAAGTGACCAGACTCACCCCACGACCAGTCCGGGCAGGAACAACCTGACCATGCCCTCGGGTCGAACGACCTCGGCCTGGGCGAACCAGTCCAGAGCCTGGGCTTCTGTCCGCAGGTCCCCCAGGTGCCATGACAGCGCCAACCGGGCGGTCTCCCGCGCCAGGTGCATGCCCGCCTCTTCGAATCCTTCGAGCGCCCGGATCAGCTCCCGCTCCGGGTCGCCACCCGGGCCACCGACGGCCAGGCACGCCCGGAGTGACGCCGCAAAGGGCGCGCTGAAGGGCAGCTTGCCCTTTTGCAGGACACGGCTGTCTGCCGCGGCGATCTTGCGAAGGGTCCCCGAGCGGTCCGCGCCGGGGGCCCCAGCCGCAGCCATGGCGGCGCGGGCCCGCAGGTAGCGGAGCATCTGACCCAGCGCCTCCAGGTTCAGGAAGCCGGCCTTCTTCAGGGTCGGCCACAGCCCGGCGATGCGCTCCCAAGCGCCGGCGCCATCGCCCCCGTACAGCAGGGCCCGGGTGGTGCCCTTGACGTGGTGATAGTGCTGGGACGTGAAGCCGTCCGCGGGCCAGCGGGCCAGGGCTGCGTCGGCCTGGACCACCGCCTGTGTCCAGTTGTCCCGCGCCAGGTCGACCATGACGTTCTGGTCGAGCTGCAGAACGACCGATGCATACAGGTCACCGCGTGCGTCGGCTTGTGTTCGCAGCCCGGGCAGGATCCGGCCCAGCTCCACCAGCTCCCCACGCCACGCCAGCGAACCCAACAGGAACACATCCGCCACGTTCATCTCGTGGGAGGCCCCGACACACTCCGCCCGAAAGCGTTCGGAGGACTCGCGCAAGGCCACCGTGGCCTTCTCCCAGCGGCCCTCGAAGAAGGCACAGGCCCCCTCGACGGTCAGACGCCAGGCGTGGTCATAGGGGGTGCCCGACTGGGCGGCCAAGGCCGTGACCTGGGCCCGCAGAGCGGCACTGCGCTTGCGGAAGAAGCCCCCGCCGATGTTCGCCAAGGACACCGCCTCGTGACCCAGAGGACGAATGGCGCGCTCGGGGTCGCCCAGGGCCAGGGCTTCGCGCAGCGCCTGCACGGCCAGGGCGTCGCCAACCAGGTGCTCGACCATGGCCGTTCCGCGCGCCGCAGACCACAGGGCATCGACCCGGCGACACCGCCCCGGATCGGGCCCGCCCTCAGGGAGCGCAGCGAGCTCCGTGCCTGCGAACAGGAGCCTCAGACGCCCCCCCAGCGCCGCAGCGAGGGGGCGCTTGGGCAGGTGGATGCCCAGCTCACCGAGCAGCTGCGCCATCGCGACCCGTCCCTCCGTGAACTGGCCCGAGTACAGGAGGTGGGCTGCGGACTGCTGTCGCGCGTGCCAGGACTGTTCAGGATCGTCCAGGTGCTGGGCGGCCTCTTGGAAGACAGGGGCCGCTTCGGCGCTCCGCCCCGCGTTGGCCAGCGCGTCGGCGCGAGCGGCCAGCAGTCCGCCCCGGTCCCGGTCCCCGCCCAGAGTCAGCGACAGGGCGTAGAGCTCGGCCGCCCGCTCAAAGGCCAGGGACCGGGCTGCATCCGCGGCTGCTCTGCCCGCCTGCAGGGCCGCCTGCTCCGGGTCTCCTGCCGCGAGCAGGTGGGTGGCCAGCCGCTCGGCGGGTGCGCCCCCGGTGGCCATCGCCTTGGCCAGGTGCCCGTGCAACACTTGCTTCTGGTCGGCGTCCAGCCTGGCCACCACAGCCTCGCGGATCCGGTCGTGGCGGGGCTCGATCACGTCGCACCCGTCCCGACTCGATGCCCGGATGAGGCAGGTCGCGCGCAGCCCGTGCAGCAGCTCCAACAGCCCCTCGTGAGGCCGAACCAGGCGGTGGAGGAGGCTGTCCTGGAGAGGGCCCGCCAGGCACAGGTACGCCAACAGCTCGGACGCCGCGGGGGCCAGCTCGGACAGGCGGTGCTCGAGCACGTCGGCGAGCCGAAGGGGGCCCGAGCGCTCGCCCCGAGCGGCCCGGCTCCACTGGAGTCGCACCAGCTGATCCAGGAAGAAGGGCGACCCCCCGGACTCCTGTGCGAGCTCCTCGAGGCCCTGGGCACCGACGCCCAGCATCCGGCGAGCGAGCATGAGGCGCTCCGAGTCGGGCAGTGGCGTGATCTCCAGAGTCTTGACGGGGCCGCCGCCCCAGGGCACGAGCGCTCGAACGGCGCTCAGCGCGTCGGAGTGGTCCCGGTCCTCGGAGCGCCAGGAGAAGATCCAGGTGATCGGCGGTGCCAGAGGACCGGAGATCAGAGCCTCGAGCATGGGCAGGCTGTCGCGGTCACCCCACTGGATGTCGTCGACCCAGACCACGAGCGACTGTCGGCGCGCCAGGCGCCCGAACAGCTGGACCAGGGCCTGGATGCCTTGTCGACGCCGCTCCCGCGGCTCGCGCGCCACGCCTGACTCGGTGGGGTGTCGCCACTCCGGTACCCGCGCAAGCACAGGAAACAGGTCCACCAAGGCCCGCAGGCCCACCGGCGCGCGGATCTGCTCCCCCTCTGACTTCAGCCGGATCACGTGGTGGGACAGAGCATCGATCACGGAGTCGAGGGCCTTGAAGGGCACGTTCTCGTGGGGTCCACAGCGTCCATCCAACAGGACCGATCTCCGCAGCGACTCGGCCCAACGAGTCACGAGCGCGGACTTGCCCATGCCGGAGAGCCCGTGCACGTGGATCACCGTCGGGCCCGCTGACGGCCGGTCTCGGTGCCAGGTCCGGAGCGCCTCCAGCTCTCGCACCCGACCCACGAAGAGACTCGGAGGTGGCGCGGCGCTGGCCAGCTTGGGCCTGGTGGTTGCGCCCAGCTCCCCCATGGCCTCTGCCACGTCCTGGGCTCCGGCCCTGGCTCGGGGGTGCGGGGCCAAGAGCCGGGAGATGAGGGAGTCCAGCGCGGGAGGCAGGCCGGGGCAGCGCTCCCCTGCCACTGGGATGGCGGACTCCTTCTGCCGCATCATCACGGGCACGGGACCCGCAAAAGGCAGCTCGCCCGTGACCATCTCGTAGAGCATCACGCCGACGGCGTACCAGTCTCCGCCCGGGTCTGGGGGTGCGTCGAACAGCCGCTCCGGAGGCAGGTAGGGCAGCGTGCCCGCGAGCGCGCCCAGGGTCGTGTCCAGCTGATCGGCGCTGATCGGTGAACCCAGGCCGAAGTCCAGCAGCACGACCCGCCCGTCGCCGTCGACCATCACGTTGGAGGGCTTGACGTCTCGGTGGATCTTGTCATGGCTGTGCAGGTAGGAGAGCCCCTGCACCAGCTGGTCGGTGGCCGCGGTCAGCCGGGCCATGGCGGGGGTGTCCAGCGCCTCTCCGGGGCCGAGTCCCCGACGCACGTGTTGGGCGAGCTCGGTGCCTTCGACCAGCTCCATCGTGTAGAACACGCTGCTCGTCGACGCCACCAGGTCGTAGAGCCGGACCAGGTTGGGATGGTGGAGCCCGGCCAGGAAGCGGAATTCCTGCTTGAGCCGGTAGAGCTTGTCCGGGTCCAGATCCTCGATGGTCTTCAGCGCCATCTCGGTGCGCTGTTCGTCGTCGAGCACCCGGTAGACCACGCCCATGCCACCCCGACCGAGCTCGCCCAGGCTCAAGTAGCGATTTGTGGCTTCAAAGGGGTGCACGGCAACCTGGCGTCGCCCCCAGGGTCCCACAGTCGCCGCGGAACTCGGCCCGGCGCACGGACCTTCGCCGGCTACTCGCAGCCCTCCAGGTCACAGGCGAAGCTCGCCCCCGTGCCCCAGGTGTCGGTGTCGGAGGCGTCGTCGACATAGGTGTCGTCGGGGGTGTTGCCGCTGAAGTCCCCCGACGCCACGTCGAGCAGGGACAGGCTCAGCCACAGGCCGCCGCCGCTGTCGGCTGTGTTGTCCGTGAACGTGACGCTGGCCATGTTCGAGATGCCCAGCTCCAGTGCCACGGCCCCGCCGCGGGTCGCCGTGTTGCCCTCGAAGGTGACCGCGTCGGCGCCCAGGTTGCCGTTCTCCAGCCAGATGGCGCCGCCCGCGCGGTCCGTCCCGGCGCTGTTCGTGGTGAAGCTGGTGTCCTGGAGGGAGACATCGGCCACGTCGGCACCGATGGCACCGCCGCTCCGGCCGGACGAGTTGCTGGTCAGGGCACAGGACTCCAGGGAGAGTTTGGCGCCGTCCGCCGCGTAGATGGCCCCGCCGTCGCGCTCGGCGGAATTGCCGGTGAAGCTCAGGTCCGTGCCCTCGACGCCCGCGTCGGCATCTCGGACCGCGATGGCGCCCCCGCTGCGGGAGGCCGCGTTGTCGGTGAAGTCCGAGCTGGTGATCGTGGACTTGTCCGCGCCCAGGTCCAGGGCCGCGCCGTCTTCGGCCAGGTTGCCCGAGAAGGAGCTGCCTTCGACGCTCAGCAGCTCCAGGACCAGGCTCATGGCTCCCCCGTCGTCCAGGGCCTCGTTGTCCGTGAAGGCGCAGGACGTCACCGTGGCCCCTCGAATGTCCGTGATCACCGCGCCGCCCTTGTCGTAGGCCAGGTTGCCTTCGAAGGTGCAGCCTTCCAGGGTCAGGTCCCCGCCGTCGTCCGCCGCCAGGGCGCCTCCCTGGGTGGCCGTGTTGGCGCTCAGGGTGCTGTCGGTGAAGCCCAGGGTGTTGGACCCCGCCCGGCCCCGCTCCTCGCCGCGCACGGCGCCGCCCTCATAGGCGTCGTTGCCGGTGAACGTGGTGTCGGCGACCGTCAGGTTCACGCCGCCACCCAGGTAGAAGGCACCGCCCTCCACGTCGGCGTGGTTGCCCTCGAAGTGGCTGTCGCTCACAGTGACCGGGCTCTCCAGGGCGACCAGGAACCCACCGTGGTAGGCCGCGTTGCCCGTGCCGGTCACGTGGGACAGCGACAGGTTGCAGCCCTCGACCCCGACCGCACCGCCGTAGCCGGTCGACGTGTTGTCGCTCAGGGTGACGTGATCCAGGCTCAGCACCGCCTTGCCGGTGCACCACACCGCGCCCCCCACGGTGCGGGTGTCGTCACCCAGGGTCAGGTCGTGAGTGGCCAAGCCCTGGGTCAGGGTCAGCCCGTTGACGATCACCGACGCCTCATCGTCTGTGATGGTCACGATCGAACCGGCGTCGCCCCCGCTCAGGATCACCGCGTCCTGGCCCTCCTTGCCGACCACCTGGACGGCGTGGTCCAAGGTCAGATCCAGGTACCAGGTGGCCTCGCACAGGTTCAGCACGCCGTCGCCGTCGGACGTCCAGGACACGGGCACGGTCTCGGTGCCCGCGGACAGCGTCGCGGTCAGGTCGGTCCACGCCGCGTCCGTGTCGCTGTACCAGCTGGCCAGCCCCACGTCGCTCAGCCAGGCCGTGTCCTCGCAGTCGGTCTTCTTGCCGTCGCAGACCTCGGCAGCCCCCGGGTAGGTCCAGGCGTCCGTGTCGTCGCAGTCGTTGCCGTCCAGGATGTGATCCGGGGGTGGGCTGCACACCAGTGTCTCGCTGGCGGTGTCGCCGTAGCCATCGCCGTCGTTGTCGGGGTAGGTCGGGGTGATCGACGACGTGTCGAGATCGTCGTCCTCGTCGTCGGTCAGGGTGTCGCAGTCGTTGTCGGCGCCGTCGCAGATCTCGGTGGCGCCGGGGTGGACGGAAGGATTGCCGTCGTCGCAGTCGCCGGCCTCGGCCGCGTAGCCGCTGGCGTCGGCGCAGCCGAGCACGTTGTCGCCGTCGCCATAGCCGTCACCGTCTCCGTCGACGTACACCTCCACGCCGTCCGTCGGTTCCTCGTCGACGGTGCCGTCGCAGTCGTTGTCGGCGCCGTCGCACAGCTCGACGGCGGGCTCGCAGTCGCCGGCACCGGTGTCGCCGCTGGCGGTGGTGTCCTTGTCGGAACAGGCGAGCAGGGCGAACAGCAGCGCAGCGGTCATCGGCGTCTCCTGGGCGCATGGTAGTCGAGCGTGGGCGCACTGCGGCGTCCGCGGAGCCCGCGGACCGGGGCCGTCAGAGGGCCTGAACGCCGCACCCGCTGCAGACAGAGGGGTCGGGTGTCGCAATGCACGC
>CAZFLE010000029.1:26331-43141 GCA_964519895.1 uncultured Enterobacterales bacterium | reverse complement strand
GGGCCTGAACGCCGCACCCGCTGCAGACAGAGGGGTCGGGTGTCGCAATGCACGCTCCTGCACCGGGTCCGAGGAGGTCAGTCGGCCCAAACGGGCCGTTCCTGGCGGTCGCTACCCCTGTTGGCACGCCCCCCACCGACACTCGATGGCTCTGTCTGCGCGCCCTGCGGCGTTCACGCTCGCTGACTGTCGATCCGTCGACACCTGACGGCCCTTCGCCAGGCCTCGCGACGCGCGAACGCCCGGGGAGCCCCGTTCGCGCGGGTGGCACAGCTCGTGCTGCGCCTTGGGTCATGCCACTCCACCATGCTGTCCGCACCCGTCCCGATCGCCTCGCGTTCACCACCCACGTCGAGGCCCTGGCCCTCTGGCGCACCGTCCTGCGCGAAGTCCCGGACCCGTTGGCCCTGTGCCTGATGCCGGACCACCTGCACCTGCTTCATGCCCGGGACGTACACGCTGCGCTGGGGGTGGCTCTGCGCAGCTACGCCCGCTGGCGGCACACCCGCTTGTCGCTGACCGGATCCCTCTGGCGCCGTCCGGACCCGCCGGACACGGTCCAGGGCCGCACGAAGCTCCGGCGCTCCGAGCGCTACGTGCACCTCAATCCGTGCCGTGCCGGTCTCGCCAGCGACCCCCTGTCCTGGCCCTGGTCCACCCACCGGGACCGGGTCGGCCTGGCCTTGCCGGCGGCGAGAGCCCGGGTCGCTGATCCCCACCGCTACCACCACTACGTCAGCGCAGACCCCACCGTGCACGTGCACGGCACGGACCTCCCCATCGGCGCCGACCAGGCCGACCTCGAGGCTGTCGTGGCGGCCGTCTCTTCGCTGACCCGCACGCCCATGGACGAGCTAGACCGCCGGGGCTCGCCCCGTCAGCTCCTGGTCCGCAGCCTTCGTCTCTTCACGCCCCTTTCCTGTGCGGACATCGCTCGGGAGCTCGGGCTGCACCGCCGCAGCGTCGAGCGCGTCGCCGCGAGTCAGACCCCGGCCACGCGCCTGGTCTCCTGCGTGCTCGGTGATCCGCGCTTCAGCTTCCTCCAAGGCGGAGACCTCCGCCGGCAGGCCTCGTGGCGCCGCTACAGAGGCCGCCACTGAGCTCACCTCGTCCAGGCACCTCCGGCCCCGCTATACTTTGCAGGCCCCCTGGCGACGGACCGCCCCTTGAAGCCCCACCACTACGCCCGCATCGGCAAGGCCTTCCTTACCCGAAAGGTACCGGTCTATGCCCACTACGGCATCACCCACCGGTGCGACCTGACCTGCAAGATGTGCGGGATCTGGCGCTATGGGAACCGCAAGGAGGAGATGGAGCTGCCCGAGATCGGGCAGATGGCGCGGCTCTTCAACCGCCTGGGCGTGGTCCAGTGCAGCATCGGTGGCGGCGAGCCCTTTGCCCGCGACGACATCGAAGAGGTCGGCAAGCTCTTCGTCGACGCCGGCGTCAACGTGCGCCTGCTCACCAACGCGGTCAACGTGCCCCGAGAGCGCCTGCAGAAGTGCCTGGACTACGGGGTGCGCAACTTCAGCATCAGCCTGGACAGCCTGTACCCCGAGCGCTTCGACTACATCTGCGAGCAGGAGGGCAGCTGGACCGGCGCCGTGAAGAACATGGCCTGGCTCGGGGAACAGCTCCACGGCACCGACGGCATGCCCGTCATCAACTGCGTGGTCAGCAACCTGAACCTCGAAGAGCTGCCGGACATCGTGCGCTTCGCCAAGGCCATCGGCTTCCACGTGTCCTTCCTGCCCATCGAGCTGCTCGCCAACGCCAAGGACGGCGTGCGCAACTGGGAAGCCCGCTTCATCCGCCACCGCCCCGAGATGGGCCTGGTCGCCGGACCCCAGGGCAGCGTGGCTGACCGGATCGACCGGACCTACGAGACCCTGATCCGCATGAAGAAGGACGGCTGGCCGATCCTGAGCTCGACCCCGTACCTCGAGTCCAGCCGGACCTACCTCAAGACCGGCCGCTTCCCGCCCGACGGCTGCGACGCCGGGCGGTTGTACTTCTCGGTCTCGCCAAATGGCCAGATGACCATCTGCCACCGCACCAGTCACAACTACGTGCACATCCTGGACCCGGGCTTCGAGGAGTACTTCTGGTCCAGCGAGTACGAGCGCCAGCGCATGATGGAGGCCGGCAACTGCGAGGGCTGCATGCGGGCCTGCTGGATCGACACCAGCAGCATGTTCCGCACCCTCGAGGGCTTCTTCGACACCGCCCGGCTGACCCTCAAGCGCTCCAAGGAGACGCCCATCGGCTGGGACGCGGCGCAGAAGTGGGCCCGGTACGACAACACAGCCACGGCTGAAGCCACGGCCAAGTAGCGGCATCACCCTCCCGGTGAGCCTCCTCCTCCTGGCCCTGGCCTGCACCGGCGGCGACGTGCCGCCGCCTCCCTCCGTGAGCGGCTCCGACTCGACCCCAGCCGACAGCCCGACCTGGACGCCCACCGACACCGCCGAGCCCCTGGGTCAGCTCCCCGAGGGCTTCACCCGCGGCGATCCGATCCAGACCCTGGGCGCGACCGAGACCCAGTGGGCGTGGGAGACCCTCGACGCCGCCCAGATCAGCGAAGACCGTGCCCTGGTCGTGGCGAACAACGGCTTCGTGGTGGTGGACATCGACACCTTCGAGATCACCCTCGAAGTCGCGGACCACAACGGCTTTCACGTCGAGTGGGACCCGAGCATCCAGACGGCGTGGGTCACGACCAAGGTCAACGAGATGTGGAAGGTCGACGTTTCCGTGCCCGACGAGGCGACCATCGTCCGGCGAGCCCAGCCCTGGTCCGCCGGCTCCGAGGACCTGGACTGCGAGAACGGCCGGGTGCTGGTGTCCGCCCATGATGACGGCGCCTGGCTGCTGGACCGGGACCTCGAGACCCTGGCGGTGTTCCCGGCCACGTGGGCGGTCGGCGCCGGGCTGGTCGACGGCCGCGCCGTGATCACCGACGCCGACGAGGTCGTGCTCATCGACTGGTCCGACCCCACCGATCCCATCGAGCTGGACCGGCTGGGCCTGGGGGTCACCGGCTGGGACCTGGACTTCGACGGCACCCACGTGGCGGTGGCCCAGGGCGCCGACGGGGTGGCGATCCTGGCCGTGGTGGACGACGCGCTGGTGCTGCGCGGCGAGCTGCCCTCGCCCGGCGGGGTCTACGGCGTGTCCCTGGACGGCGACTACCTCTGGGCCAGCGCCTGGAGCCAGATCATGCTGACCTGGCTCGGCGGCGACGAGCCCGTGATGGTCGGCCACGAGCCCAGCGCCGAGAGCGCCATGGCCCTGGGAGCCCTGAGCGGCGGCCGGGTCCTGGTGGCGGAGTGGAAGAAGCTCACCCTGATGGAACGCACCGACGGGGTGGCCGGCGCCGAGGTGGACCTGAGCAGTGAGCTCTGGTGGCCCGTCGAACAGGCCGGCAGCCAGTCCACCTCGGTGCTCAACGGGGGGGCCGAGGACCTGAGCCTGGCCTTTGGAGAGACCGAGGGGTGGACCGTGGACCCCGCCGCGCTGACCCTGGGCCCCGGGGAGCGCCAGACCCTGCGGCTGAGCCCCGACGGCACCCCGACCGATGCCCTGCTCCCCTGGACCAGCAACGACCCCGACGAGCCCTCCGGCACCCTGGCCTTGACGCTGGCCGACACCACCCTGGGCCAGCCTCACCCGGACTTCTCACTGGAGTCCTACACCCCCCCGAACCAGACCCAGTCGGTGCTGACCCAGGACGACCTGCTCGGCCGGATCGCCTACATCGCCTGGTTCTCTCCCGGCTGACAGATCTGCAGTCTGGAGGTTCCGGACATCCCCCAGGCCATCGCCGAGCCCCTGGCCGAAGAGCCGGTCCAGGTCTACCTGGGCTCCCCAGAGACCAAGGGCGAGGTGACCTACTTCACCCAGCTCTACGGCCTGGAGCTCCCCGTGATCCTGGACCCGTCCAGGACCTTGATCGACGCCTATGACCTGAGCGAGGCCGGCGAGCGCACTGGCCCCTACCCGATCCACGTGGTCGTGGACGCCCAGGGCATCGTGCGCTTCCTGTCGGTCGAGTCAGACCTGACCGAGATCCGGGAGGTGATCGAGGCGCTGCTGGCCGAAGACAGCGGCTAAGCTGCGCCCAGGGCCGGCGGCGGGAGCACCCGATGAATAGTCCCCTGTCCCACAAGTTCTCGGGCGATTCGCTTGCCCTCGACGCCGCTGGCGGCGTTCCGGCTCCTGGACGTGACTCGGCCACGACTGCGTCGCCGCGCCTTGCCAGCGACGCCGATTGCGGCGCGACTCACCTCGCGAACTTGTGAGACAGGGGACAAGTGTGGCGGCAGGGCTGCTGCTGTCCGGCTGCAGTCCCCTGGTCCACGTGGTCCCCCCGCCGGCCCCCGTGGGCAGCGAAGCCGAGGTCTTGGAGCGGGGGGAGCTGGACCTGGGTGCGGGCACGGGCCTGATCCCCTTTGGCGAGCTCGGGCTGGGAGACTTCTGGCTGTGGCCAGACTGGGACGCCGGCTGGCTGAGGGCCGGGGTCGGATACGGCCTGACCGACCGGCTGACCTTGCGCACCCACGCGGCCAAGACCATCCAGGGCTTCTCGGGCTCCGCTGCGGCGTCCCTGGCGTGGAAGCGGCACCGCGCGTGGCAGCTGACCCCCACGGTGGGCCTCACGGCAGCGACGGCCACGGGCGCCTACACCCCCTACTACGACGGGGACGGCGACGGCTCTCCAGAGAGTCACCCCGACGAGCGGGTGGAATACGCCTACGTCTCCGGTGCCTTGAGCGCGGGGAGCTGGGTCTCCTGGCGGCCGAGGGACTGGTTCATGCTCTCGGGGCTCGTGCGGGCCACCCGAGGCCGCACCCAGGTCCGATCGGGCCTGGACCCCGCGTACAACCGCTGGGAGTCCTACCTGGAGGCCGGGCTCTGGGGCACCTTCGGAAATCCCCGTGGCCTGACCCTGAGCGTTGGGCTGCACGAGCTCTGGCCCCGCTGGACAGGCCTGCTCGCCCCCCAGATCACCCTCGGTGCCACGTGGCGCTGGAAGCCCGGCGAGCGCCGAGCCCTGCCCATGGAGCTGCCGCCGGAGGAGGACTGGCGCGACTCTGAGCCCAGCGAGGCGTGGCCGGACCAGGACTGAAGCGCGGAACCTGTGTGGCATCGAACACGGGGGGTGTGTCAAAGGCCCCAAGAGCACCCGCCGAAGGCACCGCGACAGCGACAGCGTCCACCAGCGGACCGGGAGCGGGAGCGCGTCCAGCTGCCCGGCCCAGGGGGGTGCAGCCATGGCACGGGGCTTGCCCTGCAGCGAGCCAGGAGGACCTCATGGCCCAAGACAAGCCCTTCTGTCCCGACTGCCTGGCCCAGAACATCTTCCGGATCACCATGGCGTGCTGCGCCGTGCTGATCGTGGCGTGCGTCATCGTGCCGACCTTGTAGATGCCTTCATCCGCCGCCATCGCCGACCCTGCCACCGTGCCCCGGTGGCTCAGGATCGCCCTCCGGACCGGTCACCTGGGCGCGGTCGCCTTGCTGATCGGCGCCGCGACCTTTGGCCAGCCCACCGAGCCCTGGCTCACCCTCACCCTGCTCTCCGGCCTGTCCCTTGTGGCGGCCGACGTGGCCAAGGGCGGGGCGGACTACTTTCGCTACCTGCAGTCGTGGGCCATCCTCGCCAAGCTGCTCCTGCTGGTCATCGCCTGCGTGTGGCCCCCCTTCCTCGTGCCGGCCCTGTGGTGCGCACTGATCATCGGCAGCGTGATCTCCCACGCGCCAGGCCGAGTCCGCCAGCGGGCGCTGTGGGGAGAGTCCGGGCCCTGCGCCGGCACCTGAACACCCCGTCTCCCTTGGCACGCGGCTTGCTATACACCCAAGGTGCGTTGCCAACCAGGGAAGGAGCGCCCGTGGACACGACCCGGCTGGTCCTGATCTGTGACGACGAGGAGCTCATCCGCTGGTCGCTGCGGCAACACCTGACCGGCGAGGGCTACGAGGCGGTGGTGGCCGCCGACGGCGTGGAGTGCCTGGCGCTGGTCGAAGCCCGCGCCCCGGACCTGATCATCACCGACGTGAAGATGCCCCGGTTGGACGGCCTGGGGGTCCTGCGCAGCCTGCGGGAGGCCGGCCGGGACGTGCCAGTCATCGTGCTGACCGCCCACGGCGGCGTCGACGACGCCATCGAGGCGACCCGGCTCGGCGCGTCGGAGTACCTGCAGAAGCCCTTCGACCTGCGGGAGATCAGCCTGGCCGTCGAGCGGGTGCTCGAGGCCAAGCGCCTGGAGGGCGAGGTCCACTACCTGCGCCAGCGAGACGCCCAGGCCTATGACCGGATCCTGGGGGACTCGCGGGCGATGCACCGGCTGTTCCAGACCCTGGGCAAGCTCGAGGACGTCGACACCCCCACCGTGTTGCTGACCGGGGAGTCAGGCACCGGCAAGGACCTGATCGCCCGCGCCATCCACGAGCGAGGCCCGCGCAGCAGCGGCCCCTTCATGGAGGTCGATTGCGCCAGCCTGCCGGACCAGCTCATCGAGAGCGAGCTCTTCGGCCACGAGCGGGGGTCCTTCACGGACGCCAAGACCACCAAGCGGGGCCTGTTCGAGGTCGCCCGGCGGGGCACGATCTTCCTCGACGAGATCGGCGAGATGAGCCCCGGCACCCAGGCCAAGCTGCTCAGGGCCCTGGAGAACCGGCGCTTCAAGCGGGTCGGCGGGCTGGCGGACCTGACCCTGGACGCGGGCGTCATCGCCGCCACCAACCGGGACCTGGCCACCGAGGTCCGCGAGGGCCGCTTCCGGAAGGACCTGTACTTCCGCCTCAACGTGATCGGCATCCAGGTCCCGTCCCTGCGCGAGCGGCGCGAGGACATCCCCATGCTCGCCGAGCACTTCGTCAAGCGCTTCAACAAGGACTTCGGCCGGGACATCATCGGTCTCTCGGCCGAGGCCGTGCGGCGCCTCCAGGCGTGGCACTGGCCGGGCAATGTGCGGGAGCTGCGCAACGTCATGGAGCGCATCGTGATCTTGGAGGGCGCCGACCAGACCGTCGTGACGCTGGAACACCTGCCGCCAGAACTCCGCTACGGGGCCCAGCCGTCGTCGGGCGGCGACGTCCCGTTCACCCTGCCCGCAGACGGGGTCGACCTGGAGGCGGTGGAGCGCTCCTTGCTGGGCCAGGCCATGGCCCGCACCGAAGGCAACCAGTCCGCGGCCGCCCGCCTGCTCCACATCAGCCGCTATGCGCTGCGCTATCGGCTGGAGAAGCACGGTCTGCTCCCGGCGGCGACGACGCCGGCGCAAGACTGAGTCGGAACACGGCGCCCCCCGCAGGCCCCCGAGTGGCCAGCAGGTCGAGCTGGCCCCCCATGGCACGTGCGAGCTTGCGGGAGATGGCCAGCCCGAGTCCCGTGCCTCGTGCCTTGGTGGTCACGAAGGGCTCGAACAGCCGGCCGACCACGTCGTCGTGGATGCCCGGTCCGCCGTCCTGGACCACCAGCGTGGCGTCGGAACGGACGATCAGCTGGACCGACCCGTCGGGCCCGCTGGCGTGGCGGGCGTTCTGCAACAGGTTCACCAGGATCTGTTGGACGTGGAACGGATCCCCTTGGACGGCGGTGCTCCCAGGCTCGACGGTGAGCTCCGGCTGCGCCGCGCTCGCGTCGCCCGCGTCCCGGGCCACCTGGGCCAGGTCCAGCAGCTCGGACTGGAGCTCCACCGGGCGCGCGAAGCTCAACAGGTCGGTCACCAGCCGGTCCAGCCTGTGCACGTGCCGCTGGACCTTGTCGAGCACCCCGCGGCGCTCGTCGTCGGCGGGCAGCGAACCCACGATCACCTGGAGGGTCGCGTGGATGGCCGCCAGGGGATTGCGCACCTCATGGGCCACGTTGGCCGCCAGGCTGCCGACCTGGGCCAGGTACTCGGCGTCCCGCAGCCGCGCTTCGACCTGGACCGAGTCGGTCACCTCGTCGATGTGCACCAGCACCCGGGCCAGCGGGTGCTCCAACGGCAGGACCGTGATGTGGAAGTGCCGGCGAGCCGGGGTCACGACCCGGGTCAGGCTCAGGGCCCGCCCGGTCTCGAAGGCCTCACAAGCGCGCTCCCCCAGCCGCGCAGCCTCGATCAGCTCGGCGTCCAGGTAGGCCCGCAGGCCCGTCTGGCCGTGCCTCGGGGCCCGGGACGCCGCCGTGACCTCCAGGCTCCCGTCCAGACACAGCACCGTGGTGGGCAGGTTCTCGACGATCAGGGACTGAAGCCCGGCCAGCTCCAGCGCCTCGTGGGCCTCCATCCAGGCGCCGCTCATGACCGCCAGCTCGATGTCGGTGATGCGCTGGAGGGCGACCACGGTCTCCTGAGCGGGACCCGGCGCCAGCTTCGCCAGGGCCACCTGGACCAGCGCGTCGCGGATCACGTTCATGGCTCCGAACACGTAGCGGTTGGGCAGGCCCACCTGGACGTGCACGTGCCCGATCCGATGCCGCCGCGCCCAATAGGCGTCATCGTGCGGCCCGGCCAGCAGCTCCCGCATCCACTGGACGAGCGTGACCTTGAGGCGCTCGACCTGAGCCGGGCCGGAGAGCACGCTGGCCGCCCCCTCGTTGGCCTGGATGGCGGCGTAGAAGCGATCGGAGATGGCGGCGAGCTGGGGCTCCGCGAGGGGCAGGAGCGCGGCCAGCCTCGCCGCGTCGGCGGGTGCGAACGCCACGAACTCCGCCACCTCGCGCCACGTCTCCATTCCTGGGGTGTAGTCGTGCTGAGCCCCTAGGACAAGCAGCCCTCGGCCCCGCCCACGCGGCCGGCTCACAGGTCCACCACCACGGCCCCGCCGAACACGGGACAGGCGTCCTTGCACAGCCCACAGCCGCTGCAGCGGTCACTGTCGATGACCGGGCGGGTGCGCACCAGGGTGATGGCCCTGGACGGACAGGCGGGCCGGCAGGACCCACACTCGGGCCCCTGGAACGGGAAGCACTTCTCCGGCAGGATCCGCGCCAGCCCCAGGAAGACCAGCTCCGGCGTCACCGGCTCCAGGGCCTCCTCGCCGCAGCTCGCGACGCACGGCAGGCCGTCGCAGAGGTGACAGGGCACCCGGTTCGGGTCCATGGCCGGCGTGCCGTCCCGCAGCGCCCCGATGGCCCCGTGGGGGCACGCGGCGGTGCAGTCGCCACAGCGGGTGCACAGGGCCTTGAAGCGGCCCTCCTCGACCGCGCCGGGCGGCCGGGGCCACACCGTGCCGGCCGGCGACGTGCCCAAGAGCGTGCCCAGGCTCAAGCGCGGCACTACATCCGCCCCATGCGCATGTTCATGTCCAGGTGCATGAGCCACAGGCCGAGCACCGACAGCACGATCATCATCACCAGCATCGGCAGCAGGCTGCGACGGGCCTGGACCGGGTCGGCGAACAGGCGCCGGGAGATCCGGTGGCTCGCCACGATGCCCGCCACGTGGCCCACCAGGATGAGGCTCACCTGGACGGCCCAGGTCGCGTTCTGACCGAGCAGCGGGTCCATGTGCCAGCTGGCCGTGCCGAACCAGTCGGCGCCGCGGCCCAGGGGATCGGACAACAGCGGCACCACGTCCTGGCCCTCCATGAACAGGTGCATGGCGTTGTGGGCCAGGTGGTAGAAGAGCGCCACTGGCAGGACCGCGTAGGCGTAGGCCACGAACAGGTCCTTGCGGCCCACGGTCCGTCCGCTCCAGCGCCACGCCAGCTCGTTCACCAGCGCATAGGCCAGCAGCGGCGCCGCCATCACCCCGACCATGCCCACCGTGAACGCGCCCAGCTCGGCCAGGCCGGTCCACTGGGAGAGCGAGGTCACGATGTCCGTGCTGCCCGGGCTGTAGTCCTGCCAGACCGGGGTCATCGAGAGGCCGTGGAAGCCCGTCAGCGCGAGCAGGACCAGGGCCAGCCAGGCCTCGTCGCCGCGCGGCGTCCGCACTCGGGAGATGTCCCGGTTCAGGGGCCGCAGCCGGACCGCAGGGGCCAGCGACGGGCAGGTCTTGAAGCACTCGGTGCAGCTGATGCAGTGGGTGCTGACGTCGAGCTCGCCCAGGTCCAGGCCCGTCGGGCAGGCATAGCCCCGGTCGTTGCCGGTCAGGCAGTCCCGGGTCGTGCAGACCCCGCAGACCCGCCGGTCCCGAGGGCGGATCTCGACCGGCGAGAACATGCTGTACATGCCACTGATCCGGCCTACGAAGCAGAACGAGCGGCAGAAGGCCTTCTTCTCGAAGACCAGCGCCATGCCCACCGCCGCCGCGACCATCGCCAGCCCGAGCACCGCGGTCTGGCGGGGGTTGTTGGTGATGCCAAAGCCCAGCTCCAGCCAGGTCAGGACCACGAACAGAGCGATGGCCGGGTAGACGTTCTGCAGCGACGCCGGCAGGGCCAGGCCCAGGGACAGCGACGCCCGCTTCTTCCACAGGGTCAGCCGGGTCATCACGTTGGCGGCCGCGTCCCAGGGACACACGAAGCACCACACGTTGCCGGCCAGGGCCACCACGAAGATCAGCGCCGCCCACCAGAGGGTCCAGACCATCACCGGCGCCAGGTTCTTGGCGAAGCTGCCGAAGAGCCCGGCGTAGATCACGAAGCCGAACAGCGCCAGCACCGGCAGCTGAAAGGCCGGCTGGAACCAGCGCTGGCGCACCAGGCGGTGGACCCGGGGGGAGCGGGTCAGGTTCCAGGTCCACCCGGGACCATCGGCCAGGCCCCGCCACTCGACCACGACAAATGACAGCAGGATGACCGCGCCGATCGCCAGCCCGAAGAGCCAGCCCGGCATGCCCTGCATCACCATCACCATGCCCCCGTCGGGCAGGCGGATGTGCTCCATGGTCGAGTGGTCCATCAGGCCCCCGCTGGCGCCGCGGCACGCCGCACCAGGCGGCGCTCGCGCCCCATCAGCGCGAGCACGAACAAGCCTCCCAGGCCCGCGCCCAGCCCGAGCAAGAGGCCCCACGCCACCCGGTCCGCCTCGAGGTCCACCGAGAAGGGCAGCGCGATCTCGTCCCCGCCGATCACGTAGACCAGGTCGTAGTCCCCGGATCGGGGCAGGGTCTCCCGGCTGATGTAGACCCCTTCGCCGTCGGGCTCCAGGCGCTCCAGCAGGGCGACCGTCTCGCCCCCGTGGGTGATCCGGACCTGGAGCGGCCCGCTGTACCCGGCGTCGGCGTCCAGGTCATAGGCGTACATGTAGAACTTGACGTCGTTGGGCGTCTCGGACGTGGTCCGGTCCCGCAGGCCCTGGAAGTTGAAGAGGGTCGCCCCCACCTCCCAGCGCCCGTCGATGACCACGTACTCCTGGGTGGGGACCTGGGGGTAGTTCTCGAAGTATCCGTAGTGGGGCAGGCCCTTGTTGTGGTGGGCGTAGACGGGCCCCAGGCCCAGGACCAGGGTCAACATCCAGCTCATCGGAGGCTCCAGGTAGGAGAGAGGCGCCGGTCGGGGCAGACGCGGGTGCAGCGGCCACAGGTGTCACAGGCCGGCCGGTGGGTCTCGCGGCCTGGGAACAAGCCGAAGGGGCAGACCCGCTGACACAGGTTGCAGCCCGCCGCGCAGTCCCGGTCCAGGGGGACCTTGCGCAACGCCAGCGGCGAGCGGCGCCCCATCCACTCGAGCACCGCCCCGGTCGGGCACAGGCTGTGGCAGATCTGACCTGGCGCGATCAGGGCGTCGACCAGCACCATGCCCCCGAACACGGCCAGGGTCGCAGACACCCCCCCGAACATCAGGGACAGGGCCAGTCCAGAGGACAGGGCCAGGTACGGCAGCACCAGGTGGAACACGCCGATGCCGGCGCCGGCCGCGAACAGAGCCGTGCCCAGCGCGACCCAGAGCCCGAGCCGGGGGAGCTGGAGCTCACCCAGGGGCACCTCGAGGCGGAGCAGGCCCTGCCGTACGGCCCCGCCGACCTCGAACGTGAGCCGCGCTGGACACAGCCAGGAACAGAAGACCTTGCCCAGCACCGCGGCCACCGCCAGGGGCAACAACACCGCGAGCCACATGGACGACGGCGGCGCGGCGCCCTGGGACAGCATCGCCACCAGGCTCAGGGGATCGGTCAGCGAGACCCCCGACGCGGTGGCCCCCCAGGGCATGCCCAAGAACCCCTCGGAGACCGCCAGGGGCACGCCGAACGCGGTCAGAGCATCCTCGTTCACCCCATAGGCCCAGGCCGCTGCGTCTCCATGGAGCAGGCCCACCAGCCGGCGGGAGTTGTGGGCCACGTGGAGGTTGCGCCAGTGCAGGGACACCGCGGCATAGACCACGAAGAGCAGCGACAGCACCTGGGCGGTGCGACGGGCCAGGGTCCAGGCCCTCCCGCTCACGACTGCACCGGCAGGATGCGGATGGCCTGGGGCAGGTGCACACAGGCCTGTTCACACAGGCCACAGCCGATGCACTTGTCGCGGTGCACCACAGGGCGCTCGTAGAGCCCGAGGGTCATCGCCTGGCCGGGAAAGGGACAGGCCCGGTAGCAGACCCCACAGGTCCGGGCAGGCTCGGCCCACGAGTAGCACATCTCCCGGTTGAGCCGGGCCAGGCCCATGCTCACCTGGGCCATCACGACTTCGGGGGCGGCGTCGGTGGGCGTCAGAGCCCCCGTGGGGCAGATCTGGGTGCACTTCATGCAGGCCGTGCAGCCCCGCTCCCGGGGCCGGATGAATGGGGTGAAGGCGTCGTGGAGCCCCTCCTCGAGCCCGTGGAAGCGGATGCAGCCGTTGGGGCAGATCTCGCCGCACTGGAAGCAGCGGGTGCAGGTGGCCTTGAAGTCTTCCTCGGGCAAGGCCCCGGGTGGCCGCAGCAGCGCCCCCCCCTTGCGGCGGTCGCGGGCACCGACCCACTGTCCGGTCAGCGCCGCGCCCGCTGCGAGGAGGGCTCCCAGGATGGTTCGGCGTGCGGGCTTCATGCCGCCCTCAGCTGTTCGGCAGCTTGTTCACCCGGGCCGCGAGCTTCTTGAAGTCCACCTGGCCGCTGACCGGGTCGAAGGCCCGGTGGCTGATGGCGTTCGCCAGCCACTTGTTGTCCTTGGGGTCCGCCGAGTCCGCCACCGACAGGTTCCAGGGACTGAACATGTAGCCCTGGGGCACCAGGTTCCGTGCGGGTCGGACCACCGAGTCCAGACCGATGCTCACTCGGGCCTGCATGACCCCGCGGCGGGTCTCGATCTCGACCCACTCCCCGTCGATCACGCCGAGATCCTCCGCGTCCTTGGGGTGCATCTCCACGTACTGCTCAGGCACCAGCTTGCGGGTGGTGCCGGAGCGGATGGTCTTGGCGGTGTGGAAGTGCTCGTAGACCACGCCCAGGCCCATCCAGTAGGGGTAGGTGCCCTCGGGCGCCTCGCCGGCTGGCAGGCCCTGGTGCTCGAAGTCCGGCAGCTCCGGCGTCAGCCCCTGGTCCCGTGCTTTCTCCAGCAGCGGCAGGTTGTCGATGGCGTAGAAGCCCTCATCGGTGCCCAGCCGGGACAGCTGTGCCGTGACCTCTTCCCGCTCGCTGTAGTCCTGCTCGCAGAGGTGGATGTGCAGCTTGCCGTCGGCGTGGCGGAAGGAGCCATAGGGCTTCTCGGCCCAGCTGGCGTCCTCCTGGTCCAGGTAGCGGCGCTTGGTCCCGCCGGCCTTGGCGATGGCATAGGTCGGCGCCGGCCACTGGATGCCGCGGTGCTGCCGGATCTGGTCGTAGAGACCGATGCCGTCGCGCTCTTCGACCTCGAGCATGCCGGTCATGTCGGCGTCGGAGCCCTTGGAGGCCCGGACCACGTCCCGGAACACGTCTTCGGGGTTGAAGAAGCCGTTCTCCATGCGCTCGTAGGGGAAGATCGCCTTGCCGTCGAGCCCCAACAGGTCGGCGATCATGATGCCCTTGTCGATCACCATGTCCATGTCCGGCCGGGTGCCGGGGATCGGGTTGGCCGTGCCGTCGGTCACGTAGAAGCGCCGCTCGGACTGGATGTAGGTCCCACCGACCCACTCCCCCCAGGTCGCCGCCGGCAGGATGACGTCGGCGTAGAGGTTGTTGGGGGCGTGGCGGTAGATCTCCTGGACCACGTTGAAGGTCTTGGACAAGGCCGGCCGGACCAGGGTGTTCTGGTCCGGCAAGTCGATGTGCGTGGCGTAGATGAGGAACATCGCCGTGACCTCGCCCTTGAGCGCCCGCTCCATCATGCCGATGGCCATGCCCGGGTTCTCCATGCGGGCGACCTCGGCCAGCCGCTCCCGCGGGACCCGCCAGGCATCGGCGATGTGGTCCCGCCACTGCTCGTTGCCCAGACCCTGGTTGAAGGGCAGGCGGCCGGTCAGGCCCCCGGTCAGCCGCTCCCCCATGGCGTTGGGCTGGCCCGTCATCGAGAACGGCCCGCAGCCCGGACGGCCGATGTTGCCGGTCAGGGCCATCAGGTTGATCAGACTGACGGTGTTGTTCTGGCCGTGGAGGTGCTGGTTGTAGCCGATTCCCCAGAAGGTCAGGACGCCGCCCTGGCCGCGCTCGCGGCCCTTGACCGAAGCCTCGGCCCACTGCTCGGCGACCCTGCGGAGGTAGTCCGGGTCGACCATCGTGATGTCGGCGACCTGTTCCGGGCTGTACCGGGCACGGACGGCCTCGACGTAGGGCTCCCAGCCCGTGGTGTGGTTCTTCAGCAGATCCCAGTCGACCGCGTCCTTGTGCTTGGTGAGCATCACGTGCGCGAGCGCGTTGTGGATGCTGATGTCGCCGTTGATCGTGCGGAAGTGGTAGGAGTTTTCGGCCTGGATCTCCTCGTAGCCCATGACCGTGCCGGTCCGGCGCGGGTCGACCATGAGCGTCGGTATGCCGTTCTTCTTCTTGTGGTCGGCGATGCGCCAGAAGACGATCGGGTGGGCACCGCGGGCGTTGTGGCCCCAGTGGGTGACCATGTCGGCCAGCTCGATGTCCTCGTAGCTGGTGGGCGGCGTGTCGCTGCCCAGGCTCTTGAAGTAGCCCGTGACCGCGCTGGTCATGCACATGCGCGCGTTGGCCTCGATGGTGTTGCTGCCCAGCACCCCCTTCATGAACAGGTTCTCGAGGTACTGGCCCTCGACGGGGAGCTGGCCCGAGCCGTAGAGCGCGATCGAGTTGCCGCCGTCCCGCTTCACGAGCTCGGCGATCTTGTGGCTGATCATCTCCTCGGCCTCTTCCCACGTGGCCTCACGGAACAGCTCGTCGTCGAAGCGCCCCTTGGTGGCGGACACGTGGCCGGTCATCGGGTCGGTCATGTCCTTGCGGATCAGCGGCACCGTGAGTCGGTCGACGTAGATCGCCTCGTTGCTGGACAGCCCCTTGATGCACTGCAGACCCTTGTTGGTCGGGTGCTTCGGGTCCGGCACCATGCCGACGATCTTGCCCTTCTCGGTCTGGATCAGCGTGCCGCAACCGACCCCGCAGTACGGACACTGGGCCAGGATGTTGTTGGGCACGTCGACTGCGGGGGGTTCGTCCCCCGTGGCCGTGGGGGTCGGCTTGACGTCGGGGCCCGCGGCGTCCGGCGGGGTGTCAGGGCCGCAGCCCGACGCCACCGCGGCCGCGCCGGCCCCAGCGCCCAGGCTCCGAAGCACCCGCCGGCGGGTGAACCCGGTGAGTGCAGGCTCGTCGGGCAAGGTGGTGCGGATCTCCTGATTCCGGGCTTCTTCGAGGGGTGTCTTGGACATGGGTCTTGGCTCCCAGCTACCAGGCGTTGGCCCGGAGGTATCGGATGATGGCGTCGACTTCGGACCGCTCCAGGTCCGCAACGGCCACCGGAGATCGGGTGTCGAAGGCGCGCATGGCCGTGTTGTCCTTGCCCTCCAGGATCACCGCGCGGAGGAAGCCGTCGGACGCCACGTCCAGGAAACCCGCGCGGCCGATGCCGGTGCCAGAGCCGGACTCGGAGTAGCCGGCCCCGGAACGACCATGGCAGCGGGCGCAGATGTCCTTGTACAGCTGCTCGCCGGTCGCCACGTCTCCGGTGAGCGGGCCTTCGTCCAGCACCAGACCCGGGGTGGTCTGCCATGAGCGGATGTAGGCCACCAGCCCGTCCACGGCCTCGGGGGACATGCCCGCACCAAAGGGCGCCATGTTGGTGCCGGCCCGGCCCTTGACGATCGTGTCCCGCAGGAAGGCGTTGGACGCGATGGCCAGGTAGTTGGTGCTGTTCAGGCGGGGGGCGATGCCGACCTTGCCTTCGCCGTCCTGGCCATGACAGGCCGCACACATCAGGTACTGGGACTGACCGAGCGCGACGGCGGCGGCGTCCCCGGGCGTCTGATCCGCCCGGAATAGACCGTCGGCGTGCGCGGCCGCGCCGACGGCCAGGCCTGCCAGAGCCAGGCCAAGTGCAAGGGGAGAGAGAGAGCGAGGAGACACGGGGCCATCCCAGAAAGGGGTCGCCCAGGCCACTTCGCAAGCGCCGTGCCATGGGGCTGAGGCCCTTGCCAGCGGCCCTTCCCGGCGATCAGCTCACCGCGACTGTGCGATTTCCCCCACCGGTGTGGGCGGGTTCACGCCGTCGACGAGACGCGCTCCCGCCCTGGTTGGTCCAAGTGGGCTCAGATCGCCCGCACCCACCAGCCCCGGCCCTGCTTCTCGAACTCGACCCGGCCCTGCTCCTTGAGGATCGGGGTGATGTAGTTCGCGAACCGGCCTCGATAGCCCTTGCGCAGGCCATACCAGCCGCCGACCGGGTTGTCCGCCGACCGGCCCCAGGCCTCGACGGTGTTCGGCTTGGTGTCCTGCTTCTCGTCCTTGTTGCCCAGCTCCATCCAGTCGCCGTGGGCCACGCCCTCAGCCCCGTTCGCGGACCCCGTGGCCCGTCACGGGACCTTGCCCAGGGCCTTGA
>CAZFLE010000029.1:2673-26231 GCA_964519895.1 uncultured Enterobacterales bacterium | reverse complement strand
TCAGCCCCGTTCGCGGACCCCGTGGCCCGTCACGGGACCTTGCCCAGGGCCTTGAGATTCTTCATCAACAGAGCCCTCTGCGCAGCCGGCAGCTTGGGCACCGTGTAGGCCCGGTCGGCCCCGCGGGTCACGGCGTCCTTGGGGTTCCCGCCGATGGCCCAGTCGGCCAGCGACACGCTCTTCACGTCGTGGCGGCGCCACTTCAAGCCGCCGAAGGCGTTGATCTCGAATTCTCCCTGGAACTCGTACTGGCCGTTGCCCATGGGGTCGAAGGAGCCGTCGTAGCTGAACACGATCGGCCACTCCCGCGGGTCCTTGAACTTGCGGGGGAGCTGCCCGATGATCCGGTAGTTGACGTTCAGCGACGACTTGTCCCACGACGTGGTCTGGGCCAGGTTGCGGCGCACGTGGGCCCCCTGGATCTCCCCCCAGCTATTGCCCTGCCAGGTGACCTCGAGCAGCGCCTTGGCCTTGCCGAAGAAGCGCGGCGAGACCGCGCTCAGCACCTGGTAGGTGTAGGTGTTCACCTTCTGCGGCCCCGCCTTGAGCAGGCGCTTGCCCTGCTGGGAGCTCACGTTCAGACTCCCGGACTTGGCGAACACGCCGGGCAGCAGACCGAACACGCCCAACCCCAGGCCCGCTGCATCGACAGCCGTCAGACCCGCGATGCCGAACAGCACTGGCGCGGCTTGGGCTCGCGTGCGCCCCCCGCCGCTGCGACGCGCCTGGCGCTTCTCGACCGCCCGCATGCGATTGCGACCGACACTCGACCGCCCCTTGCGCTCCAGGCTGGCGGCGAGGGTCGACGTGTCCTTGAGATCGGGGTCGAACTTGATCAGCTGCTTGGCGATCTGGTCCAGGCTGTCGTAGGCCGGGAACAGGTCGTGGGACCGGTAGCGACCGTCCGGAGTGAGGGTGACGTGCACCGGGCGTCCGGCGATGACGAGGCGGGGTTCACCGCCCACGTTCTTGGTCTCGTAGGGGGTGCCCTGAAAGGACTTCATGGCCATGAGGGGCTCCTTGGGAGCGGGTCAGTAGGTGTAGCCGAGCTTGGTCGTGTCGAGCATGTCCTTGACCTTCTTGCCAAAGGGGGACATCAGGTCATCCAGGTTGTGGCCCGAGCGAGCGCCCTTGGCCGGCAGGAAGGGGTCGGACTTGGCGTGCTTCTTCATCCACATGGACCACAGCCGGTCCACGTTGGCGTGGTGGACGAAGAACACGGGGTCATTGGGTGCGGTGGGCACCATGGACATGCTCCCGCCCACCCACATGTGCACGACGTTGTGCATCTTGGGCCCAGACGGCCATCCCTCGAGCGCGTTGCGGAACCCCGCGCTGCTCGTGTCCCAGGGCTTGGCGTCATAGGTCGACAGCTTGAGGGTGTCGTCGATCTCCTTGCCCGTCGGCATCTTGTAGACCGTGCCGTCGGCGGGATCGACGCCAAAGGTCCGCTGGATCCCGGCCTTGCGCAGGGTGCCGGTCCGGCCGTAGACCTGCCAGCCCTTGCCGGTTTTGGCGTCCCACTTGAACGGACCGGTGGTCACGTAGTGGTTCTTGCCCGTCCCGTTTCCTCCGAACAGATCGGTGCCCCACAGGGGGGACTTCTTGGGCGAAGCCGCGTCCAGGCGCCAGTCCCAGTACGGCAGAATCACGCTCTTGTCGATCTTGCGCAGCGCGAGCTCGAACTCCAGGATGAACTGGCGGTGCCAGGGCAAGAAGGCCGGTCCCATGTGGGCCCCGGCCATGTTGCCGGCGTGCAGCGTGATGAAGCGCTTGTAGCCGCCGCTGGCCTTGAGCTTGAGGATCGCGGCGACGAGGGCCTTGCGCTCCTTGGTGCTCAAGCTGCGAATCTCGGGCCGCTTGCGGGTCTTGGTCGCTGTCGAGACGGCGTAGCGGTAGGCCTTGACGCGCCCCCCAGGCCGCCTGCCGCGGTCTTCGAGCTGGGACTGAACTTGTCGGAGTCGATTCATGGCTGCCTCGGAGTCGTGAGGGAGGAGGTGGGTTCAGGCGCCGTTGGCCGGGGTGTACTTGCCGTCGTTGAACAGGCGTCCCTCGGCCTGGCGCCGCTTGTGCAGATCGGGCTGTTGCCGTCCACCGGCGTGGCTGAACTTGAGCAGCGCGTCGTCGACGGCCTCGGGCCGGTTGCCGTTGACGGACGCCAGGACCGACGACGCGGAGAAGAACCGACTCCCGGCCTGGAAGGCGAAGCTGGCGAGGGCGTCGAACTGGTGCTGCTTCACGGGGACCCGGAGCTCCTGGTTGAGCAGCTGGGCCACGGCGACCAGGTCCTTGGCCAGCAGCCGGCGAGCGGCAGCGCGATCGATGCCCGTGACGAACTCGGCGGGTTCCGAGCCGTCGGTCGCGCCCGGGTGCAGCCGATGACCGTGGCCCACCGTGCTGTCGCCAGCGGCGTCGTCGAAGGGGCGGGGCTGAAAGCCCTCCTGCAGCGCGATGAAGGCCAGGCCCTGGTCGCTGACCTGCATGGCCTGGGTCTTGGGTTCGGTTCGACCGGCGAGCTTCTGGGTACGCCGGGCACCTTCGGCCCAGTGGATCAGCCGGGTGGCGCCCCGGGCCACGAGCCGCTCATACGACACGCGCATCGGCTTGCCGCTGCGCGGGTTCAGCAGCTCGAACTGGGTTCCCCTCGGCTGACCGCTCCCCACCAGGCCGACCACCACGGCGCCCTGTAGCGAGCTGTCGCCGCCGCCCCAGATCACCCACAGGGGCCCATAGGTGCGCAGCAGCTGCTCCCAGCCCCGCACGCTGAGCTTGTCGACCGGGCGCTCCTTGAGGCCCGACGCCGCCCAGAGATCGAGCTGCTCCTGCTCCGTCAGGCCAGACTCGGAGGCCACGAGCTTGACCCAGCGCTGCCCGAGCTCCTGGACCGCGTCCGCCGCCTTGGCGTTGCCCTGGGTCTTGCGGCGCCAGTGCAGCATGGTGCCGAGCAGGCCGACCCAGGCGGTGCGCTTGTCCGGGTGGGAGACCGCCGGCCACGGCTTGGCCGCTTCGACCCGGACGGGCAGCGATCGGGCCGGCCGGCCCCGCCGCTGCATCGCCGTGGCCTTGGCGACGGCCTTGCGGCGCTTGCGCAGCCCCCGCTGGCGGTGACGCTGAAGGTCTTGACACTCACGCAGACGATTGCTCACGGGGCACCAGGGTGAGGGTGGGCAGGGTCCGCGGGCTTGGGGAGCTTGGCGGGGGGCGGGGTGGCCGCCTGGGCAGGCGCGGGCTTGGCTGGGGCAGCGGCCACGGCGACCGCGACGTGGCTGCCGTCCACGTGCGCCACCCAGTCGAAGCCAGCCTTGGTGGCCAGGGCTGCCAGTCGGCCCAGACGGCCCGCGTCTGCCTTGGCCACACCGAGCTCGGCGCCGCGGCCTTCCTGCATGGCCGGGGTCTTGGCCAGCGCCGGGTCCTCGTCCCAGCCCTGGAGCACCCGGAGGCTCGCGCCTGGCCACTCGGCAGCCACGCTCGTGGCCAGCGCATCCAGCGCCGCCTTCATGGGCGGCGTCATCATGCGGTCCGAGCCGGACTTGTCGCTGGTGCGGAAGCGGATGGCAGGGTTGTCGTTCTGGACCAGGGCCTCGAACGCCGGGGACCCCCGCAACACGGGGCCGAAAAAGGGACCCACGGTCCCTCCGGGCTCCTTGTTGGGCCAGGCCTGGCCCGCTCCCAAGACGGGCTTGGCCGGCGCCGGATCAGGCGCCGGCGCGGGAGGTTCAGACTTGGCCGGCATCGGCGGCGCGGCCTTGGGCTTCTTCGCCGCGGCCTGACGGCTCAAGCCCGCCAGGGCGTGCAGCACGTCGCCGTCTTCCAGGTTCGGCAGCCCGTCGTCGTCGGCCGCGAGCTCCACGACGGGGTGCTCGAACATGGCGGCGTTCGGGGCCGGCTCGTCCAGGATCTCCTGGGCGAAGGCACCCAGGTTCTCCCGGGTGACGGCCAGCGTGCCCAGGTCGTAGTTGGTCGCGTGGACCAGGTCCTTGGACAGGTGGTTGAAGACATCGTGGGACGACGAGGACGGCGGACTCACGTGGCCGTCTTCTGCGGCCTGTCGGCGCCGCTCTTCCTCGGCCCGGGGGCCCTCGCCCGCCATCGCTTCCTTGAGCGCTTGCTGGAAGTTCTCCTCGTCCTCGTCGACCTCGGACCCCGAGAACATCTGCTCTGCCATCTGCTCGGGGAGCTCCAGGTCCTCGTCGTTGGCCAGGTCCTCGACCAGGGCCATCAGACCGCGCTTGGGGTCTGTGAGGTCGCCCGGGTCGAGCGCCACGGGAGGCGGCGCGACGGCCGGGGACCCACCCCCTCCGGCGTGCTCCTGGAGGGCGGGCTTGGCGGGTGTGCCGTCTCTCACGGGCGCGGCGTGCAGGGAGCCGTCATCGGTCGACGGGCCGTCAGCCATGACCACCCGACGGTCCGGCGCCAGACCGCCCGTCGACGGGGAGATCACGGCGGCCTGGCCGGTCGCCAGCCCCGGGGCCGGGCCCTCGGCCGCCGGCCAGTCCAGCCGCGCCGGGAGCTCCCGGCGCGGGGCGGCGGGGCTGGTCGCGTCTGCGGAGAGCCCCCGGTGCCAGTCCACACCGCCCAGCGCCGGCACGTCGTCGCCGTCGTCGAACCACGCCGACTGGACGGCATGGGGCTGGGGCTGGCCCAGAGCAAAAGCGTCGCTCAGCGTGGCCAGGCCCTTGGTCTTCGCAGGGGGTGCGATCGCCGTGTAGTACAGGTCCGTCAGCCACTTGGGGGGCTTGCCGGACTTGAGGGCCTTGGGGTCCCGGGCTGTCTGGAAGATCGTGGGCTTGCTGAGCTGAGCCCCGGCCGAATCAAAGGTGTGCCACGTGGAACTCGCCACGTTCCACAGCCAAAAAGGCAGCCGGGCCTGGGTCTTGGTGTCGTTGCGCACCACCGACTTGCCCGACTCGCCGTGCCAGAACTCCAGGCCCCCCTTGCCCGCGGCGCCGGTGACCGTCACGCCCAGGGACTTGGCAATGTCCACAGCGACGCCATCGATGCTGCTCTTGCCCAGGTTGAAGCGCTTCAGGTAGGGGTCCCCGTCCGCGTGACCGAAGCCCCCGAAGACGGTGGCCGCCGAGCCGGCGTAGCAGCCCCAGATCTGCCAGGACGCACCCGCAGCATGGTTCTTGCGAATCTTGGCCAGCCGTTTTTTGTCCAGGGCGTTTGCGAAGAACCCGGCGATGATGGCGTCTTCCTGGGCCATGGCCTTGAGGGCGCGGGCGTTGTCGGTGCCGGCCATGGCGTTGAACTTCTTGGCCCGCGCCACCAGCCGCTTGCCGCCATCGAAGCGATACGCCAGCGAGAGCATCGCCGAGTCTCCGTGGCAACACACGTGGACCTGGCGGATGCTGCCGGCTGCAGCGCCCTCGAGCTTCTGGAGCAGGACGTCCTTGGACCACGCCTGGACGGCCTCGACGTGGTCGCCGGGGTAGCTCGCCGCCAGGGACTTCTGGAGGGTCTGGGCGGTCAGGGCCAGGGACTGGTCGTGGTCCTTGCCCGCTGGAAACGCCGGCATGGGCGAACGCTGGGAGCCGGAGAAGCCATAGAAGATGTAGATGTTCTGTGCCACGTCAGGCCTCGATCTCGAGCTTGATGAGCGTGTAGGGGTCCAGGGCGACCCGCAGGTTGTTCGGCGAGCCGGCGGAGAGATCACCCGGCTGCACACTCAAGCGCAGGCTGTTCGGGCCGCCGCTCACCACGTCGACCTGGCGATCGTTGAGGGCCGCGATGGGAAAGCCCGAGTGCGAGGTCGACATGACCAGGTTCTCGCCCTCCAGGGACAGCTCGGTGCCGCCTGCCCGGCCGTCCACGCTGACGCTCAGGACCCGCGGAACGTTGCGCTGGCGCTTGGCCCGCTTGATCAGGTCGGCGAGCTTGCCGTAGTCGGTGCCGCCCTTCTTCTTGCCTTGACTCCGTGACCGCTTCTTCTTCAAGGCGCCCTCCACGTTCACGCGGTTCTTCCGCAGCCGATCGAAGTCGTCGGCGGAGTGCACACCGATCTGCCTAAGATCGTCGCGCAGGTCGTCATCGAGGCCATCGACCTCGTCCAGGTCCAGGTCGTCGCCAGCCGTCGGCGCCCGGGTGTTCTCGCGAATCTGGCGATCGGTGATGGAGCCGAGCTGAATCGTCAGCTTCGAGCTGCCCTCTTGTCCGGGAGATGCCGTCACGAACTGCACACCCTTGCCATCGAAGCGCGGGAAGATCTGAAGGTCCAGGTTCAGGTCCTTGACCGAGTAGGTCAGCTTGCGCGTGATGCCCTTCATGGCCAGGGTGTCTTGGGCCCGGTCCAGCTCCACCACCAGCGCGTCCAGGAAGCGCTCCAGGTTCCAGGCGGTGTTGGTGCTACTCGGCACGGTCGACCACCATGCGCAGCCGCAGCGTGTGGAAGACGGGCTGGACGCTGGTGTCCAGGCGCTGGGTCGGGGGTGAGGACGCGAGCCGCAGCACGCCCTGGTCGTCCACGCCCACGGCCAGCTCGACGGGAAGCCCCAGCTCGATCGACGTGATGCGCAGATCGCCCGCGGACTCCGCCTCGACGTCCGTCAGGCCGTCGAGCATGTCCGACACGCCGTGCAGGAACTCCGTGCGCCAGGACCAGGGATCGGAGGGGGACTGCGGCATCGCTCAGCTGTCGCTCCCGGCTTGATCGTCGGTCCGGACCAGGTCCACCGGGTACAGCGCGACCCGCCGGTCGGTCTTGACCGCCATGCCGCCGGGGGCCACCGAGTCCCCGTCGCTGTCGCTCCCGGGGCTCACCGACAACAGGTGGAGCGCGGTCGGAATCGGGAAGGTGACCGCCCGCTCCTCGAACGCGTGCACCTGACCGGACTGGTCGATGTTGGCAGGCACCCGCAGGATCACCTGCTGCAGCTGGACTTCGGGGTAGACCCACAGAGCGCCGGCCTGGCCGGCCTTGGCACCGACCTCGATGCTCGCCCGGGCCGACTGGTTGAAGCGCTTGGCGAACTCCGTCGAGGTCAAGGCCTCCAGCGCGTCCTCGTCGAGCATCTCGTACTTGCCCAGCTGGGGCAGCAGCTTGTTGAGCGCCAGCGGCGTCAGGACCATGCCCGTCTTGAGCCGTCCCACGTCGTGTCGCAGCTTGTGGTCGTCGATGCGGGTCGACGTCTTGAGACGCCCGATGGTGTCCTGGTCGGGCTCCAGCGTGACCAGGTAGCGGCAGTTCCAAGTGACCCTGGCGAGCTCTTTGGTAAAGGTGGCCTGCCAGACCTTGTGCCAGAACGACCGATACCGAGCGGCGTCGCTCAGGGGCACCACGGTCTCTCCGCCCTCGACCCGGTCGAAGACCGAGCGGCCCACCAGGCTGATCAACTGGCTCCGGCTGGTGCCGATGCGCTCGCCCTTGCGGCTCTTCCACGTGAGGGTGGCGCAGACCAGGTACTCCTCGTTTGGCTTGAGCGCGGTCAGGTCCTGGGTCGAGAGTCGCGGCGGCGTCTCCAGGGAGCCCGAACCCACGTTCTCGATCACGAGGGTCTTGCGGGCCAGGATCTTCAGGGTCGCAGGGTCCTTGACCAGGATCAGGATCCGCGCCTCGGGGATGCGGCGGGCCTTGCCGCCCTTGGCCTGCTTGATGGTGAGCTCGAGCGGGACCACCAGGTCCCGGCCGTGCACGTACGCCACCCGACGCTTGCCTTCGATGCGCGTCATGACCAGGCCCGGGAACGACAGCTTCACCGAGCTGACCCGCCGGTAGCTGGGCGTCTCGTCCCGGCGCAGGTTCAGCGCCATGCCAGCCAGGAGCTTGTCCAGACCGGCGTCGTCGACGCCGGGGTTGATCTTCTCCAGGTGGTCGAACATCTGCTTGTCGGCCTGGAGCCCCAGCTTGGCGAAGTCCTTCATCCCGTCGATCACCATGCCGGCGAGCTTGTTCGGGGACACGCCGTCGGTGATGGCCTTGATGGTCTCCGGGTTGAGGGCCTTCTCGAGCACCGGCATCAGCGCGGGCATGGCGGCGAGCAGGGCCGGCGCGATCTGGGCCGTCGTGTAGCGGGGACTGGCGGACTGAGCCGAGACCACAGCCTGGTAGGTGGACAGGCTGCGGGTCCCCAGGCTCTGGGCCGTGGACTTGGCGCTGGCGAGCTGCTGGAGCAGCGAGGTGAGGAGCTTCTGCACCTCGGGGTTGCCCAGGGTGTCGCCGACCGCCTTGCCCGCGGGCTTGCTGGCGCCTCCGAGCAAGCCGCCCAGGAGCGGACCGGCGATCTTGGGGATCAGGCTGGTCAGGACGTTCAAGAACATCGAGTGCGCCAGGGGCGCCTCACGGTAGTCCAGGGCCAGGTTCATCACGGGGAGGTGCGCGAGGCTGCCGTCTTCGGAGCTCATGGCCAGATCCCGGCTGAGGGTGAGGGGGGGTGGGGCGTGGTCGTCGGTGCCAGGGCCCAGCAGGGGCCAGACCCGCACGGGCTTCGAGAACGCGGGACCCGCCAGGTCCTGGTCCCGAAAGGTGTAGAGCTGGATGTAGGGACTCTCTCGGTCGAAGTGCTTGCTGGGCACCTGGACCCGGATGTGGCCCTTGGCCTGGGCGGAGAGAGGCCCCAGGAGCTTGGACTTGAAGGTCGGCTCGGCCAGGACCTTGCCCCCGGCGCGAGCCGCGGACTTGCCCGGGCCGATCGCATAGGCGTAGTACCGATTCGAGCCCAGGTCGGCGCGGAAGCTCACCGAGCTCCCCGATGCGCCGTCTGGCTCCAGGAGCGCCAGGGCCATGCGCTACTTGGCCGCCTTGGGGGCCGCAGGGGCTGCACCCGCCGGCTTCTCGGCGTCGATCTCGGCCAGCATGACGTCCTTGAAATTGTCCAAGGCAAAGTAGTCAGACTTGAACTGGATATCGACGAATCCGGTGACCTTGGCCGCCAGGTCGGTGTTCTGCTGACTCTTGGCCGACGAGATGGAGATTTGCGTCTTGCGCCTGGACGACGTGTGGCCCGCCTTGGGCCCCCCGAAGATGGATCCGATCAGGCCGCCGCTCGCGCTGACCGACGTGCCAGACGAGCTCGAGTTCTTCTTGGCGGCCTTGTCGGCCTTGCTGATCTTCTCGCTGGCCTTGATGTCGAACAGGACCGACGCCTTGACCTGGCCCTTGGTGACCACCAGACGGGTGATCCCCATCAAGATCGTCTCCCGAAGCAACTTGCGCTGTTCTTTGGCCATCGCGATCTTGGCGTCCATGATCTTGGCCTTGACCTGGTTGTCGCCCATGTCGACGGGCTCTCCGTCCTTGTCGACCAGCTTCATCTGGTTGCCGCCGCCGCCACCGCCCGCGTCGTCGTCGTCGTCGTCGCCGCCAAAGGACAGCCCGAATTCATCGCTGTTGTTCTCGGCCAGGTAGCCGAAAGCCCCCTCGTCACCCACCTTTTTGACGAATTCAGAGATGCTGCCGCTCGCCGCCTTCAGGAGCTTCTGGTAGGCCTCCATCTGGGCCAGGGTGACCTCGAGGTTGGCATCGAACACGGCCTTGAGCAGGTCCCGAACGAACCCGGGAAAGTCGACTTCGTCCATGAAGTCGCCGGCCCGCTCGCCGGCCTTGTCCAGGCTCTGGTTCTGGTGGCGGTCCTCGTCGATGAGGTCAGAGGCGCCGCCCGTCTTGCCCTTCTTGCCCTTCTTCTTGCCCTTGGCGAGGGCCACGGCGGTGCCGTTGCCGTTGCTCAGCCCCATCTCGTGGGCCAGGGAGCGGAGCTCGTCGTTGTAGGTGCGGCGGAACACGTCCTTCTGGTCAGACAGCCCCAGGGCGCCGAAGTTGGGGGTCGCCAACAACAGCGCCTGGGTCCGCTCCAGGGCTTGTGCCTTGATGTACTTCTGGTCGATGGCCATGGGTGTCTCTTTGATGCGAGGAGGTGGAGGAGCCGCGGGGCCTAGAAGTCGTCGAAGTCGTCGTCGTCGAAGTCGTCGTCGTCGTCGAAGCCGTCGTCGTCATCGAAGCCGTCGTCGTCGTCGAACTCGTCCTCTTCTTCCTCGTCCATCTCGGGCATCTCGCCAGCGGCGATGATCCAGGCCTCGGCGGCCTCCAGGAACACGTCGAATTCGTCGTCTGTCGCCGTGCCTTCGTTGAACTTGGCGATCCACTGGAACACCATGTTGCCCTTGACCGCAGACGTGCGGATCGCTGCGATGTTGGGCACCGAGTCGAAGCCCGGCAGCCGGTGCAGCCGCTCGATGATGGTCCAGCGGTCCCGCCGGTTCGACGTGCCGTACTCCTCGGCCACCTCGGGGGCGTCGAGCACGGTCCAGCAGGTGTTGAGCAGCGAGCGGGCCCGGCTGGCCTGGGCCTTGGTGCGACCGTTGCCATACTCGGTCAGGTTGTATTGGAGCTGGCGGGTGGCCTGGTAGATCGGCACCTTGGACAGCGGACTCCGCAGGGCCGCGTCGCGGGCACCGGCGTCCTCGCGCTTCTTGATGTAGTCGGCGGCGGTCTCCATGAGCTTGCCCCACAGGTCGGCGAATTCGTCGTTGGTGACGCCGCGCTCCAGCGGCTTCACGTTGCCGAGGCCCAGCGACTTGCGGTAGCCGAGCCCGCGCTCCTCGGCGGTCTCTCGCTGCTCACGCTCCCGCCACAGGGTCTCGAGGGTCGAGCCTGCCGCCGACTGGGGCAGGTCGAGCAGGCCGCGTTCCCACTCCAGGTACAGGGTGTCCATGAGATCGAACACATGGAGCTTCTCGCCGAGCTGGTGGGCGTAGTACAGGTAGCCACAGGCCAGGATGTTGTCGGGGTCGATCGCCTGGTCCTGGACGGTCTCGAAGGTGTCGATCGAGAAGTCCCACCCGCCGGCGTCGGGCAGGACCTGACCTTGGGAAACTCCCTTGCCGATGGCCTGTTCATAGGCATCGGCAAAGTACTCGTCGTAGCCGCCGGTCATCAGCTTGGCGATCTTGTCGGCGTCGTCCTTCTGGAAGGTGATCCCCGTGGATGCCAGCTTCTTGACCATCTTGGCCTTCACGTCATCCGTGAAGCGACTGGCTTCGAGCTCGCCCCGTACGATGAAGACGTCGAGCGCAACCGGCCAGTCCCCGGCCTGGAGGATCTCGGCAAAGGCCTCTGTCACGTCGGCCAGCACCGTTCCAGGGGCGAAGCTGGGAGCCATGCCCTGGAATTGCACCTTGACGGCCGTGGCGCCGTTGGGACCGAGCGCCGCCAACTCCAGGCCGCCCCTCTTCAGCGCACCCTCGACGAGGTGCGCGTAGAAGGAGTCGACCGGCCCCTTCGGGCCTTCAAGCGAACGCAAGATCGCCGCGGAGAGCCCGACGGTGTCCTTGACCGACTCTTCATTGAGGGTCTGGTTGCCGATGAGCCCTGCATAGATCCGAGGGTTGGACAGCAACCGGCGGGAGATCCAGGGCAGTTTGGACTGGTTCAGGCGCCTGCTGACCTTGTCCATGCCGGTCGCGAAGCCATTGCTCTCCAGCAGGGCAGCGATCTGGTTCGGATCGACCTTTACCCAGTCCTTCTCGACCTGAGCGACAGCGGCCTCGGCCAGTCCGTCCACCAGCCGCCCGGACCTCTTGAGCTGCAGGTACGAGGCGATCTCGCTCTCCGCTGCCTTCTGGTTGCGGCTCGCTGCGATGGCAGCCCGGTAGAGCTCGATCATCTCGGCGCCCCTGGGATCGGTCTTGGAACCATTGGATCGGGTTGTCTCAGCCATCTGGCTTCTCCTACAAGTGTGCGTTCAGGAACGTGAGGGCGTCGGGGAGGTTGAGGCGGCCGTAGCCGCCCTTGCGGGACTTGAAGCGGCGATCCAGCTTGTCGCTGGTGTGCCGCAGGGCGTGCTTGACCTGGGCGTCGGAGACCGAACGCCGACGCCGGTGACCGAGCGACTTGAGCAAGGCAGCAGAGCCAGCGACGAACGGTGCCGCGTGGCTGGTGCCCGTCGAGAACGCGTAGCCACCCTTCAGGAAGCTGCTGTAGATCTCGGTGCCAGGCGCGATCAGGTCGACCTGGCGTCCAAAGGTCGAGAACGCCGCCACGTCGCCGGTCTCGTCCACGGCCCCGACGGTGATCACATAGGGCAGGGCCCCCGGGTAGTACAGCGCCTCGGTGCCGTCGTTGCCCGACGCGGCCACGATGGTGACGCCCTTGCGCCGGGCGTAGTCCACCACGTCGCGGTAGGGCAGCCCGCCGCCACGATGGCGGATGCCAAGGCTCATGTTGACCACGTCGACCCCTTGATCGACGGCCCACTTGAGCGCCACGTTGATGTTGTTCTCGAGCCCGGCGCCGACGATCTTGTCACCCTGGCGCAGAGCACCGAGCACCCGGACGTTCAGGATGCGACAGTCCGGGGCGACCCCGACCGGCATGGCGATGCCCGCCGCCCCCAGGATGCCGGCGACGTGGGTGCCGTGACCCACCCAGTCGTCCTGGGGGGACTTGTCGAAGCCCAGGTAGTCGCCGATGAAGCGGCTGGCGCCGTCGATGATGTCCACGAAGTCCCGGCCACGGCCCTTCATCAGGCTGCGGCGCAGCTCGGGGTGGTCCTCGTCGATGCCGGTGTCGAGCACGGCGATCGTGATGTTGCGTTCGCCACGGGTGTGGACCCGGTGGGCCCGGTCCAGGCCCACGCTCGCCCGCGCACGGGATCCGGTCTTGCGGCGCCGCGGCACGGCCGACGACGCCATGGCCTGGGGCAGCTCCACGGACACGATCTGGCCGAGCTGCGCGTAGTCCACCTGGGGCAGCACCCGGATGGCCCGGAGCAGCTGGGGCGGCAGGGTGCGGTTCTCCTTGAGCACGAATCGGTAGACACGATCCAGTCCGGCCCCGACCTCGGCCGGCGTCCAGCCCTGTCCGCTGGGTTCGTACTCAGCCGTGACCCACACCGGGACCCGGTGGCGGTTCAGCAAGCGATCGATCGCAGGCAAGAGCCCAGCCGTGGTCCCGGACTTGTCCCGAATCGCCTGTCCCCAGAACGGGTGCAGGACGTCGGTCCGCCGTCGTAGTTTCACGAGAAAGTGTGGCTTCAAGGTCTGCCTCGACCCGACAAGTTCCCCTCGGTCGATAGGGGGGGAGGTCCCCCACCGATCCGGTTTGCCTGCCGTGCGGAAATCTACAGGCGCGCTGTCTCGGGTGTCAACCCGATCGCGATTACCTCGCGATTACCTCCCCGCAGACACGCTCACGACAACCATCCGCCGAGAGGATCTTTCTACGACAACAAAGATCCCGGCCCGGCAGCGGCCCCTCGGCCGAGGTCGAAAGGGGTGGCAGAGCGACTGGCCGGATCTATCTCTCGATGATCTCCAGCCGGTCCCGCTCCGGTAATGCCACAAACGGCAAACTCGGCAGCGTCTGGTACCAGAACGCCACAGACGCGATGTCATCGTGCAACAACAGATACCGGTCCGGCCCCCAACCCAGGGCTTGGATCGTCACCCGCAGGTCCTGTTCGAACCGGATCGGGTCCGGGATGTGCCACCGATACATCGAGAAACACTGCTGTGAGTAATAAAGCCCATCGGGCAGGATGACCTGGTGCAGCCCGGCGTAGGGGGTGCAGTAGGTCTCATAGGCCTGGGTGGCCTTGTTCTCGAAGTTGTAGGACCCGCAAAAGTAGTCCTCGAGCCCGGTCCCGCACAGGGTGGGAAACTCGTCGTCGCCGTCCAGGTAGAACTTGACCTCGCCCTCGCCCCACCAGCCGTTGGTCTTGGACCCCCAGGCCATCGCGGTGCCCACGTAGTGGCCGCGGCCGCGCACACCGTCCAGCAGGGTGTACACGCTGCCCTCGGGCAGGGGGTTGACCCGGCGGAAGTGCGCATGGAAGTAGGCCGCGTCGGAGGGCACGGCGGTCTCGACGTAGTTCACCTGGTAGTACAGAGTCATCGCCTGGTCGCCGATGTTCTCCAGGGTGATCCGGCACCGACGTCGAAAGGGCATCTCCCAGTAGCAGCTGAAGGCGCTCCCGGGATTCACGCAGACCGCCAGCGACGACAGCGGTGCGTAGCGCTGCCAGTGCATGCCGAAGAAGTCGCCGACCGGGCACTCCACCGACGGGTGCTCCTGATCGTCCCAGTAGATGCGCAGGATGGAGAAGCGCCAGAGTCCCGTGGGGGTCATCCAGATGGACTGCACCGCGCCAGGGCCCGTGATGTCGCACAGCGTGAACGTCGTGCCCGGCCCGATGTCGACCGACGGGGAGATCTTCCAGCCCCGGCCCAGCTTGCGGCCCATGTGGGCGCCAGTGCCTTCGGTGGCCATGCCGCCCCGGCCCTTCTCACCGGTGAAGTTCTCGGGCGTGATGGAGCGGGTCCTTGCCTTGGAGAGCCGGGACAGGTTGCCCAGGTGCATGCCCAGGCCGTCGAAGTCGGACATGAGTGCTGTCGCCTACGGACTCAGAAGCTGCCGGCGATCCCATTGCCCGTGAACACGACCCGGGCCGAGCGACCCTCGGTCAGCTCGATGCCCAGCATCGACGCGCCCACCACGAAGTGCACCGCGCCGAAGAGCCCCGTCCAGCTGAAGATGGTGTCGATGGCGGTGTTGTCGGTCGCCGCCATGCCGACACCAGCCACGCCCATCACCACCGCGCCGCCGCCCAGCAGGGCCAGACCGGTGAGCAGCCAGGCGCCCTCGCCATAGGTGTCCCGCTGGACCGCCGGCATGCTGCTGTACTCCAGCGCCGGCTCGGTCAGTGTGAATGAGCTGCTGAGGGTGGGCGGAGTCAGCAGGGAAGGGGCGGGCAGCGCGGGCGTGGCCGCCTGGACCGTGAGACCACCGAGGAGTGCGACGAGCATGGTTCGGACCTCCGAAGGGGCAATCTACCATCCCGAGACCCAACCTTCAGATGTTGTCCCAGGCGAAGTCCTCCTGTTCCAAGGCGTGGACGGCCAGAGACTTGATGGACTCGTCCTCGTTGTCGTCGATCCGGGCGAAGTTGCCCTCGATCCGGCGCAGGGCCTGGCGGGAGAACACGTGCAGGATCTCCAGCTCCCGCTCGGCCGGTCCCTGCTCCAGCGCCGTGTTGACCCGGCTCATCACCGACGCCAGCACGAACAGGTCCATCATGATGTCCGAGAGCCGCTTGGACGCGAACTGCTTGCCGATGATGCCGCGACCGTGCTTTCGCAGCAGCCGATCGGTGGCCGTGGCCAGCTTGCGGGTGGCCTCGACGAAGGCTTCCCCGGTGGCCCCCAGCTCGGGGCGCAGGCCTGGGAAGGCCGTGCTGCGCACACCGGTCGCGATGGCCGCCCTTCGTCGGGCGTAGTCCGACAGCACGCCGAAGCCCTTGATCGGGTCGTCGAAGATGCCCTTGACGCTGGCGGAGACGTCCTTGAGCTGGGCGCCCACGTCGTTCATCGCGGTCAGGGCCACAAACAGCCGCAGGACCTCGTTGGTGCCCTCGAAGATCCGGTTGATGCGGCAGTCCCGCAGGATGCGCTCATAGGGGTACTCGCGCATGTAGCCGTTGCCGCCGGCGATCTGGAGGGCCTCGTCGGCGCAGACCCACAGGGCCTCGGACACGTAGATCTTGCTGATGGCCGCCTCGACCGCGTACTCGCAGTCCCCCCGCTCGATCAGGCCGTTGACCACGTTGACCACGGACTCCGCGGCATAGGTCTCGACCACCATGTGGCCCAGCTTCTTCTGGACCAGGCCGAACTCGCTGATGGCGCGACCGAATTGCTCCCGGCCCTTGGCCTGCTTGGTGGCCCGCTCGATCAGGCCCTTCATGGCCCCGACGGCACCGCCTCCCAACCCTGTCCGCCCGCTGTTCAGGATGGCCATCGCCACCTTGAAGCCCTTGTCCCGCTCGCCGAGCAGGTGGTCGGCGGGCACCCGCACGTTGTCCAGGTAGACGCTGGTGGTGCTGCTGGCCCGCAACCCCAGCTTGTCCTCGTGGCCGCCGATCGAGACCCCGTCCATGTCGTGGGTCACGACAAAGGCACTCAGTCGCCCACGGCCCTCGGCGGGGCCGGTGCGGGCGAACACCGTGAAGAACTGGGCGATGCCGCCGTTGGTGATCCACAGCTTGCTGCCGTTGAGGATCCAGTCATCGCCGTCGGGCACCGCGGTGGTCTTGAGGCTGGCGGCGTCGGAGCCGGCGCCGGGCTCGGTCAGGCAGAAGGCCGCGACCAGCTCGCCGGTGGCCAGCGCGGGCAGCCATCGGGCCTGTTGCTCGGGCGTGCCGAACAGGAGCAGGCCGCGCATGCCGATGGAGCTGTGGGCGCCGATGGTCACGGCCACGGACGCGTCGTGTCGGGCGACCTGTTGCAGCGTCCTGGAGTAGGCGGTGGGACCGAAGCCCAGGCCACCGTGCTCCTCGGGGATGATCAGGCTGAACAGGCCGGTCTGCTTGAGCTCTTCGAGCACCTCGGCCGGCAGCTCGCCCTCTTCGTCCCACCTGCGGAAGTCGTCGTCCCGGTCCCCCAGCAGATCGTCGATCAGGTCCACCACGGCGGACAGCGTCTCGCGCTCGTCGGCGTCCAGCTCGGGGAACGGCAGCACCAGGTCGGCGTCGATGGTGCCCATGCACAGAGCCCTCATGAAGCTGCGATCGTTGTCGGACATCGGGTCTCCGGGCAGAGGTGCAGGACTCTACTCTGAGACACACAGGTGCTGTCCTGAGTTGCGTCAGCAGCGGGCTCACTGCACGTAGACGACCTGGAGCAGGGGACTCTCCAGGAGCTGCGCGGGGGCCACTGCGGGCTCGTCCGCCGGCACCCCGCCGGGGTAGCGCTCGGCGACCAGCGACTGGACCGCAGGGTGACTCAGGTCCCACGAGTCGAGAGTCCGCGGCTCCACCAGGCGCAAGTCCAGGGCGTCCCGGTAGACCTTCCACACCAACTCGGAGCAGTAGATCCGAGTGTCGTCCCATGCGAACCAGGGGTCGTAGTGCACCCCGACCAGGGCACTCGCTGTGAGCCACAAGCGCTGCTCGGCCGCGTCGTCGAGCACGTTGGCGTCTCGCAGCCGCAGCACCACCACCCGATCGCCCACCCCTCGCGCCAGCCAGCTGTCCAGAGACACCACGCGCACCGGCTCCACCGCTTCGACGACCACGGTGCCGCCGTCGCGCACGAAGACCAGGGCCGTGTGGGTCCAGGGGGAGTCGGTGGCGAGCTGGAGCGCCTGGCTCTGCTGGGACGCCGACGTCTGGAGCACCACGTCGCCGGTCTGGGGGATCCAGGGGGCCGCCAACGAGACGGGGAGGAGCAGCAGGATCATCGGGAACTCCAGGCGACAGGAGCGCCACATCAATGCACCGCCCGTGCCAGCCGCCGGATCGGACGAGGCCGGTCTATCCTGGGTGCCCGGAGGCCTGATGCGCACGACACTTCTCTGCCTGATCGGGCTGCCCTGGCTGGTCGTCAGTGGCTGTCGCAACCAGGACGACAGCGCCACCGCGGACACCGCCAGCGCGACCCAGGACTCCGAGCCGATCGAGACCGCCGACACGGCAGACACCGCGGTCCCCACGGACTCGGCTGTCGTCGACCTGGACCAGGACGGCTGGCGGCAGTTCGAGGACTGCGACGACGCCGACGCCACGGTGAACCCCGACGCCGAAGAGGTCTGCGACGACATCGACAACGACTGTGACGGCACCGTCGACGGACCCACGGCCACCGACGCCGAGCTCTGGTTCACAGACGGCGACGGCGACGGCTTCGGAGCCGACGCGGACTGGCTCCTGGCTTGCACCCAGCCCAGCGGCACCAGCGAGTTGGGCGGAGACTGCGACGACGACGACGCGACGGTGAACCCCGCGGCCGACGAGGTCTGCGACGGCCAGGACAACGACTGCGACACCCGGGTCGACGACGCCGACGGCGACGTGAGCGACGCCCAGACCTGGTACGACGACGACGACGGAGACGGCCACGGGGACCCGACCGCGAGCCGCCAGGCCTGCACCGCCCCCGACGGCTCGGCCCCCACTGCCCTGGACTGCGACGACAGCCAGGCCGACGTGAACCCGGACGCCACCGAGGTCTGCAACCAGGTCGACGACGACTGCGACGGCGACGTGGACAACGACGCGACCGACGCCAAGGACTGGTACACGGACTCCGACGGCGACGGCCACGGAGACCCCACAGCGATCCAACGGGGCTGCACGGCCCCGTCGGGCACGGTGGCCAACGCCACCGACTGCGACGACGGCGACGCGACCATCAGCCCCGTGGGCATCGAGCTGTGCGACGGCGCCGACAACGACTGCGACGCTTCGACCGACGAGGCCGGGGCGGCCGACGCGGACACCTTCTACGCCGACATCGACGGCGACGGGTACGGCGACCCCGGGTCCACCACCGCCGCCTGCAGCCAGCCCACGGACCACGTGGCCGACGACACGGACTGCGACGACGGGGACGCCGCGGTCTCACCCGGTGCCTCGGAGACCTGCAACGGCACCGACGACGACTGTGACGGTCTGGTCGACGACGACGATCCGGACCTGGTCGCCACCACCTGGTACATCGACCACGACGGCGACGGCCACGGTTCCAGCGACTACACGACCGACGCCTGCTCTGAGCCCACCGGCTACGCCAGCACCGCCACGGACTGCGACGACACCGACGCCGGCGCCAGCCCCGACGGCACCGAGGCCTGCGACGGCACAGACAACGACTGCGACAGCACCGTCGACGAAGGCGCCATCGGCGACACCTGGTACCTGGACAGCGACGGGGACGGCTACGGCGACGCCAGCACGACGACCCAGGCCTGCGACGCGCCCACCGGCTACGTCGCCGCGGACACGGACTGCGACGACACCGACGCCTCGCTGTTCCCAGAGGCCGGCGGCAGCTGCCCGATGGGGGTCAGCTGTCGGGCGATCCTCGACGCCGGCCTGTCCACCGGCGACGACACCTACACCATCGACCCGGACGGCTCGGGCACCGGGGTCGACCCCCTCGACGTGGCTTGTGACATGACCACCGACGGTGGCGGCTGGACGGCTGTGCCCTACGCCGCGGACCTGACCTTCGAGCAGCAGTTCACCACCGGCGACGGCGCCACCTGGATCCCCGAGTTCACCCTGGACTGGTCCGACGACACGGTCAGCGCACTGCAGGCGGTGTCCACGGAAGGCCGCCAGGAGTACGTGGGCCTGTGTGAGCACGTCATCCACCACTACTACGACGACGGCGCCAACCACGACTTCGCCTTTGGCTTCCGCTTCTTCGACGGGACCGAGACGGTGAGCGGCTCCGAGAGCTACAGCCCCCACGACGTCACAGTCACCGCCGACGGGTGCTCGGGCAACGGCGGCGAAGGCGGCGACCCCGCCCAGGCCACCGTCTTCGCCTTCTCGTCCCCCCTGGTCCCGGTCATCGCCGTCCAGGCCATCGACGCCGGAGACTCCGGAGAGTCCTTTGGCTCGCCCCTGGGGGACAACCCCGCCTGGCTCCGCTGAGGCCCGATGCACGTTCGGACCATGGTGATCGTGCCCGCCGTCGCAGGCCTGGTGGTCTACGCCGGCCTGACACTGTCCTCGGGTGGGTCCACCGCCGACCTGGCCGCGACGCCGGAGGCCTTGGGCCGGGCGTTGTGCCTGGCGTCGCAGGGGGACGATCCCGACCGGTTGGACGACCTGCTGTTCACCACGACGCTGAAGCCCAGCTGGTGCTCCAGCGATCCCCGGCCCTTCAAGCAGGAGCAGTGGCAGGCCCTGCGCGACGAAGTGCTGACCGATCTCGCAGGCTGTCGGCAGGCCCTGGCGCTGAGCGCCTGCCAGGTCGCGTCGGTTGAGCGCACGGGCCAGAAGCGCTGGTCCAACGACTGCCTGATCGCGGTCACGGCCAACAAGCTGCAGGTGGCCTTCACCGACACGCCGATCCGCCTGGCGCTGGACCTGGTGCTGGAGGGACCGGTCGAGGAGGGCGGGCAGGGGCTTGTGCTGCGCCGAAGCCTGCGGTGCGAGGCCGAGACCCCCGAGCCCTGATCGGCCCGCGGTTAGATCACGCGCCCCTCCGACCCGGTGCGCGACCCATGCCCGACCACCCCGCCGCAACGCCCCATGGCCAGCTGGAGCCCCTCGCCGACGACGTCTGGTGGCTCCAGGGCACCGTGTCCATGGGACCCGGCCTACGCCTCAACCGCGTGATGGTCGTCCTGCGTCACGAAGGCTCGCTGACCCTGGTGAACAGCATCCGACTGGACCCCGAGGGCCTGGCAGCGCTCACTGCGCTGGGCCGCATCGACCACGTGGTCAAGATCGGCACCCACGGCATGGACGACCCGTTCTACGTGGAGACCACCGGCGCCCAGACCTGGGGCCTGCCCGGGGTGACCTGGAAGGGCCTGCGCGTCGACCACACCTTGACCCAGGGCGAGCCCACGTCGGTCCCGTGGGTCCAGGTGCACGTCTTCGATCACACCGTCGGCCCCGAGGCGGTCCTGCTGGCGGACCGCGGTGATGGCTTGTTGATCACCTGCGACAGCCTGCAGGCCTGGTCGAACCTGTCGCGGTGCACGCCCCTGGCCAAGGGCGTCATCCGTGCCAGCGGCTTCCTGAAGCGTCCCGTGGTCATCGGCCCCCCCTGGCTCCGGGGCAACACCCCCGCCGGGGGCTCGCTGGAGCCGGACTACCGTCGCATCCAGACCCTGACCTTCGACGCCCTGGTGGGGGGCCACGGCGAGCCTCTGCGCTCGGGCGCCAAGGCCCACGTGGTCGGCGCCATCGAAGGGGTCTACGGCCCGGCTTGATCAGCTCTCGGTGACGCCGAGCAGCAGATCCAGGAAGTCCGAGGGCTCGAGCAATCCCAAGGCCCCGCGCTCAGCGGAGTCCTCGTCGAAGGCCCCCTGACCACCCTGTGCGGGCCACATGCTGTAGAGCAGCGGGACCGGTCCGTTGAGGTGCGCGCCGGTGGTCGACGAGGTGCCGTGGTCCGCGGTGACGACGACGCGCACCGGGGCCTCGTCGTCTCGCTGGGCCAGGAACGCTCCCAGCGCGGAGTCCACCGCCTCGATCATCTCCCGCTTGCGCACGGGCTGCTTGTCGTGGGCCGCGATGTCCGTGGCCTTGACGTGCAGCACGACGTAGGGCCAGGACTCCAGCAGATCGGCGGCCGCCTTGAACTTGCCCTTCAGGTTGGTGTCCAGGTTCGCGGTCATGGTGTCGTCGGTCACCGCTTGCAAGCCGGCGATTCGCGCGAGCCCCAGGGTGGTGCAGCACCCGCCGACCAGCGCACCCCGGCGGAGTCGCGCCGGAGCCACCAGCCGCTCATCTGCCCGCGCCGCTCCCCGGGTGAGCACCCCGGTGATCGGCAGGGCCCCTGCGGCTTCGCGCTCGGCCCGCAGCGGGTGGCTGCGCAGGTGGGTCGACACCTTGGCCAGCAGCTCGCGGAGAGCCTCGGCCGTGCGGCCCGCCTCGGGGGTTCCGTCCAGGGGCCGAGGGGGCAAGAAGCGCTGGACCTCGCCCCCCGATCCCGGATCGCTGTTGGAGATCGCGGCCGACAGTCCCGGACCGTTCAGCACGACCGCCAGGCGATGCTCCATCACCGGGTACACGCCCCCGGTCAGGCCCCCGCGAAGGGCCACGCGCTCCAGGCCGGCCACCAGCGCGGCCACCCCATCGCGAGGGCGTCCTGCACGCCGATCGACCACGTTGCCGTCGTCGTCCAGAGTGGCCACGTTGCCCCGGAACACCACCGAGCCGGGGGCCAAGGGCACGCCCGCCCCCACCGCGTCGCAGAGTCCGCGACCCGGACTGTGCTGGGCGTCCAGTCCGAAGAGAGCCGCCACCGCGCTCTCGGTGTGGGGCAACCCGCCGTGGCCACCCGCGGGCATGAGCTGGCCCTGGGCACCGGACCCGGCCAGGGCACCGAAGTGGGGGGTGTCCGCGGCAGCGAGGGGTGTGCGCCCCGCCAGGGCCGCGTGGGGCTCGTCGGCCAGTCCATCGAGCAGCAAGAGCAGGCTGGGGGCCTCGGGTGGACGGGGCTCCTGGACCGGGCGCAGTCCCGGCAGATCACTGTCGATGGCGCTGCACAGGTAGTCCAGCGCCGCCAGGGCGGTGCGGTTCACGTCGCCGGTGCCCAGCACCAGCGTCTCCGCGTCCTCGGCGTGGGCCAGCAGGTCGTCGTGGATCCACCGCACTGACTGGAACGCGTCCAGGTAGGCATCGGGCCCTCGCTGCCCACCGCCGCGACCCCGCTTGGGGAACCGGGCCAGGTGGGTCGACTCGTGCGGCACGGCCAACAGGATCCCAGCGGTCTGGACCGCGTCGGGCTGCTCCACCAGGAGCTGGTAGTCCGCGGGCACGTGGGTGCCTTCCACGATCACGTCTACCCCTTCTCGGATGGCCCGGCGCAGCACCGCCCGGACCCCCACGCTCACCTGGGCGACCTGTTGGTGGAAGCCGGCCAGCACCCGCTCCCGGGGGTCGCTGAGCACCTGGCCTCCCTGGAGCATCCCCCGGAAGGAGTGATCGTGCAGTCCTGGCACGACGTCGGCTGGGAGCACCGTGCGCATGGTCTCGCGGATCATGTCCGTGCTGATGACCTTGCGGATGCCCAGGCGAAACCCCAGCTCCATCGCCAGGGTGGACTTGCCGGTGCCCGTGGCCCCCCCCACCAGCAGCAGCAGTGGTCGGCGCCGGTTGGGGTCCTTGAGCCAACACAGGAATTCGTAGCGACTGGCGTAGCGGCGACCGCCCAGCCTGTTCAGCAGCCGGGTCACCCGGCGGTCCAGGTCGCCCTCCAGGATCACCTCGCGGCCGGATGCCACCAGGGTGGCCTCGAGCTCCTGGAGGAGCTGCACCGCTGGCTCGACCCCCAGCCCCACCGCCTGGAGCCGCCGCAGCAGCACACCCCGCGAGTAGGGCAGGCGGCCCCGGGAGCCCTCGACCAGGATGGTCATGCGCTCGGACACTTCGCTGCGGTCGTCGCCGGCGGCCTCGAGTTCGCGGCCCAGCCGCTCCTGGACCAGGGCCTCGAGCTCGCGCTCCAGCTCGGCCCCGGTGATGCGCTCGCGGCCCGCGACCCGGGTCCGGAGCTCCCGGGCCAGCGGATAGGCCTCGTCCATCTTGAGGCCCTGCTGGAGCAGGCTCGCCGTGATCATGCCGGTCTGGAAGCGAAAGGTGCCATGTCGGGACACCACCATCGGGCGCTGCTTGGGATCCTTGGCCATGGGCTCAGCCTATGCCAGCGTTCGTCCAGGGTCATGCTCGCGGGTGATAGGACCCGCGCCATGAGCGACGACACCGCCCTGGGCGACCGCATCCGCAGCGAGCTCCTGGACGCCAGCTGGGACGTCTTGGTGCCCCACCAGTCCCGCGGCGCCCTGCTCGCGGTCTATGACGGGCTGCAGGTGGTCGACGCAGCCCTGGCCATCGCCCTGAACCAGGCCGCCATCGTCCAGGCCTGGCTCGCGTCGGGCCACCTGCGCAAAGTCGACACGACCCAGTGGAACCAGTGGTCCGAGCGCCGGTTCCAGGCGGCGATCGTGCAGCCGTATGTGGTCGTGGCGCTGCTGGACGCCGAGGGGGACTGAAGAGGCCTGCTCGGCTCCTCGGTCACAGACCGCCCCGCCACACCGATCCGCGGAGCCGCGCGCCGCCGATGGCGTCCCATCCCGCGCGAAAGTGCGCCTCAGCGACACCTACGCC
>CAZFLE010000029.1:0-2573 GCA_964519895.1 uncultured Enterobacterales bacterium | reverse complement strand
TCCCGCGCGAAAGTGCGCCTCAGCGACACCTACGCCGCCGATGGCGTCCCATCCCACGCGAAAGTGCGCCTCAGCGACACCTACGCCGCCGATGGCGTCCCATCCCGCGCGAAAGTGCGCCTCAGCGACACCTACGCCGCCGATGGCGTCCCATCCCGCGCGAAAGTGCGCCTCAGCGACACCTACGCCGCCGATGGCGTCCCATCCCGCGCGAAAGTCCGCAAGATGGGCAGGCGCTCTGGCGACCTCCAGCCCGCCGCCGACTCTGGCCGCCGCTGCCCATGTCTCCACAGACCGCCCGCCACCCCATGCCTCCGATCCGCACGATCCGAGACGCCCAACAAAGAGTCATGCCCTGGAGTCAGAACCATTATTTATCACGACTCAAGTCCTCACCATTAAGTCTTAACAAAAGGTTCCTGACCCCTGTTTCGCCCCTGTTTCGGCACTAGTCCACGGCCAGGTCCACGGTCCCGCTGAGCACCCGCTCGGGCAGCGCCGTGATCGGCGTGAAGATCACCACGTCGCCCGGGTGCACGACCAGGGGCATGTCGGTGTCGACGAACCAGGTCATCCGCGTGGGCAGGCCCTGGGGCCCGGGGTCCTCGAAGGACAGCACGATGTCACCCGGGCCCTGGTACAGCCGTCCGGACGAGGCCTGCATTGAAGGGCCGAAGGGGACCTCCATCGGGGTCTCCCACGTCTCGAAGTTGTCGGCCGGGCAGTCGCCGAAGTAGCCCAGGTTGTCGATCGGGCAGTCGCCGAAGTAGCCCGGCGTGTCCGCTGGACAGTCGCCGAAGAACCCGCAGGCCTCGGTCCGGGCCATCACGCCCAGGTCTGCGATGGCGAAGCCCCGATGGGCCGTCAGGATCTGGGTGAAGTCGCCGTCGCTGCCCCAGCGCTGGGTCACGGCATGGGTCGTGCCGCCGCCCGACACCAGGGGCACCTCGATCACCCCGACCCGAAGTCCCCGGTCATCCAGGATCTCCAGCAGCTGGACCGAGTCCGGGGACGCGACCCCGTCGGTGTCGGCGTGGATCTGGGCCAAGGCCGGCGGACTGACGAGGGACAGCATGAGGGCGAACATGGGGCACTCCAGGTGGGTTTCACCGGCCATACCGGGCGAACCCCCTGGGGTGTCACAGGCGCCCCGTCGTAGACTGCGGCGTGGCCCAGGACACGATCCTCATCAGCGAGGCGACCCAGGACGGAGAGCCCAACGAGGAAGTCTCAGCAACACCGCTGGGGCTGCCGGCGCGCTACGAGCCTGGGATCCTGCTCGGCGAAGGCGGCATGGGCCAGGTCCGGCTGGTCCGAGACCGGGAGCTGGACCGCGAAGTCGCCATGAAGATCGTGCGCATGGTCAGCCCCCGGGCCCTGAACCGATTCCGGCTCGAGGCCAAGACGCAGGCCACGCTGCAGCATCCGAACATCGTGCCGCTGTACGACTGGGGCCAGCTCGAGGACGGCCGCATCTGGTACACGATGCAAGTGGTCCGGGGCCAGCGCTTCTCCGAGATCATCGAGGCCTTGTTCGAGCCCACCTCACTGCCCTGGGGACTCACCGAGAGCGGCTGGACCCTGCACCGGCTGATCCAGGCCCTGGCCACGGTGAGCCAGGCCGTGTCCTATGCCCACAGCCGGGGGGTGCTCCACCGAGACATCAAGCCCGACAACCTGATGGTCGGGGAGTTCGGCGAGGTCTTCGTGCTGGACTGGGGGGTCAGTCGGCTCCACCACGAAGAGCCGGATCCAGCCCAGCTCGGCGACGACGAGCCCAGCGGGCCGAGCGGATCCTTCACCCTGGCGGGCACGGTCATCGGCACCCCTTCGTACATGGCGCCGGAGCAGGCCAGCGGCGACGTCGACCGCCACAGCCCGGCCAGCGACGTCTACGCGCTGGGCGCCGTGCTGTTCGAGCTGCTGGAGGGTCGCCCGCCCGGTGCCTTGCCAATCCGCAACCCCGAGGCCCCGCGGGAGCTCATCGCCCTGTCCGACCGGGCTCTGGTGCTGGACCCCGCAGACCGGCCCAGCGCGTCGGTCTTTGCCGACACCCTGAGCGCTTGGCTCGACGGGTCCCGCCGCAAGGCCGAAGCGGTCGAGGTGCTGGACCTTGCCCGCAGGGCCGCCCGGGAGCCGACGGCGCTCCGCGACGAGGCCCGCACGCTCCGAGCCAGTGCCGAGGCCCTGAGCGAAGGCATCGAGACCTATGACCCCATCGAGAAGAAGCTGCCCGTGTGGTCCCTGGAAGAGGAAGCCGAAGGCCTGGAGTCCCAGGCGTCGCTCCTGGAGGGCCGCTGGGAAGGGCTGATCCGCCGGGCCCTGAACCTGGACCCGGACCTGGAGGGTGCCCACCAGGACCTGGCGGACTGGTACCGCGGCCAGCTGGAGCGGGCCGAGGCCCGCAACGACAAGGGCGAGGCCCAGCGGTGCGAGGAGCTTGTGCGGCTCCACGACCGGGGAGCCCACACGGCGTGGCTGGACGGCAAGGGGCGGGTGACGCTGAGGACCGATCCGCCTGGGGCGACGGTGGTGATCCATCGATATGTCGAGCAGGGCCGGCGGCTCGTGCC
>CAZFLE010000028.1:58727-65464 GCA_964519895.1 uncultured Enterobacterales bacterium | reverse complement strand
CGACGAAGCTGTCGGTGTCCGTGTCGGTGTCGGTGTCGGTGTCGGTGTCGGTGTCGGTGTCGGTGTCGGTGTCGGTGTCCGTGTCCGTGTCCGTGTCCGTGTCGGTGTCGGTGTCGGTGTCGGTGTCGGCGTCGGTCACCCCGGAGTCGGTGGTGGTGGTGTCGTCGCCGCAGCCGGTGGTGGTCGTCAAGAGACCGCCGAGGATCAACAGGTTCAGGCTCATGGTTTTTCTCCTCCAAACCCCGGTGGCACCCGGCGTCGCGGGCGCAGTGTGACAGGAGGCTCGGCCGCGGGGCAACCCGAGCGCACCTCGTTAGGGACCCCTCACCTTCATCCAGGAGCAAGAAAACATGCCGAACCCCACGGCCACCTTCAGCACCAGCCAGGGCGACTTCGAGGTCGAGGTCTTCTTGGAGCAGATGCCGATCACCTCCAAGAACTTCATCGACCTGGCCAACAGCGGCTTCTACGACGGCCTGCACTTCCACCGGATCATCCCGAACTTCATGTGCCAGTTCGGCTGCCCCCACTCCAAGGATCCGAACAGCTCCCGGGCCGGCACCGGCGGCCCGCCTCACGGCAACATCAAGGATGAGCACCTGGCCAACGCCAAGTTCTCCAATGAGCCCGGCACCCTGAGCATGGCCAACACCGGTCGGCCGGACTCCGGCGGCTCCCAGTTCTTCATCAACACCGTGCACAACCGCTTCCTGGACTGGTGGGACACCTCCACCCCTTCCAAGCACCCGGTCTTCGGCCGGGTCAGCAGCGGCATGGACGTGATCAAGACGATCGAGTCCAAGGGCACCCGCCAGGGCCGCCCCTCTACGCCGGTCAAGGTCAACAGCATCCGCGTTGCGTAGAAGGTCGTGGTACTGCCGTTTTAGGGATGACCCTGGAGGCAGCCTGAACGGCCCGACCCGCAGAGCCCTGCTCGCCGGCGCCGCCGGCCTGGTGATGCCGGGCCGGGCGTGGGCCGGCGATGCGCCCACGGCCTGGTTGCTGGAAGCCCAGGCCGACGCCCTGCCCGGCGGGCTCGGAGAGCGGATCCGCGAGGGCCTGACCCCGCGCGAGCTCCACGAAGCCTTCACCCTGGCGACCTGTCGGGGCATCGGGGCTTCCCATGGGCTGAGTCGGATCTTCGATCTGGTCATCGCGGTAGACGCAGTGGCCCGTGCCGACGCCCTGGCGCCGACCGACCTGCGCTGGTGGCCGTGGATCTGGCTCACCCATCTGTGGGCCGAAGAACGCGGCGGGGCCGACGCGATGCCCAAGGCCCGCAGTCCCGGACGCGTGCGGGACCCGGCCACCGCCTTGGACCGCGCCCTCCAGGACTGGGACGGGGATCACGCCGACAGCGTCATCGCCGGCTGGGCGCTGGGCGGGGACCCCAGCCAGGCCCTGGACCGCCTGGCGCTCGCGGCCGTGAGGGATGCCCGGTACGTCGGCCGCAAGGTCGAGCACCTGGCCGCGAGCTGGCGCAACCTGGAGACCGTCGGCATGTGGCACGCCGACACCGTCCTGCGATCGGTGGTGCGGGCCCTGTGCGTGCGGGAGATGCCGCCGGGGTCCAAGTACGAGGGCGGGTTCGACGACGCCTTGGCAGCAGCCAAGCGGCCCGCCGGCAAGGTCCTGAACAGCGCCGGTGACCAGGCGCGGATCCGCAACCTGCTGGAGATGTTGAGCACCGCCACGCCCCTCGAAGCCCAGGAAGCCTTCATCCGCGAGCACGGCGAGGGACTTCCCCCCGGCCCGGCCTGGACCGCTCTCCAGGTAGGCGCGGCCCGGCTGACCCGGGAGCAGCCGACCCACGTGGTGGGCCGGCGAGCGGTCTCGACCCTGGAGGGCCTGCGCTACCTGTCCACCAAGGCCCGGGACAGCGTGACCCGCACGACGTTGTTGTTCCGTGGGGCCTGGCGGCTGGCGTTCTTCCGGCAGCAAGCGACCAGCGACGGCTCGACGGCGAGCCTGGGGCCATCGGAGACCCCGACGCCGGGCCCCCGCGAGTCCAGAGCCGTGGAGATCTTGATCCGCGGGGCCCGGGACCCCAAGGACTACATCTGCGGCATGGCGGCGCTGGACTCTGCCCGTGCGCTCTCCGGGCCCTGGGCCGCGGAGGCCTTGGCGGCGGCGGCGACGAGCTTCCCGGGGTCCCCGAGCAAGGCCCTGCCGAAGCGGGCGGCCAGGGTTCTGGGCGGCTGATCAGGGCAGGGCTTGCCAGCGGGGCAGGGCCGCCGGCTCGCCGCCGTTGTCGAAGCGGAACGGGGGCAGCTCCTGCGGGCGCGGGCGCTCCTGCTGCCAGCTGGGGATGGACACAGGCTCATGGTCCAGGAAGGCCAGGATGGGCTCCTGGGGCGCCGACACGTCGGCGAGCTGGGCCACGACCTGGGCTGCCGCTGGGCGGTCGTGGGCCCGCGCCCGGGAGACGAGCCGGTCCAAGGCCACGGAGCACGCCATCGGCATCACCCCATAGGCGTCGACCCGGCACTTGGGGTCGAGCCAAGGCACGATCAGCACCTGGAGCGGCTCCTGGGCGCGGCGGACCAGGCCGGCCAGGGTCTCGATGGACTCGGTGTGGTGGTCAGCGGGATCCTGTCCCAGGTCGAAGACCCGGACGCAGCCGTCGGTTGCCCGGCCCGGGCCGCCGTGGAAGGTGATGTCGTCGCCGGGGTCCCGAGCCCCCGCATCGCGCTCGTCCTCGGCGTTGGGGTAGTCGATGGGCAGGGACCAGCCGCCGAAGGGGCCGCCGATGTCCCGGGGTCGAGCCTTGGAGATGCTGTAGCTGCCGTGGGGGGTCTTTCGATCGTTCTCGAAGGTCTTGTCGCCCTCGACCTGGCCGTAGCGCACCGACCAGACGTGCCGCACCGTGGCCCGAGTCGGGCCCTGGAGGTCGATCACCCGCAGGGTCGGAGATCGGGAGGTGTAGGTGCCCGGCGCCGCGTGCTCGTCGATGCAGCCCGAGGTCGGGCAGTCCTTGTCGATGAGGAGGACGGGGCCGGCGTGCACGGCCTGGACGAGCAGCCAGAACATCAGAGGACCTCTTTGTCCCAGTCGGGGTGGGGGGGGACGTAGGGGCGGACGCAGCGCTGGATCCAGTCGTCCTGGACCTGTGGCACGCCGGTGTAGCGGAAGGACTCGGTGAGGCAGGCGGCGGCCTCGTGGGGCAGGGTGTCGACGAGCTCGAGCACCGCGCCTTCGGGCACGCTCGGCACGGACTCGCCGTCGATGCACCAGGCGGTACGGGTCTCGCTCATGCGCTCGCCGTCGCCCAGTATCCGGGACATGCGGTCGATGACCAGCAGGCGCTGCCACTGACCGTCCTCGTCGCCGATGACGCGCACGATGGCGTAGGGAGGCAGCTCCACCAGCTGATTGCCCTCGAAGTCGTCCCGGACCTGGGCGGTCACGGTGACCGCGTAGGGCTCGGGCGCGTTTGCGCCAAAGTCCTCGTTCAGGGGTTCGGCGACGATGGACATCCAGAGGGTGGTGAAGAACATCTCAGTCTTCCTGTTCGTTGGGACAGTCCTGGTAGACCTCGCGGCCGCAGGGGGACTCCTTGGGAGGCCTCGAGTCGTCGGAGAACTCGAAGCTGCGAGCCCGGGGGTCGGAGCCAGGCTCGCGGTGTTCGGGGTCGAAGTTGGCGCCCAGGCGGGCCGCGAGCTCGTGCAGGCGCCTGACGCGCTCTTCGCCCGAGAGTTCGTCGGCGTCGGTACCACCCACGCCGGGGACCTGGGCCGGGGCCTGGAGGGTGGTCCGGCCGAGCTTCTTGGGCCGAGGCAAGGGAGCGTCCGTGAACTGGCTGCCATGCTCATAGAAGGGCATCAGCAAGGCACACCCCGCGTCGTCGACAGACTCGCCCGGAATGCCGTCCGGGCAGTCATCCAGGCTGTCCTCGAGCCCGTCCTGGTCCGTGTCGCGCCGGTTCGGCGAGGTCTTGCTGGTCTCGATCTCGTACTTGTCGCTGAAAGCGTCGTTGTCGGAGTCCCCGCTGAGGGGGTCTGTTCGGTAGAGCTTGACCTCGGCGTAGTCGGAGAGTCCGTCGCGGTCGCTGTCCCAGTGGTTCGGGTCCAGATCCTGCGCCACCTCGTCGCCGTCCCCGAGGCCGTCCTGATCGGTGTCGGCCCGGTGGGGATCGGTGCGGTGGATGCCCTCTTCTTCGTCGTCCAGGCCGTCCCCGTCCGCGTCCCGATCCTCGGCTTCTGCCAGCGGGGTTTGCTCGGCGAGCGAAACGGCATCGGCGCCGGGCCCCTGCCATGGGCCCTCACCGGGCGCGAACATCTCCGCCAGCACGGGATCCGGCTCGGGCTCGGGCTCGGGCTCGGGCTCGGGCTGGTAGACGACCACCTGCTTGGCCTCGACCTCGACGGCCGGCTCGATCAACACCCGCCGCCCGATTCCCAGGGACACGGCGGTCCGCTCTCGCATCCAGGTGCCGTCGGTCCAGTCCGCGTTGATCTCGATGCCGACGGTCCACCCGCCGCGGATCAACAGGTGGGTACCCACGAGGAGCTGGCCGTACCAGGGGTCGTCCACAGTGCGGCCCGAGTCCAGGGCGGCGGCGCCGGTCAGCTTGAGGGTGGTGGTGGCGACCCCGCCTCCGGCCTCGAGGCGCCAGTCCAGCCAGCGGCCCAGGTCCTGGTCGCGCCAGACCATCGCCGACAGCCGAGGCGTCATCCACGAGCTGGGCGCCGAGCCGTCGAGGTCCTGGGCGCCGCCGTTCAGACCCAGACCCAGGCCGAGACCGAAGGACTTGACCTGGAAGGTCTCGTGGAACATCGACATGCCCCCGGCATAGGGCAGGTCGTCCTGTTCCAGATCGACCGCCAGGTCCAGCGAGAGCCCCACCGGTCCGTTCAACGGGCCGGCCAAGGCGGCGGACAGCGACAGCAGGAACGTCACGGCCGGCACTCCTCTGGGATGGCCAACTTGTCGGCGTCCTTCTTGTCCATGAAACGACCGAGGTCGCAGTGGATGGCCGCCACGACCTCGTTGCGGGCTTCCTCGAGCATCGCCGGGGTCGCGTCCTGGTCGGCCTCGCGGTAGCCCTCCAGGAGCTTGACGATGTCTGGGCTCAGGGTGCCAACCGCGGTGAGCTCGCGGTCCAGGGGCAGCGGAGCGACCCCCGGGTGAACGCAAAGCACGTAGATGATCTCGCTGGCGGACTCGCCGGGCTTCAGGCGGAAGGTCCAGCCCTTGAGCACCACGACGGCCTGGAAGTCGGCGGGCGCGTCCTTGACCACGAAGATGGTCCCTGTGGCGATCTCCAGGTCCATCGTCATGGACTTGGGGTTGTGGACCTTGGCTGTGGGGCCGAAGACGAACTTGATGCGCCCGGGGACGTGGATCCGGTAGTTGATCTTCAGCGGCGGGTAGTTCAAGCCGCCGTAGGTCTCACCCGGCGCCTTTTCCTCGATGGACAGGCCCTTGCCTTCGTCGTCCGGCGTGGCCTCGTCATCGGGCTGGGCGTACTCGTCGGAGTACTCCTGCACCTTGGGCGTCTGAGCGGCCATTGCCTCCGCGGAAGCAAGAGGGGTGGCCTGCGAGAAGCCGGTGATCAGGACGGCGGCGGTGATCTTGAGGAAGTGACGCATGGAGGGCTCCTGGAGGGTCTAGAGGTGGTCCTTGAAGACGAGCTGGCCGTCGGGGGTGAACTCCACCCACGGCACCGGCAGGGGCCGCAGGATCTCGGTGCGCAACGCGTCCACATCGGTGGCGTCCAGCTCGGCGACGCGGTTGGCGATGGCCTCGTGGCCGAAGCCCATGCCGCTGAACAGCACGACCACGCCGGTGGCCCAGTCGCGGGTCTCCTGGGTGATGGGCTCGCCGGTCAGCTCGGCGAACTGGACCACCAGGCTCTCGGCGGCGTGGTTCAGCACCGGCGGCAAGTTGTCGATGGCACCGGCGGGGCCATCCTGGCCGACCAGGACCGCGAACGGCGGCACGCGAACCCTGAAGCCGGGCAGGACCAGGTCGCAGTCCTCGAGCCCGAAGGTCTCCTGAACCTGGCAGAAGGCGTCCAGGACGTCCTGGAATTCGCCGCCGCCGGCGACGTAGGCCTCGAGCTCTGGCGCGTAGACCTCGAGCAACACGTACGAGATGGACTGGTTCTTCTCGATGATGCCGTCGCCGGCCACCGCCACGTCCGGCAGGAACAGCAGGGGCATGGACAGCAAGGCGGCCTTGAGGGTGTTCATCACGGGTTCTCCTGGGGGGTGTTCAGCCGGTCAAAGAACTGGCCGGGCTCGGGGTGGGTCTTCTGGAAGTCGGGGATGACCACGACCGCGTCGGGGTCGAAGGCCAGCTCGGCAGGGGTCTGCTTCGGCTCGGTGGTGGCCCGCGGTCGCTGCCAGTCCGGCACCGCGACCCGGGCGTCGTCTCCATCGAACTGGAAGCCGTGGCCACCTGACGCGTCGTTCCCGTCGCCGAAGACCTCGGGCGTGAGGTCCCGGCGCTCCGCGATTAGGTCCGAGGTCGGCATGACATCCAGTGCGATCGGGTCCCCCGCCGGGATGTCCAGAAGCGGATCCCCGTTCGAGGTGGGCCAGGTGGCCGCCAGGCCCAGGCCGAGCAGGCTGAAGCAGGCGCCCACGTAGAGCGGCAGGAGCCAAGGCGGCCGCTCGGAGCGAGCCTCCACGGGAGGCGGCGGGGTGAAGGTTTCTTCCGAGATCATGGACTCCTCCTGGAGCGAAGAGGGCTCCGCCGCGTCCAGCAGCGGATCGGTGGGCTCACCGTCCCGG
>CAZFLE010000028.1:52662-58627 GCA_964519895.1 uncultured Enterobacterales bacterium | reverse complement strand
CGGCCTCGACGACGATCAGGTCCGTCAGCCGCTCGGCGGGGTCACTGCACGTGAGCCGGCAGATCAGGCGCCGCCAGCAGGCCTCGGCCGCCACGCCGGGGTCGAGCTCCCGGGAGGCCAGCTTTGTCCGCACGATCCGCGCCATCATCTCGCCCAGGCTCTCGTCCGAGGGACCCGTAAAGGCAGCGGTGCCGGTGACCACCTCGTAGAAGACCACCCCCAGCGCATAGGCGTCGTACCCCAGCGTGGGCACCGGATCGTCGCCGAAGGCCTCGGGCGGCATGGTGGCCGGGGAGCCGGGCACGGCGCCCAGGTCGGTCACGTGGGTCCACGCGGCAGAAGTGCACAGCCCCATGTCGGTGAGCACGAAGCCACGCTCGACCACCATGACGTTCTTGCTCTTCAGGTCCCGGACCAGCACGCCCTCGGCGTGCACGGCCCGCAGCGCACCGACCAGACCGAGCAGCAGGTCCGCGAGCTCGGCGGACGACGTGGGCAGGGCCCCGTGGGCGACGGCCTGGTCCAGGGTCTGACCGTCCAGGAGCTCCAGCACCAGGTAGGGCTGGTCGTCGTCGACCCCCCAGTCGTGAAGGCGCACCAGGTGAGGGTGGTGCACGATCAGGAGGAGCTGGGCCTCGCGCCGCCAGCGGGCGCGCTCGGTGGTGTCGACGATCGGCGCAGGCGTGGTCTTGATGACCAAGGACTGCTCGGGATCGTCGGGATCGTGGGTGTCGTACACCACGCCCTGGGCACCGAAGCCTCGCGCGGTCCCCAACGGGAACCGGTGGCGGTAGTGACTGCGGGAACCGGACATGGGTGTGCCTCTTCGTTGCCATTCTGTTACCTTTCGAACCGCAACGCAAGCGCGGGTTTACTTTCATTTTCGAACTGCCTTGTGTCCGCTAACAGCCAGAATTGAGGTCAAGTTTTGTGACCCGCTCCATGGCGGGGGAATCCCGGGTGACGTTCTTTGGTCTTTCGCTCCGACCTGTGCTAGGCTCCCTGCGGTCCGAGACCGGGTGTGGGATCCAAGGAGAGCCGATGGCAATTCACCCTCCCCTCGCGCAGCTAGAGGCACTCGTGCAACAGGGCCGTGCCGGGGGCGCGATCACGGACCGGGACACCGGGGAGCTCCAGCTCGCTGTGTGGGAGTGGGTCGGGGGCCTGATGTCCACCCAGGACGCCAGCGAACTCGACGAGCTCCTGGTCCCCCTCGATCGGGCGGTCGACCAGCTCAGCCGCCTGGGCCGCGAGCACCGACGCCGCTGCATCCCACTGGTGTCCTTCCTGTTGGGCCTGCACGACCAGCTGGGCGCACTCCAGCGGGGGGCCGATCCGACACCGGCCGTGCCGAGCACCAAGGACCCCACGCTGTTGTCGCTCAGCCCCACCAAGCAGGCGGTCCTGGTGGCCCTTCGCGACGCCATGCCTCACCACCTATCACCCGCCAAGGTCCACCGCGCCTTGCCCGAGGGGATCCGCAAGACCCCGCAGCGCATCGGTCAGATCCTGGGCAAGGAACTCAGCGCCCCCGACGTGGCGCTGGTGAGCGTGGCCTTGAAGCGCGGCACGAGTCGCCCGATCTACAAGCTCTCCACCCTGGGCACCGCCTGGCTGGATCACAATGTGCACCAGGGCCAGCCGCTGACCGCGACGGCAGTCCGGGCCCTCTTCGACCGCAGCGGGCGCAGCTGGAAGCACCGCATGGTGCCGCCCACGACCGCTGTGCAGCCCAGCGCCATCGACAATGCCCGCGTGATCGCCGTCTACGGAGACGGGCGAACCGCCGAGCTGACGGCCGCGATCGCCCGCCGGGTCGCCCACCACCAGCGGCTGCTCGACGCCGACGAGCCTGTGCTGGTGGTGGACCTGGACCTGGCCGGTTGCCGCCTGGAGCACGCCTTGGCCCTGGCCATGACCACCCCGCCCGAGTCAGCGCCGGGTCGGGGTCTCGCCGGTCTGCTCAAGGCCGCCGTGGATGCGCCGCCACCCGAGCGTTCCGCGGTGCTGACCCCGCTGGTCACCGACGACAGCATCGTCGACACGCCCTTCCCCCGGTCCCTGCCGAACCTGAAGCTCTTGGGAACGGGGCTGGTCGCGCCACACCTCGAGACCCAGGCCGTGCTGCACCACCGGCTGCTCCTCGAGCGGGCGATCGCCGAGCTGGAACCCGATCCCTCGGCGCCTGGGGACGCGCGACGCGCTGTGTCGGACCCCGACGGCCGGTCCGCCCTCTGTGCGCTGCTGGGGGCGCTCCGCAAGCACTATCGGGCGGTGATCCTGCACCTGGGCAGCGGGCTGGGCCCGGCCACGTGGGTCGGCGGCGTGGCCTGGGCCGACGCGCTGGTCCTGTGCAGGTCACCCGGAGAGGTCCCCCCAGCCGGCTCCCGTGAGATCGTGGGCACGTTGCTGGCGCGAGACGACGCGACACTGGAGGCGCCCAGAGCGCCCATGGCCTGGGTCGAGCTGAGCTCCGAATTCCCGCTGGCACCCGGCACCTCCCTGGGCGAGGCCTGGATGTTGGAGGCGCTGACCGCCGGTGGTGTGGAGCCAATCCAGGTCCCGTCACGGAGTGCCGCAGGGGTTCGGGGCCGGTTCGTGGATGATCTCCACGACATCGTGGAGTCTGCCGAAGGGGGTCTCAAGGCCCTCATGGCCAGGATCCACGCCTGGCTTCAGCTCCCCGATCTGACGCTGGCCGGTGTGATCAAGGCCCATGCGGAGCGGGTCCTGCGCACGCAGGACCAGGCGCAGAGCCGGGGACTCTTTGCGCTCATGAACGCTCACAACACCAATGACCGACGACGGATCCGAGAGGTCATCCTGACCCGCGATGGCGCCACGCCGGTGGCCCGCGCCGGGGCGCGGAACTGGATCATCTTGGACGGGGCACAAAGCCGGGCCAATGGCTGACGAGTCCGTCGAGAGCCACCGCTGGCTCGCCAGGCGCCTGGTCGACCTCTTTGCCGCACTGCCCGGGCGCAGCCTGCAGCAACGTCTCGAGGACCTCGTCGAGCTGGCCAGTGATCTTGACGGCGCCAAGGGCGCGCTCGCCCTGGCGGTGGACAGCGCCGGCCACCCACTGGCCTGTGCCCAACTCCGCTGTCCGCTTGCGCCCGATAGCGGCTCTGTCCGGAACCTGGAACTGCTGGCCACCAGCGTCGCCAAAGGCGTAGATCCCACGCTGCTCCTGGACCTGGACCGCAACTTGCTGGACCTGGAGGTCGACGACGCCATCGACGCCTTTGCAATTCGCCTCGAAGGGCGCACCCTGGGCCTGATCGCCGTGCGCCGGGGCACAGATCCACTCCTGGACCTGGTCCAGCTGGAGCGGCTTGCCTCTGTGGCCTGGATCCCACTCCAGGACGCTCTGGAGAGCGTCTCTGAGACCCGGATCCGACAGCTGGAGAGCCTGGCGCGCACCCAGGACCAGAGTGGAAACCTGGGCGGGCTGGTCCGAGAGCTCAAGGAGATCTTCGACGCAGACATCGTGACCCTGCTGTTCCAGGCGGGCGGCCTCCTGCGTCTCGCTGCAACCACCGACCAGGCACTCTGGGCTGGACCCAGCGTGCGCTACCCCTCCTGGACCGGGCTGACCGGATGGGTGTGGTCCAGCAAGCAGGCGCTGCGTCTCTCCGACTCCCTGAATCAGGAGGAGATCAACGAACAGACGACGCTCCCAGGCGAACAGGACTCCCGGATCAAGGACCGCGAGGGCCCACTTCATGCCGAGCACGGCCCCGACGGTCAGCCGGCCACCATCTTCCTGGCCGTGCCCCTGGTACGCGGAGGTACGTGTGTCGGAGTGCTCAGGATCTCGCGCTCTCCCAGCCGGGCGCCCTTTACCGCCCAGGACCAGACCGCTCTGGCCTTTCTGGCTGATCTGTTGGGCGTGGTGCTCCAGGACCGCGAGGACCTGCTGCTGCTCGAGCAGATCTTTGAAGGTGCTGGCGAGTCGATCATCGTCTCTCACCGCATGCCAGAGGATCCTGAAGGCATCAACCGGGTCACCCGTGCCAATCCCGGCGCGGTGCGCATGTTCGGCACGCCCCTGGGGGAGCTCAGGACCAAAGATGCCCTGGCCCTGTACCTGCCGGCCGATCGCTTGCGCGTGCAGAAGCTCCTGCGGGCTGCACTGAGGCGCGGCGAAAACGACGCTGGCCCGCTCGAGGTCCATGTGCAGCGGCCGGACGGCACCTCCCGCCCCGTCGAGATCCGCTTCAGGATGCAGACCGACAGCCGGGTCCACCCCCCCATCCCCTATGTGGTGGGCATGGCTCGGGAGATGTCTGAGTCGCTCATGCTCGGTAGCTTCGGTTTCGCCTACTACCGGGCCGATGCCGACGGCCGCACGCTCGTGTCCTCGGATCGAGAGTCCACCCTCACGGGGTACAGCCGGGTCGAGCTGGCCCGGATGGGCCGTTCCGAGCTGTTCGCCAACGACAACCAGTATGCCCTGTTGATGAAGAGCGCCTCGCTCAACGGAGGTCGCCTGCTCAACAAGGTCGTGAACTGGAGGGACAAGCAGGGCGAGATCTTCGCGATCGAGCTGAACCTGCTGGTGACCACCGAGCCCAGCTCCGGCAAGATCGAGTTCGTCGAGGGCATCTACCGAAGCATCCAGGACCGGATCCAGGTCCAGAAGATGCTCGGATCCAGCGAGCTCAAGGTGCTGAACGACCAGGAACTCCTCCGACGTCTCGAGGCCCAGAACAGGTCGCAGAAACGCTTCGTGCTGTCCGTCGGCCACCAGATCGCGTCACCATTGACCGCAATCGACGGCCGGCTGAAGCTGATCGAGGAACAGCTGGCAGATGGCGAGGACGTGTCGAAGAACCTGGAGTACGCCCTGGGACAGACCCGCGTGGCCACGATGCAGGCCATGAACATGTCTCACCTCTTGAAGCTGCACAAGGGTGACCCCTTCCCCAAGGCGATGGAGCTCCTGCGCAGACCCTTGGCACTGCTGATGACGGACTACAGGGTGATCGCCGATGTCGAGGGAATCCGACTGAATTTCGTCGAGAAGAACAAGGCTGGCAAGGCGAACATCACCGAGGAAACGCGGGTCTGGGCCAACCAGGATCTTCTCCGTCAAGTTCTTGGAATTCTTATTGAAAATGCAATAAAATACTCGGATCGCGGCACGACCGTCACCGTCATTCGCGACGAGAAGCCCAAGACGGGCCTGACGCTCGAGGTCGCCAACCTGGGCCTGCTGATCCCGACAGAGCTGTGGGAGAAGATCTTCGAGTGGGAGTATCGAACCCCCCGCGCCCAGATCAAGCGACCCGGACAGGGCACCGGCATCGGCCTCCACCTGGCGCAGATGATCATGGCGTCATTCGGTGGCGGCGTCACCGTAGACCGCGGGGTCGGGCAGGACTACCGGACCTACAACGTCTTCCGCCTACACTTCCTGACACAAGAGCCGAGGTGACCAGACATGGGTAGCCGAAAGCCGGTCCTCCTCTTCCACGATCAGCCAGACTTGATCGAGCGGCTGATCAAGTGGCTGACCAAGCGCGGTCATGAGGTCCACGCGGCCCGCTCCTTGCCAGAGGGCCGGGACTACATCGCGCAGATCGTTGAACGGAAGCTGCGCTACGCCGGTGCGGTGCTGGACGTCATGGTACCGAGCCTGACCGAAGAACAGCTCAATGCGACCCCAAATCCGACGCCACTCCAGGTCCAGCAGTCCCTCGACGCCGGGCTCATCCTGGCTCGGGAGATCCGTGGAAAGTACGGGCTGTCCCCCCAGATGCTTCCGTTGCTGTTCACGACCGTGCGCCCGGACAACGAAGTACGTCGCCAGATCGCAGCCCTCTCCGGGGTGCACCAGGTCGACTGGAGTCAAGGCTACGGCTACGACGACATGATCAACATCATCGAGCGCCACTTCAAGTGATCACCGCCACCCGCTGATCCGCAACAGTGCCACCCGCTCCCCGTCCACGACCCACAG
>CAZFLE010000028.1:0-52562 GCA_964519895.1 uncultured Enterobacterales bacterium | reverse complement strand
ACCGCCACCCGCTGATCCGCAACAGTGCCACCCGCTCCCCGTCCACGACCCACAGATCCCCGCTGGTCGCATCCACCGCAAGACCCTCGATTCGCGTGACGCCAAGCCCCGCCAGTCCGACGAGCGGATCTGCCGCCACGGCCCCCGCCTCGTAGCTGTAGATCGTGTCGCCATGGGCGAGCAGTAGCGAGCCGCCGGCCTGGACCGCGACAGCCCCAGGCGCAAAACCGGCGTCATCCAGGCTCCAGAAGTGCAGCGGCGTGCCCTCCTGGCCGTCGAATTCTGCGACAAAAGCCTCCAGCGCCAGGTCGTCTTCCACCTGGATCGTCTGCGGCGTCGCGATCAGCCGGTCCCGCCCGGCGTCGTAGCCCAGGCTGTTGGTGTGCTGGTACTCCTCGGCCCACAAGCCCGTGTCACCCGGCTCGTAGCAAAAATGTTGGACGGTGCCGCCCACGGCGGGGTCATACAACAGGCCGTCGCTCCTCACGGACACCGCGAAGCGGCCATCGCCCATCGCCGCCACGTCGGTGTACGGCCGCTGATCCACACCACCGGTGACCGTCAGATCGTCCGACGTCAGGTGCTGTTGGAACCCTGTGTCGGTCAGGGCATAGACGCCCTCCCAGGCGTCCAGCACGTACAGCGTGCCCGAGTCCGGGTCCAGGGTGACGCCCACCGGCGCCGCGAGTGCCCCCAGCGCGGCGGCCAGGTCGTGGGTCGTGACCACCGTGCCGCTCGACGCCGGGGTCGCGGCCTGGCAGGCGGTGAGGAAGAAGAGCGGCACCAGTGGCGTGCGGGAGGTCATGTCGGCTCCATCGGCCCTGCGACCTGCAGACTCTCCCCGAACCGCTCCGCAGGCCAGTGGCTGGGCCCAGAAAGCGTATCCAAGGCGTGGACAGACCCCCGCTCAGCCGCCCAGCGCCGCCTCGAGATCGAGTCCCCAGGCCGTCTCGAGAGCCTGGGCCACGGCATGGGGGTCCGCGTCCAGGGTGGTGACGTCCCAGTAGCGCAGCGTGCCGTCCCAGCTGCCGCTCACCAACAGCTCGCCCCTTGGCCCCCACTCCAGCGAGCTGACCCGCTTGCCGTGCCCTCGCAGGATCGCTTCCTGCTCCCCGGTCGCGAGATCCAGGAGCACGATGCCCCCGGACAGCAGCCCGACAGCCACCCGCTGACCCCCGGGGGCCAGGGCCAGGTCCATGATGCGCTCCCCGAGATCGTGGCACCGCCCCTCCCGGCAGACCTCGCGGCGACCGGCGACCACCACCCGGCCATCGTCTCCCACGTCGACCGCCACGGCGTCCGGCGCGTCGGCCACCTGGACCAGGCCCGCGCCGTCGTGCACCCAGACTCCACCGGCCGTGCCCAGGAAGGCCGCGTGGCTCCGGTCCGGACTGCTGGATCCGTCGAAGAGCTCGACGTCCGCCCAGGCCTCTCGCAGGACCTCGCCGTCACCGCTGACCCAGGCGGAGGTCGGGCCATAGCCCAGGGCCCACAGGCTCCCGTCTCGGAATGTGCCGGCCCGCCTGAACCGGGCCAGAGGCAGGCCAGCGGGCACGACCGGGTCCTGTCCGGGCGCGAGGACCCGCCCGCCTCCTGCGTTCATCGCCGCTGCGAACAAGCGCCCATCGTCCAGGAACGCCACGCACTTGGCGACCCCCGTCTGCCACTGCCAGTCCGCCAGGACGCGCCGGTCGACGGTCCGCAACAGCCCCACCGTGCCGTCCCCCAGGGCATAGGCCGTCTGGGCGCCGTCTCGGGACAGGGTCACCTGGGAGACGCCAGGGCCCACGCTGACGGCGGCCGGTCGCAGACCGCTCGGCAAGCGCCACCGCTCGAGCCCATCGCCCAGGAGCATCAGGCGGTCCTGGGTGCTGCCTGCAAACACCTGCTTCACCCGCGCGGGCAGGGCCCCCACCCAGGCATCCAGGTCAGTGTCCCACAGCCTGGTGCTGCCGCGCTCGCCGCGGACCAGGACCCACGGCGTCCCGGTCACCGGCGCGACCTGGAGCACGCCTCCGTCCCGCTGGTGGATCTCGGCGGTCCAGACGCCCGTGGCCAGCTCGAGCCGCCGGACTCGTCCGTCCCGGGTGCCGGCAAAGACCGCGACGCCATCGAAGGCCAGGTGTCCCCAGTCGACCTGGTCCCGCTCCACCTGGACCCGGGTGGTCTCGACACCGTCGGTGGCGTAGACCCGGAAGGAGCCGTCCTGGCAGCCGACCAGCAGCTGGCCTTGATGGGCCGCCAGGCCGGAACGCATCGAAGCGCAGATCTCGAACGAGTCCCCCGCAGGTTCACCGGCACGCAACACCGTCGCCTTGGTTCCATTCAAGGACCAGACGCCGGCCGAGCCGGCGGACAGCAGCGTGGGAAGGGACTCCACGGGCCGGCGCTCGAGCTCGCGCCCGTCTGCGAGTGCCAGCCACCGCACGTCTGCAGCGGCTGACGGCACCACGATCGCGTCACCGTGCCAGATGGGAAAGCGGCCCAGGTGGACGGGCTGGGTCCACAGGAATTGCCCTGTGGCCAGGGACCACAGCGACAGCTGCGCGTCGGCCGAGCACAGCAGCGTGGTGCCGTCGGGGGACAGGAAGGCGTCCTCGCGACAGGCGGTCGGGAGGGGCAGCTGGGAGACCCGCTCGGGCCTGGGACCGGCGGTCGCGGCCAACACGCCCCGTGCGACAGGAGAGGGCTCCAGGGTCAGGGAGTGGGCAGCGAGCACCGCCGCCTCGACGTGCTGCTCCCCATCGAGCGCCACGAGGGCCTGCTGGGCGAGCGCCTGGGCCAGGTTGCGCTGGGCCACCGCGTGCTCCTCCGCCGTGCGCTGGGCCCCCACCAGCCCCACCCAGGCCAGTCCGAGCAGTGCCACTGCGGCCACGAGCAACGGGGCCCGCCATGCGTGGGCCAGACGACCCAGCAACTGCCAGGGGGTGTAGTCGTGGACCTGGACCCGGCGACCATCCAGGTAGCGGCCCAGGTCGGCGGCGAGCTCGGCTGCAGAGGGGTAGCGCGACGCTGGATCCCGGGCGACGCAGTGCCGCACGATGGCGACGAGCTCTACCGGGACCCGTTCGTCCAGCCCCTCCAGCTCGGGGGCCACACCCGGCTCGGCCGGTGCCTTCTGCCCCGACAGGAGCTCATGGAGGACCACCCCCAGGCACCAGACGTCGGCCGCTCTGCCGGGCGCCTCCCCCCGGGCCTGCTCGGGGCTCATGTAGCGGGAGGTGCCGGCGACCCCGGTGCCGTCTCCGGCCGTCACGATGCGGTCCCAGGCCTGGAGCGCCTCGTGCACAGGGCGGGCCAGCCCCCAGTCCGCCACCTGGGTCTCGCCGAACTCCCCGACCATGATGTTCGCAGGCTTCAGGTCCCGGTGCACGATCCCCATGCTGTGGGCGTAGGCCACCGCCTGGCAGGCGTCCTGGAAGTGGCCCAGCAGCCGCAGCCGGGCCCCCAGATCGTCGCACTCCGCGAGCCGCTCCTCGAGGGTCCGGCCGCGGATGAGTCGCATGGTGTACCAAGGGCGACCGCGCTCGTCGTGGCCCGCGTCGTAGACGGCGACGATGCCCGGGTGCTCCAGCTGAGCGGTGATCCGGGCCTCGCGAGCGAGCCGGGCGGTGAGCTCCGGCGTGGTCGCCACCTTGAGGGCCACCTCGCGCCGCAGGCGACGATCCTGGGCGGCGTAGACCCGGCCCATGCCGCCCACGCCCAGCAGTCCCCGCTGCTCGTAGCGCTCGCCGGCCTGGTCGCTGAAGCCCTCGGGTCCGGCACCCTCTCCGCCACCGCTCCATGCTGGACCGCTGCCGTCCGGCTCGCTCACGTGCGGTCCTCGACGCGGTCGCCGTCCAACAGGAAGAGCTCGAAGTGCCCGAAGCCGTCCGCCCGCACCAGATCGGCACGGATGCCCGCATCTCGCAGCTTCTTGCGCAGGCGAGACAGGTTCACGTCGAGCTTGCGTCGCAACAGATCCCGGTCGTCCTCGTCGGGCCAGAGCTCCTGGGCCAGGACCTTCCAGGGCACTGGACCGTCAAACGCGACCAGCTCCGACAAGATGCGCGCGGACAGACCGTTGAGCGCCAGCGCCTGGCCCTGGTCGACAAAGACATGGGCGGTCTCGAAGTGGGCGACCACGCGCACCGTCCGTTGGATGCTGCCGTCCATCCGCGTGGCCGTTCGGCCCGCCGACGACAGCGCCACCGCCACGGCCCGGAAGTCCCGGCCGTCCACTGTCCAGCTGTGGCCCGGCTGCAGCAACGTGGTCTGGTCCCCCAGCTGCAGGTGCCAGCCCTCGCCGTCGGTCCACAGGTGGGCCGGTGCCCCGGGCACGAACCGGGGGATCAGCTCTGGCCGCGGGCGCGTCATCAGACTGCTCACCCCCCCGAGCACCTGCTTGGGCAGCCCGTCCCCCTCGACCCCCATCACCGCCGTCGGCAGCACGACCTCTTCGACGGCCAGCTCCAGCCCTTCGGCCAGCACGATCCGCTGACCCGCCTCGAGCACCAGGGCGCTGCGGGTCCTGCCCTCCACGGCAAAGCGACCCCGCAGGGCCAACAAGTTCAGCTCCTGTCCGCGCAGGCTCACCATGGCGTGGGCACCGGAGATCCGCCCGTCGGCCAGGGACAAGGCCGCGCTCATCAGGCGACCGATCCAGTCGCCCGGGCCCAATTCCGCGACCCCTCCATCGGGCAACCGAAACCGGGCGTAAGCGCGCACCGAGCACAGAATATCCGCAGCGGGTGGGTCGTGGTCGCCGAGCGCCGATCCGATCCCCGGCTGGGAGGTCCCGTGTCCCAGTCCCCCAAGGTGCTCCACACATCGCCCGAGCACGCCCGCCTGCGACTGCTCGAGGACTTCGTGCTCCACTACGCGCCGGCGCTGACCTACGGCCATCCGCCCTACCTGGACATCGCGCCCACACCGCTGACCGTCTATGAGGATGGGGTCGTGCTGAACCCCAGCGGCCAGGAGCGACGCGCCACCCACCGGGTGGCAGCGCCCCGCCGAGATGACCTGACCCTGCAGCTCTGCACCCCCGACGCGCCGGGTGCCTTCGACGTCGCCGACCTGTCCGTCGGTGGGGCCAAGATCTGTGCAGCCCTGGGCCGGGTCTCCCTGAGCCCTGGCGAGCGCTTCAGCGGCTGGATCCGAGTCCGGGGCCAGCCCTACCTGCGCGTCGACCTCGAGGTCGTCGGCGCCCGCCCGGACACCCTGGGCGGACTGGCCCTGGGCCTGCGCTTCATCGGTCTGGACGGGCGCGCCGAAGAGTGGATCGCCCGGCTGGTCGCGGCCTGTGTCGCGCTCGAAGAGACCTTGTTGGCCGCCTGATCTCAGAGGGCAGTCACGACCTCGAACACGTCGCCGACGCTGTAGTAGTCGACGCTCACCAGGTTCGGCCGGCCCACCTCGGCGAAGCACCGCTCCAGGTGTTCGGTCAGCACCTCGGCCGTGTTGATCTCCGCCGCATAGGCCGGACTGGCGATGGGGTTGGTGAGCACGTGGGTCACCTCGTAGAGCCCGTGCTCGAGCACGTCTCCCTGGACCGCGCAGTCCAGGTCCTCCGGCGCCAGGTAGTGCCAGCCGGTGCCGTAGACGAAGTCGCCTTGGGGCAGGACCCAGGAGGGATCGCCATCGACCGGGCTGTTGAAGAACACCAGCTGCGACCCCGAGTCGAGCAGCTCCGCGAGCGGTGGCCAGGGCTCGCCAGCGGTCTGGGCCCACGCCCGGCGGCTCAGGTCGTGCGCGGCCAGGGACGCGTTGACGACGCCGGACGGCGCTTCGTCCTGGACATCCAACAAGATCAGCTCGTCCGGATTCGCTGCCAGGAAGGCCTCGAACTCATCCCAGATCTCCACCACGGGCTGGCTGCCCAGCTCACAGACCCCGTGGCAAGCGATCAGGGCGTCGTCGACCAGGTACAGATCCACGTTGAAGGACCGAACGCCGTCGGCGAGCTGGGTGGGGATCGCGAAGTAGTGGTTCATCGCGAAGGGGTGGTACCCCCGCTCCTCGCTGGCGTGGCTGTTGTGGGACCGAACCAGGCTCAGCTGGTCGAGGGGCAACTCACAGGCTGCAACGGTTCCGTTGCACTGGCGGGGGGCCGTGTCACCGGGATCGGTGCCGCCGCCACAGGCGACGAGCAGCACCCCGAGGATCAGAATTCCTCGTTGTTGTCGTACCCGTCCGTGCAGTTGGGGTCGTCGCTGTCGGTCAGACCATCGAAGTCATTGTCCGCGGCGTCGTTGCACTCGTAGGCGCCAAAATTGCCGTTGTCCTCGTCGTCGCCGACCCCGCAGTCCGGGTCGTCTGCGTCGGTCCAGCCGTCGGCGTCGTTGTCGGTCTTGTCGGTGCACTCCACGACCGGGTCGGTCTCGTCGGCGTCGGCGCCGTCCTCGCAGCCCGGGTCGTCGGCGTCCGTGAAGCCATCGAGGTCGTTGTCGGACCCGTCGTTGCACGCGTCTGTGCCCAGCCCGTCCGACTCGTCGTCCTGGGTGGCGTCCACGCAGTAGGGATCGTCCAGGTCGACCCAGCCGTCGCCGTCGTTGTCGAGACCATCGGCGCACTCGGGGTCGTGGTACTCGTCGCTGTCGAAGGCGCTCTCGCAGCCCGGATCGTCGAAGTCCGCCAGGCCGTCGGTGGGGCTGTCGTCGTCTTGGGCGTTGTTGCAGGTGAAGGCCGTCTCGTAGCCCTGCTCCGTGCTGCCCCAGGCACAGTCGGGATCGTCGGTGTCGGTCCAGCCGTCGCCGTCGTCGTCGCTGCCGTTGTCGCAGGTGTCCTGGGCGACCGTGCCCTCCAGGTTGTCCCAGGCGTCCAGACACTCGGGGTCGTCGCCGTCGGTCAGGCTGTCGCCGTCGTTGTCGGCGCCGTCGTGGCACTCCTGGGGATCGCTGCCGTTGGTCTCGGCATTGCCGATCACGCAGTCCGGGTCGAACAGGTCGGTCCAGCCGTCGCCGTCGTTGTCGCTGCCGTCCAGACACGAAGGACCGGTGGACGTCTCAAGTGGGTCGGTCGCCGCGTAACAGCCGCTGTCGTCGGCATCGGTGGCACCATCGGTGTCCTGGTCGACACCGTCGTTGCACTCGAGCAGCGAGTAGCCGACCTCGACGCCGTCGGTGGCGCAGTCCGGGTCGTCGGCGTCGGTCCAGCCGTCGCCGTCGTCGTCGAGCTGGTCGTCGCAGCTCGATCCATCCCCCTCCACATTGTCCCAGCCGCTGTCGCAGTCCGGGTCGTCGAAGTCCGCAAGGCCGTCGCCGTCGTTGTCGGCGCCATCCGAGCACGCATAGTCCGGGCCACCAATCTCGAGCAGGCCGAGCAGGCAGCCCGGGTCCAGCTCGTCGACCCAGCCGTCGCTGTCGTTGTCAGCGCCATCCGTGCAGGTGGCGTGGGGATCGTCCTCGTCGTCCATCGTGGCCAGCAGGCAGCCCGGGTCGTCGGCGTCGGCCAGGCCGTCGCCGTCGTCGTCTTCGAGGTTGTTGCAGATGGCCGATGAGCCGCCGAGCTCCTGGCTTCCCGTCGCGCAGTCGGGATCGTCGGAGTCGGTCCAGCCGTCGCCGTCGTCGTCGGTGCCGTCGCTGCAAGTGCCCGTGGCGGACGTGCCTTCGGTGTCGTCAAAGGCCGAGGAACAGGTGGGGTCGTCGCCGTCGGCGCTGGGGGCGCCGCCGTTGTTGACGCCGTCGTGGCACTGCCACAGAGACAGACCCAGGCCCTCGGTGATGTCGAAGACGCAGTCCGGGTCGTCGCCGTCGGTCCAGCCGTCTGCGTCGTCGTCGATGCCGTCGGTGCAGGTGCTGTCGGGGTCGTCCTCGAGCGGGTCGTCGGCGTCCATGCAGCCCGGGTCATCGGCATCTGTCAGGCCATCGCCGTCGTTGTCCTGCCAGTCGTTGCACGCGTCGGGGCCGAAGCCGCTCTCGGCCGTGCCGGTGACGCAGTCGGGATCGTCGGCGTCGACCCAGCCGTCGCCGTCGTTGTCGTGGAAGTCCCCACAGGTGTCGGCGAGATCGGTCTCGGACTCGCTGTTGTCCCAGGCGCTGTCGCACGCCAGGTCGTCGGCGTCGCTCAGGGCGTCGCCGTCGTTGTCGGCGCCATCGTTGCAGGCCCCGGCCGTCGTGCTTCCGTCCTCGGCGCCTCCGTAGAGGCAGTCCGGGTCTTCGGAGTCGGTCCAGCCGTCCAGGTCGTCGTCGGTGCCGTCGGTGCAGGTGGCGTCGGCGGTGTACTCGTCGGCGTCCGTGGCGTCGTCGCAGTCGGCGTCGTCGGCATCGGTGGCACCATCGCTGTCGTTGTCGACCCCGTCGTTGCAAACGTCGAGGGTGAAGCCCACCTCGTCGCCCGAGCTGCCGCAGTCCGGGTCCTGATCGTCGATCCAGCCGTCGTTGTCGTCGTCCTCGAAGTTCTCGCAGGCCGGGTCGACCTCCTCGAAGTCCTGCCAGGGCACGGCGCAGTCGGCGTCGTCGGCGTCTGTGTCGCCGTCCATGTCGTTGTCGGTGCCGTCGTTGCACTCGAAGGCCGTTGTGCCGGCCTCGGCACCGTCGGTCAGGCAGTCCAGGTCGTCGGCGTCGGTCCAGCCGTCCCCGTCGTCGTCGGCGCCGTCGGAACACGAATCGGCAGACTCGTCTTCGTTGGTGTCCCAGGCGTCGGCGCAGCCGGCGTCGGCGGCGTCGAGGGTGAAGTCACCGTCGTTGTCCGCGCCGTCGTTGCAGGCGGTCGTGCCGTAGCCGAGCTCGTCGTCGCCGCTGGCACAGTCGGGGTCGTCGGCATCGGCCCAGCCGTCGCCGTCGTCGTCGGTGCCGTCCTGGCAGGTGCCGTCGGTCTCGTCGTCGTCGGACGCGTCGGCACAGGCCGGGTCTTCGGCATCGGTCAGGCCGTCGGTGTCGTTGTCGGTGTCGTCGTTGCAGGCCGTCGTGCCGAACCCGGCTTCTTCCGTGCCCCCGTCCAGGCAGTCCGGGTCGTCGGCGTCGGTCCAGCCGTCGCCGTCGTCGTCGGTGCCGTCCTCGCAAGAGTCCGCCGTGTCCTCGTTGTCGTCGTAGGCGGAGTCGCAGTCGACGTCGTCGACGTCGGTGTCGCCGTCACCGTCGTTGTCGCTGTTGTCGTTGCACTCGGTGGTGCCGTAGCCCAACTCTTCCGAGCCTTCGGCGCAGTCGGGATCGTCGCTGTCGAAGTAGCCGTCGTTGTCGCCGTCGAGCTCGTCCTGGCAGTCGGTCTGCTCACTGGTGTCGTTGCCGTCTTCGCAGCCATCGTCGTCGGCATCGGTCAGGCCGTCGCCGTCGTTGTCGTCACCGTCGTTGCACTCGATCGAGCTGACCACCGCCGGGTCCTCGGAGTCGTCGGTGTCGCCGCTGCAGCCCGGGTCGTCCAGATCGATCCAGCCGTCGCTGTCGTTGTCGGTCAGGTCGCTGCACTCGTAGCCGTCTTCGTACAGATCGTCGGCATCGACGCACTGGGCATCGGCGGCGTCGGTGTCGCCGTCGCCGTCGTTGTCGGCGCCGTCGTTGCACTGGTTGGTGCCGTAGCCGGCCTCGGTGGTGCCGCTGGCGCAGTCGGGGTCCGCGTCGTCGATCCAGCCGTCCAGGTCGCCGTCGTCGCCGTCCTCGCAGTCGAAGAGCTCACTGGCCACGCTGGCCGAGCTGCAGGCCGTGTCCAGGGCGTCGACCAGGCCGTCGCCGTCGTTGTCGCTGCCGTCGTTGCACTCGGTGCTTCCGAAGCCGCCCTCCGTCGTCCCGCTGCTGCAGTCGGGATCGTCGCCGTCGGTCCAGCCGTCGCCGTCGTTGTCCGTGCTGTCGTCGCAGAAGTCGGTCTCCGAGTCGTCGAAGGCGTCGGAGCAGTCCGGATCGTCGCGGTCCAGGCCATCGGCTGCGTCGGGGTCGTTGTCGACGCCGTCGTTGCACTCGGTGTCGCCGAAGCCGAGCTCCTCGTCGCCGGCCTCGCAGTCCGGGTCGAAGGCATCGGCCCAGCCATCGCCGTCGTTGTCCTCGCCGTCTTCGCAGTCGAAGCCCTCGAAGTCGTCGTCGGCCGTCGCGCACTGGGCGTCGTGGGCGTCGATGTCGCCGTCGCCGTCGTTGTCGTCCAGGTCATTGCACTGGGTCGTGCCGGTGATCCCGCCCTCGTCTTCGCCCAGGGCGTCGCCGCTGCAGCCGGGGTCGTCCAGGTCGGTCCAGGTGTCGGCGTCGTTGTCGAGCCCGTCCTCGCAGGCGTTGACCTCGGTGTCGTCTGCGCCGTCGGAGCAGCTCGGGTCCAGGGCGTCGGTCAGCCCGTCCTCGTCGTTGTCCAGCTCGTCGTTGCACTCGGCGCCGCCGAAGCCGAGCTCCTCGTCGCCGGTCGCGCAGTCCGGATCGTCGTCGTCGATCCAGCCGTCGCCGTCGTTGTCGGCCAGGTCTTCGCACGGGAGCGGGGCCTCGAGGCTGCGGGCATCGGTGCAGTGGCTGTCGTCGGCGTCGATGTCGCCGTCCAGGTCGTTGTCGATGTCGTCGTTGCACTCGAAGGTGCTGAAGCCGGTCTCGTAGACGTCGTCGGAGCAGTCCGGATCGTTGCCGTCAGTCCAGCCGTCGTTGTCGTTGTCCACACCGTCCAGGCACTCGGAGTACTCGTCGTCGAGCCCCGACTCGCAGTCCGGGTCGTCGGCGTCGATGAGATTGTCCTCGTCGTTGTCGACGCCGTCGTTGCAGTCCGTGCTGTCGTCGAAGCCGGTCTCGGACGTGCCACCGTCGGCACAGTCCGGATCCAATGCGTCGATCCAGCCGTCTTCGTCGTCGTCGTCGCCGTTGTTGCAGCCGTGCTGGGGCACGTCGAGGATCGCCAGGGCGGGTGCGGTGATCTCCAGGATCTCGTAGTCGCTGAAGGCGATGGGATCGGCGGCGGCGCCCTGGGCCACGAGCGCGTCCCCTTCCCAGGCCTGGGCGTAGACGGTCATGGTGGGCCGGTTGTCCCCCGCCTGGAGCTCTATGACCGGGAGCTCGTCGCCCCCCCAGAGGATGTCGTAGACCAGCTCCAGCTCGGGATCGTCGTCCAGGAAGTCGCCCAGGGTGACGCTGCCGAAGTCACCGGCGAGCATCGGCTCGCCGCTGGCGTCCAGGTAGGGGGTGTCGGGATCGACCAGCAGCCCGATCGTGTCGGCCACGTCGGCCAGAGCAGCGAGGTCCGGGGTGGTCAACTCGACCAGGATGGCCGTGCGGTCGTCGTCGCCGGTGCAGGCGAGGGTCAGCAGCAAGGGGGTCAGGCTGATCATGGGAGGGGCACCACCACGTCGCCGCTGGGGGGCGCATCGGGTCTCAGGGCCACCACGACGACGCCGACAGCGGCCGCGCCAGCCACGGCGCCTCCACCGGCGATGGCCCAGGTGGTCCAGCGAGCGAGCAAGGGCTTGCCCACCGCGAGTGTCGAACCGCCAGCCTGACCGTCGGGGGCCAGGGTGACCTTGTAGACGACGCCACCGACCGGCGGCACGTCTACCTTGGTCTCCAGGACCTGGTGGCCCGTGGCCGAGACCTGGAGCCCATAGGTCCCCCGCTCCAGGAAGACCTTGACCTTCTTGCCGGTGCCCAGGGTCTGGCCGTCGATCTGGACCACGGCAGCGTCGCTGTTGGCCATCACGGAGACGTTGGCGCCGGTGTCTCCCAGCCGGGCATCGAGCTGGACGAGCTCGCCGTCGGAGTTGTCGAAGGACTTGATCGCCACAGCCGAACCCTCGGCCTCCAGGCGCACCGAGTGGGCCCCCGGCGTGACGTCGGCCAGTCGCAGCGGGGTCACACCGCGATCCTGGTCGTCGACCCAGACCCTTGCCCCGGCGGGATCGCTGTCGACCCAGACCTGGCCGATGGCCGACTCCAGAGTGCCGGCGACGAGTACGTTGCCGCCCTTGGTGAAGGTGAAGCTGCCCTCGGCCGGCACGTGCTGCGGCGCCGTGACCCGCCAGGTGTGCTCGCCGGGCTGGACGCTGTCCAGTCGGATGGGCGACGGACCCACGTCGGTGCCGCTGATCTCGACGGTCGCCCCCCCGGGCCTGAAGAAGAACTCGACCGTGCCCCCACCGGGCTTGAGGTTGGCCACGATCTGGGTCGTGACGTTGGGCTGGACATTGACCCGGCGCACGAAGGGATCGTACCCATCGGCGCTGACCCGCACCGTGTGCTTCCCAGGGGGCAGGTACCGGGTCATCGGGGCTTCCCCGGCCTGCTCGTAGTCGATGTGGACCAAGGCGCCCTTGACGGACGAGGACACCTTGAGGATTCCCTGTGACTCGTCCTGGGCTTGGGCAGCCCCGGGCAACAGGCAGAACACCAGTCCAAGGACCAGGACGACGACTCGGTGCAAGTCTCTCTCCAGAACCGCGCGGCGACGCAGCTTAGCACTGGTGTGCGGGTTCTAGCGCGCCACCCGCCCGTCGCCCTGGCGGCGCGTGACGCCCTGGCTGTCGAGCCACTCCAGGAGCGGAATCGCACCACGGCGTGACAGGCCGGTGAGCTCCTTGAAGGCCTGGGGGCTCAGGACCGGCTCGCGGGCGAGCAGGCCCCGGACGTCGTCGACGAGGCGGTCGAGCACATCTCTTCGGAACAGCCGCCCGGCCACACGCTCGACCTGACCCAGCTCGCACATCAGCGCCACCAGCGCATCGCCTCCGGGCAAGCCCTCCTCGAGCACGTCCTTGAGCGCCGAACCCTCGAGGCCGGCCCCGGTGAGCCGTGCCAGCAGGCCGTCGCGGGCACGCTCGTGGGTCCCATCCAGGTGCACCTCCCAGCCGGGCAGGCGCACGCGGGGACCCTGGACGATCAGGGCCTGGGCCTGCTCCAGGCGGGCGATCAGCGCATCGAAGGCCGGGGCGGAGAGCCCGGACAGGCGGCCCCGTCGAAGCTCGCGACGACCGATGCCCGTGGACAGAGGAGCGGCCTGGTGGGTTGCAGCCAGGTCTTCCAGCAGCGCCTGAGACAGGGCCAGGGCGGACGGCGGGTCCAGGACACGATCGCCCAAGGACACGGCGCCGTCGGGCAAGGTGCCGAGCCGCTCCAGCGCCTGGGCCCGGGTCAGGCCGAGCGGACCACCGCGGGCGATGCGAGCCAGGCCGTCGCCGGCCTCGAGGCGGGCCAGCAGGGCGACGGCTGCCCCAGCGTCTCGACGGCGAACCCGCGGGGCCCAGGGGTCCAGGACCTCGCCGCCTCCCAGCGTGGTGACCGGACTCTGGCGCCGCAACACCAGGCGATCGCCGGGCAGACAGGCGATGGGCTCGGCGCAGCGCAGCTGGAGCAGCCGCCGCTCCCCCGGGGCCACGGGGCGGTCCGGGTCGTCGAGCGCGTCGGCCACGGCCATGACCTCGGCTGTGCCGATCAGGAGCCTGACCCGGGCGCCTCGCTCCAGGGCCGGCGCATCGGGCAGGTGCTGGTAGCGCACGTCCAGGATCGACGTGACAGCCACGCCCTGGGTGGACGCCACCACGGTGCCCCGGGCGAGGTCTTCGCGCTGGGGGCCGGCCAGGTTCAACGCGGTGCGCAGGCCGGAGCGGCTCTCTGGCTCGCTGGCACCGTGGACCTGGATTCCCCGCACCCGAGCCCGCTCGCCCTGAGGGAGCAGGACGACCTCGTCGCCGTCGCGCACGGTTCCCGACAGCACGGTGCCGGTGATCACCACGCCGAAGCCACGGCGCAGGAAGCATCGGTCCACCGGCAGGCGGAAGGGCCCGCTGGCATCCCGCGCACCGACCGGCAGCGAAGCGATGGCCTGGGTCAGCGCATCGAGACCCTGCCCCTGGTGCGCCGACGTGGCCACCACCGGCGCACCCTCGAGGAAGGTGCCGGCCACCGCGTCGGCCACGTCGTCGGCGGCGAGCTCCAGCATGTCCTGGGCGTCGTCGTCGTCGCCCAACAGGTCGACCATGGTCAGCGCAACCAGGCCGTGGCGCACCCCCAGCAGCTGCAGGATGTCCAGGTGCTCCCGGGTCTGGGGCATGACGCCCTCGACCGCAGAGACGCACAGCACCACCGCGTCGAGGCCACTGGCCCCGGCGATCATGGTCCGGACCAGCCGCTCATGGCCCGGCACGTCTACAAAGGCCGCCCTTCGTCCGTCGGCCAACGCCAGGTGCGTGAACCCCAAGGCGATGGTGATGCCGCGCTTCTTCTCCTCGGGCAGCGAGTCCAGGTCGACACCGGTCAGGGCTCGCACCAGCGAGGTCTTGCCGTGATCGATGTGTCCGGCCGTGCCGACCACGAAGGTCCCGGAGGAGGCGCTCACGGGACCGTCTGTAGCCCTACTGCGTGCTAGAGTCCCGCCGATGGAGGTCACCTGTCCGTCCTGTGGGGCCGTCTTCGGCCTGGATCCGTCCCTGGGGCAGGACCAGGTCTGTCCGGCCTGCATGTTTCCCTTCCGCCTCGAAGGAGACGGCGCCCAGGGCCTGCCGCCCGCCATGACCCTGGAGCTCCAGGGCGAGGACGGCCAGTCGCTCGGCAGGATGAACCGCATGACCATCCGAGAGCAGATCTACGCCGGGCACCTCAAGGGTGCTGAGCGGGTGCGCGTCGAGGGCCAGGAGTGGGAGCCCATCGGCGGGCGGCCCGAATTCGCCGAGGTCCTGGCGCTGGTCGGCGTCGACGTCGCAGGCCTGGCGGTGGCCCGCCAGCAGATCAAGGGCTGGAAGCGCGATCAGTCGGCGGGTGGCACCAAGCCCGTGCCACGACCCGAGGTTCTCCCCCGCAAGGATCGACCGAGCAATCGGATCGAGATTCCCGCTGCGGTCGGTGCCCTGGACAGTCGCCAGAAGAAGCTCCTGGCGGTGCTGGCCGTGCTGGGTCTGATCTGGCTGGTGGACTTCTTCACAGCCGGGTTCTGAAGGGCACGGGCACTCAGTCCCGAGACCCCGTCAGGGTGCGGAAGACGTCTTCGAGGGAGTTGCGCTCGCGCCGGAGCTCCAGCGCCAGGAGTCCCCGGGCCACCACCAGCCGGAACAGGTCCGCCCGGACGTCGCGATCGGCGACGACCTCGACCTGGATCTCGCCCTCGCCCAGGTCGACGCCGGGGATCAACCGGACGTCGCGCACCCCAGCGATCGTCTCGACCGCCTGGACCAGCTGCGGAGGGGTCAGACGCACGTCGCCCGGCGCCACGTGGAGAGTGGTCACGGCCCCTTCCTGGCGCGCCGTCACGCTCTCGGTCGGACCGTCGGCGACCAACGCGCCATCGCTGATGATGATCACCCGGTCACAGGTCGCCTGGACTTCGCTCAGGATGTGGGTCGACAGCAGCACGGTCTTGCGCGCGCCGAGCTCGCGGATCAGGGAGCGGATGTCGACGATCTGGTTGGGGTCCAGCCCAGACGTCGGTTCGTCCAGGATCAGGATGTCGGGCTCGTGGAGGATGGCCTGGGCCAGCCCGACCCGCTGCTTGAAGCCCTTGGACAGGGTGCCGATGGCCTGGCGGGCCCGCGGGGTCAGGCCGGTGCGGGTCATGGCCCGATCCACGGCGGCCGCGCGCTCGGCAGAGCCCAGGCCACGCACCTGGCCGGCGAACTGGAGGTAGTCGCGCACCCGCATGTCGGCGTAGACCGGCGCGGCCTCGGGCAGGTACCCCAGGTGGTGCCTGGCGCGGACAGGATCGGCCACCACGTCCTGGTCCATGACCCGGGCGGTGCCTTCGGTGGCGCTCAGGAATCCGGTCAGGATCTTCATCGCCGTGCTCTTGCCGGCGCCGTTCGGACCGAGCAGACCGACCACCTCGCCCCGGTCGATGGAGAAGTCGATGCCACGTAGCGCGACGTGTGCGCCGTAGCGCTTGCGCAGGTCGCGCACCTCGATGACCGGCACAGGCCCTCCCAGACATCCCCGTGCCTAACCGGGCGCCGGTGCAAATGGCCTAAACTCCGTCGTGGTGGCGCCGACTCCCTGGGTCGCGGCGCGCGCAGGAGCTGCATGCACGGTCCCCACATCCTCGAGGTCGCGGTCACCGGATCGACCTCGGTGGCGTGGACCAAACGGGTCCGGGTGCACCGGGTGCTCGGCACCCTCCAGGCCCGGCCGGCCATCGAGTCCGGAAGCCACGACGTGATCGTGCTCCACGACAGCAGTCACACCGAGCTGTTGCTCCAGGGATGCCCGCTGCCCGTGGTCGTCCTGAGCGAGCAGCGCGACGTCGACCGCGCGGTGGCGCTCCTGCGTGCCGGGGCTGCCGACTACGTCACACCCGCGACCTGTGAGGAGAGCTGCCTACGGGCGGCCGCCCAGGTGGCGACCTCCACCACCGGCGAAGCCCACCTCGACATCGAGCGCATCCAGGCGGTCCAGGCCAACCTGATCGAACGCGAGCGCCTCGCGACCGTCGGCAAGCTGGCGGCCGGCGTGGCCCACTCGATCAACAACCCCGCCGCGTACGTCGTGGCGAACCTCGACGAGATCCGCGAGTGCATGGCGCCCCTGGCAGAGCTCACCACCTTGGCCACCGACGCCGTGCGCCGACAGGGCGGAGAGCTCGAGCGCACCGAACTGGAGCGGCTGACGGCCTTGGCCCGGACCCCCCGGGTCTTCGAGGAGATCGGCGACATGCTCGCCGAGAGCCTCGAGGGCATGGGCCGAATCCGGGACATCGTGCATGACCTGAAGGGCTTCTCGGCCTTGGACGATGAGGCCCCCCTCCCCACCGATCTGTCTCGGGTGGTCGAGACGGCGCTGCAGCTCGCCCAGGCCGATCTGAAGCACCGGGTGAGCCTGGAGGTCCAGATGCCCGAGCTGCCCCCAGTCCTGGGCTCCAGTGGGCGGCTGTCCCAGGTGGTGCTCCAGCTCCTGATGAATGCGCTCCAGTCCTTTGACGACGACCACAAGGGCGAACGGCGGGTCCAGGTGATCGGCCAGGAGACGGACGGCGTGGTCGCTCTGGTCGTCCGCGACAACGGGCGCGGCATGGACCAGGCGACCCAGAGCCGGATCTGGGACCCATTCTTCACCACCCACACCCGCGGCGCCCTGGGCCTGGGCCTGCCGATCTGTCAGGACATCATCGCCAGACACGGGGGCACCCTCGACGTGCACTCCGAAGCCGGCGACGGCACCAGGGTCACCGTCGGACTGCCGAGCATGCAGGACTCGGTGCACTTCTCGCTGCTGGACCAGCCCATCGGCGACGCACAGGACCCGCTCCAGGGCGCAAGCATCCTGGTGGTGGACGACGAGCCGGCGATCGTCCGCTGCATCAAGCGCCTGCTTCGGGTCGCCCACGAGGTCCACACCGCCACGTCGGGCCGTCAGGCCCTGGAGCTCCTCCTGGGTGGGGTCACCCCGGACCTGATCCTGTGCGACCTGATGATGGCCGACGTGTCCGGCGTCGAGCTCTACGACGAGGTCTGCGAGAAGCGGCCCGAGCTCGAGCCGCGCATCCTGTTCATCACCGGGGGGGCGTTCACCGATCGGACCCGGGCCTTCTGCGAGGAACACTTCGACCGGCTCATCGAGAAACCCTTTGAGTCAAAGGTGTTGCGGGACAGGCTGCGAGCCGCCCTGTGCGGCCCTACTCCGCTGCAGACACCCACCCTGTTGGGGTGACGCCGGGGCAACCCGGAGACTTGACGAACCGGTGACGGCCTGGCTGATACGGTTCTGCGCTCGGAGGTCCCATGAGTCCCATCCTATTCCTCGCAATCTCCTGCGCCCCGTCCGAGGTCGAGGTCCACAAGATCGACGAAGACACCATCCCGGTGGACACCGTGGTCGAGGACTTCAGCGCGTGGGATGGCGCGAGCCTGGAGGTCCTGTACCCGGAGAGCGGCGACTTCCTGCCGTGGGGCCAGGTCAACCCCTTCAGCGCCAGGGTCGTCGACAGCGACGGCAACGACCTGGGCTTCGAGGACATCACCTGGAGCTCCAGCGTCGACGACGGCTGGGGGCCCGTGGGCAGCGCCTTCGACGACGAGGATCTGGACATCGGCACCCACACGTTGACCGCCACCGCCGAGCTCCCCAATGGGGACAGGCTGGCCTACAGCCTGGGCGGCATCCTGGTCCAGTCCATCTACGCCGGGACCTACGCCGGGTCCCTGACCGTCTCGACCGAGTACGACGGCTACGCATTTGCCTGCTCCGGCGGCTCCACGCTGGTCGTGGACCAGTACGGCGAAGCGGTGACCGGCGACGCCAACTGCCTGCTGCTGCTCTCCTACAGCGGGTACGAGCTCGAGCTGGACCTCCAGTACGTCTCGAACATCGAGAACGACCTGGGCACCCTGGGCGGGGACCTGTCCGCCGAGGTCTACGGCTACGAGCTCCCGGTGGACTTCGAGGGCACCCTGTCCGACGACGGCCACCTGACCGGCGGCTTCGAGACGGACCTGCTCGGCGTGATCCTGACCGGCGAGCTCACGGCCGACCGCGTCAGCCGCGACACCGAGGGCGTCGAAGAGCTGAACTGAGCCCTCTGGCCGTCAAGGCCTCACGGCATCGTGGGCCTGGTAGGCGGCCTGGAAGGCGCGGATGCGCCGGGCGTTCGAGCCCAGGTCACCCAGGCTGCCCCTGGACGCGGATCGGGTCATGACCCGGGCCATGCCGCCACCGGCGGCGTCGGTCCAGACCCACACGTCGTCGGTGAACAGCCGGGTGTGGGCCTCGCAGTGCAACACCGGCCGGCCCTGGGGACGCTCGACCTGGCACCCCTCCCAGCCGGGCATGGTCAGAGCCACGGCCTGGGCGCGATCGAAGGCGCGACCCGGGTTTGTCTGGGCCCACAGCGCCTTGAGCTCGGGGTAGGCCTGGGACTCGCCGGTGGTGACGTCGTTGACCGTCAGGGCCGCGCAGCTGGCCAGGATCCACAGGGTCATCGGGCACTTTCCTGGTCCGAACGGGCGTGCTACCCGTATACCCCGCCCACCCCTCCGAGGTCGCCATGCTGAACTGTCTCACGCCGATGTTCCTGACCGGCATGTGGTTCGGGGGCTACGAACGCCCCGACACCGACAACTACGTCAGCGATCCTGCAACCGGTGCCCGCTGCCACTGGCTCGAGAGCCAGGACGGTGACCTGGAGTCCCGTTGCCAGGACCTGCTCGAGGACCTGGACACCGCGTGGACAGCCCAGGTCGCCTGGGGCTGGCACGAGCCCTTTGCCGACCCGGGCGGCCCCGACCACGGGGGCAGCACCGGACTGGACATCTACCTCAGCCGGGACGCCTGGTGGGGCGCCTACACCCTCAGCGACTACGTGGACGCCAACCCCGACGACGGGCTGATGGGCTCCTATGCCTACATGGTCATCGATCCCCGCATCAACGCAAACGAAGACCACCTGTACATGGCCCACGAGTTCAACCACGTGCTCCAGTACGCCACGGACTTCACCGAGTACAGCTACCCGCCGTGGGAGGGCGCTGCGACGGTGGCCGAGGAGTACACCTACCCGGGCGAAGGCAGCTGGCAGACCGTCGCCGTGGACTTCCAGATCGCGCCCTTCGCCGGCATGCTCATGGACGGCTACTGGCTCTACGACTACCACGACCTGTACCTGTACTACGAGTACGGCACCGCCCTGTGGTTCATGTACCTCCAGGACCAGGGCGTGGAGCCGCCCGAGTTCTGGGACGAGCTGGTGAACGACCGGCAGAATTGGACCAACGAGCCGGATGCCTGGGACGCGTGGGGCACCGTCACCGGCGACGCCGACCTGGGGCTCCTGGACTTCGCGCTGGAGCGCGGCCGCATCGGCACCGCCGACCCGCCCAGCTGGTCTGGCGACTTCCCCATGGGCACCAAGATGCGGGTCACCGTCGACGCGCTCGACACCGAGTTCCTGCCCGAGAACGCGCCCTACAGCACAGGCATGGCGTACTTCGAGGTGGACCTGGAGGGACCGCTGGTCCTGTCTGTGGACTCCGATTCCACCACCCGATGGGGCGCGGTCGCCGTGGCCAGCAACGCGGTGGCCACTGCCGGGGAGCTCCCCCTGTCCTTCGAGGGCCCCGATCTGGTCGCGGTGGTGAACCTGGGTCCCCCGGGCTGGGACCCGGACTACGGCACGACCCAGGCCGACTTCACCCTCACGGTCACCGAGGGCGAGGCCGAGACCGACACGGACACCGACACCGACGCGGACACCGACACGGACTCCGACACCGATGCGGACACGGACACCGACACCAACACCGACACCACTGGCGATACCGGCACGGACACCCCGGCCGACGACACCGGCGTGGGTCCTGCGGACACAGGCGACGAAGGCACCGGCGGCTGTGGCTGCGCGACCGCCACGCCGAGCTCTGCTCCGGCCTGGGTGCTGGGCCTGATCGGCCTGATGGGACTTCGTCGACGCGCCTGACGAGCCGCTCGACGAATTCGTCTTTGCCCTCCCGGCCGCTGGCGGGTCTCCTGAACACAACCCGGAGATCCCCCATGCGTCACGCTCTGCTCCCCCTCTCGGCCTCCCTGATCATCACCGGCTGCGGCTCCAGCCTGGGCGACGACCTGGCCGACGTGCTCCCCGACGACCGCATCGCCATCAACATGCCGGTGGAGAACACGGCCGCCAAGACGACGGGCGCCGAGAAGCAGTGGTCGGACCTGTACCTGCTCACCGCCGAGGTGACCGAGGACGTCAACGGCCTCATCACGGTCGTGCTGTACACGGTCAGCACCATCGCCCGCGAGCTCGAGCCCACGACGGTGGACGAGGACACGCAGACCGCCACCTGGGGCCCCTGGGGAGGCGAAGGACTGGATCCGACTGAGGGTCAGCTCATCGTGCAGAAGCACGACGACGACACCTTCACCTGGGCCATCCAGATGTGGCCCAAGGGCGACGACGCCGCGGCGATCGACGTGGTGGCAGGCCAGGTGGACGCCGGCGCGACCCGCGACGCCAACACGGGCCGCTTTGCCATCGACTTCACGGCCATCCACGAGCTCGATCCCACCGAAGAGGCCACGGGCCTGTTCGCCGTGGACTACGGCATCGACGCCGCCGGGGCCCACGCCGACGTGGCCTTCGAGGACTTCGGCGGCAGCATCAACGCCGTCTACTTCTTCGACCAGAGCCACCAGGGCGGCGGACACATGGACCTGGCCGTGCAGGGCGACTGGGACGACGCCGGCAGCCTGGAGGAGCTCCTGAGCATCCGCAGCCGCTGGGCAAGCGACGGCACCGGCCGCTCGGATGCCTATGCCCAGGGCGGAGACCTGGGAGAGTTCGTGGGCGAGCGGACCGAGTGCTGGGACAGCACCTTCGACATGGTCTACCGGACCGACAACTACAGCGACGATCCGATCATCGGCGACGAGAGCGAGTGCGCCTTCGACCAGGCCGAGTTCCCCAACCAGTGACTCCAGGCGCCGCCTGAGCGAATCCTTCGGGACCTGGGGTCGTGCCCGGGTTCCGTCGCTTCGGGCTACGCTGGCCCTGTGCTTCCCCTGTGGTCGATCGGCGCCGTGGCGCTCGCGGGCGCCTACGACACCACCGAAGTGGTGGTGCTGGGACAGCCAGCGGCCATCTCGCTCAGGTGGCGAGCCGAGCCCGTGTGGGACGACCTCTCCCTGGACAGGGCTCGCAGTTGCCTGGTGACGGTCACAGTGGCTGACGACCAGGCTGCGTTCAACACCGCGAGCTGTACCGACGGGGATCGACCGATGGTGGAGCGGGTCCTGGAGACCACGGCCGCCGAACCCCTCGAGGAGCTGGGCTGGGGCCTCAAGACTTGGACCAGGGTGTGGGTCGAGATCGTACCCCAGGCCGATGCCGTCGCCGTGACACTCCGACCCGGCGGTTCGGGCGACGTGGTGGAGCTCCACTGGTCCCAGGTCCGGTCACGGGAGCTCGTGGGCCCCATCTACCCCCCCGACGCGTCCTGGCGGAGGGTCGAAGGGGACTGCGCCCTGCACGTTCGCGTGGACCCCAAGGGCCGTCCGACCCAGGTGGCACCCCTGCGCTGCACCGAAGGCTTCGCCGCTGCCGCTGTGACCGCGATGCAAGAGTCCCGCTTCAAGCCTCACCGCGTCGCTGGCGAGGCCGTCGAGTTCGACGCGGTGCTGACCCTCCAGTTCCGTCTGGACCCGCCGACCACAGACCAGGACGGCAGCCCCTGACCCGCGACGCCGAGCCTCTGCCCAGGGACGGCGCTCTGTCCGAAGGCCAGCTGGCCAACGGTGTGGGGTGGATGGTCCGCCGGAACCGGGTGCCCCGAGATCGGGCCGAGCTTCGCCTGGTGGTGCACGTGGGCTCGGTCGACGAGGACGACGACCAGCGGGGCCTGGCTCACCTGCTGGAACACATGGCCTTCAACGGCAGCACAAACTTTCCCGACCAGGCCCTGGTGAGGACCCTCGAGGCCCTGGGCATAGCCTTTGGCCACCACACCAATGCGAGCACGAGCACCGACACCACCGTGTACAAGCTCCAGGTCCCGACCGACGACCCCGGGGCTCTGGACACCGGCTTCAAGGTGCTCCAGGACTGGGCCGGGGCCTTGACCTTGGACACCAGCGCGATCGAGCGCGAGCGCGGCGTGGTGCTCGAGGAGTGGCGGCGGAGCCGGGGGGCGGCGGGACGACTGCGGGACGTCCTGTGGACCAGCCTGTGGCAGGGCTCCCGCTACGGCGAGCGACAGCCCATCGGCACCGAGGAGAGCCTGCGCGGCTTCGACCCCGACGCGGTCCGGCGTCTGTACAGGGACTGGTACAGGCCCGACAACCTGGTGGTGATCGCGGTGGGCGACTTCGACCCCGCCCAGGTCCAGGCCCGCATCGAGGACTCCTTTGCCGGGCTCGCTGCCGCTGGGGAGCTCCGCGACCGCGGCCCCTTGGGGCCCCCCGACCGGGGCGACCGGGTGGTCGTGGTGGCCGACCCCGAGATCACCGCGTCGAGCGTGACCCTGCGCACGGTACGCCCCAGCGCCGAGGACCCGACCATCGGGGGCTATCGGCAGAAGGTCCTGGAGGGCCTGGTCCAGGGCGTGTGGCGAGAGCGCTGCGAGGATCTGACCCTGGGAGGAAAGACCAGGATGCTGCGTTGTGGCGGGGGAACCCAGCGCATGAACCCGCACTTCAAGCTGGACTACGCCAGCGCGACGACCCAGGACGAGCACCTGCTCGACGGACTGGAGGACCTGCTCACCGAGCTGGAGCGCTATCGCCGCCACGGCGTGACTCCCTCGGAGCTCGCCCGGCGCAAGCGAGCCACCGAGAGCCGCTACGAGGGCTTCTACAAGCGCCGTGACGACACCGACTCGACCACGCTGGTCAACGAGCTCGTGCGTGCGTCGATCCACGGCGAGTCCGTCCCCGGCATCGCCGCGGAGCGGGACCTGGTCCAGGAGCTGCTGCCAACCCTCGGCGTGGAAGAGGTGAACGCGGCGATCGCCGACTGGTTGGCCCCCGGCCGCCGCCACTACGCCGTGCACCTGCCCGCTCGGCCCGATCTGCCGGTGCCAGACCAGCGCGACGTCCTGGACCTGGCCGACGCAGTCGCGTCGCGACCTCTGGCGGCCCCCGCCGACGACCAGGCAACCGGCCCGCTGATCCTAGCGCAGCCGGCCCCGGGATCGGTGGTCGGGAGCCGCGAACTCCCTGCGATCGGGGTCCAGATCTGGACCCTGAGCAACGGCGGCGAGGTGTGGCTGAAGCAGACCGACTTCAAGCCCGACCAGGTCCTGGTGCGTGGGTTCTCCCCTGGTGGTCTCTCGACAGCGACCGCGGACCTCCACGTGCCTGCGACCTCGGCCTCGGGCATCCGGCGCCGCTCCGGACTGGGACACTGGGCGCCTGCGGCACTGATCCGGCGCCTCCAGGGCACCCGCATGTCCTTCCGCCCCACCCTGGACCGGCACAGCGAAGGCGTGACCGGGTCGGCGTCCCCCGCATTCCTGGAGCCGGTGCTCCAGCTCGCCTGGCTCAACGCGACGGCCCCCCGCTTCGAACCGGCCGCCATGGAGACGTGGCGGCAGGCCACCCTGGCCGCCGTGCGCAATCGCCACAACAACCCGGAGACCGCCCTCAAGGATGCCTATGTCCGCCTGATGTGGTCGGACCACGTCCGCTTCCGGGACTGGGACGAGACCCAACTGGCTCACCTGGACCTGGCCGAGAGCGAGGCCTTCTACCGTTGGCGCTTCTCCGACGCTGCGCGGTTCACCTGGTTCTTCGTCGGGGACCTTGATCCCGCGGTCCTGGAGCCCCTGGTCTGCAACACGCTCGCTGCGCTGCCCGCCGAGTCCGGCGAAGGGGGGCCGGGAGACGACGGCGCCAGGCGTGGCCCGGGTGCCCAGGAGGAGACCGTGCACGCCGGCCTGGAGCCCAAGGCGCGCCTGCGCTGGCGCTTCCATGGCCCATTCTCGGATCCGGTGGAGAACAGGGTCCGCCTCTACGCCCTGCGCGACGTGCTCGACGTCTTGCTGCGCGAGGAGATCCGAGAGCGGCGAGGTGGCGCCTATGCGATCTCGGTCGGTGCCCAGGCCAGCTCGGTGCTCGACGAGTACACCCTGACCTTGGACTTCAGCTGCGATCCAGACCGCCTGCAGGAGCTCGAAGACGCCGCGACGAACGTGTTGCGCGACGTCCAGGAGCACGGGGTCAGCGCGACCGTGGTGGACGCAGAGCGGGAGATGAACCGCCGCGGATACCAGGTGGAGCTGCGCACGAACAGCTTCTGGCGGGCGCTGCTGGCGAATGCCGCGGCCACCCACGAGGACCCGGCCGATCTGGTCCTGGGCTTCGATCGGCGCAACGACGCCTTGACGCCGGAGAGCCTCCAGGACGCGGCCAGGAAGTGGCTGGACTTCGGTCGCTACGTCAAGGTGCGCCTGCTTCCTTGACAGCGCCGCCGGAGAGCTTGACGCCTACGTGACTCAGACCTGAGCTACTATCCCCGGGTGGGTGCACTCCTCCTGTGGCTGACCGCCTGTGACCCCGCCCCTCCAGGGGCGGATCCCGAAGACCTCTCAGGGGTCTGCGTCGACAGCCCTCGGCCACCCCAGGCGCTGCGCCTGCTGTCTCGCAGGGAGTACGAGGCCAGCCTGCGCGACCTGCTGGCCAGCGTCGAAGGCGCCAGCTGCGAAGTGGACCTGGACTGCGCCGTCACGACCGAGGCCTGCCTGGCCGGGACCTGCACGGACAGGGCCTGTGGCGAGGTCGGCTTCGCCCTGCCTGGCTCGGAGTGGGCCAGCCCCGTGGTGGCCGGCGACTTCAACGGATGGCAGACGTCGGTCGCGAGCGGCGCCCTGCCCCTGACGTGGGACGACGCCACGGGCCACTGGATCGGGACCGCGCTGCTCCCGGACGGGGACTACCAGTACAAGTTCGTCTCCGGGGGCACGGACTGGTTCGTGGACCCCGGAAACCCAGCGGCCAGCGACGACGGCTACGGCGGACAGAACAGCTTGCTCAGCGTGGCCTGTCGGACCGGTGGCTGGGCGGCGGACGTACCCCCTGAGACCCGGCCGGACGACTTCCCCTTCGACTCCCACACAGCGGGCAACACCGTCTCGAGCCGGCACCTCCAAGCCTGGCTCGACGCTGGCGCCCAGGCCGCCGATCGGGTGGCGGCGGCGGCAGCCTGCGAGGACGAGGCCTGTGAAACCATCCTGTTGCAGGCACTGGGCCGGCGGGCCTGGCGCCGGCCGCTGACCGACCCAGAGCTGGCCGGGTTGCTGGCGCTCGCCAGAGCGGCCGATCTCGCCCTGGCCGTGGAGGCACTCCTGAGCTCCCCCTACTTTCTGTACCGGTCCGAGCTGGGTGGATCGGTGACGGACGGCGTGACTTCGCTCACGGCTTGGGAGCGGGCGACCGCGCTGTCCTACACCCTGTGGGGCACCCTCCCAGACGAGGTCCTGCTGGACGCTGCTGAAGCAGGACTGTTGGACGACACCAGCGGGCTGATCACCCAGGCCCACAGGCTGCTGGACGACCCCCGAGCTGCCCATGCTCTCCGGGCGTTCGGCGCCCAGTGGCTGGGCACCGAGGCCATCGGCACCGTCGACAAGAACGAGTCCTTGGAAGCGGCGACCCGAGAGGCCCTCGACGAGGAGGTCGGCCGGCTCGTCGCCCATGTCGCGTTGGAGGGGGGCGGCACCTGGGACGAGCTGTTCACCACCCCCACCACGCTGGTCAATGAGAGCACCGCTGGTCTCTACGGCATCCAGGGGGTCTCCGGGGCCGCCCTGCGGCAGGCGGACCTGCCCGCCGACCGGGCAGGCATCCTAGGACTGCCCGCGGTCCTGGCGGTCCAGGCCCACTCGGACCAGACCTCGCCGATCCGGCGCGGCCTGTGGGTCCGGGAGCACCTGTTGTGTCAGTCCTTGGGCGTGCCACCCGCCGAAGCGGCGTCGGTGCCCGTGGTCGACACCGACGCCACCACCCGGGAGCGCTTCGCGCAACACACGGCGGATCCATTCTGCGCCGGCTGCCACGACTTCATCGACCCCATCGGCTTTGGCTTCGAGGGCTACGACACAGTCGGCCGGTGGCGGGACACCGACAATGGCCAGCCCGTGGACACCTCGGGAGACATGGTGGACGTGGAGCGGCTGGGCGCCGGAACCTCGGCCCCGTTCGAGAGCCTGCCCGAGCTGGCCGAGACCCTGGTGGCCAGCAAGGCCGCACCGGCCTGCTTCGCCATGCAGACCCGTCGCTGGGCCCTGGGGGTGGAAGAGCCGGACCACGACAACTGCGAGACCGAGGCCTTGGCCGGTGCCTTGGACGCGGCCGGACACGACGTTCGCACGCTGCTCGTCGCGCTGGTGAGCACGCCTTCCTTCCACGCACGCGCGGAGGCCCTGTGAACCGACCCAGCCGACGGGCACTGCTCCAGGGCCTGGCCGCCACGACGGTCGGGCTGGGCCTGCCGGCGAGAGCCCGGACCAGCGGCCACGCCGAGCGCATCTTCTTCTTCTACTTCCCCGATGGCGTGGTCGGGACCAGCCAGGACGGCGAGCCGAGCCGCTGGACCCCCACCGGGACCGAGTGGGACTTCGTCTTGCCTGATCAGCTCGACGCACTGGTGCCCTGGCAGCACCGCTGCCTCTTCCTGCGGGGCCTGTCCATGGGCAGCACCGACAGCGGCAGCCACCCCGGGGGCGCCAAGAAGCTCCTGACCGCCGTGGATCACGGCCAGGGCCGGTCCATCGATCAACACCTGGCCGGCACCATCGGCGCGGACCGGTACTGGCGTCACCTGCTCCTGGGGGTCCAGGCCAATGTGAACGGCGCCAGCGGCGACAAGCACATCTCCTATCCCTCGGCCGGCAGCAGCCTGGCGCCCGAGGACGACCCGCGCCGGGCCTTCGAGGCGCTGTTCGGGACCGGCAGCCAGGACGCCGGGGACCCCCGCCAAGCCCTGCTGGTGGACCACCTGCTCCAGGAGACCCGTGGCCTGCGCACGGGCCTGGGCGGCATCGAGGCCGACAAGCTCGACCTGCACCTGGACGCGCTCTCCGAGCTCGAGGGCCGCCTGGGAGGGTCGACTGGGACCTGCGACGACCCGGGCCTGGACACCGCCACGATCCAGGACGACACCCTCTACAGCCCCGAGCACTTCCCGGACATCCTCCAGGCCCAGCTGGACCTGGCCGTGCTGGCATCGAGCTGCGGCCTGACCCGGGTGACCACGCTTCAGTGTGCCCACCACACCAGCGATCTGTTGATGTCTCGCTTCTCCGACACGGCGATGCACGACCCAGACTTCGACATGCGGTCCCACCAGGCGAGCCACTACGGCGCGAGCCACGACCCGAACAGCCGGGAATTCGCCGCCTTCCTGGCTCAGCGACAGTGGTGGGTGGCCCAGTACGCCAGCCTGCTGGAGCGTCTGGACAGCATCCCAGAGGGGGACGGCACGATGCTCGACCACAGCCTGGTCGTGCTGTGCTCTGAGGTCTGTGACGGGAACCTGCACGAGCACGACGACATGCCCTTCATCGTCGCCGGCGGCAGCCTGGGCACCGGCCGCTTCCACGACGTCGGCTGGCGTCGGCACGGAGACCTGTTCGCATCGCTGGGACTCGCCCTGGGAGACGAGCTCTGGGGCTTCGGGGACGGCTCCACCGGTCCGCTGGCGCTTTGATCTGAGCCCCTTCTGGACAACCGGAAGACACGCACCTGTGGGCCTTGACGGTATCGTCGGCCCCGATGACACCCGCACTCCTCCTGACCCTCGCCTGCACCGGCGCCGTCGTGGACGACCCCTTCCCCGACACCGCGGTCGACACGACTCCCACGGACTCCGCGACCGACGCTGACACCGACGCCGACACCGACAGCGACTCCGACACCGACAGCGACTCGGACGCCGACACCGACACCGACACCGACACGACCCCCGCCTGGGACTGCGACGCCCTGCCGGAGCTCCCCGTGACCTGGGACACCCTCACCGGGTTCACCCAGGCCGAGGACTTCGACTTCGACCTGGAGGGGCAGATCTGGTCGGCCGACTGGAACGGCAACCTGGTCAAGCAGACCTTCGACGCCACCACGACCTTGGTGGCGACGCAGCTCTCGGGCCCGGCCGGCACCAAATTCCTCGCCGATGGCGACATCCTCATCGCCGAGACCGGCACGGGCCAGGTCACGCGGGTCACCCCCGAAGGCGCCAAGTCCGCCGTCTTGACCGGCTTCGCCTACCCCAACGGCGTGACCGTGGGCCCAGACGGCATGGCCTACGTCACGGAACACAACCGAGGTCTCATCCTGATGGTCGACCCCGACTCCCTCGAGGTCGAGCTCATCGCCGAGGACCTGCTCTACCCCAACGGCATCGCGCTCGGGCCCGACAACCAGCGCATCTACGCCTGCAGCTTCGGGGACGGGAGCATCTACGCCCTGGACCGCCAGGACGACGGCAGCTGGGGCGAGCCCTACACCTTTGCCAAGGTCACCACCGGTCGAGGAGGCTGGGGCGCCAACCTGGATGGCCTGAACGTCGACGCCTGCGGCAACGTGTACACGACCGAGTACATCGCCGGCAAGGTCTGGCGCTTCGGACCCGACGGTGGCCAGGGCGAGGTGGTCGCCAACCTGTCCAGCAGCTGGATCCCCAACATGCACTGGGGCAAGGGCGTGGGCGGATTCGAATCAGATGTGTTGTACGTGAGCGACCGCGATCAGGGCCGGCTGTTCGGGCTCAAGGTCGGCGTCGGCGGAACACCCCAGGCCTACGAATAGGGCACGCCAGCGCAATAGTGGGGCCCATGGACCGCGACCTGCTCCGCCGCTGGCTGACCGAACACGCCCCGAGCGACCCCCAGGAGCGCGCTTGCGTGGTCCAGACGCTGGGCGTGCTGGACCTGGCCGGCGACTGCTTCTCCAAGCGCACCTTCGAACCCGGCCACGTGACCAGCTCCGCCGTGGTCGTGTCGCCGGACCAGTCCCAGGTCCTGTTGATCAGCCACCGGGACTTCGGCTTCTGGCTGCAGCCAGGAGGTCACCTGGATCCTGGGGACACCGACGTGCTCGAGGCCGCTCGGCGCGAGCTGCACGAGGAAGCCGGGCTGGCGGACGTGGAGCGTCCCGCCTGGGCCCAGGGCATCCTCGACGTGGACGTGCACCAGGTGCCGGCTGGGCTGAAGCGGGGCGAGCCGGCCCACCTGCACTTCGACGTGCGCTTCGCGTTCCGCGCTCGCACGCTGTCGGTCCAGGCCGCCACCGACGCCAAGGACGCCTGCTGGTTCTCCTTGGAGGGTCTGGAAGCGGTGAACACCGACGCGTCGGTCCGACGAGCCGCCCGGCGGGTGCTCCAGCGCTCTGGGGGATAGCCCAGGATCCCCACGCTCTCCCGGCCCGGAGGCCGCCCATGTCATCGGATCACCCCCCCGTCGACGCCGCGCTGTCCCAGCTCCGCGACGCCCACGGGGCACGCTTGCGGGCCCTGCACCTGAAGGAGGGCTGGAGCTACATCGGCGAGAGATTCGAGACCCGGCCCTACTGGCCGCTGGTGCCCAAGAACGACACCGCCTTCCACCTGTGGGCGTGGCGGGACATCCGGCCGGCGATCCTGGCCGGCAAGGACGTCGTCGAGGTCGGCCGCGGCGAGGGCACCTATGACCGCCGGGTGGTGAGCCTGTGCAACCCGGGCCTGGGCGGCGCCTATGCAGCCACCGCGACCCTGTTCGCCGACATCCAGCTGCTCGGCCCCGGCGAGGACGCGCCCAGCCACCACCACACCCCCTGCGCCACCCGCTTCGTGCTCGAGGGCCAGGGCTGGACCGCGGTGACCGGCGATCGCGCGCCCCTGATCCCCGGCGACATCGTGCACTGCGGGCCGGCCTTCTGGCACGACCACCAGAACGACGGGCCCGGGGACTTCCTGTTCCTGGACGTGCTCGATATTCCCTTGTTGCAGTACCTGGGCGTGTCCGAGTGGTACTTCGACTACGAAGATGTGACAGCCGATCCGGACCAGGTGCACCACCCCCTGCGCCCGGATCGGGGCGACATGCGGCCCCTGGAACAGGCCTGGGCGGCCCCGGGCTTCACCCCCGACGACGCCAGGCGCTACCGGGAGATCGGACACTTTCCCTACGCCGACGTGCGGCCGCTCCTCGATCAGCTGGCCGGCCAGCAGGGCAGCCCCACCGATGGCGTGTTGCTGCGCTTCCGGGACGTGGCGACCGGCCACTCGGTGGGTCCCACGGTGGACATCTGCTCCCAGCTGCTCAGGCCCGGCGAGCAGACCCTGAGCCACCGCCACACCTGGGCCACGATCTTCGTGTGCGTCGAAGGCTCGGGCCGCATCACCGTCGACGGGGAGACGCGGAACTTTGGCCTCAACGACGTCTGGGTGGTGCCGGGCTGGGCGTGGCACGCCTGGGAGAACCCGCACGGCGAGGCCTGTGTCGTGCACAGCATCTCCGACCTGGCGGTGCTGGAGCGCCTCGGCTTTGCCCGAGAACAGACCCGGGGGTCCGACGGCGCTGTGAAGGACACCGGCTGGCCGCCGCCCCCTTACGTGCGCACCAAGCCCATCGGGCGGGTCCCGTGAGCCCCGCTCCGGGCCGCAGACGAAACTGCGCAATCGTCGGCACCAAGGGCAACCACCGCTTCACGCCCCAGGTCCAGGCGATGGCCGAGACCGCCGGCCGCCTGGCCGCCCAGGCCGGCTTCGTGGTGCTGACCGGGGGTGGCAGCGGTGTGATGGAGGCGGCGTCCCGCGGAGCGGTCCAGGCCGGCGGGCTGGCGGTGGGCATCCTGCCCTCCGGCGACTTTGCCTGGGGCAACGCCTGGTCGTCGATCGTGATCCCCACCAGCATCGGCTACGCCCGCAACGTGATCACCGCCCACGCCGGCGACGTGATGATCGCCCTGCCCGGGGGCTGGGGCACCCTCCAAGAGGTCACCTTTGCCATCGAGCTGGGCCGGCCGATCCTGTCGTGGCAGAGCCACAGCTTTGCCGAGACCGACGACGTGCCCGAGGGCCAGGGCGACGCCTTCGTCGCCGCTTGGCTCGTCCGACAGGCCGCAGCGCTCAGCGGTCCCTGAGCCGCCCCAGCTGGGCGCAAGCCTGTTCGATCCACGCATCGGGCACCGCACAGGAGAACCGCAGGTACCCGGTGTCGGCGCCGTCGGGGTTGAAGCTGCTGCCGGGTACAGCACCGATGTTGCAGGTCTCGATCAGCACTTCGGTGGCGTGGTCGTCGTCCCGGAGCCCCAGGCCTTCATAGCGCGCGAGCTGGAAGTAGCCGCCCTCGGACGGGAGCGGCTCGAGCCCGGCCTGGGCCAGGCCGTCCGCCAGCCGGTCCATGCGCCGGTGGAAGGGGGCGGCCAGCTCGTCGTAGTAGCTGGGGGGCAGTCGCTCGAAGCAGAGCGCGGTCGCTCGCTGCAGGGGGGCGCCGGCGCACAGGAAGAGCTGGTCGCTCTTCACCGAGATGGGGTCCACGATCGCGGCAGGACCGATGACCCAGCCGATGCGCCAGCCAGTGGCCAACAGGGTCTTGCTGACCGACCGCACCACCAGCGTGCGCTCGGCCATGCCAGGCCGCGTCACGATGCTCACGTGGGGGTGCCCCGGGCGGCAGAAGTGTCGGTAGACCTCGTCGCTGACGGCGACCACGTCGTGCCGCCGGCACGCCGCCGCGATCCGGTCCAGGGACTCGGTCGTCATGACCTTGCCCGTCGGGTTCTGAGGGGTGCAGAAGATGACCAGCTTGGTCCGGTCCGAGAACGCCCCCGCCAGCCGCTCGGCACTCAGAGAGCCATCGGGCTCGAAGTCCACGAAGACGGGCGTGGCGCCCTGCCCCACGACCATGCGGGTGTAGTAGGGAAAGGCCGGCTTGAAGAGCACGACCTCGTCACCGGGTCCCAGGAAGGCCTGACAGATGCACTCCAGGGCCCCGGTCGCTCCGCCGCTGACCGCGACCTTGTCGGGGGACGTCGGGAGCCCGGTGGCGGCCGAGAAGCGAGACGCGATGACGGCGCGCAACCGCGGGTCGCCGTGGCGCAGGGTCGCGGTGTGCAGGGGGCTCTCGGCGGCCTCCTTCAGACAGGCGTGCACGCGAGGGTCGATGGGCAGCGGGCACTTGCCCTGGGCCAGGTTGATGCCCCCGAGGTCCTCGATCCGCGCCGAGACGGCCCGCAGCGCGGGCTGCCGGTGGGAGCGCGTGGACGGGGTCAGCAGGTGGGTGAGGTCGTCGGGCATCGGGCCTCCGGGTCCAAGCCTATGCCGTCGGTGGTATTCAACCGGTCCAGCCCGGAGCCGACCCGTGCCCCACGACGTCCTGCTGCGCAACGCCCTGGTGGTGACCCCTGGGGCCCAGCGCGTCGCCGATGTGGCCCTGTCCGGGGAGCACATCGCCGACATCGGCGAGCCCGGCTCGCTGGGTTCCGCCCGCGAGGAGCACGACCTGGTGGGCAAGGTGCTGCTGCCGGGCATGTTCGATCCCCACAGCCACCTGGGCTCGGGGGACGACCGCGACGAGGCCGGTCTGGTCCGAAGCTTCGGTCTGGACACCCGCGACGCCATCATCGGGGGCGTGACCACCATCGCCACCACCCACGTCCTGGGTCGCGATCCGCTGCCGGACATGGTCGACCGGGCGATCGATGCGGGCACGGGGCGCAGCTGGGTCGACTTCAAGATCTCCAGCGTGCTCACGACCTATGAGCACCTGGTCCAGATCCCCCAGGCCGTGGAGAGGGGCAGCACGAGCTTCAAGATGTACTGCGGCTACTGCTTCGAACAGGCCGAGAAGATGGGCATGAACCCGGACGGCATGCCCCCGGACATGTTCTGGATCGCCGCTGAGCAGGTCAAGGCCCTCGACACCCCAGCCCACCTGATGATCCACGCCGAGGAGCCCCACGTACGACGCATGCTCGCCGCCCGGTACGAGGCCGAAGGACGGGAGGGTCTGGTGTGCTGGGCGGAGCACAGCCGGGAGTGGTCCGAGAGCGTCCAGGTCTACCAGTACGGGGTCATCGCCAAGGAGCTCGAGGTGCCGATGTACGTGGTGCACACCAGTCGAGGCCACACCGTCGACCTGATCGAGCAGCTCCAGGGCGAGGGCTACCCGATCATCAGCGAGACCCTGGTGAGCTACCTGGCGACCGATGCTCATGAGCTCGAGAGCCGGAACATGCGGTACATGGCCAAGATCCAGCCGCCGATCCGCTTCGCCGAGGACACGGCGCGATTGTGGAAGGGCATCGCCGACGGCGTGGTGACCATCATCGGCACCGACACCATTCCCTACACCTCCAAGTACAAGGCCAGTCAGCCCTTCTGGGGCGCCCGGCCGGGCCTGAACATCCAGTGGATCGACAGCCTGCCCCTGCTCTACACCCACGGGGTCCAGACCGGCCGCATCTCGCTGGGCACCCTGGCCCGCATCACGGCGGAGAACCCGGCCCGACGGTGGGGGCTCTACCCCCGCAAGGGGGCCATCTGTGTGGGCTCGGACGCGGACCTGGTGGTGGTCGACCCCAACCGGAGCGTCGCTCTGGGGGTGGACCGGATGCGAAGCGGGTCCGACTACAGCATCTGGGAGGGCAGGACGGCCACAGCGGCCCCTGTCATGACGTGGCTTCGCGGACGCCTGGCGGCACGGGACGGCGAGGTGGTCGGCGACGCCCGCGGCCGTCACACACCCGGGTTGTCTTGACAGGGTGTTGGCCATTCGGGGCGACACGCACTAAGCTCGCGCCCGATGCCCGATGCCCGGGCTCTCGAGAGGAGACAAAAAACATGCGTACGACCCTGATCCTGGCCGCCCTCGTCCTTGGCGTCGGCTGCGGCGACGACACGACCACCGGCACGACCGACAGCGCCACCGGCACCACCGGCACCACCGGCACCACCGGCACCACCGGCACCACCGACACCACCTGCGCCGACTTCTGCGCCAGCTACCTGTCAACCTGCGTGGACGCGAACGCCACCTGGGCCGACGAGGCCGCCTGTGAGACCGACTGTGGTGGTTGGGCCGCTGGCACCGATGGTGACACCGACGGCGACACCTTCGCTTGTCGCGACTACCACCTGGGCGCCGCCCAGAGCGATGCCGACACCCACTGCTCGCACGCCAGCGCCGACGGCGGCGGCGTCTGCATCGACTGAGACCCCATGCCCGGCCCGCGTCGCCTCGTCGGCGATGCGGGCCGCGGCCCCCGCTCACGTCCCGGTGTCGCCCTGTGTGCAGGCCGCCGCATCGACCGTGACCTGGGCTTCGTCACCCACGTAGGGCTCGATCGGATGGTGCTCGCCGTCTACCAGCAGCGCTTCGACCAGGTACACGCCATCGACCACCTCGGGGATCTCGAAGTCCAGGTCGGGGGTCATCCAGCGGTTCTGGCCGTTGAGCTTGATGTCGACGTGTCCCACGCCGGGCACCGAGGACTCGGGCTGGTCGAAGCCGATGAGGCTGTAGTGGTCGACCTCGACGACCAGGTGGAATGGGGTCCCACAGACCGTGTCACCCTCGCTGGGCGTGATCAGCCGGATATCGGGCGGTGGCCCGGTGTCGACGGTGCTGTCGGAGTCCCCGGCACAGCCCACGCACAGACCGATCCATCCCAGCCAGAGCCTGGACAAGGCACACCTCCAGTCGCCGGCACGATATCCGGGTCCTGAACACTCCGGGAGCTCCCGTGACCCTGTTGCTGATCGCCACGCTGGGCTGCACCGCCGGCACTGGCGACTCCGCCGACATCGAGGTGCCGACCCTGCGCTTCCTCGCGCCGTCCGAGGGCGAGCAGCTCGCCGCCGGCGATGTCCAGGTCGCGCTGATCGCCGAGCACGTGGTGTTGGCCCGCACCACCGGGGCTCCGGCGCTACCCGGTCCGTGGCTCGCAGTGCCCTGGAGCGGCACGGCCCATGCCCACGAAGACGAGTCCACCCCCTCGGGGACCCTCGTGCTCTCCGTCGACGGCAGCGAGGGCGAGGTGCTGGACGGAACCACCACCACCCTGAGCGGTCTGGCGTCCGGGGACCACACCCTGGAGGCGGCGCTCACGACCGCCGACGGCGACGCCTGGGACCCCCAGGTCACCGCGACCGTGAACTTCAGCCTGGATCCTTGACGATCAGCCCCTCGACCTGGTCGAGCCGGATCACCTCGCCGAAGTAGGCCTGGATCTTGTCCAGGGTGTCCCGGTGGAAGTTCGGCCGGCTGTTGGACACACACTCCTCGACGACCACCACGTCGAAGTCCTGCATGTACCCGTCGCGCACGGTCGTCTCGACACAGAATTCCGTGTTGACGCCGCTGATCAGCAGCATCTCGATGCCCAGGAAGCGCAGCTTGGCCGCCAAGGACGTCTCCTGGAAGAAGCTCGCCCGGTGCTTGACCTCGACGTAGTCGGCCGGCTCGACGATGGCCGCCAGCTCGTCCATCAGGTGCTCCTCCCAGGTGTCCTCGAGACAGGGGATGAAGCGCTGACGGGACAGGTGGCCGTGGATGCGGCGACGACTTCGGGTGACGTCCCGCTTGAGGTAGACCTGGCGGCTCCAGAACACCGGCATCTCGTGGGCCCGGGCGATGGCGACCAGCCGCGCCACGTCGGGGATGATGGCCCGCTGCCGCTCGGTGCCCCAGACCCCGGCCATGTGGCTCTCGGGGTGGCAGAAGCCCTTCTGCATGTCGATGACCAGGAGCGCGGTCACCGCCGGGTCGATGAACGGTCCGTCAAAGGTCGGGTCAATCGTCTCTCTCATCCTTCTCCTCTCGCCAGGCTCGTAGGGCCTCTGCCTTGAGCAGGCCCATGGGCTTGCCCTCGTCGGCCAGAGGGTTGGCGTAGCGGTCGTTCTCCCACACCAGGGCACTGTCCGAGTAGGCCCGGATCTCCCAGAATCCCAGCTTGTGCTCGGTCAGGAACTCGAAGCCGGTCACCCACTTGCAGGACTTGTACTGCCACAAGTGGCTCGGCGCGATGAAGCGCAGGGGGAAGCCGTGGTGGGGTGCCAGGGGCCGACCCCCATAGGCCCAAGCCACCAGTCCGTTCAGGAAGTCTTCGACCCACAGGCACGTGGAGAACTCGTCCAGCCCGTGGACCAGCACAGTCGTCACCGAGTCGGCCGGGCGAGCCCGCTCTGCCAGCTCGACCCCTGGCGTGCCGTGCCACAGGGTGTCCAGGAGCGACCACCCGGTGATGCAGTGGAAGTCCTGGGTGAGCTGGCGCCCCGGGAAGCGGAACAGGTCGAGGATGTTGACCTCGAAGGGGGCCTCGACCTCGCCGAAGACACGGATTGTCCAGTCCTGGGGCGCGTCGACGGTGGGGATCTTCGCGTACTCCAGGTGCGGGAACTTCTTGGCGTAGGTCTGGCCCGGGGGCTTGCGCCGACGGGCGTCGCCCGGGTCGTAGGCTGTCACATCAAAGCGGTCGTCCATCGGCTTGGAGGACAGCCAGGCAGCGTCGAAACGGCTCAGATCTCGTCTCCGGCACCCAGATCGGACACGATCGTGGTCTTGATGTCGTGGGCCAGGTGGCTGTCCTCGCTGACCACCATGACCTTGCACTCCACCACGTCGCCTTGGGGCACGAACTCGGCCGTGACCCCCCGCAGGATCTTCTCCATGCGGACCGCTGAGTCCTCGGTAAAGGTCGGCCCGCTGTAGCTCTTGAGTACCTGGATCGTCTCGTCGGGGATGGTCATGTTCGACATGACGGGCACCAGCCGCACGCTCATCTCCCGCATGATCGCCGCAAAGGCCACCGGGGCCGTGGTGCGCAGCCGCACCTGGACGTGTGAGCGCTGGGTGTGGGACTGCCTGCCGTCGGTCTCGTGGAGCACGAAGGGGCACACGGTGAACGCGGTCATGTCCAGCTCGAAGAGCCAGACCCCGCTGAGCTGGTCGCTGTCCGGATCCGTGCCGCCGCCGCGGTTCAGCTCGTAGCCCAGCCCGACCTTCCACGGCAGCGTGCTGGGGATGCCCGTGGCGTGGCCCTTGAGCTGGGTACAGAGGGTGCTGCGCAGGATGGTGCGGAAGCTGGCGCCGTGGTGTCGGTCCTTGAGCAGCTCGGTGGCCAGCCGCACGAAGGACCAGCCGTCGACCGGGGTGATGGCCGTCCTGGACTGGGGATCATGGGAGGGGAATTCGTCTCCGGTCATGCGCCGGTGGGTACACCCCTCCGCAGCGCTGCCGCCTTCTTCTTCCTCCATGTGGGTCCGGAACAGGTCCTGGTCCACCTCGCCCCGAAGCAGCATGGCGTGGGCGAACTCCATGCTGGAGATCATGCGGCTCATGTGGGCCTTGACCTTGCCCACCCGGACCCGGATGTCACAGGCCGGGTTCGCGAACAGGAAGTCCTCGGCCGGCTTGGTGTCCATCTGGGACATGTCGTTGACCGCGAACACGCCCCGCTGGACGTAGTTCACCATGTCCACGTCGATCAGGAAGTTGATCGGGATGGTCGGCGCGTCTTCGTCCCAGCCGCGGCCATAGGTGGCCGCGGCCTTCTTCCACTTGCCGATGAGCGCTCCGTAGAGCTCTTCCTGTCGGGGGTCCAAGGCGTCCTCACCGCGTCAGCCGCGGAGAGAATGCTAACAACCGCGGGCCCGATCAGATGCTGATCGAGCCCTTGCGGAAGTCGCTGTCGGCCAGGTGCACGTTGATGCAGACCGGCGTGCCCTGGGCCGCCAGGGTCTTCGCGCGCTTGAGCGCCCGCTTGATCTGGCTGGTCTTGGTCACCAGGATGCCCTTGCCGCCGTAGCCCTCGGCCACCGTGTGGTAGGCGGTGCGCAGGAGCTCCGTGCCGACGGGATCGCCCAGGATCTCGATCTGGTCCCGGGCGATCTGCTGCCAGCTGGCGTCGGTCCCGATGACCGCGATCGGCGCGAAGCCGCTGCGCACATAGGTGTCGAACTCCGCCAGGCTGTAGGCGCTGGAGCCGTCGCCGTAGAAGAGCCAGATCTCGGCATCGGGGCGCACGCTCGCGGCGCCGACAGCGAAGCCCCCGCCCACACCCAGGGTCCCGAAGACACCCGGGTCGAGCCAGCTGAGGGGCTTGCGGGGGCGCACGATGTAGGCCCCGGTCGCCACGAAGTCACCGCCGTCCACGATCAGGATGCTGTCGTCGTCCAACAGCTCCTCGATCTCCAGGAAGAGGTGCACCGGGTCGACCCGCTCGCAGTCGGTGCGGCGCTTGGCCGCGATCTCGGCATCCCGTGTGTGCTCGCGCTCCAGCAGGGTCGCGAACCAGGCGTCCCACGCCCCCGTCGCCCCCGCGTGCTGGGCCAGCTGCACCAGGAAGCGACCCGGGTGGGTCTGGATCCCGTGGGTCGGGGTGCGGTTCTTCTTGAGGGCCTTGGCGCTCAGGTTGATGCTGATGAGCGTGGCCTTCTTGTTGATCTTCTGGCCATAGCCCATGCGGAAGTCGAAGGGGAAACCGGCCACCAGCACGACGTCGGCCTCGCGCAGCGCGGCGGTGCGCTTGTGACGGAATTGCAGGTCGCTGTGTCGCCCGAGCAGTCCCCGGGAGCTGCCCCCCAGAAAGGTCGGAATGCCCAGCTTGCGCACGGCGTCGGCCAGCTCGTCCGCCTGGGGCGGGGTCAGGTTGACCATCGCCTGGTTCCCGATCACCAGCGCCGGCCGCTGCGCACCGGCCAGGGCCTCGACCACCGTGTCGACCTGCTTCTGCAGGTCGCCGCCGAAGGGGCTCTGGATGCCCGACAGGTCCGGCGGGCCGATGTGGGGCATGTGGAACTGCTTCTTCAGGTAGCCCTTCATGGCCAGCTGCGCGGCGGTGCCCACGGCGCCCTTCATCTTGTCGACGCCGGACTCCTTCATGTACCAGTCGGCCACGATCTCTTCGGGGTAGAGCACGTCGACGGGGATCTCCAGGAACACCGGTCCCGGCACGCCCTCCACCGCGGTGCGAAACGCTCGCTCCAACATCGGGACCAGGTCACTCACCTTGTTGCACCGGGCAGCCCACTTGGTGACGGGCTTCATCAGCGCCATCTGATCGATGTCCTGGAGCGAGCCGCGGCCCCGCAGGACGGTGGCCGTCGCGCCACCCAGGATGAGGATCGGCTGCTGGGCCTCCTGGGCGTTCTTGACCGCGGTGATGGTGTTGGTGACACCCGGGCCCGCGGTCACCGCAGCGACGCCGGGGATGCCGGTCAGCCGGCTGGCCGCGTCGGCCGCGAACGCCGCCGTGACCTCGTCCCGGCAGTCCACCACCTTCAGGCCATGCATCTTGGCGCCCTGGAGGATGGGGGAGATGTGGCCGCCGCACAGGTTGTAGAGGCACTTGACGCCGTGCGCTGCGAGCACTTCGCCGACGATCGAGCCGCCGTGGGGATGGGTCATGGGGTCGCTCCGAGCTGGGAGTGCAGGTCGGTGGTCCAGCCCTGGGCCAGGGCGGCTTCGACCACAGGGAGGGTGAATTGGGCCACGACGCGCTGGAGCGCGGCGGGCTCGGACAAGGGCAGGCGCCCGGACCAGATCTCCACGCCGAGACCGTGCAGCACGATCGAGGCGCGACCGACGAGCGCGAAGCGAGCCGGGGGATCCAGGTGGGCGTAGCGGGGGTGCTGCCCCATGCGATCCGCGAGCTGTCGCCGCACGGGGCCCCACTTGGCGTGCCAGGTGTGGTGTCGCAGGAACAGGGCTTCGTAGAGGCGGGGTTCCGTCGCAGCAAAACGCAGCCACCCGCTGCCAACCGCCAGCAAGGGGTCCGGATCGACGGGGTCCGACGCGACCGCGACGAACAGGGCGATGACCCGCTCGAGCAGCTGCTCGTGCAGGTCGTCCATGCTGCTGAAGTGGGACGAGATGGGGCCCGTGGAGCAGCCCAGCCGGGCGGCCAGCGTGCGAGCGGTCACCCCATCGATGCCCGCTTCCCGGGTCAGCGCCAGGGCGGCGTCCAGGATGCGCTCGGGGGTGTAGCGGGTGCGGGGCGGCACGGTTCCTCGAAATCTGACACCTGTTAGATAACGGGTGTTGTGAGAGCTGTCCAGCCCCGGCTCACAGCCTGGGCAGGAAGTGCACCGCCAGGCCCACCGCGAGCCCAAGCACCGCGCCCAGCGTCGCGCCGTTCACCTGGATCCAGTCCAGGTGGGGGCGCGTGCGGCGCTCCAGCATCGCCCGCAGGTCCGACGCGCCCAGGCGGCTGAGCTTGTCCGTGAGCAGCTCCTTGCTGCGCTCGTCGATCCGCTCCAGCTGTTCTCGGGCCAGGTCCCCCACCCGCTCCTCGATGAAGGTCACAAGCGGGTGGGTGTCCAGCTTGAAGTCACGGGCGGCCAGGGCCTGGAGGTCGTCCCGCTGGGTCCAGGTGACGTCGACCAGCGCGTCGATCACCTCGGGTGCCAGGCGGTCCACCAGGGCCTCGGCTGCGATCTGCCGCTCGTCGTCGGGCCAGCTGTGCCACGTGACGACATAGGCCTCCAGGTAGTCCTTGACCGCGGCCTCCAGGGCGCCGCTGGGCTCTGGCCGCTCGTCGTCCGGCGTGGCGAACACCCGCTCCACCGTGCGGCCCAGGATCCGCACCAGGTCGTCGGGCGACAGCAGCCGTCGGAGCACCGTCTCCACCGTCACCGGCCGGAGGCCGGGCAGCCGGGGCTCCCACACGACCTGGGTGCCATACCGCTCGATCAGGGCCCCGTAGAGACCGCTGGCCAGCTCGGGCTCGGCGACGGTCGCCGCCAGGGCCCGGCGGAGCGCACCGCGGACCTCTTGGGTGTCCAGCACGTTCGGCGCCCGGGTCGCCCGCAGCTGGTCCCGGGGATCCAGCCGCACCAGCCAGCCGACCACGTGGGCCCGCAGGGACTCGCGCCAGACCCCTTCCAGAAAGTGGCCCAGGTGTTCACGGTCCGGGATGCGCGACGCCAGCTGACTCGCCAGCTCCCCTCGAAAGGCCGGGTCCGCCAGCCTCCCGCGGAGCTCAGCCACCGCCTGTTCCGGCTGGATCATGTCCCGCACCACGGTCTCGGAGACGCCGGACGCCAGGGCCTCGTGGTTCTGCTCGATCTTCACGTACACCTTGCGGATGGCGTACCAGTCACAGATCCCGCCGATGAACATGCCCTCCAGGGCGTGGCGCACCACGGGGAACCAGTCCTGGGGCGGCACGAACCAGCTCCCGGTCCACGCCGCCAGGGCGAGCGCGATGAGGGACCAGGCGATGCGGGCAGGAACGGTCAAGGCATCCAGGCTACGACAGCCTCACGCGCCGTCGGCCCGAGGCAAGACCCCCATGAGAGCAGCACGCATCCACCGCTATGGCACGGCCGACGAGCTGGTCATCGAAGAAGCCCCGGTGCCCACCCCGGGGCGAGGCCAGGTCCTGGTCCGGGTGATCTGCGCCGCGGTGAATCCCATCGACTGGAAGATGCGGTCGGGCGCCCAGGCCGCGGTGATCCGGCGGCCCTTTCCGCTGATCCTGGGCCTGGACTGCTCGGGCGTGGTCGAGGCCGTGGGACCGGGGGTCACGGCCCTTGCGCCGGGCGATGAGGTGTTCTCGTCGCCCGATCACAAGCGCGACGGCACCTATGCCGAGTTCACGGTCATCCCCGAGGGGCAGCTGGCGCGCAAGCCGGCGTCGCTGACCCATGCCCAGGCCGCGTCCCTGCCCCTGGTCGGGCTCACGGCCTGGGACTGCCTGGTCCGGGCTGCGGATCTGAAGTCTGGCGAGAAGGTGCTGATCCACGCGGGGTCCGGGGGGGTCGGCACCTTTGCCATCCAGCTCGCGCGGCACCTGGGGGCCGAGGTCGCGACGACCTGCAGCGGCCGCAACGCCGCGTGGGTCCGGTCCCTGGGCGCCGATCGGGTCGTGGACTACCAACAAGAACGTTTCGAAGACGTCCTGCCGCCCCAGGACGTGATCCTGGAGTGCCTTGGAGGCGACTCGCTGCCCCGGTCCTTGACCCTGCTGCGGCGAGGTGGCCGGCTCACCAGCATCAACTCCGGAATGCCCGGCCACGTGAAGCGGTGGGGGCCGGTCCTGGGCCTGGTGGTCACCATCGCGCTGAACCTGCGGGTCCTGGTGGTCCAGCGGCTGTTCCGGGGTGTGCGCTACGCGATGGTCCTGCGCCAACCGGACGGCAGGGTGCTCGCCCGCATCGGCGAGCTGGCCGATGCAGGGGCCATCGCACCCCAGATTGACCGCGAGGTCGCCCTGGACGACATCGCCGACGCCCACCGCCACGGCGAGACCGGGCGGGCCCAGGGCAAGATCGTGGTGCGGATCGCCCCCGATCCGGCGTAGGGATCAGCCCTCCAAGCTCGCCAGACGGGCGAGCACCCAAGCCGGCTGAGGGCTCATGAGTGCGCGCGCGGCGAGCGTGCGCTCCCGGGCCGCCTCGTGCTGGAGCTGAGCGTGGACCTGCCCGAGCCACCGCCGCCCGAGCCCGTCACCACCCTGGTCCCCGAGCCCGAACCCGAGCCCACGCTGCCCCCTGCACCGGTCGAAGCCCCGGACAACCGTCGGGCGCGATGAGGAGCGCCGGCACCGAGGAGGACCTCAAGCTGGCCTTCGGCATCCAGGTCGCCTCGGGCAGCGTGGCCTACGCCTCCCTGGCCGCCGGCGTTGGCTGCGTCGCCCTGAGCTTCCGGTTCTGACCGAACCGGGTCAGTCCGCGTCCTCGCAGATCTGGATCTCCAGGTTGCACTCCTGGCCCTCGGGGCAGTCCCGACTCGACGTGCAGGGCACAAAACCGTCGACCCGAACGTCGACCCCCCGGGGGCTGGACGCCACGAAGTCCATGCAGCCGGATCCGATCTCCGTGCGATCGGCCGTGCGGCGCGACAGGGTCCCGTTGGGGAAGCCCGTCACACCCGCCCCGATCAGGGCGTCGACCAGAGAGGCGGGCACCGAGCCCTCGCCGTCGTCTTCGAAGGCGCACTTGAGGGTGGTGGGCGTGACCCCGTGCTGGTCGATGTTCAGGGAGAACGCGACCTCTCCGCGGGATCCTTCGGCCCCCGGCTCCCACGTGACCGCCAGGTCGACGCCCTCGACGATCAGCCACTGGTCGTCGGTCGGCACCAGGTCCGCCACCCCAAAGCCGTGCAGCTTGACCGGGTCATAGGCCCCGCCCTGGGTGAACAGGGTCACCAGGGCGTCGGTCTGCCAGGCCGGGTGGGGCAGCGAGGTGTGGAAGTAGCTGTACCCGGGAGACACGGGCTCCATGGCCACCTCCACGTCGAGCCCGGTCATGGTCACGGTGCCCAGGTCCTGGCTCTCGGGGTAGGCGATGCAGGTGTCGTCCAGATCGCACACGTCGCCGTTCTCACAGGGCGGGTCGCAGAACGGGTTCGGCTTCACCCACAGGGTGCAGTCCCCAAGGGTGGTCGACTCGGTCAGGATGGTGATGGGGATCACGCCTTCGGCCACAGAGCCGTCGATGATCGAGTAGCCCTCATAGGACTCCAGCACGAAGCCCCCGTGGCGCTCGGCCAGCGGGCAGACCCCGTCCAGGCTGACCTGGTCCGCGGTGGCCGTGTCGATGGGCGACGTGCCGGAGTCGTCCCCGGCGTCGGTACAGGCCGCGAGGACCGACAGGGACAGCAAGACGCTCATGGGACCTCCGGAGCCGATGCTATCTTGCGTGCCCCCGGGTCGGAGCTGCTGTGCGCGTGTGGATCCTGATGATCGCTGCCCTGACAGCCTGTGAGGGCAGCAGCACCGACGATCTGGGTCCCAGCGATCCGGGGCAGACCTGGCCGGCGACCGACACCGCCGTGGACACCGACACCGGCACCGCCATCTGGGAGCTCTCTGGCTTCTCCTGGGTCGTCGACGGCGCCCTGGCGGGCATGCCCCTGCCCTACGATGAGCACCTGCCCTGGATCGCGGACCAGGGGGTGGACCTGTTGTTCTCGCTGACCGAGGAGCCCCTGGATCCCGACGCTGTGGCCGCCCAAGGCATGGACCCCCACCACATCCCGATCGAGGACTTCACCGCCCCGACCCAGGATCAGATCGACGAGTTCACCCAGCTCACAGCGGACCGGATCGGCCAGGGCAGCCAGGTCGGGGTTCACTGCCACGGGGGCCTGGGGCGGACCGGCACGATGCTCGCCACCTGGTTCGTTCGCGACGGCATGACCGCCGACGACGCCATGGCCCACGTGCGCGAGCTCCGACCGGGTTCGATCGAGACTGAAGAACAGGAAGACGCCGTCCGAACCTACGAAGAGCGGCTCCGACCGGAATAGGCGTCATTCACCCTGCTGGAGGCCCCTTGGGCACCCCCTTCGACTCCCTGAACCTGCACCTGCTCAAGCGGGCCGGGTTCGAGCAGCGCTGGCAGGAGACCAGCCAGGGTCGGGTGCACTTCCTGGTGGGCGAAGGCTCCGGTGACCTGCCCCCGGTCGTGCTGATGGCCGGGCTGGGCAGCCGGGGCACCCACTTCCGCCGCTGCGTGGGACACCTGCTGCACCGGGTCCGCCGGGTGATCCTGCCCGACCTGCCGGGCCACGGCCACAGCGAGATCCCCGCCGACGGACTGACCGGGCCCTCCCTGCAGGCCGGCACACTGGAGGCCCTGCGGGAGCTGCTCCACCAGGACCCCGCCGTGATCCTGGGCAACAGCCTGGGCGGCTTCATGGCCGTGCGCCACGCTCTGATCCACCCCCAGGACGTGCTGGGGCTGCTGTTGGTGTCCCCCGGTGGCGCCTGGATGGACGTCGATCAGATCCGGCCCTTCTACGACCGCTTCCGGCTCGAGAGCCACGCCGACGCCCTGCAGCTCATCGACGCCGTCTTCGCGGGCTCCTACACCGGCCTGCGCCACGTGCTGGCTTGGGGCGCCCGGCGTCAGCTCGGCCTGGCCCCGACCCGCAGCCTCATCGACTCGGTCGAGCAGTCCTACCTGCTCAGCCGCGAGGAGCTCAGCGGCGTCACCCAGCCCGTGCGCCTGCTCTGGGGCACCGCCGACGGCGTCGCACCCGACGACCAGTTCGACGTCTTCCACCAGGGCCTGCCCGACGGCACCCGGGTGGAGCGGCCCCACGACTACGGCCACTCCCCCTACCTGGAGCGCCCTCGGGACCTGGCGGAGCGGCTGCTGGCGTTCATCGAGGAAGAGGTGCTGGGCCCGACCTCCGAGGCCGTCCCTGCCTGATCGGGTCCGCTACCGGAGCGTGTTGCTCTCGGTCTGCGCATAGGGCTCACAGGTCCGGCCCTCGTCCCAAGGGGACGGCGCCTCTGCGTGGTCCGGGCAGCCCCCCAGGGTCTGGTCCAGCAGCTCGATCAGGCCGTCCAGCTCGCCCCCCTCGACCACCGCTTCGACCTCGCTCACCCCCAACGGAGCCGGGTAGACCACCGCGGCGAAGACGCACATCTCGCCCTCGGCCGTGCCGTCCACGGTCAGAGTGCGCTCGGTGTCGTTGTCGAAGTGGCAGGCGTAGTGGATGCCCTCGCCGGCTGCGAGCTCGAAGGTCTGGGGCTCGAAGTGCAGGATCGGCGGGACCTCCCAGTCCTTGTTCACGAAGAACGGCTCGCTCGACACGTCCTGGCCGTCAAAGGCGGACAGCGCCGTGCACTCGCCCCACTCGTGGGTGTGGGTGCTCACCAGGGCCACGCTCACGTCGCGGTCCATCACACAGGTGCGGGTCTGCACCTGGCGCTCGCCCGCCGGCACCTCGAAGCCGCCGATGGCGTCGAAGACCAGCGACGCCACCTGGTCCACCGCGTCGGCGGGAACGGTCTCGACGTTCAGGGCCGCGTTCACTAGGACGGGCGTGTCGCTGGCGTTCACGTAGTGGTGGCTGAAGACGTAGAGCCCGGGCACCAGCAAGGGCGCTGCGACCCCGTCCGGCAGGGTGATCTGCTGGTTGTCGCGCTGGCTGGGGAACACCGGAAACGCCGACTCCATCACGCTCAGCTCGTCGCAGTCGTACTGGCCGATCGGCATGCCCAGGGCGTCTTCGCTGGCCCCCTCGCCCAGGAAGGGGTCCAGAAAGCTGAACTGCCCGATGAACACGTTCATGTGGTGGGTGTTGTCGCTCACCAGGGTCTCGAGGGTGTCCGTCCACAGCAGGGTCTCGCCGTCGACGGGCTCCATGCGAACGATGGTGCAGACGTCGCGCTCTTCATAGGCCCCGACCTCCAATGGCTCGGTCACGATCTGGTAGCCGGACGCCGGAGGCGCGAGGGTGACGGTGAGATCGAGCAGCCCGGGCTCCGAGCTGTCGGGGGCACAGGACAAGAGGAGGAGCACCATGGCGCCAGCATAGATCTCGGGTCTGGTTGAGCGGGGTGAGGGGCACTGATCGAGTGCGGTGTCATCGGTCGGACATTGACGACCCCCCCCCCCCCGCGGGCTACCCCTGAACCCGCCCGACAGCTGGACTTGGCGGGCTTGAACCGGGAGCCCGCAATGGCCTGCAACAGTAAGACCGCCTCATTCCTCTGGACCACGATCTTCGCCGACTCGACCACCCTGGTCTTCATCCCCTGCACGCCCTGGATGCGTTCCGCGAGCGTTAAGTCGGTCCGCATCAGCTGGGAGATGCGCGGCCTGACGGGTACCCTGGAGGCCACCCCACGGATGGAGTGGGCAAACGTGGAAAATACGCCGGTGGCTCAGAAGAACATCGGACTCGTGCAGACCGGTGACGGCTACTTCTACGACGACTTCATCGTGGTCGACAACGACCTCAAGGGGGACCAGCTGGTGCGGTTCGGCTTCCACGTGAAGAACGGCGCCGCAGCGCTGGCGGTGGCTCGGGTGTCTGGGCGGGTGGAGCTCCGGGACTTCTAGTGCTGGCGCCGCACGAACCCGACTTTGCGACCTGGGCCCGGGGCATACCGGGATCCACGGGGTCCGCCCAGGCGGTGGATCAGGTGGCTGCGCCGGAGCCGGGAGAAATCGGCACGGCCACGGCGGTGCCTCCCGCGAGGACCGGCATCTGGATCAACATCCACGCGGACCCCCAGGTCGAGCCGGCCGACGAGTTCGATCGGATGAAGGCCCTGGTGGAGAAGGCGGACAGCACGAATCATCTGCTCACGCTCCTGCTTTCTGCGCCCTGGCTGGAGTTCTTTCTGGACTCGGAGTCGGCCCGAGGGGAGTTGACCGAGTGGATCGGCCACGGTCACATGATCGGGTTTCACCACCACGACGTGACCCACACCTTCGGCACGAATTGGGACGGCTACCACAGCATCCCCGTGCTGGAGTGCATCGAGCACCAGGGCTGGCTGGCGTGCCAGGGAACCCAGGTCTGGTCGCCAGCGGGCTTTGTGTCCGAACCGCCGCCGCCCGTGAGCGACGCCTACGCGTTGTTGGAGGAGCTACGGCAGGTGATCGACCTGGAGACCTTCGGTCCGGACAGCCTGTTCGACAACCGGTTCAACAGCTTTGCATCAAGCCAGGGTACCGATCCTGACTACAAGCAGCTGGAGTGGCAGCCTGAGGTGCTGTACTCACAGGGCGCGCAGGGTGATGTCTGCCCTTGTGTGACGGATCCGGACGCGAACGGCATCGAGGCGCTCTCCTCCCCCCGGGCGGCCACCTACAACGGTGTCGAGGTGCGGGAGATCAGTGGTAGGCACTTGAATGTCGGAAGTACTGGCGGGATCACGGTGCAGAACGTCTTTCGGGAACTCGATCTCGCCCAGCCAGGAGAGTTCGTTGGAGTCACGGTCCACGCCTGGGAGTACCGCGACACGGACTACAACGATCCATCACAGGCTTCGACCGACCAGACCACAATCGACAGCCTTCTGGACGCCCTAGCAGCAGTCAAACTGAGAGCCAGGCTCATGCAAGAGATTCTGGACTCAGAACCGCTGTGTGAGCGTGTCTGCTGAACATGCCGACGCTTGTTTCGCTCATGGGCGTGCTGACTCCCCTTGCCTGCCAAGGCGTCCACTCGTCAGACACGGGGGTCGTGACTACCGCCCAACAAGACTCTGGCTCGCCGATCCACGACTCCGAGACGGCCACAGACTCCGATTCCGACACGGGAACGGCAGATGACAGTGGGACCGCAACCGCAGGGGATTCGGGCACCGGGACTGGCACGCAGCCCACGCCAGGCCCAACAATCGACGCTTTCGCATTCGCCGTCCTCCTTGGCGAGGTAGCGAGTGGGGAGGCCGGGTTCAGCGTAGAGGCCGCCGGCGACTTTGACGGTGACGGGTCCACGGAGGTCGTGGTCGGTGCCCCTCAAGACAGCTCTGTCGAGGTTACGCAAGGAAGCGCCTACATAGTTCGGACGGACCTCGCGGGTAGCCACACGATTTCTGCCAGCGGAACAACCATCGAAGGGGATGGAAGTGGCGCCCAGTCCGGCTGGGAAGTCACCGGCCTTGGAGACACCAACGGCGACGGTCTCGACGACATCCTTGTGGGCGGCAAGGTGGCCAGCGACGGCTACATTGTCTGCGGCTCCCCGACCCCCCCCACTTCTGTGGACGACGCCTGTGGCGTCCTCACCAACCGCATCCAGGACTACCTGGGACGAGCCGCGTCCCGCACCGGAGACGTGAACGGGGATGGCCTGGCCGACCTCCTCATGGGCGCACCTGCGACCGACGCCGTCGACACTCGCGAGGGCGCCGCCTACCTCTTCCACGCCCCCTTCAGCGGCGAGCGGGGCACTGACGAAGCCCACGCCACATTCCTGAACGACACGATCCTCGAGTTCGCCGGATGGTCTGTCTCGGGGGACGGCGACATCAACGGGGACGGACACCAGGACTTCGTGATCGGCGCCCCTGGGGTCCTGTACGAGAGTGGTGTCGCCGGCGGGGTCTACCTCTTCCACGGGCCGGTCACCGGGACCCACTGGACCGCCGATGCCAGCGAGCGCAACCGCACGTCCTTTGGCGACGGTCAGACCGTCTCGTTGACGTCGGACCTGAACGGCGACGGCTATGCCGACCTGATCATCGGCACCGCAGTTCGGACCTACGAGATCGATCCCGTGGTGATGGTCTACTCCGGCTCAGCCACCGCTAGCGCCCTGTCCACGGGACTTCCAGACGGAAAGATCTACGACCCCAACGTCAACGGGGGCTACGTCTACGAAGGCGTGGGTCTTGGTGACCACGACCTGGACGGCGACGACGAGCTGGGCGTCGCCGACGGTGGCTGGGTCGGCGATCCCTTCTTCCAGGTGTTCCACGGGCCCATCGTCGGCACGCTGGACTTCACCGATGCTGTCGTGAGCCTGGAGCCGGAGTCGCCGACCTACGGGCTGGATGCGACCGCTGCCAAGACCGAGGACCTGGACGGCGACGGCATCGAGGACGTGATCGTGGGTGTGCCGGAGCTCGACCTGGGCGCGGAAGACGGTGGCGGGGTGTACCTGCTGTCCGGGGCGGCGCTTTGACTGTCCTGAACCAAGGCCCGCCGCCCGCCGAGCCTACTCCCCGACCACCTCCAGCGCCGGGTTCAGCGTGTACGTGCCCGTCAGCTCCGCGCTCGCCAGCACGTGGCCCTCCATCGCGGCCAGGGCATCGCTGCGCTCGAAGGGCCGACCGATGGACTCCAGGGCCAGGCTGGTCACGTCCAGGGCGTAGACCGTGAACACGTAGTGGTGGAGGATCTCGTCATTCCAGGGCGGGCAGGGCCCGTCGTAGCCGCCGTACTCCCCGCCCATGTCGGCGTCTCCGGCAAACCACTTGGTGTAGTCGTTCAGGCCTCGCACCCCGTGGTCGGTGGCGCCGGACTCCTTGCCGCCAGCCGTCACGCCGCTGCTGTCGACGCCCTCGTCCAGGGACCGCACATCGCCGGGAATATCGACCAGCACCCAGTGGGTGAAGTCGACCCGGGGCAGGTCGGCGGACACGGTCTTGCCCTCCTGGTTCACGTCATCGCCCACGCTGGGCACGTCGGGGTCGTGGGCGATGACGGCAAAGGACTGGGTGCCGTCGGGCACACCGGACCAGCTCAGCTGGGGGCTGGTGTTGGTGCCCAGGGTCACGTGGCCCTCCTCCGCGGGGATGCAGAAGGCGTAGGCCGGCGGGATGAGCGCACCCTGCTCCAGGGAGCTGCTGGCCACGAAGAACGGGGCCTTGGCCTCGGCAGGACCCGCAGGCTCGGCCTCGACGGCGGGGGCCGGCTCGGCCGCAGGCTCCGGGGTGGTGTCCTTGGGGCCGCAGGCGACCAGCAACAACGCAGTAATAGACAGGGGCAGCTTCATGGGGACCTCCGTGGCGCGACGGAGGCTACCAGAGCGCGCCTGCGAGGTAGGCTGGGCCATGCTCAGCGCTCTGTTCCTCCTCACCAGCTGCGGCTCGGACCCCAGCGTGACCGTCACCTCTCGGGCCCACCCGGAAGCACCCGCGCCGAAGTCCCTGTCCGGGGCCCTGGCCAAGGAATTCCAGCGCCCGATCCTGCGCTGCTACACCGAAGCCCTGGCCACCCAGGACGACCTGGCGGGCAAGGTCTCGGTGTCCGTCTACGGCTCCCACGGCATCCTCAAGCAGACCGCCGACGGCGACGCGCCCCCCGCACTGATCGCCTGCGCCCAGGCACCGCTCCAAGACGGCAAGCGCATGCGGCGCTTCGGCGACGGGCCGGTCGAGGTGGGGTTTGTGATCGACGTGGTGTTCGCGCCGTAGTCCCCTGTCTCGGAAGTTCGTGAGGTGATCGCGCAGCCATCGCCGCGGCTGGTGGTCTGCTTGAGCGGCCGGTGTGGCCGAGTCACAGCAACGCGAGAGCGGGCCGCCAGCCGCGGCGAGGGCAAGTGAGCGCCCACGAACTTCCGAGACAGGGGACTAGCTAGCTCAGCCCCGCCCCAGCGCCTTCAGCACCTCTTCTTCCACCATGTCCGCCAGGGCTTGCTGCTCCCCCGTCGGCGGCGACGGTCCCTGGGACACCACCCGCAGCACCGAGAACCCCGCCGCGGGCGCGATGCCGCTCGGTTGAGGGTTCCCGCAGCCTCCGCAGGTGGTGCACACATCCGGCAGACCCGCGGTGGGCGTGTCGGCCTGGGCCACCGCGGCCGGGGGGCCGCCGTAGCGCTTGAGGCCCATCGACCGCAGGGCGACGGCTTCGTCGGCGGGCAGGGTCTTGACGTGGCCCATGTCCCGGGCGGACTTGGTGATCAGCGCGGTGTGCTCGACGATCTCCAGGCGGCAGAAGGCCTCGAGCAGCGACGTGCCCAGGCACACGGCCCCGTGACGGTCCATCAGGATGGCGTCGTGGTCGACGATGTAGGGCGCGATCTTGTCGGCCAGGTCCTGGGTGCCGGTGGTCTCGTAGGGCACGGTCGGCACCGAGCCCAGGGTCAGCACGACCTCGGGCAGCACGCAGTTCGCCATGGTCTGGTTGGCGATGGTGAACGCGATGGCCAGCGGCGGGTGGGCGTGCACGACCGCCATGCAGTCCGGCCGCTCCTTGTAGCAGGTCAGGTGCATGGCCATCTCGCTGGTCGGCTGTCCGCGCCCGCGCACCTTGCGACCCTGCATGTCGATGACCACCAGGTCGTCCCGGGTCAGGAAGCCCTTGTGACATCCGGCTTGGGTGCACAGGATGTGCCCGTCGTCCATGCGGGCGGAGAGGTTGCCGTCGAGCGCCACCAGCAGGTTGCGCTGGTAGCAGAGGTGGCTGAACCGCACCAGCTGATCGGCGAGCTCCCGCTCAGAGGGCATCGGGTGCTCCCGTCAACCGTCCGAGCCCGTCGGATCCGACGGCTCGGGCAGGGTGAAGGCGTCGCCAGAGGATTCCGGCTCGCTCAGGGCCTCGAGGTGCTGGGCGCTGATGGTCTCGCCCAGGGGCTCACCGTCCTCGATCCGGGCCAGCTGGTTGCGCAGTGCCAGCACATTGTGGTCGATCCGGGCCAGCTGGATGGCCGTGCAGCGCAGCATGGCCCGCAGGAAGTGCACGCCAAAGGGGTCTCCGGCACCGACCACCTTCCAGAAGTCCGCGCGGCCCATCGCCACGACCAGGGACTCGGCCTGGGCCATGACGGTGGCGGTCGCGGGCAGGCCATCCAGCAGCGACACCAGCCCGAACCACTCCCCCACCGGGATGGGGCTGGTGAGCACGCGCTCGGCCTTGCCGGGCACTTTCTTGTGCACGTCGATCTGGCCTTCGAGCAACAGGAAGGCCCCAGGTGAGCGGCGGCCCTCGTGGATCAGCACGTCGCCGGACATGAACCGCACGGCGTCCAGGTATTGGGCGAGCTCGTCGCGTTCGTCGGCGGACAGCACCGTCAGGCTGCTCACGCCGTCGAGCATGCGGGGGTCGACCACTAGACTTCCCAGCCCAGCGAGTCGACGTAGATCTGTCGCTCGTCGCCACGGGCC
>CAZFLE010000027.1:13309-69223 GCA_964519895.1 uncultured Enterobacterales bacterium | reverse complement strand
GTCGGTGCGGCGCACTTACCGGCGGGGTGGCACGCCATCGGCGGCGTAAGTGTCGGTGCGGCGCACTTACCGGCGGGGTGACTGGCCATCGACGACGCAAGTGTCGGCCCGGCGCACTTAGGGGCAGGGTGACTGACCATCGGCGACGCGGAACAGGGGCCGATGGGGTCAATGGGTCCCTCGTCAGGACTCACGACTCGACTGCCGCGAACAAGAGCCCTCAGCGGTCGCTACAGCAGCTCCTCGTCCCCGCAATCCTCGGTCGTGAAGTCGAAGTCGTCCCAGGGGTGCCACAGCTCGCCGGTCAGGGCCCCGCCGCTGAAGTCGGACACGGTGATCACCAGGCCACTGGAGTCATCGGCATAGGTGCCGTCGGGCTCGAACCAAAGCGACAGCGCATACCGCATGATCTGGTCGTCGCCCTGGCCCTCGTAGGACCCGCCGCCGGTGAACACGCCGGTCCAGGCATCGCTCAGGCTGTCGGCGCCGTCTTCCTGGGCGTCGTAGCCCATGATTCCGAACATCGAGGTGGTGTCCAACAACATGTCCAGCAGCTCGCTGTCCCCGTCGCCCTCGAAGTCGTCCTCGACGGCATCGCTGAAGTCCGCACAGCTCACCGTGGCATCGGTCACCAGGAGCAGGCCGAAGCCGAAGTCCTCGTCGTTCGCCTCGTCCTGGAGGAAGAGCTGACTGGAGCCGTCGACGGCGCCGTAGACGCCGTTCGTGCTGGCACAACCCCCGGCCAGGAAGACTGCGGGGAAGAGGATCGACAGGACGCGCTGTGCCACGCTTGCACCGGGTGGGGAGGCCGCCCGAGTCTACTCCAGCGAGCCCTCAGTCCCGGCTGAGCACCCCGAAGTTGTAGCTGTTGGCCCCGTGGTTGTGCACGTGCACCCCCTTGGCGCCGCTGGCCGCGTCGGACTGGGCTTGCAGCGAGAGACGGTAGGTCTGCGCATCCGCTGGGATGCCGACGGTCAGCTCCCACAGGACCTGGTCCCCAAGTCCCAGCGCCAGGTGGGCCTGGGCGGGCTCGGCGGCCCACAGGGCGTCGTGCCACAGATCGAGCGACAGCGCGTCCCCGGCAGCGACCTGGGCCAGGAGGGGCTGGCTGAAGGAGCCGTAGCGGCAGATGTCGGTCTCGACCTCGAAGACCCCCAGCTCCTCGCCGTAGCCCCAGTCCGGGCAGTCGACAGTGTCCGGCCGCTCGTCGTCGTAGGGGTCGCTGTCCGCGGGCACCCAGGCATCGACGGCCACCAGCGCCACACCCCCAGCAGTCGGCGCGTCGGCGGAGTCCATCACGCCCGTCTCACCCGCACACCCCGCCAACAGCAAGGCCAGGCTCACTCCGCCTCATAGGGCACGGACAGCATCAGGAAGTTGAAGCACATCTCGTCCTGGGTGCCGTCGCCGTAGCCTACGTCCCGGGGCTCTTGCTGCACACCGTCGATGACCGGCTGGTTCTCGGCGACCCGGCTACAAGCGGGTACAAGTTGGGGGCTGTCGCGGGACCTCAGAGGCTCAGCGTCATGCCCAGGCCGTACGCCACCTGCTGCCGGCTCTCGTGCAGGTCCGGGTTGAGCAGGAGCAGGTTGCCGAAGACGTGGATCTGGTCGGTCACGTCGAAGCCGACCCGGGTCTCGTGCTCGCTCAGGTTCCGGCCGACCACGGTGTCGTTGAAGCCCTTGGTCAGGCGGTAGTTCCAGTCCACCCGGCCGATGTGCAGCGCCATGCCGAAGTCGAAGGCCGCGCCCAGGCCCGGGTAGGTCTGCTGCTCCTGCCAGTCCGCCGCGCCCACCAGCGCCAGACCCAGGGTCAGGTCGAAGCCGTCCCACCAACCGAACACGTCGAGGCCCGTGGTGGCCCGCATGGTCACGTCGCCAGAGCCGATGGCCCGGACGTCCAGGGCCAGGAAGCCCGGCCGCTCACCCTCGATCCGGACTCCGCCGCCCATGGTCGCGTCCATGGGCATGCCCAGCGCGTAGAAGTTGCCCGAGACCTCCTGGGCGTCCAGGAACTCCAGGACCTCTTCGTTCACGGTGGTCAGGTTCAGGTCGCCGGCCTGGACGGTCGGGGTCATCAGGGTGGCGGCGATGAGGGCGGTGAGGGCCATGGTGCGCGCTCCAGAAGGTGGGGTCGCATCGTTGGACACCACACCCCCATCGGAGCGCTACCGGCGGCTCAGATTCCTCCGACGCGCTCGGGGGCCACGTCTTCGATGTCGCCCTGGGCCACCCCCACCGCGTGGGCGGCATAGCGCCGGAAGAGCTCGCCGTAGTCGTGCTCGTAGCGGAGCTTCCGCAGCATTCCATAGGTCCCGCCCAGGGTCCGGTGCAGGTAGACCATGTCCCGCGGAGACCGGATCCCCGGGTACCGCAGGAAGTGCGGGCTGATGGTCTTGACCCGATCCAGGATCGAGTCCTGGTGGCCCCCGGCGACGTAGTTGGGGGTGCGAAAGGGGGGTGCCAGGGCCTCGACGAATTCCCACAGCAGGTCGTGGGCGGCGCGTTCCTCGGTGTGCAAGGAGCCGATGTCCCGGGCGAGCTGGAGGAAGGTCCGCCGATCCCCGTCGATGACGGCCTCGGCGAGCTGGGCATAGGTCGACACGAAGTACAGGTCGAAGTGCTTCACGCACCCGAAGTCGAGCAGGCCGACCGAGCCGTCTTGGTCGAACAGGAAGTTCCCGCCGTGGGGATCGGCGTGCAGGGCCCGGATCTTGTAGAAGCTCTCGTGAAAGGCGGTGCACAACAGCTCGCCCGCCCGGACGCGGGCCTCGGGGCTGGCGACCTCGAGGAACTCCTCGAGGGTCTGGCCGGGCAGTCGATCCATGGTGAGCACCCGGTCCGAGCAGTACTTGGGGTGGGTGCCCGGCACGCTGAGCCCGTCCACGTGGGCCAGGGCCTTGCGGAAGAATTCCAGGTTCACGGCCTCTTGGTAGTAGTCGAGCTCTTCCGCCAGGCGCAGCTCGACCTCTTCGAAGATCTCGTCGACCTCGGCTCGGTCCCGGCGCAGGAAGCGGCCGCCGATGAGCATCGCCTTGAGCGCCCTCAGGTCGGTGTCGACGGTGTGCTCGATGTTCCGGTGCAGAACCTTGACCACCACCTCGGTGCCGTCGGGCAGGCGAGCGGCGTGGGCCTGTCCCAAGGACGCCGTGCCCAGCGGGACCGGGTCGAAGTCCGCGAACAGCTCGCCCAGGCTGGCGTCCAGGGACGCCTCGACGTCCTCGCGGATGATGTCGAAGGGCACCGGCGCGGCCTTGTTCTGGAGCCGCGAGAGCACCCGCTCGGCCTCGGGCGGAAGGTCCATGCCGTCGGCCAAGACAGCGATGGACTGGCCGATCTTCATCGCCGCGCCCTTGAGCACGCCCATGGTCTCGACGACCTTTTCCGCGTTCTGGAGGTGCAGGCGCCTCAGGGCCCGCTTGCGGGTCTCCTCGTCCTGGAAGGCCCCGATGACCCGCTGGCCCATGTACGAGCCCGACACACGGGACGTCAGGCCGCCCAGTCGCGCGACGCGTCCCAGGCGGGAGCCGGTGCCAGGCTTCTTCTTGCGTGCCATGATCGCCCTCCTAACCCTGGCCACTTCACCGCAAGCCGGAGCCGCCATGACCGACCTCGCCGAGCTCGCCGCCCGCCCGTGCATCCCGACGTACAAAGGGGGTCGCAAGTCCCTGGAGCCCGGAGAGGGCGAAGCGATGGCCGCTGCCCTGGAGCACTGGGAGACGATCGAGGGGGGCAAGCTGCGCCGGACCTGGAAGTTCCCGGACTTCGTCTCGGCCCTGGCGTTCGTGAACAAGCTGGGACAGCTCGCCGAAGAGGTGGGCCACCACCCGAACCTGACCCTGACCTGGGGCCACGTGGGCGTGGACCTGTGGACCCACGACGTGGGCGGCCTGACGGAGTGCGACTACGTGTTTGCGGCCCGATGCGAGCTGGCGTCGCCGCCCTGATCATCAGCCCTTGACGCTGCCCGCGGTCAGCCCCTCGACCAGGAAACGCTGCAGGGCGAAGAACAACGCCATCACCGGCACGCTGACCAGCACCGCGCCGGCGGCGAACCGGCCCCACTCGGTGCCGAAGTCCCCCACATAGGACTGCAGCACGACCGGCAGGGTGAACGCGCGCTCGTCGCTCATGAGCGTGGCCGCCAGGATGAACTCGTTCCACGCCGTCATGAAGGAGAACAGTCCCGTGACCGCGAGCGCGGGCTTGGCCAGCGGCAGGATGATGTCCTTGAAGGTCACCCAGCGGCTCGCCCCGTCGAGCATGGCGGCCTCTTCCAGGTCCCGGGGGATCGTGTCGAAGGTGCCCTTGAGGTTCCAGGTGCAAAAAGGGATCGCCGTGGTGCTGTAGACCAGCGCCAGCCCTGTCATGGAGTCCAGGAGCCCCGCGGCATCCAACAGGATGTAGAGCGGGATCAGCATCACGATGCCGGGGAACATCTGGGTGATGAGGAACAGGCTCATGCCGGCGTCGCGGCCCGGAAAGGCCCACCGGCTCATGGCATAGCCGGCGGTACAGGACAGGCAGATGCCGACCACGCTCGTGAGCACACTGACGACCACCGAGTTGAAGAGCTGACGGCCGAAGAGCCAGCCCCCGGTGGCGTCGGTGGTGCTGACCACGTCGATGAAATTCTGCAGGCTCACCTCGGTGGGCCACGGCGTGGGATCCAGCGAGAAGGCCTGGCTCGGGGTGAGCGCCATCTTGAGCACCCACATGACCGGGTAGAGCACGGCCAGGCTCACCAGGATGAGCGTCGCGTGGGTCGCGAGGACCTGCCACATCGGCACCTGGCGGGAACCAGCGGTCATGCGGACTTCTCCCGCATCAGGCGGTTTGTGAACACGGACCACACCAGCAGGACCCCGAAGATCAGGATCGAGTAGGCCGCCGCGTAGCCGTAGCGGAAGTTCCGGGTGAAGGCCCAGCGGTAGGCATCGCTGATCAGGATCTCGGTCGCGCCGTCCGGCTCACCGCCGCTCACCAGGTAGATGATGTTGAACTGGTTGAAGGTCCAGACCGAGCCCAGGATCACCGCGGGCAACAGCGCTGGCCGCAAGAGCGGCAGGGTGATGTGGCGGAAGCGCTGCCAGCGACTGGCCCCGTCGACCTCGGCGGCCAGTTCCAGGTCCCGGGGAATGGTCTGGAGCGCCCCCAGCGTGACCACCATCATGAAGGGGAAGCCCAGCCAGGTGTTCGTGACCACGTTGGCCGCAAAGGCCGTGGACCACTGGCTGAACCAGCTCACGGGCTCCAGCCCCACCGCGACCAGCAGCCCATTGATGGCGCCGAATTGCCGGTGGAACATGCCCTTCCAGATCAGCGCCGTGATGTAGTTCGGCACCGACCAGGGCAGGATCAGGAGCACCCGGTAGACGTTGCGCATGCGCAGCCAGGGCTCACGCAACAAGAGCGCCAGCCCCAGTCCGATGCTCACGTGGAGCAGCACGTTCACCCCGGTCCACAGCACCGTGACGCCCAGGGTGAACCAGAAGCTCAGCGGGGACGTGACCGGCCAGTCCCGGGCGAAGAGGATGTCCAAGAAGTTGGCGAAGCCCACAAAGGTGAACTCGCCGGCCCGGTGACTGAAGAACGCGACGCCTGCGCCCACGAAGAACGGCAACACCACGAGCACGCCCATCGCCAGGGCCGCCGGCAGGATGTAGGGGTAGGCGAAGCGGAACCGCCGGATGCGGGCCTGGGTGTCGCCGTCGAGCAGCTGCTTGACCCACCACCCGCAGACCCCGAGCAGCACCACCGCGACCAACACCGCGTAGGGCGTGCCGTTCGCCGGGGGCGGCGGCGGCTTGGTGACGATGGCGTACTCCTGCTGCGCCGCCGTCGCCGCCGCCTGGGGGGTCAGCGCCCCCCGCATCACCCTGCGGAGCGACCGCGCCATGGGCTCCCAGGTGGCCGTCATCTCCGGCCGGTTGGGCATGGGCACCGCCGCGTCGAGCTGGGCCCGGAACGCGCCCAGGATCGGGTCCTGGCCCACCCGGGGGTCGTCATAGGCCGCCAGGGTCGCGACGCTCTGGCGACCCTGGACCGCTCGGGTGACCGCGACGTCCGGCGAAGCCAGGAACGCCGCCAGAGCCGCCGCCTGGTCCGGGTGCGCCGCATAGGCGCTCACCAGCGCGGCTTCGACGGTCAGGAAGGGGCCGGCCGGCTGCCCGGTCCGCGAGACCACCGGCAGGGGCGACACGGCGTAGGGCACCTGGGGGTCGATCTCGCCCAGGAACCAGGGCCCCGAGACGACCATCGCGGCCCGCCCCTCGTTGAAGAGCTGGGTCACCAGCGCGCCGTTGGTCTCCTCGGGCACCAAGCCCCGGGCCTGGAGGTCCGCCACCCAGGCCATCGACTCGGCGGTCCCCGGCTGGTCCAGCGCGACCTGGTCCTCCAGGAACACGCCGCCGCCGAAGCCGTGGAGCCAGGGGGCGTGGAAGTAGGGCTCGGTGGTGAGCCAGGCGACGCCGAAGCGCTCGGGTCCGGTCAGCGCCTCGGCGAGGGCCTCCAGGCCGTCGGTGGTCTCGGGGGCCTCATCGACCAGATCCGTGCGGGTGAAGAGCGCCAGGCACTTGTAGGCCAGGGGCACGCCCCACGCCGTGTCCTGGAAGGTGACGGCCTGGACCGTGGCCGGGTGCAGGCCTTCCGGGACCTGGGCCGGCGCCACGATGCCCGCCTGGACCCAGCCGCCGATGCGGTCGTTGGCGAACACGAACAGATCCGGTCCATTGCCCCTGGGCGCCGCGGCCTCGACCTTGGTGGGAAAGGTCTCGTTGGGCACCGCCAGCGGCGCCACCACGAGCTCCGGGTGGCGGGCCTGGTACTCGGCGAGCACCGCCTCGAAGGCCACCCGCTCGGCACCCCGGTAGCTGTGCCAGACAGTGAGCTCGTCGGCGGCGACGGCGACGGCACAGAACCACGCGATCAGGACGGCGAACACCTCAGAGCGCCACGCCGGAGTCCACGTCGAACAGCCGCGCCCGGCCCAGGGACACCGCCACGGTGTCGCCGACCGCGATGGGACCGAGCTCGGCCGTCTCGGCTCGCGCGGTCAGCGTCTGCCCGCCCAGGGTCAGGTGCAGGTGCACCTCCCAGCCCAGGTGCTCGACCACGTCGACCGTGGCCTGGGCGTCGCCGCGGCCGACCACCACTTCGTGAGGGCGCACGCCCACCGTGACCGGCCCTGGCACCGATCCGGCGACGCTCAGCGCCCCCACCTGGACGGTCTGGCCGTCCCCCACCCCGTCGAGCAGGTTCATGGCCGGGGAGCCGATGAACGTGGCCACGAAGGTGTTGGCCGGCGTGTCGAAGATCTCCTGGGGGGTGCCGACCTGTTGGAGCACGCCCTTGTCCAGGATCACGATGCGGTCCGCCAGGGTGAGCGCCTCGACCTGGTCGTGGGTCACGTACAGGATGGTCGCGTCGAGCTGCTTGTGCAGCCGCTTGAGCTCCACGCGCATCTGGTTGCGCAGCGCGGCGTCCAGGTTGGACAGGGGCTCGTCGAACAGGAAGACCTTGGGCCGCCGCACGATGGCCCGGCCCATCGCCACCCGCTGGCGCTGACCGCCGCTCATCGCCTTGGGCAGCCGATCCAGGAGCGGGGTCAGGCCCAGCATCTCCGCAGCATCGCCCACCGCACGGTCGATGTCGGCCTGGGCCCACTTTCGGACCTTGAGGGCGAACGCCATGTTCTGGCGCACGGTCATGTGGGGGTAGAGCGCGTAGCTCTGGAACACCATCGCCACGTCGCGGTCACGGGGAGGTCGCTCGTTGACCCGCTGGCCATCGATCTGGAGCTCCCCCGAAGTGATGTCCTCGAGCCCCGCGACGCACCGCATCAGCGTGCTCTTGCCGCAGCCCGAAGGGCCGACCAGCACCACGAATTCGCCGTCGGCGACGGACAGGTCGACGCCCTTGAGGACTTCGACGTCGCCGTAGCTCTTCTGGATGTCCTGGAAGGAGAGGGTGGCCACCGCCCGCGCATAACTGGGGACGGCAGGGGCTTGCGTCTACGGCGGCGGGCTGCGACGCTACAGCACCCGCCGGGAAAGGAGGACCCCCGATGCGACTCGTCATGCTCGCACCCCTGCTCATCGCTTGCCCCCAGACCGACCCCGATGGGGGTCAGGAAGGCGAGCCGCGCACCGACACAGACGCCGACACCGATCTCGACGTGGACACCGACACCGACGTCGACGCGGACAGCGACGCCGACGCGGACAGCGATGCCGACAGCGATGCCGACACCGACACCGACACCGACACCGACGCCGACGCCGACGGCGATGCCGACGCCGACACCGACACGGACACCGACACCGACACCGGCAAAGCCTGCGACGTGAGCGATCTGGTGTGGAAGGCTGCGGCACGGGATCCGGCCGGCACTTCCAAGAAGGTCTTCCCGGCAGGGGCCCAGCTCACCATGGCCTGTGTGGTCTCGAACCCGTGCAGCGAGTCCATCACCTTCGAGACCAACGACGGCTGCCTGGTCAGCTCGTACGAGGTCAACGGCGCCGCAGCCGGCCAACAGCCCTTCGACCTGGAATGCACCGACGCGATCACCAGCTGGGAGGTCATGGGCGGCCGCGCCATCGAGGCGACCTATGACTACGGCAAGGCCGTGGTCGACGACTGGACCTTGGTGTGTCGCTTCAACTACGGCGGCAACGTGGCGACCTACACCTACGCGGTGGAGTAGGAACCCCGGAGCGCCGCCACTGTCAGACCCGACATGTGGTGGTGGCTCCCCTTTCTCTCGATCGCCGACGTGCCCAGCCCGCCCCGGGCCTGGTCCACGCCGGACTCGGTCCCGCTGAACCAGGCCTTCCCGGTCCCCGACGGCTTCATCCGCCGCCAGCAGGACCTGTTCGGGCAGTGGCTCGGCGGGCTGCCCGTCGAGCCCGCCGACCGCGCGGTCCGGACCCACGACGGCCGGATCGTGCGCCACCCCGCCCGGGTGATCAACCTGCCCATGGTCTCCGGAGACCTGCAGCAGTGCGCCGACAGCGCCTTGCGCCTGCGGGCCGAATTCCAGCGCCAGACCGGACAGACGGTGACGTTCCACGCCACGTCAGGGGACCCCATGGCGTGGGCCACCTGGGCCAGCGGCCAGCGGCCGGTCGTGCGCGACGGCCACCTGGCCTGGGTCTCCGGCGGGGACCGGTCCTGGAACGGCTACCTGCGGCAGCTCTTCAACTACGCGGGCACCGCGTCACTCCAGGCCCACGACACCCGCATGGCCGTGACGCCCCGAGCCGGAGACGTGCTGGTCGAGGGCGGCTTCCCGGGACACGCGGTGGTCATCCTGGACGTGGTCACCCGCTCAGACGAGACCCGTGTGCTGATCGGCGAAGGCTTCATGCCCGCCCAGGACTTCCACGTAGAGCTGGGACCCCAGGACGGCTGGTGGACCTGGGACGACGGCGTGGCCCTGCCCCACTGGCCACTCGGCGCCGAAGACCTGCGCCGCTGGAGTCGGTGACCGCGGTAGAGTCTCCGGGTGGCCGACGTCCCTCCTCCCCGGGAACCAGGCTGGACGCCGCTCTCTCGGGTCGCCGCAGTGTTCACCTCGATGGATCGCACCATCAAGGGCATGCGTCTGTACGAAGGCCAGGGCGAGATGGCCGACAGGCTGCTGGCCAAGCTGGAGCACGCCGCCAAGGAAGCCACGGCCGAGGGCCCGATGACCGTGGGCCTGACGTCTTTTGGTCCGGTCTACGACGGCAAGCCCGTGCTGGCGGTCGACGAGCGCATCCCCTACCTGTTCCGGCTCTACCTGGACGGCGTGCGGGAGCTGACCTTGCTCCAGGGCCTGGAGACCGAGGAGCTGCGCGGTCTCGTCGACGTGCTCGGCACCGACCCCAAGGGCTCGGAAGACGACCTGGTGACGCTGCTGTGGTCCCGGAACTTCCGCACGATCCGGCACTACGCGGTCGATGCCATCGCCACCGGTGCCCAGGCCGACATGGCCGAGGGCAAGCTGGCCCAGGCCAGGTCCGGATCAGGGCTGGACGCGAGCGCCCAGAAGGGCGACGTGAAGCTCGCGCTGTCCGCGTCGGACCTGCGGGTGCTCCAGACCGGTGGGGACTTGCAGTGGGTGGCCGGAGCCCGGGGCCCAGTGAGCGGCGGGGAGTCGGTGGCGCAGCTGGGCGAGCGGGTCTCGACCGCCATCGAAGGCCGCCCGGACTTCGCCCGCTTCATGGACATCGCCCGGCGCGTCGGCGGCGACCAGGAGGGCGCGAGTCCCCTGGTGGTCGACATGTACGACAGTCTGCTCGCGACCGGCGACGCCGAAGGGGTCGCGGCGATGGTGCACTGCCTGGGCGAGTCCGCCGCGGACCGCGCCGCGATCATGCAGCCCGAGCGCATGGAGAAGCTGGCGCCCCTCTACGCCGTGGCACCCGACGCACTCCGCGACGCGCTGGTCCCGCTGGTCCAGGCCGAGCCCGACGGCATGGTCGCGCTGTTGACGGCCCTTCCCCCAGGTCAGACCGCCGAAGGCCTTCGAGACGTGCTCCTGGCCGCCGGGGTGGATCTGACCCGCTTCTACGAGCGCCGGATCGAGGATCCCGACGAAGCGGTCGCCCTGGATGCCCTGGCGGCCCTGGGGGCCATCGGGAGCCCGGCCGCCCTCGAGACCCTGTCCAAGGCCCTGTCCAGCCGGCTCACCACCCGACGTCGGGCGGCGCTGCAGGCCATGAAGGGCCGCTACCACGAGTCCGCCCGGATCGGGCTGGGCCGAGCGCTGAACGATCCGGACAAGGAGAACCGCCTGCTGGCGATGGGCGTGCTGGGTGCATCGGGGGACAAGCGGGTCGGCTACGCGCTGCTCGAGGGCCTGAAGAGCCCGAACTTCGGCAAGTGGGACCCGGACGAGCAAGAGGGGCTGTATGGGGCGGTGGCCGCCCTCCAGGACCTGCGCACCCTGGAGTACTTCCGCAAGACCCTGGGCCGCAAGACCATGGGGCTCGACAAGGGCGGCGTGCGGCACCAGCTGCTGGCCGCCAAGGCGCTGGCGGGCATGCGCCTGCCCCAGGCACGGGAGCTCCTGGGCGAGTTCCGCGGCAAGTGGTTCCACCCCAACGACGTGAAGCAGGCCATCGACAAGGCCTGGCGGGACTCCGGATGACGGACGACCAGGCCTACACCGCGGCGGCCAGCGAGATCGTGGCACTGATCCAGGGCGTCACACGGGCGCTGACGCTCTACGCCCCGAACAACGACACGGTCACCCGGCTGGTCGACGACCTGGTCAAGGCACTGGAGGGCCACTTCCAGGGCGGCGGCGAGCCGATGCACCTGCAGCTGCTGGAGCACGAGTTCTTCCTGAACGGCCAGCTGCTGAAGCTCGACCCGGCGACCTGGGAGCGGGCCACGATGCTCAGCCAGAAGCTGATCCCGCTGAAGGCCAACGACCTGCGCTTCGACCCCTCACTCAAGCGCGAGGGCATCGAGGCCTTCGTGCGAGACCTGGCCGAGTCGCTGCCCAAGATGAAGCCGGGCTTCCAGACCGACTACGGGGGCCTGGAGGTCGCAGAGGCCGCCGGCGCCGCCACAGCCACGTTCCGCTTCGAACCCGACAAGCTCGCGGTCTGGCTCTACACCAGCCTGGTCGAGCTGGTAGACACCCTGTACGCCGAACACGCCGAGGGCCGGGCCCCGAGCCTGGTTCCACTCAAGCGCACGCTGCAGCTGGCGATCGACAACATGGGCACCCACGGCGCGATCTACCAGCTCCTGACCACCTTGCACCGGCCAGGGCGGCCCCCACCCCACTCGATGGTCCGAGGGGCTGTCGCGATCGAAGCCATCGGCTTTGGCCTGTGGCTCAAGCTGCCCCGCCAGCACCTGCTCACCCTGGGACTCGCCGGCATCCTAGGTGGCATCGTCGAGACCAAGGACCCCGACCAGGCCGTGCAGCCGATCTTCCGCTACCCGGGGCTCGGGGCCAGCGCGATCGCCCAGGCCCTGGTCGTGCACGAGTGCCGGTCCGTGCGCGGCGGCGGCGACGGGGGTCTGCTCGGCAAGCTCCTGGGCATGGTCGAGACCTACATCGAGGTCACCCTGCCCCGGGAGAAGAAGTCCCGGGTGCCCCCCTTCAAGGCCCTCAAGATCATGCGCCAGGGCAAGCTGCCCTGGATCGAGCCCGAGCTGATCCAGGCCTTCTGCGACTACAAGGGTCCGCTGCCGCTGGGTTCGCTGGTGAAGCTCTCCAACGACCAGCTGGGCCTGGTGCTCGGCCGGCCCAAGCCCCCGGCCAAGGGGGATCGCCCCCTGATCGGGCTCATCCGCGGGGGCGAGGTGAAAGGCATGGTGGACCTGAGGCGCCAGAAGGACACCAAGGTGAAGAAGGTCCTCACCGCCGAGGAGGCCGGGGTGGATCTGTTCGCCGCATCCGGCGGTTGACCGCACCGGCAGCGGCGCCCCTCACAGGGACCGCAGGAACGCCTCCAGGTCTGCGAGCTCGCCCTCATCGAGGGCCGAGGTGTCCCCCATCTCGCCGTCCCGGAAGCGCCACAACAGCCCCTCCAGGTCCGGCTCTGAGCCATCGCTCAGGTAGGGGGCCGTGGCCATGACGCCGACGAGGCTGGGCGTGATGGTGGGGTCGCCCCGGATGATCTCGTGGGCAAGGTTGTCGGTGTAGAGCGGCGACGGGTGACACTCCGCACAGCCGATGACCGGGTCGTGGAACAGGATGTTCCCGCGATCCACCGTGTCGGAGTCCTGCTCGGGCACGTCTTCGTGGCGGGTGAAGTCGATCCAGGCGGCGATCTGCGCGAAGGGCGAGACGTCGGCGTCTGCGGCCAGACTCAGGTCCGCGTTGAGCCGTCTCGCCCCCAGAGTGGCTTCGTCCTCGACGGTCGGCACGTCCCCCTCCCAGGTCACCGGTTCGGTCAAGGAGACCTGGCCGGCCAGCGACAGCGTCTGTCTGCTCCGGCCCTCGAGCTGCCAGCTCAGGCCATCCGTGCGGGTGTCGAAGTGGCAGCCGCTGCAGCTCAGGCCCGAGGAGCCGTTGGTGATCCCGGGGTCGTAGACCGAGTGGAACAGTCGTCGGCCAGCCTCGACGTCGGGGTCCTGGCGCCAGGGCACGAGCTCGGTCGTCTCGGTCGGCCGCTCGGTGGTCATGGTGCGGAACCGCTCTCGCGGCTGGTTCCACCGGTCGGTGATGCCGTCGAGCCAGTCATCCAGCGGCATGACCCGCCGATCCAGCTCGCACCACAGCCAGAAGCCACCGAAGCGATCGGCCGCAAGGCCCACCGGGCCCTCGCAGGTCCGGCTGTGGTGGCTGTCGGTCTTGGAGATGCCCGACCCTGCTCCCTGGGTCCCGTTGGTGGGGCTCCGCGGCAGGGCGATCACCGTGTCCGCGGCCTCCATCGTGACGGCCAACGTCTCGCCGTCTGCGGAGTGACGGACGGCGGTGGGGTAGCTACGAGCCGAGAAGCGGTTGTCGTCGAACTCCAGCACCTGGACCAGAGACAGGGCCTGGGCCTGGGCGTGGGGGCGTCCGTCGTCGGCCAGCGGAAAGGTCACCACCGCCGGAGACAGAGCGTCGCGCCCGGGGTCGGTGGTGTTCGACCCCTGGAAGTAGAGACCGACCCCCATGTCCATCTCCATGGCCGTGGTCAGCTGGCTGTCCGCAGGCACCACGTCGACGAATTGCACGGGCACGGCCAGCTGACTGCCGTCCGAGGCCACGGACAGGTCACCCGTAATGCGCGGCGCACGGGGCAGCGGGTCCTGGTGATCGCCCGTGTTGTAGGTCGTCTGCAGCACCAGCTGATCCTTGGTGCCTTCGACCAGGTCGATCCAGGTCAGCCGCCCTTCATGGGCCGAGCCGACGTACAGCGCGTTCTCCGAGGGATGAATTGCCAGCCACCGGGGCTGGTCGGCGACCCGCCAGCTTCGCAGGGGCTCCAGGGTCACGGCGTCGAGCTCGTCGACCCGGCCCTCGAGGGACAGCGCCACGTACACCCGATCCCGGGTGCGGGCGGTGACCAGGCCGTAGGGCTCGGCGCCGACCTCGACGGTCTTGTACGGCGTCGGGCCGTCGTCTCCCAAGATGAAGGTCGCCACGGACCGGTCCGCCCGCAGCGACACGCCGAGCATGTTCGACCCCAGGACGGTGATCCGGGTGGGCTCTCCCGGGAGATCCAGGGTCGTCACCTCGTCATGGACCAGGTCCCAGACGCCCAGCGCCTCGGACACTGGATCCACGGCGAACAACCAGTCGCCGTCCTCGGACAGCACCACAGTCGAGCTGCCCGTGAGGGCTTGGAGCCCGTAGTCGGTTCGTGCGAACGAGAGCGGGTCATCCTCGGCACAGCCCGAGAGCAACACCGCCACCCACCAGACGTTGGCCATCTTGGCCTCCTGCCCCGCTGGTTCCACCCAGAGACCCAATCTAGGCAGTTCGGTCAGAGCGACTCAAGGGAATTTTGAGAATCCGTACTGGACCCCAGGTACAGTCCGCGCTGGCCGCACCGCCTCCTCCCCCGGCAGCCTGGTCACCAATGCCCGAACGCCTCCTCAAGCAAGCCACAGTCAGCCCCACCACAGGCGAGTCCGAGGCCAGGACCCGGGTGAGGGAGATGCTCACCGAGCTCGAGGCCGGAGGCGAGGCCGCGGCCCTTCGCTGGGCCCGCGAGCTGGACGGCTACACGGGCCCGGCCGTCGTGCCGGCCAGCGCCTTTGCCGCGGCGAGCGCTGCACTCCCGGACCAGGTCAAGGCCGACATCGCCTTTGCCCACCAGCAGATCCGCCGCTTCGCCCAGGCCCAGCTGGCCACGCTGTCGGAGTTCGAGCTGGAGCTGTCTCCCGGCCGGTTCACCGGCCACAGGCTCGTGCCGCTGCAGACCGCCGGCTGCTACGTGCCCGGGGGCCGCTACGCCCACGTGGCCTCGGCGTTGATGAGCGTGACCCCGGCCCGTGTGGCCGGTGTGGATCGGGTCATCGCCACCTCGCCGCCTCGGGGCGAGACCGTTCACCCGGCGGTGCTCTACGCCTTGGAGCTGGCCGGCGCCGACCAGGTGCTGTGCCTGGGGGGCGTCCAGGGCATCGCTGCGCTGGCCTTTGGCCTGTTCACGGGGCACCCAGCGGACATCCTGTGTGGCCCCGGCAATCGCTGGGTCGCCGAGGCCAAGCAGCAGCTCGCCGGGCGCTGCGGCATCGATCTGTACGCCGGGCCCAGCGAGATCCTGGTGCTGGCGGACGAGACCGCCGATCCCGAGCTGGTGGCCAGCGACCTGGTCGGCCAGGCCGAGCACGGGGTCACCACCCCGGCGATCCTGGTGACGACCCACGAGCCCCTGGCCCACGCGGTCCTGGCCCGGGTCCCGGCCCTGTGCGCGTCCCTGCCTCCGGGCAACGCCGCGGCCGAGGCCTGGGACCGCTGCGGCGAGGTGGTCGTGTGCGACACCCGAGACCAGGCCGCCGCGATCAGCGACCGCTACGCCCCCGAGCACCTGGAGGTGCACGCAGCGGACCTGGACTGGTGGCTGTCCAGGCTGCGGAACTACGGCTCGCTCTTCCTGGGCGAAGAGACCACCGTGGCCTACGGCGACAAGGCGTCCGGGCCGAACCACATCCTGCCGACTCGGGGCGCCGCCCGGTACACCGGTGGCCTGGGGGTGCACAAGTTCCTGAAGACCCTGACCTGGCAGCGCATGACGTCGGCAGCGACCCGGGAGCTGGGACCCGTCTCCGCGCGCATCTCCCGGCTGGAGGGCATGGAGGCCCATGCTCGGACCGCCGATGACCGGGTCCGCAAGTACCTGCCGGGCGAGACCTTCGCCCTGGAGCCTTGACGTGGGTGAGCTGAACGGTCGGGTGGCCCTGGTCACAGGGGCCAGCGCCGGCCTCGGCGCCGCCGTGGCCGAGGCGCTGGCGGGAGCCGGGGCCCGCGTCGTGGTGCTGGCTCGGCGTGCGGAACAACTCGAGGAGGTGGCAGCCGGGATCGACGGCGCTGCCGTGACCTGTGATCTCCTGGACCGGCAGGCCCTGGCCCAGGCCGTCCCCCGGGTCTCGGCGCCCTTTGGCCCCCCCGACATCGTCGTGCACGCCGCTGGGGTCAATCCCCGCCGGCCGGCTTCGGGCCTGAGCGAGATGGACTGGGAGCGCACGCTGTCGCTGAACCTGACCGCGCCCTTCCTGCTGACCCGAGCCCTGGTGCCAGCGATGCGCCGGCGGTCTTGGGGACGGGTGCTGCTCATCGCTTCGCTGCAGTCGTCCCGGGCCTTTCAGCACGGCATGCCCTACGGCGCCAGCAAGGGCGGCATCGCCCAGCTCACCCGGGCCATGGCGCTGGAGTGGGGCTCCGACGGCATCACGGTCAACGCCATCGCCCCGGGCTTCTTCCCCACCGAGCTCACCGCCCCCCTGGTCGCGGACCCTGACGCCTGGGGTGCCCTGGCGGGCCGGACCTGCCTCGGCCGGAACGGCGAGCTCGCCGATCTCCACGGCCCCGCCGTGTTCTTGTGCAGTGACGCTTCGGCATACGTCACCGGGCAGATCCTGCACGTCGATGGAGGCTTCAGCGCACGATGAAGGCACTCGTCTACACCGCTCCTGAGACCCTGGCCTGGCGCGACGAGCCGGAGCCGCCGGCCCGGGACGGCGAAGCCCTGATCCGCATCGACGCCGTGGGCATCTGCGGCTCGGACATGCACGGCTACCTGGGCCACGATCCCCGGCGGGCCCCGCCGCTCATCCTGGGCCACGAGGCCTGCGGGACCGTACTCCAGGGCGCGGCGCCGGGGAGCCGAGTGGTGCTGAACCCGCTGGTCACCTGTGGCCACTGCACGTCCTGCCTCCAGGGCCGCTCGAACCTGTGTCCGAAGCGTGTGCTCATCGGCATGGCCCGTCCGGGGGCCTTTGCCGAGCGCATCCGGCTGCCGGAGCGGAACTTGATCCCGGTGCCCGCCGGACTCGACGCCGCCCACGCCGCCCTGACCGAGCCCTGTGCCACCTCGGTGCACGCGCTGGGGCTGGCCGCACGCAGCCTGCACCGGCCGGTCCACGAAGGCCGAGCGCTGGTCATCGGTGCGGGCAGCGTGGGCCTGCTCGCCGCGCTCTTGCTGCGAGCCCAGGGCTGCCGCGACGTCACGGTCGCCGAGACCCACGCCGGGCGCCGGGCGTCGGCGGGGGCCCAGCCGGGCCTCCAGACCCTGGATCCTGCAGTCGCGGCCGCCGCGTCGAACCACTACGATCTGGTGGTCGACGCCGTCGGCGGCACCATGACCCGCGCGGCGGCCAGCGCCGCGGTCCGGGCCGGCGGCACCATCGCGCACATCGGGCTGATGCACGACACCGGCGGGCTCGACGTGCGCCGGCTGACCCTGGCCGAGATCACCTTTGTCGGCTGCTACACCTACACCCCCCTCGACCTGCGAGCAGCGGTGCAGGCCCTGGCGTCGGGCGACCTCGGAGCCCTGGACTGGGTGGAAGAACGCCGCCTGGCCGACGGTCCGACCGCCTTTGCCGATCTGCATGCGGGTAGGGTCGCCGCCGCCAAGGTCGTCCTGACCCCCCGCCTCCCGGAGCCCCCATGACCCACTTCCTGGTCCACGATCACACCGACACCGTCGGGGTTGTGGTGGTCGAAGGCGTCGAAGCCGGCGCCACCCTCACCGGCTGGGTGATGGACACCGACGAGACCCTGACCATCGCCGTGCTCGACCCCATCCCCATCGGTCACAAGCTGGCCCTGGGGGTCATCATCTCCGGCGACACCATCGTGAAGTACGGCCACGACATCGGTCGCGCGGTCGCCGACGTCGCCCCGGGCGGCCACGTGCACGTGCACAACATCAAGACCAAGAGGTGGTGAGCATGTCCGCTGGAACCTTCTGGGGCTATCGCCGGGAAAACGGTCGGGTCGGCATTCGCAACCACGTGGTCATCCTGCCTCTGGACGACATCTCCAACGCCAGCGCAGAAGCCGTCGCCGCCCACATCAAGGGCACCCTGGCCATCCCCCACCCCTACGGGCGACTGCAGTTCGGCGCCGACCTGCAGCTGTTCTTCCGCACCCTCATCGGCACCGGGGCCAACCCCAACGTCGCGGCGGTGGTGGTCATCGGCATCGAGCCCGGCTGGACCCAGCGGGTGGTCGACGGCATCGCCGCCACCGGCAAGCCCGTGGCCGGACTGTCCATCGAGCGGCACGGCCAGATCGACACCGTGGCGCGGGCCAGTCGGGTGGCCAAGGACTTCGTGCACGCCGCCAGCGAGCTGCAGCGCACCGAGTGTGACCTGAGCGAGCTCCAGATCGCGGTGAAGTGCGGCGAGTCCGACACCACCAGCGGCCTGGCGTCCAACCCCACCGTCGGCGACCTGGTCGACAAGCTCGTGCCTCACGGGTCCACGGTCTGCTTCGGCGAGACCAGCGAGATCACCGGTGCCGAACAGGTCTGCGCCAGCCGGGCCGCCACCCCCCAGGTGGCCCAGAAGTTCCTGGACACCTGGAACCGCTACAACGACATGATCCTGCGGCACAAGACCGACGATCTGTCCGACAGCCAGCCGACCAAGGGCAACATCCTGGGCGGGCTGTCCACCATCGAGGAAAAGGCCTTTGGCAACCTGCAGAAGATCGGCAAGAAGGCCACGTTCATCGACGTGCTGGAGCCCGCCGAGACCCCCACTGGCGGCCCGGGCCTGTACTTCATGGACACCAGCTCGGCGGCGGCGGAGTGCGTGACCCTGCAAGCGGCCGCGGGGTTCGCGGTGCACCTGTTCCCGACGGGCCAGGGCAACGTGGTGGGCCACCCGATCATGCCGGTGATCAAGCTCACGGCGAACCCCCGCACCGCCCGGGAGATGGCTGAGCACATCGATCTCGACGTGTCGGGCCTGCTCCAGCGCCAGCTCACGATGGACCAGGCCGGGGACCAGCTGATCGACATGACCGTGCGCACGGCGAACGGGCGGCTCACGGCGGCCGAGGTGCTGGGGCACCAGGAATTCGTGCTGACCAAGCTCTACCAGTCGGCCTGACTGGGGGTCTTGACGTAGCGGCGGCGCTTTCAATCCCGCTGCAATCGTCCCGGAGCGCACCCGGAGGCAAAAAGCGGGCGGCCCCGACCGGAGACCGCCATGACCCTCCTGCTCCTGACCCTGTTCACCGCCCAAGCCTCCCCGTGCCTGTCGGCGTCGGACCTGACCCTGGAGATGCGCACCCTGGTCGACAGTGGGCCTGGAGCGCTGGAGAGCTTGCTCGGGGCGGAAGCCACCCTGGCCGAGCACGATCTGGGAGTGATGCTCGAAGTCCTGCTCGTCGCCGCCCAGAGCGGCGACGTGGAGGTCGTGCGCAACCTGGCCGCGCACATGCTGGACGACATCCCCGACGAGCTGGGTGGGCCCCTCGACGACTTCGCGCGGGACCTGATCGGGTCCTTTGCCGAGGTGTCCACCGCCGACGAGCTGGCAGCGGCGCTGGAGACCGCCCAGGAGCGCCTTGGGGTGGCCCCGACGCCAGAGCCCGAGCCGCCACCGCCGGTGACCTTCGAGCCCGAGGGGCCCACCGTCCACGTGGCCCCGCCGGAGCACGCCGGCGGCTCCTGGCAGAGCCTCCAGGAGGCACAGGCCCGCTGGGACGCGGGCGAGGTCGGGGGGGCCGCGCCGATCGTCACGGTCGCCAACGACTACGACGGCGGCTTCCAGGCCGGACTGGACGGCCACATGATGATCATCGGCCAGCCCGGCAGCTACAGCCACGAGTTCCTGAACGGCCTGTTCGACGGCCACGACGCGCGCTAGCGCTCCGGGGCCCGTGGCCGCCGCAGCACCTCCAGAGCCGCCCGTATCTTCCGCCTGTTGAGGTAGAGCCCCTCGTTTCTTCCGCTTGGGCTGACAATTCAGGCCCAAGAGGGCAATTTGATGCCCGTTTCGCCCCCAGCAGGGCTGCAGTGGCCCCCAAGCGGAAGAGGGAAGGGGCTTTGGAGGGTGCCGACCCATGGACACCCCCGACGGTCAGTCGCCACCCCCGCTGACACCGATCCGCCCGGCGTGGCGATCGAGCACCTGGTCCGGCCCTTGCCAGGGCCCGGGGCATGTCCGACCGAGACCTCCCTCAGGCACGCGAGCTTGCGCACCTGCGCCAGCCCAAGCGGGAGCAGCCGACTGCCCAGCGGGACCGGCATCCCGCCGCGCGGCTCCAGGACGAGCTCCAGCAGCACTTAGGCAACCGGGGCCTGCAGGCGCTGCTCCGTGGCGAGCGGTCGGACCCCACTTCTGCGCACCTGCTCGCGCTGCTCGAGCGTGCACGAGCGGGTTGGGACGTGGTCGAGCTGCTGCCCTGGAAGGGCCCGATGTCCTGGACCCGAGAGCGGTGCGGCCTGTCGTCGTCGGATCGGGTCGACCCGACCCGGGACGAGGTCCTGGCCGAGTTCTCCGAGCTGCTGGGCGTCGACCTCTCCAACGTGGACGTGCGCACGACCGGCGCCGGCGACCAGGGCGCTCGCGCCGTCGCCCGTCGCGACGGCTCCCGGGACCAGGCCGTCTTCGGCAGCCGCCACGTCGACCGCGAGACCGTCGCCCACGAGCTGGCCCACGTGGCCCAGCGGCGGCTGGTCGGCGCCCAGGAACAAGCCCCGCTGAGCCGGGTGGACAGTCCGGCCGAGCGCGAGGCGTCCCATGCCGCGAGTCAGCTCGCTCGGGGCCTGCCCTTCCAGGTCTCTCAGCCCCTCGACGCCGCCGCCATGCGCGATGCCTTGCCGGGCTCCGAAGCCATCGACGTCTGGCACGCGCTCAACTCGGTGTTCGACCCGGACCCTCAGGCCGGCCTGGAGGCCTTGAGGCGGGGTGGGCCGGCCACTCGGACTGCCTACCAGCAGCACTTTGGTCGTCGCCTCGAAGAGGACTTCTGGCGCGAGGCCACCGACAGCGACGTCTACGTCCAGGCCCTCGAGGTCCTGTGGCCCGTGATGAACGCCGAGGACCGGGCCCAGGCCGCCCGCGGGAGTCGGCTCGAGGAGCGCTTCGTCGCGTTCGTCTCCCGGCGGGTCCTGATCAACCTCACCGCCAACGAGCACTCTCTCCGGAGCGAGGTCCAGCCCCGCTACGAGGGCGCTGGCGCCGCAGCCGAGCTGGCGACTCTGCGAGGGGTTGTCGACGAGCTGGTGGCCTACCGCACCCTGGGTGCCCACCAGGTCCAGGTCCTGGTGGCCCTCGGGGACAGCCGGGCGGCGCTGGCCGCCGCCTTTGCCGCCGAGGGCTCCCAATGGCAGGCCGAGGCGCTGTCGGCTCTGACCGCGCGGACTCGCCAGGTCACCACAACCCTCGCGGCCCTGCTCGCCGCCCAGGGACGTCTGCTCCAACGACACCCCGAGGCGGCCCGCTTCGTGGACGACTCGGGTGCCCCGGACCGGGCCCAGCTCGAGGCGGTGACCGACGACAGCTACCGCTCGTCTCTCGAGGGTCTGGACGACGAGACGGCGCTGCAGGTCCTGGGCACCCACATCACCCAGGTGCTCGAAGCACTCTTCCAGGCCCGCGCCGGTGTGCGCTCCGGGGACATCGAGGTCCTGGACCTGGACCAGGTCGTGGCCCCGCTGCTGGGGGAGCTGGGGGACTCGCTCATGGGCGCGGTCGGCCGCCGGGTGGTCCAGGAGCACCAGGCCGCCGAGCGCCGCGAGGACCTCGTGGTCGGGGGTGTGGCCGTGGGCCTGTTCTGCGCCAGCACCTTCCTCACGGGGGGGCTCGCGACGGCGGCGCAGGTGGGTTCGGCGGCCCTGGGGGTGGGCGACGGCCTGGTGAACATGGAGGAAGCGCTGGACACCCTGTTGCTCGCCCAGGCCCACCTGGACCCCGACCAGGCCATGGTCGACGGCGGCGAGGCCCAGGAGGCGCTGTTCTGGGCAGGCCTGGAGGTCGCCCTGAGCGGGCTCGAGCTCGCCGGCTGCGCAGCGGCCGTCAAGTCCGCAGAGACTGCAAAGCAGGCCGTGGCGGCCCGAGCCGCTCTGCTGGCCGACCTGCAGCGCATCGTCGGGCCCGACGATCTCGACGAGCTCCGCAAGTTCCTGGGCGTGGCCGTGGAGCTGGACGAAGCCCTCGGCCCCCGGGACATCCGGGTCCTGTTCCCGGGGCCGGGCGAGGCCACCCGGGTGCGCCTGGGCGCCGCCGCGACCGTGGCCGACGTCAAGCTGCACGCCGAGACCGTGGCCCTGGCCCGTCGCTACGAGGGCGTCGTGGGTCGGGTGCGGGTCCTGTGGCACGACCTGACCGCCTGGATGCAGGGGGCGGACCCCCAGGCCCTGCAGGGTGCCAGGGAGCTCCAGGCCGAGATCGACAAGGTCCTGCTGCTCCAGCAGGCCCGGCGGGACGTGCTCGGTCAGACCGGGCTGGCCGAAGGGCTGCAGGCGTCCCTCGAGACCGAGCTGGTGGACCTGGAGCTGGCCGAGGTCCGCCTTCGGGACGGGCTGACCGAGGTCAAGAGCGGCCGGGGGTGGGTCGGGCAGCGGACCGAGTGGCACGCGCTGAAGATGGAGGACCCCGGCGACCAGGACCCGGAGGTGGGGCGTGTCGCGGCGGACCACCTGAACGTGTTCACGCCCACGGCCAAGGGCGCGTCGCGGGCCCGAGTCCTGGCTGGCACGCCGGTGGATCGGGTGCTGGGGGAGCTGCTCTCGGAGAGCGACAGCCTGCGCCGCTACCTGGACATGTTCTGCACCTACGTGGACAAGGACGGCAAGGCCCAGGCCCTCGAGGCGCTGCGCGGGGTCGTGGGCGACGTGGCGGCCAAGGACTGGACGGTCGAAGTCCTGCGCCGCCACGTCAAGGCCGAGCTGGAGCCCGGTGTGCTGGCCTGGCTGATGGACAGGCCGCCCGAGCAGGGGCAGCGCCTGTTGATGGCCGTCACCGACGGCATCAACTCGTCGGACAAGGGGCGGCTCTCGGAGAAGTTCTACGCCGCCACGGAGCTGACGGACCCCGCGGGCCAGGTGCGCGTGGTGCCGGGTCAGCTGGGGGGCCAGCAGGTCGCGCTGGCCAAGGAGCACCGCCGGCTGGACTTCGTGCAGCAGACCGGGTCGGTGGCCGTGGACGACGCCAAGCGGGCGGCGCTGCTGGCCGAGGGCTATCCCCAGTCCACGGTGGCGTCCCTGGGGGACCGGCTGGGCCTGGGGCGGGTGCACGAGGTGAAGTCGGGCAAGACACTGCCGGAGGGTGAGATGCAGCAGATCGAGGACATCGTGGGCATGGTGGCTGGGAAGCCGCCGTTGATCGTGGATGGGACGCAGCTGCGGGAGGCGGTCGTGACGTTCATGGATGTGCGGGCGCCGAGGCAGCAGGTGGAGAGGTTGAAGGCCGCAATGAAGCAAGCTGATGGCCGCCTTTGCATCGAGATCTATGACAGCAAGGGAAGCCTGCACCAGCTAGGTCCGAGCGCGGTTGACCTCGATCTCTTGAAGGAGCTGAACTGATGCCTGTCCTGGAAGAGGCGGTCTTCACCGTGAGGAATGGGGACGATCCCCAGACGGCGCTTACGGCCCTGGCCGCCTGGCCTTGGTTTGACGGCCGCCTGCCCGACCGGGTCCGCACCGGCTCCAAGCGGGTCACCGTTGACCGCGACTGGACGGAGCGGATCTTCTTTGACGTCAGCAGCGCCGCCTACTGGGGGCCGGGGGACGAGCGGCTCATCCTCTGGGGCAAGCAGCGCTGTCTCTATGTCGAGAAGAACCAGGCCCAGGTCACCCCCACCATCGCCCTCGAACTGCTTCGGAGCGTACCGTTCGAGACGGCCGTCGGAGTCTCTCCGTACCGGCACACCTGGTCCCGCCGGCTCGAGGACCTCGGAAAGCCCCTCCACATCCTGGACTGCGGCTGGGGCATGGGCCACGCCGACCACGGCTGGGCCTGCTTCCTCCGCGGCCGCGGCCACGAACAGGTCGTCTCCCGGCGCTTCCTCCACCACGGCCCCTGGCGCACGGTGTACCTGCCCGACGAGGACCTGACGATGGTCCAGTTCCACGACCTGGACGCCGACGTGCACGCCGCGGTCCGCCAGGTCCGCCAGGGCCACCCGCTCATGGGCTACTCGATGGCCGGCGGCATCTTCTTCCACCGGGGAGACGCCCACCCCTTCCAGGAGTTCACCGGCAACTACGACCGGCGGACCCGCACGTTCATCTACCAGATGCTCGACCGCAAGCTGACCTGGAAGCTGATCAGCGACTTGGGCTGGCTGCGACTGCACAACCGCGACGGCCTGGGCCCGCTGCGGGGCAAGCCGATCCACCACATCCGGCTCTGCTACTGGGACCTGGACGCTGCCAAGGAAGACCTGGAGTTCGCCTGGCGCAGCGAGTTCGAGGTCTCCTGCATGATCGAAGGCAAGGAGGTCCGGATCGACGAAGGCTACGAGTCGACGTGGGTGGCACCGGACTGGGTCAAGCGGCTCCAGGACAAAGAGGGATTCTGAGTGCGCCGCAGCACCCACAGAGCCGTCACTTTCTTCCGCCTGCGGAGGTAGAGCCCAGCGTTTCTTCCGCTTGGGCCACCAAACTCAGGCCTCGGGGGCGATCTGGCTGGCCGTGAGGCCCCCCAGCGGGACTTTGGGGGCCCCAAGCGGAAGAGGGAAGCGGCTTTGGCGGGGCCGACGCCCAGACCTCGCAGGATTCACGCCGCCGGCTTCATGAACAGCGGCGGCACTTCCTGGCGGCTGATCAACCCAGCGTCGATCCAGGCATCCACCGGGTCATCGATGCCGACCTTGCCCACGTACAGGTGCTCGATCGGGTGGCCGGCGGCCAGCCAGGCACCGACACGCCGCAGGCCCCGGTAGTAGACGACGTCCTTGGCGTAGACCCCAGGCAGCTCCGGACGAGCCAGGCCGCGCTTCAGCCGCAGGCAGACACCCCACGCCAGACCGGGCCCCGCCAGGCTGGAGACCTGGCGGTGCAGGTCGCGGAAGCCCGCGGTGCGACCCATGTCGATGGCCCGCACCACGATGGACTGGCGCCATGCGCTCCCGGGGCTGGCGGCCCCTGCCCGCTCCTCGGCGACCATCGCCAGGCCCTCTTCCGTCTCCAGCGAGCCGGGCAGGCCGGTGGCGAACAGGCGCAGGGGCTGGTGGCGACCGTTGGCGGAGCGCCAGGCGTGCACTTCGACCTCGTGGGCGATGAGGCGGGCCACGTCCCGGTCCCGGAACCGGGCGCGAGGACTGACCTTGATCAACTGCTTGGCGCCGTCGACCAGCACCCGGGCAGACATGACCGGGTCCATCTCGACGGTCCAGAGCGCCAGGCCGCGCTGGCACAGGGCTTCGCCCAGGGCCTGGGCGACCTGGCCGGCCTGGAGGGTGAAGGCTGTGGTGTCGTGCTCCCGGACCTCGTCGGCTGCGTGCGCCAGCGTGTCCGAGTCCGGGTACCAGCCGGCGGACCGGGCCAGGGTGTCGAAGGCTTCAGGGGTGCGGTCCCGGAGGGCCAGGATGAAGGCACGGGTGCCGTCGATGGCGCGCTGCATCAGCTGGCCCAGGGGATGGTCCTGGGGCGGGTCCAGGCTGTCGAGGATCCGGAGCTCGGCGTCGGCCCAGGTGGCCGGTTGGTACTCGAAAGGGGGCGCCTGGGCACCGGCGTTGAACACGCGCCGGGCCTCGGGCGCATTCACAGGGTTCAGGAACCGGGAGAAGTGCACCCGCTGATACAGCTCGTGCAGCGCCTGGTCCGCGCCCACGATCGGCGCCGGAAGCTTCCTGCCCATCGTCGGAATGGTAACCGGGGCCCGATGGGATACCCCCGGGCCCGATGGATCCCGCTGCCCTGGTCGGCCTCTCCCCGAACGCGATCCGCGAGCACTTGCCTGGGTTCGTCTGCGCCTCTGTCGACGCCGACGCGCCCACGGTGGCGCGGTTGCAGCGGTCCCTGGCGCAGATCACGGACGCTGCCAGCCTGGCCGAGATCGCCCAGATGCAGGAGGCGTTCGCCCAAGCCGGAGGGGCTTACGAGATCTTCGGGGCCGACCCCCTGGCGCGGCGCATTACCCGGCGGCACCTCCAGGACCTCACCGATGGCAGCACCGTCACCGGCGTGGACCGGCTGCAGGCCATCGCCGGGCGGCCCCAGATCTGGCTGTGCAACCACCTCAGCTACACCGACACCCAGGTGCTCGATGCCCTGTTGTCCGGGCTGGGCCACGCGGTGGCCGACGACCTGTTGGTGGTCGCCGGCCCCAAGGTCTACACCGACGCCTATCGGCGGATCGCGAGCATCGGACTGAACACGCTCAAGACCCCCCAGTCCGCGACCGTGGCGTCCGAGGGACCGGCCCTCACCCCCCGGGAGCTGGCCACGATCGCCCTCGAGACCCAGAGTCTGGCGTCGAACTGGCGGGATCAGCGTGGGCCGGTCCTGCTCTATGCCGAGGGCAGCCGCAGCCCGGACGGCCGGCTCCAGCCCTTCCTGCGGGGGGTGCGACGGTGGGTCCGACGCCCTGCCGAGCTGGTGATCGTGCCGGTGGCCCACCACGGGGCCGAGGCGCTCTTTGCCCGCGACGAGCGCATGCGTCCCTGCCCCGTCAGCCTGGCTTTTGGGGCGCCGTTCACGGTCCAAGAGGCCACCAGGGGGGGGCGACAGGGGGTGCTGACCGAGGCCTGGGGGCGCATCGCCGGACTGCTGCCCCCCTCCCGGAAGCCCGCGCCGGACACGCTCTCCGTCACGTGATGTCACATTGAGAGGGAAACCCCGGCCAGCTCCTCATGGCAGGGGACCCGCCGTCCGATGGAGGGTCCATGAATGCCTGCTACTTCCACCCTGCCGAGGTGCGCACTCAGCTGCGCGGTCTCGCACCGCACAAGCCCCAAGCCACGATGATGGGGCCTGCTGGCCGCTGCATCCCCGGATCCATCGCGTCGGCGGACCGCGAGGGTCGCGTCACCTTTGCGCCAAGCAGTCGCCTGATGGCGCCGCCGCCCGGCCTGACGGTGCGGCTGGACGTGCAGCGTTCCGAGGCCACGTGGGCCTTCTACACGGACACCTTCGGCTCCGACGAGGACGGTCACTGGATCCTGGAGCGCCCCCGTGTGCTCCGTCGCCAGGAAGACCGGCGCGTGCATACGCGCATCCCCCTCGCCGAGGATGACGGCATGCGGCTGACCGTGCCAGGCTCCGAGGCCTGCCCGGTGGTGGACCTGTCCAAGGGCGGCCTGGCCTTTCGCTGCGACCTGCTCTCGCCCTGGGCCCGGATGCGCATGCCCTTCATGGCGCACCTGGACGTGGCCGAGGTCGGGTCCATTCCCGTCCGGGTCGAGATCCGCAACCTTCGCCTGGACCCCGCCGGCAGCCAGACACGCCTGGCCGGTGCCAGGATCTTGTGCCTCGACGAGAGAGGCGACACCTGGTGGGATGCCCTGATGACCGAGCTCAGGGACGCGTCGTCAGCGGCGTGATCAGCTCTCGTAGAGGCTGAAGCTCCGCTCGAACAGCTCGGCCAGGGCCTGACGGCCGTTGTCCTGCAGGCGGCGGGTGCCCGTCCCGCAGACGTGCTCGCTGTTGATCACCGGCACCCCGGACTCCCAGCGGCTGCCGCTCCAGCTGAACCAGCCATCCTGGTCCTGGTCGAAGACCCACAGGTCCTTGTGCCACATGCGGGCGAGCTCGACGCTCCACCCCGTGCCGCCCTGGACCGTGCCGTCTTCCTGGATCACGCCGACCACGAAGATCTGCTGGGCCCGGGAGACCTGGTGCCACAGGGACTGCAGGATCTTTCGGATGCCGACCTTGTGGGCGTAGTCCCGGTGCAGACGGCGCGACACGTACTTGAGGGAGACGTCGCCGGCCGCGAGCTCGCGCTCGGAGAGCTCGACGCGGTGCTCCAGCCGGTCCTGGTGGTGGCCGTTGAAGCTGAAGTTGATCTCGGAGACCCCGTACCGGTCCGCCAGCTCGCCAAAGGCGGCTTCGGCGCCCTTGGCGCCCCCGGAGTAGAGGGTGCAGGCTCGGGCGTCCGTGGCAAAGGGGGCCGTGGTGGGGTCCCACGTGTCCTCGCCCAGCACCATCAGCCGCGTGGGATCGAGTTCCAAGCCCATGGTGTGGCCGTCCGGGTCGCCGTGCACCTTGAGGGCCGAGAGCACGATGTGCTCGTCGACGGGCTCGAGCTTCACGACCGTGCTGTAGCGATCGGAATTCGGGAACTCGTCGTGGTCGTCCCGGTGAGTCCTCACAGCGAGCCAGACCGCCAGCTTGCGATCGTGGGCCACACCGGCGAGGGCTTCGAGTCCGGCGGCGTCCTCGGCGGGGTAGCCGTCGATGAAGACCGCCCGCGGCTCGAACTGCATGAACTCGCCCAGCATGTCCAGGGCCCGCAGCAGGTCGTCGGACGTGAAGGGTCGGTTCAGGTAGGCCTGGATCATCCGCCGGCGCTCCAGCGTGATGGCCAGGGCCTCGGCCTTGCCCAGCCCAGCCGCGCGGGTGACCCGCGGGAAGAGCTCGTCGTAGAACGAGCGCACGTGATCGGCGCTGTCCCGCAGGGAGATGTGGAGCACGTTGTCGTCGCGCAGGATCCGGTCCAGGGCCAGGTGCACCAGCAGCACACTCTTGCCGACCCCGGCACGTCCCACGACGCCACCCAGCTCCCCAGCGGCCAGGCCGCCGTGGATCGACTGGTGGAAGACCTTCATCGGGCTTCGGGCGTAGATCTCTTCAGAAAGCATCACGAACCTCGGCAGGGGCCGAGGGCAGGCCTCAGCCCGCCCTCTCCTCCTGGTACTTCTTGACCAGTTCCTCGGTGATGGAGACAGGTGCCTGGGCGTACCGGGCGAACTCCATCGTGAACTCCGCCTTGCCCTGGGTCGAGGACCGGAGCGTGGTGGCGTAGCCGAACATCTCCGACAGGGGCACCTCGGCGTCCACCTGACAGAAGCCATCCATCTCGGTGGACCCCAGGATCATGCCACGCCGCTGCATCAACGTGGCGACCATCGGACCGTTGAATTCGGCCGGCCCTTCGAGGGTGACCTTCATCAGCGGCTCGAGCACCGCCGGGCGGGCCTTCTCGTAGACCGAGCGGAACGCGCCGCGGGCGGCCTCCTGGAAGGCCACGTCGCTGGAGTCGACGGCGTGGGAGTTGCCGTCGTTGACGGTGAAGCTGATGCCCAGGACCGGCGCACCGATCAGGCGGCCCTTGGCGAGCATCGAGCGGAAGCCCTTGTCCACGGACTTGATGAACTCGCGGGGGATGGCGCCGCCCTTGATCTTGTCGACGAACTCGTACTCGCCCTCGTCCAGGGGCTCGACCCACCCGACGACCTTGCCGTACTGGCCCGAGCCACCGGTCTGCTTCTTGTGGATGTAGTTGAACTCGGCCTTCTGGGTGAGCGTCTCGCGGTACGCGACCCGAGGGGGAGAGACGTCGACCTCGGCGTTGTACTCGCGCTTCATGCGCTCGATGTAGACGTCCAGGTGCAGCTCGCCCATGCCGGAGACCACGGTCTCGCCGGTCTCGGGATCGGCGGCCACGCGGAACGTGGGGTCCTCCTTGGAGAACCGCTGCAGAGCCTTGGTCAGGTTGTTCTGGGCCGCGCTGGTCCTGGGCTTGACCGTGAGCGAGATGACCGGCGCCGGGACGTGGATCGACGTCATGGCGATGGCTTCGCCGTCGGTGAAGGTGTCGCCGGAGTAGCAGTCGACCCCGAAGAGCGCGACGATGTCACCGGCGGTGGCCTGGTCGATGTCCTCCATCTCGTCGGAGTGCATGCGCACGAGCCGGCCGACCTTGACCTTCTGGCGACTGCGGGCGTTGATGAGGGTGTCGCCCTTCTTGAGCGACCCGCGGTAGACGCGCAGGTAGGTGAGCTGGCCGTAGCGGCCGTCCTCGAGCTTGAAGGCCAGGGCAGCGGTCCGACCGTCGGGGTCGGTCGGCATGATGAAGGGGATCTCGTCGTCCCCCTCGAGCCGCAGGGCCTTGTTCGCCACGTCTGTGGGGGAGGGGAGGTACTCGATGACCGCATCCAGCAGCCTCTGCACGCCCCGGTTCTTGTAGGCCGAGCCCATGAACACCGGGCAGATCTGCAGGCCGATGGTGGCGTCCCGCACGGCCTCGTGGATGTGGGCTGGGGTGACCTCCTCCTCGAGGATGGCCTCCATCAGCTCGTCGGAGAACATCGACACCGCGTCGAGCATGATCTCGCGGTACTTGTCGGCCTGATCGGCCAGGTCCGCGGGGATGTCCTCGATGCTGATGTGCTCGCCGTTGTCGCCGCTGAAGCGGTAGGCCTTCATCGTGACCAGGTCCACGATGCCTTCGAGCTTCTCTTCGAGACCGAGGGGGATCTGCATCATCACCGAGTTCAGTCCGAGCTTCTCCCGGAGCTGGTTGCTGACCCGGAAGGGGTTGGCCCCCTGGCGGTCGCACTTGTTGACGAACGCGACCCGAGGCACGTTGTAGCGGCGCATCTGGCGGTCGACCGTGATCGACTGGGACTGCACCCCCGCCACGCTGCACAGGACCAGCACAGCCCCGTCGAGCACCCGCAGGGCCCGCTCTACCTCGATGGTGAAGTCGACGTGTCCGGGGGTGTCGATGATGTTGATGTGATGGTCTTGCCACTCGCAGTGGGTCGCAGCGGACTGGATCGTGATGCCGCGCTCACGCTCCAGCTCCATGCTGTCCATCTTCGCGCCGACGCCGTCCTTGCCCCGCACCTCGTGGATCGCGTGGATCCGATCGGTGTAGAACAGGATGCGCTCGGTGAGCGTGGTCTTGCCCGAGTCGATGTGCGCGCTGATGCCGATGTTCCGGATGCGCGACAGGTCCGCATTCACCGTGAACTCCGAGTCTTTGGAGTGAAGGGGCGGCCTGATAGCTCAAGGGGTCAGACTCTGTCAACTTCCGACGCGGGTTCGGCACGAAACTCCTGGGCTCACGTTGGCCCTTGCGCCGAGCGTAGACCCTGCGGTATGCCCCCACGCTGCAGCCTTGGAGGGCCCGATGTTCTCGTTGATCTGGATGATTGCTTGCGGCGCTAGCGAGCCCGCCAGCGCCCCTGCTGCCGAGCCTGCACGGGTCCAGGCCCCGGAGCCGGCGTCGCCGCCGGTGGAAGATCCCGCGACCCCTGCCCAGGACGCGCAGAGCGCCACGCCAGACCCGGCGGCCGAGCCCACGCTGACCGGTGGCAGCGGCAACAAGGGCAACGGGAGCACGGGCAAGGCCGGACCCAAGGGCGGCGACACCGAGACGACCAAGCAGGTCGGCACGGCTGGACCCAAGACCCGCACCCAGGAGCCCGCCCAGGTCGAGTCCGGCAGCGCGGCGGACCGAATCGAGAAGCAGCCGACCGGTGAGCCGGCGGTGAACAAGTAGGATGGTCGTTCCGTCCAGGGGCTTAATTCCTGGACCGCCGGTGCGACCCGCGGGTGGAGGCCTGTACCCATGATCACGCGACGCAAGACCCTGGCCGGGCTGGCTGCACTGGGCCTGGTGCCCGGCGTGGCGCTGGCCCAGGACGACGCGGCCACCGCCCTCGCCGAAGCCAACCGGCATTGGGGCACCCGGGACGCGGGCACGAGCGCAGACACCGCGATCCGGCTCTTGGAGCGGGCCCACGCCGTCGACGCCAAGAACTACGAAGTCTGCTGGAACCTGGCGCGGTTCTACTACTGGCAGGCCTCGGGCGCGACCAACGACGACGTCAAGGCCCGCCACGGCAAGGCCGGCTGGGACTACGCCGAGAAGGCCAAGCGCATCAAGCCCGGCGGGGTCGACGGCTACTACTGGGCCGCAGCGAACATCGGCGCCTACAGCAATGGCCACGGCATCGTCACCGCCCTCAAGGAGGGCCTGGGCGACAAATTCCAGCAGAACGCCGAAAAGGCCGCCGCCATCAACGCCGCCCACGACGACGCTGGGCCCCTTCGGGCCCTGGGCCGCTTCCACTTCTCGCTGCCCTGGCCTCTGAAGGACCTGGACAAGTCCCGGGACTACCTGAGCCGATCGCTCAAGATCGCACCCAATTCCGCGATCAACCTGTACTACATGGCGGATCTGGAGCGCGAAGAAGGCAATGACGCTGCGGCCCGGACCCTGCTCCAACGGGTCGTTGGTCTGAACCCGGGCGCTGGGGACGGCCCCTCCATCCGCAAGCACCAGCGCCTGGCCAAGGCCATGCTGGCCGAGCTCTGAGCGAGTGACGTTCTGGGAGAGCGGGCTCGTGCTCACGGGCCTGTGGCTGGGCGTGCTGCTGCTGGGCGCCACGGTGCTTCGCCGCAGCCTGCCGCCCCTTCAGCGGCTCGGGATCCCCGACAGCATCGTGGCCGGCGTCGCGGGGCTGATCTTAGGGCCTGGGCTGCTCGGCATCTTGCCCCTGGACACGGGGACCCTGGAGAGCATCGTCTACCACGGGCTGGCCATCCTGTTCATCGCCGTGAGCCTGCAGTCGCCGGCCCAGGGAAAGGGCGGTGGGGGTGCCGTCTCCTATGCCTTCTCGATTCCCGTGCTGGCGCTGGTCCAGGCGGTGATCGGGGTGCTGGTGGTGCTCGGCATCGCCATGCTCACCGGCGAAAAGACCCACCCGGGCTTCGGACTGCTCCTGCCCCTGGGCTTCCAGCAGGGCCCCGGCCAGGCCCTCTCCCTGGGCAAGGCCTGGGAGGCCACGGGACTGGTGGACGGCTCGCAGCTGGGCCTGATCATCGCCAGTGTGGGTTTTGCCTGGGCCGTGTTGGTCGGGGTTCCGCTGGTCGCCATCGGCCGCGAGCTGGGGTGGGCCGACGACCCCGGGCGTGGCGGAGAGCGCGGGGCCCAGGACGCGGCCGCCGAAGCCCGCGAGCCCAGCACCGAAGTCGGCGGACTGGAGCCTCTCTCCAACCAGGTGGTGGGCATCGGTACCGTCTACCTGCTCACCTATGGGGTGGTCGTCGGGCTCACGACGGCGCTGGTGAGCAAGCCGCAGATCGCGGCGATGATCTGGGGCTTCCACTTCATCATCGGCACGCTCCTGGCCCTGGCCATTCGCGTGCCCTGGCGCCGGGTCAAGTCCCTGCCCACGCTCCACGACGGCCAGCTGGGCCGGGTCGCAGGGCTGACGGTCGACGTGATGACCTGCGCCGCGCTGAGTGCTGTCTCGGTCAAGGTCCTGTCCGCCAACCTGCTCCCGATCCTGGTCCTGACGGGGCTGGGGGGGCTCGCCACCCTGCTGGTCGTGCTGTGGGTGGCGCGTCGCGCGTTCCCAGTCGCGCCCTTCGAGCACGCGGTGCTGCTGTTCGGCACGGCCACTGGCACGCTGCCCATGGGGCTGGCCCTGCTGCGGCTGCTGGACCCCGACCTGAAGGGCCCGTCGGCGACCAGCGCAGTGCTCGGGTCCGCGGGTGCGCTGCCCCTCGGTGCGGCGCTCCTGATCGTGGTGTTGCCGTACCCGGTGGCCAACTACCCGGACGGCTTCCCTTCGGCGGTCTGGGTGGCCCTGGGCATGGTGCTCGTGTACCTGGCGGCGCTGCTCATCGGGTGGTGGAAGTTCGGTCCACTGCAGCTGGATCGCCCGTGGCTGTCCCTGTGGCCTCGCGACGACCCAGAACCATAGCCCCTTCCCTCTTCCGCTTGGGCGCCGCCGCGGCTTGATTTGGGGGTCTTCCGGCCGAAGAATTGGCGCTTGGGACCTGATCGACACGTCCAGGCGGAAGAAAGCAGGGGCTCTGGCTTCGGAGGCGGAAGTAGACCGGGGCTTTGAGGTCAGCGCCGCCTGTTCTGGGACGTGGGCCGCACCCGTCGACGCCGCACGGCGGCGCCCAGGCCCACCAGGAGCGTCCACGAGAGCGTGGCCGGGACCGCGCTGCAGCCGCAGCCGGCCGAGTCGTCGGCGATGGCCAGGGCGGCGTCGCCGGCGCCGCTGGACTCGGGGTCGCTGGCCTCGAAGGCCAAGGTGACCACGTCGCTGGCGACGCCGTAGGTCTCGACCAGATCGGTCAGCTCCGTGAGCACGCTGGTGTCTCCGCTCAGCCAGGCGGTGTCCAGGTCCCTCGCTCTGAGCTGCGCCCACGCGCGGGCGATCACGGGCAGGGCTTCGTCGAGCTCGGGCAGGGCGACGTCGTAGGTCTCGTCGATGTCCTCTGGGCCTCGGAGCCCGGACAGGAAGACCTGGGTCTCTCCGGGCTGGTCGTAGCGAAAGGCCATCAAGAGCTCGTGGCCCCCGGACAGGTCCGCCAGGTCGCGGGGGGCCTGGTCCCAGGCGCCGGCCACCACCGCCACCGGCTGGACCAGCAGGGGGTCCTGCAGCCGCTCCTGGAGCGCTGCGACGGCGTTGGCGACCCCGTCGGAGTCCTCGACGAGCGCTGCCTCGCCGCGGTTCTCCCGGGCGAGCCGATCCAGCAGCCCCAGATCGGCGTCGGGTCCGATGCCCAGCGCGAACAGGCTGGCACCAAAGGTGTTCTCCTGGGCCACCTGCTGGGCCAGCGCGTCGGGGTCGGTCTCGCCAGCGGTCGCCTCGCCGTCGGTCAGCAGCACCACATAGGCCGCGGCCGAAAGGCCGCCATGGACGGCCTCGATGGGGTTGTCCGCGACCGGCGGCGCGTCGCCCTCGGGACCCCGCCGGGTGCCGCCGCAGCCCAGGAAGCCCGTCTGCTGCAGGGTGTCGTCTGCCAGGTCCAGGGCCTCGGTGAGCGCCTCGCCCGGATCGGACAGCCCGGCTGCCTCCTGGCGCGCCAGGAAGGCGTCGCCCCGCGCCACGGCGCCCTCTGAGGCGGTGGGAGCGGTGGCCCGAAAGGGCCAGGCCTGGGACGCATAAGGGATCAGGTTGAAGCGATCCGTCTCCTCGAGCTCGCCGAGCCAGCGACCGCCGGCGGCCACCGCTGTGTCCAGCTTCTCCCCGGCCATGGAGTCCGACACGTCGAGCACGAGGGTGAACAGCTGGTCGACCCGGGCGCCGGCGTCGACCGGACCCGGCACCAGGACCACCAGGCCGTAGCCCGGCCCTGCCAGCGCCCCGGTGAAGGGGTCCTGGGCCGGGCGGTAGGTCAGGACCTGCACACCGAAGGCACCGGGCTGCTCGGTCCAGGTCAGGGTGACGGCGTCGGCGTCTCCCATCGTGCCGGACCAGCTGGCCGCCGCGTCGGTGCCAGCGATGGCCACGTCACCGGTGGGCGCCAGGTCGGCCGCGACCAGGTCCTCGAGCCCGACCACGTCAAAGGTCACATCGACCCGAGGCTCGCCGGGGTTCAGGCCGGCGTCGTCCAGGGGCAGGACCACCGAGAGCGTCTCGTCTCGGGCGGAGAGCACCTGTTGCCAGGAGAGCTCCAGCGTCAGCGTGCCGGGCTCGGTGAGCAGGGGCAGCGGCGTCGAGAAGACCTCCCCCACGAGCAGCTCCGCGAGCTCGCCATCCGGGCCCGCCTCGACGGAGACCTGGTCGGACGGTGTCGCCCCCGCTGAGACCCAGTCGCCGTCCCCGTGGCGGTAGCGCAGGCCGGCGATCGCGCTGTCTGGCGGCACGACGGCGGCAAAGCTCCAGCGACCCGCAGGCAGGTCTGGCCACACCCAGGTCGTGGTCGCACCGGCCACCCGGCCCGCCACGTGGACCTGGGCGGAGAGTGCGTCGAGGGCCGCGTAGTCCGTGGCGCTATAGAGCACGCCGCCGGCCAGGGCAGCACCGATCCACGTCAGGGCAAGCATCACGGCGTCCTCCCGACGGCCAGGGTCATCCCCGGGCCCATGTGGTGCACGTCGCGTCCGCCCACCGACGCTGCGATGCGCACCCAGCCCCGATCCCCTGTCGCCAAGCTGAAGCCCAGCGCCACGCGCAGAGCGGGATCCCGCTGGCCGGCCCAGGTCTCCAGCTGTAGCCGCGGCTGGACCACCAGGCCGTCGCGCAGGGGCGCGTCCACGCCGCCCTCCAGCCGCACGCCCATCCGGGCGATCCAGTCCACCCCGGCGACGGCATGGAGCCGGTCCAGGTCCAGGTCGCCGCTCAGGCGAAACCCACCCGAGGGCCCCTGTTCCCGCAGCATGCCCAGGCGGACTTCGCCCCGCAGAGCCAGACGCTCCCCCAGGTGCAAGGTGCGGGCGCCGGTGGCCAACACGCCGGGCTGGGTACCGCCGATGACCAAGGCGCCGCACTCGAGCTCCGGACCCGCGGCGAGCTGCAGGTGCAGCGTGCCGTAGGCGTCGGGCCCGAAGGACGAGATCAGGGCTGTCTCGGCCGAGAAGCCCACCGCAAGAGCGGGTGCGGCCAGGGTCATCCAGAACATCACCAGCGCACCTCCACGCGGCCGTCGGCCACCAGTCCCAGGTCCCGCCAGGGCAGGTCGTACCCACCGGCGCCCAGCGCCCACTGGAGGGCGATGCGCTGCCGAACCACGGCATCCACCACCAAGGCCCCGTCGGCTCGCCACTGGAGGAAGTCGCCCTGGTGCACCGGCAGGGTGCCGGCCCGGGCGCGCACGCCGACACGCAGGTCGTCGCGCAAGGCGACCCGGCCATCGAGGACGAAGCGCTGGCCCATGCGGCCTCGTCCTTGCCACGACAGCTCGATCCGCGTCCGATCCGGGTGGCCCGAGCGCAGGCCGGCCCCCAGGGCCACGCCGGGGCCGACGTCGTCCACGCCGGCGCCGAGCACGCCATAGGCCGCAAGGCCGACCCCGGCTGTGTCCACCCGGGTCAGGAGCCAGTACCCGACCGCGGGCTCAGTGGCGTGGGGCTCGTCGCCCTTGCCCGTGACCCAGCGCTCGCCCCGAAGGCCCTCCAGGCGCACCTCGACGCGCCCCGGGCCCTCAGGGGGGCGCAGGGACCAGGCGACCGCGCCCCAGCCGGCGCCGGTGTCGTAGCCATCGCCGATGAGGCCACCTTCCAAGGCAAGCGCCTGGGGCCAGGTCGCGTCGTCGTCGTGGACCTGGCCCAGGTGGACTGCCATGAGGCCCTGGACGAGCCCGGACGGCGGCCTGGGCTCTGCGGGAGGCTCAGGTGGGGGGGCTGCAGCGACCGGGGCCGGCGCTTGCCAGGCCGGCGTGGGCTCGCCGCCCTGAGGGGACCCGAGGCGCACGGGCGTGCCCGCGGCGATGGCGACCGGATAGGCCAGGACCAGTGCGACCAGCTCGGGACCGACCCAGACGATCCGGGCGTCCCCCGCGTAGCGCAAGCCCTGGACAGGCTCGTCTGTGCGGGGATCTGGTCGCGCCTCGGCCACGTAGACGGCGACCGTCTGGCCCGGTGTCCAGCCCTCTCCGGGGGTGCCGACCAGGACCGTGTCCGCCCGGACCTGGATGACCTGGGGGTCCGGGCTCTGGGCCTGGACGGCGCCGGTGAGCAGGGTGGCGAGCATGGGGAAGAGCATGGGTGAACTGTACTCATGTGAATACGAATGCGTATTGAGTGGATACAAAAAAACGTATCCAAATGGCATACATGCGCGATTTGTTAGTCATTGATGTATCCAAGTCGAATATCTTCGGATATATCCATGGCCGTGAGACGCGTCCCGGGCCCCGACCTGTTCCAGACCATCGACTACCGCAGCTGGTTGCGGGGGTGGTTCGATGCGCAGAAAGCCGCGGATCACCGCTACAGCCACCGTGTGTTCGCGCGAAGCGCGGGGATCCGCTCCCCGTCATTGCTGAACGAGGTGATCAAGGGCAACCGCAACCTGTCCCAGCGCACGACCGAAGGCTTCATCCGCGCTCTCGGCCTCTCCCAGGAAGAAGCCCGGTTCTTCGAGGCCCTGGTCCACCTGGATCAGGCCGAGACGGTGGCCGCCAAGAACGACGCCTGGGAGCGGGTGAACGCCAGCCGCCGGTTCCGCCGTGCCAGGCCGCTGGATGGCTCGATGATGCGCTACCTGTCGAACTGGTACATCCCGGCGACCCGCGAGCTGGCCCACCGTGCGGACTTCCGAGACGATCCCGCCTGGCTCTCCCGGCAGCTCGTGCCCACGATCACCCAGTCCCAGGCCCGGGATGCTCTGGGCACGCTCAAGGCCCTCGGAATGCTGGCGGCCGATGCCACCGGCGCGCTGCAGCCGGCAGAGGTCTCCGTGGTCACCCCTCACGAGGTCGCCGGGCTGGCAGCCCACAACTACCACCGGGAGATGATCGCCCGCGCCGGGGATGCCATCGAGGGTATCGATCCCGAGGAACGCCACCTGTGCGCCGTCACGGTGGGCATCCCGGCGGCGCTGGTGCCCAGGCTCAAGGAAGAGCTGAATGCCTTCCAGGAGCGCCTGTTGAACCTGTGCGATGACCAGGCAGCTGCCACGGAACGGGTGTACCAGGTGAACCTGCAGCTCTTCCCCCTCACCCGCTCCCCCGAGGCCTCATGACCCCCGTCCTGCTGCTGTCGCTGTTCGCCTGCACCGGGGACCCGGCCAGCGGGACGGCGGTGGGCAACCCGGGCAAGCTGGACTTCACGGGGACCGACGTGCCCGACGACGTCGTGCTCGCCGGGGCCGTGCTCGACGTGGCCGCCGTCGAGCTGGGAACCTGTGGTGGAGACGTGGAGCGGATCGTGCTCGGCCTTGAGCTGGACCTGCTGGCGGCGCCCACCTGGCCTGTCCAGGTCGAGGCCGGGGAGTACTGCAGCGTGGTCGCCGAGCTCGACGGGCTGGACATCGCCGGGGTCACGACCGACGGCACGGGCTTCGGCTTCGCCATGTCGCCCGACGACCTGGTCCTCGAACAGGGCTTCCAGGTCGACGGCGACCAGCTGCTGGTGGGGGTGCCCCTGCCGGTCGACGCCGCGCTCATCGAGGAGCTGGGCGGCGAGGGCGAAGAGGTGGACTTTGGCGGCGACGACCAGGAGGCCCAGGACCTGGCCCAGGACGTCTCGAGCGGAGCGACGCTGGGGCGGGACACCGACGGGGACGGTCAGATCGACAGCGATCCGGTCAGCGTGGCCCCCGGGGAGTCCACGGAAGCGACCGGGACGTCTGCGGACAGCGCCTCCTCTGGCTGCCAGAGCGCGAGCGGGTCCACCCGGTCCTCTCCCTTGCTGTTGTGGGGCCTGCTGGCCCTCGGCTGGTTGTCGTTCTCCAGAGACAGGCGCCGTCGTTCGGAGACGTCCTGGCCCCACGGTGAATGACTGATTCCAGTGGGTTGGGCCCGGACAGGGCCCCGGCACAGGCCTTGCTCTCTCCAGGGCCATGGAACGCCGCGACCCCTCCCCGGGCCTGTGCCAAGGCGACGAGCCTCTGGACTGACCACGCCGCCTGCTTCGGCTCCAACCGCGATAGGCCGGCTCCATGAGTGACTTCGACTACGACCTGGTGGTGATCGGCGCGGGCTCGGGCGGTGTTCGGGCGTCGCGCATGGCGGCTGCATTCGGGGCCCGCGTGGCGGTGATCGAGGAGCGCTACCTGGGCGGCACCTGCGTGAACGTGGGGTGCGTGCCCAAGAAGCTCTTCGTCTACGGCAGCCACTTCTCCGACGAGTTTCGCCAAGCGGCTGGCTACGGCTGGAAGCTCGGGGATCCGTCGTTCGAGTGGTCGGGGATGCTGGACAACAAGGACGCCGAGATCGCCCGGCTCAACGGGGTCTACGGGCGCATCCTGGGCAAGGCGGGGGTCGAGATCGTCGAGGGACGGGGCACGGTCGCCGGTCCCCACGCGGTCTCTGTGGGCGAGCGCACCCTGACCACCGACAAGATCCTCATCGCCACCGGTTCGTGGCCTTGGATGCCCCGCATCCCCGGCATCGAGCACGCGATCACCAGCAACGAGGCCTTCCACCTGACCACGCTACCCGAGCGGGTGGTGGTCGTGGGCGGGGGCTACATCGCCGTGGAGTTCGCCGGCATCTTCAACGGCCTGGGCAGCCAGGTGACCCAGCTCTACCGGCGGGAGCTCTTCCTGCGGCGCTTCGACCGCGACGTGCGCACCTTCGTCGCCGACGAGATCCGCAAGAAGGGGGTGGACCTGCGCTTCCAGCTAAACGTCGAGTCGATCACTCTGGACGGCGAGGAGCGGGTCTGCCACCTCACCGACGGCACGACCCTGCGGGCCGACTGCGTGCTCTTCGCCACGGGACGTCTGCCGCTGACCCGGGGCCTGGGGCTGGAGCGGGTGGGCGTCGAGCTGAGCCCACGGCAGGGCATCGTGGTCGACACCGACTACGTCACGACGGTCCCGTCCATCCTGGCCGTGGGCGACGTGATCGACCACGTGCAGCTCACCCCCGTCGCGCTCGCCGAGGGCATGTACGTCGCCCGCCACCACTTCGGCGGCCTGGACGTGGACTGTGTCGACTACACGTTCATCCCCACGGCGATCTTCAGCCAGCCGCCCATCGCCACGGTGGGCCTGACAGAAGAGGAGGCCCGGCTGGACCACGACGTGGTGATCTACCGGTCCGAGTTCCGACCTATGAAGCTCACCATGACCGACGTCACCGAGCGCACGCTCATGAAGCTGGTGGTCGACCGACAGTCGGACAAGGTGCTCGGGTGCCACATGGTGGGTCCCGACGCCGGCGAGATCATCCAGGGGCTGGCGGTCGCGCTCAAGTGCGGCGCCACCAAGGCCGTGTTCGATGCGACCATCGGCATCCACCCGACCGCTGCCGAGGAGTTCGTGACCATGCGCACGCCGGTGTCGTCTTGATCGCCCTGATCCTAATGGGCTGCGGCGGCGACCCGACCGCGACCGACAGCGGCGACACGGGCACGGGCGTGCTGGCGGTCCCGGTCCAGGTCGAGGCCGGTGTGCGCCACACCTGCGCCCTGCTCGACGACGGCACCGTGTCGTGCTGGGGGCTGGACGACGACGGCCAGGCGTCGGCCCCCGACGGCACCTACACCACCGTCAGCGCGGGCAACGACTTCACCTGCGCCATCGTCGATGGGGTCGGGGCCCCGTTCTGCTGGGGCGTCAACGACGAGGGTCAGGGCAGCCCGCCGACCGACGCCTATGAACAGGTGGTGGCCGGCGGCTTCCACGCCTGTGCCTGGACCCCCGGGGAGAGCGGCGCCTGCTGGGGGCGGGACGCCTATGACCGCCTGGTCCTGCCCGACGCGCCCCTGGCCCACGTGGACGCCGGCCGCCACAACACCTGCGCCTTGGGCACGGACGGCTCCCTGTCCTGCATGGGCCCCACCCAGGAGGTCGTGAGCCAGGTGCCCGAGGGCGAGTTCCAGCACGTGGACTTGGGGGCGGCCCAGGCCTGTGCGGTGCGGACCGACGGGAGTCTGGTGTGCTGGGGAGACGGGGAGCTGGCCGACTCGACCCCCACGTCCGGGAGCTTTGTCCGCGTGAGCCTGGGCGTGTACCACGCCTGTGCGCTGACCGTGGATCAGCTCGTGACCTGTTGGGGCGACAACGGCGACAAGCAGGGCAATGCCCCGGCCTGGGTGTTCTCCGACGTGACCGCAGGCGGGTACCACACCTGTGCCCAGGACACTCTGGGGGCGCTGAGCTGCTGGGGCCGGGACACGGACGGTCAGGCCACGCCGCCGCTCTGACCGGGGCGGTCACGCGGATCGACGGAGCCCCGGGCGCCGCTGGGCGCCCGGGGCCGACTCTGGGAGGAAACGCCAGAGTCAGGGACTGGAATCAGGTCTGGCGACGCCTGCGAATGGCCAGGCCGCCCATGACAGTCAGGAGCAGTGCCAGGCCTCGCTCTCGGCCCTCCAGGGTGGCGCAGCCCTCCCGGTTCTCGGACCGGTAGTCGCTGCGCTCCTGGCGGGTGAGGTCGCTGAACTCGTCTTCACAGTCCCCCGGGTTGTCCGTGACAAACCCCTCGTCACAGATGGGGAAGCGGTCCTCCAGGCTCTCGTTGTGCTGGATGATGCGGACCTGTTCATTGTCGGTGATGCCGGTGGCGTAGAGCACCAGGTCTTCGGTGGCCTGTTCCGGCGTGTAGCGCATGCGAATCCGACTGAAGTAGGCCGACCAGGAGCCGTTGGAGAAGCCCAGCTCCTGGACCAGGCTGTCCGACAGGGCCTCGCCGTCGGGGCAGGGATCGCAGTGGTAGGGGGCCCAGCCGTACTCGAAGAGCCAGCCGGCCTCTTCGTCTCCAGACAGAGCGTCTGACACCGCGTCGGCGTACCAGTCGTCGAAGTCCAGGTCGCCGTCGAGCATGCACTCGTTGTCCGAGAGCTCACGCTCTGGGTAGTTGGCGATGCCCAGCTGGCCGTCTTGCCAGTCGGTCAGGGCGTAGACGATCAGGTCCTGCTCGCCGGGGGAGTTCACGGTGCCCAGCCGGATGGGCAGCGAGAAGACCTCGCTGTCATAGGAGAACTGCAGCGGGGACAGGGTGGTGTCGCCCAGGTTCTCGGCCAGGTCGACCTTGGCCGCGAAGAAGTAGCTGCCGCTCTCGATGTACTCCTGGAGCAGATCCTCGGCATCGGGGTCGATGCTGTAGCCGTTGGCGCTGAGCCAGTTCAGGAGGCCAGAGGATTCCTCTGCGCTCAGGATGACGATCTCGTACTCACCGACCTCGAACTCCGCCTCGACGTTGACGGTGTCCGACGTGCCACCCGCCTCGTAGGCGTCGTCCTGGACGGTCAGCGCATATTCGTAGGCGCAGCCGGGTGAGAAGGACCGCGGGTAGTAGTGATCGTGGAAGTCGTCACAGGTGTACTCGACCAGCCGTGGGCCCGAGTACCGCTCCAGCTCTTCCGGCACCCACGATGCCAGCACGCGCACATCGTCCTCTTCGAGGATCTGGGGCACGGGGATGAGCATGGCGAACTGGCTCAATGAGCCTTCGTAGTCATTGGTGAGGGTCAGCGTGGTGCGCGTGCCCTGGCGGGCCAGGATGACCTCGCTGGTCCGGTTGACCAGGTCGTTGCCGGACTGGCCGACAAAGGTGCCGCAGAAGGCGTGGGCGGGGGCGCTGAGCGTACCGAGGGCAAGCATGGTGAGCATGGGAAGGACTCTCCAGGGTGTGTGGCCCGGACAGGTGCAAAGGCCGGGCCACGTCGCCAGACCCGCATGAATCCACGGATCGGCGACACCTGAGTCGCCCCGATCGCGACAGCCATGTCGCGACCAGATCTCCCTGTGGTGGCTGGACACCAGCCTGGGCCCCCCGCGCATGGGCCTGGCCACCGCCGTGGAAGAAGCCCGAGCGACATTCAGTCCAAACCGGAGTCATGCCCCAGATTCAGAGTGCCTGATCATAGGGATCCATGACCGACTTGCTAATGCTTAACAAAAGGTTCCTGACCCCTGTTTGGAACCACCCGGCGTCGGCCCCCCCGAGCCTAGGGGTCCTGGATCTCCATGTCGACGCCGCTGACGGTGTCGCCGTCGGCCACACTCACGCTGTTGCCGGCGTACTCGCCGTACGGGTCGACGCCGACGTAGGTGCCGTCGCCGCCGTCGTCGTAGTAGACGAAGAAGTAGGTGTCCTCGGGGCTGACGCCGAATTCGATGCTCACCGAGAAGTCCACGCCGCCGCTCGTCCAGGTGATGGCGGGGGCCGACAGGTTCGGGGCTCCGGGGGTGCCGTCGGTGCCGAGCAGGAAGGAGTCTCCGCTCCACAAATACAGGGTCGAGCCGTCGGGGATGCCACCAGAGGTGCCGTCGGTGATGGTGCCCTCGATGGTCGCGCTGTAGGTGCCTGCGGGCTCGGTGTCGGTGTCTGCGTCTGCGTCGCCATCGGCGTCGCCGTCGGCGTCGGCGTCGGCGTCGGCGTCGGCGTCGGCGTCTGCGTCTGCGTCTGCGTCTGCGTCTGCGTCTGCGTCGCCATCGGCGTCTGCATCGCCATCGGCGTCACCGTCAGCATCGCCGTCAGCGTCACCGTCAGCGTCGCCGTCGGCGTCTGCATCTGCATCTGCGTCTGCATCGGCGTCGGCGTCGGCGTCGGCGTCGGCGTCCGCATCGGCGTCCGCATCGGCGTCCGCGTCCGCGTCCGCGTCCGCGTCGGTGTCGGTGTCTGTGTCCGCGTCGGCGTCGGTGTCCGAGTCGGCGTCGGTGTCCCAGGCGTCCTCTGGGTAGCAGTTGCCATCTGACGCCTCCACGTAGCCTTCGGCGCAGTCTGCGCCGCAGCCGGGCTGGAAGATGAGCAGGAGACTGAAGACGCTGAGCGTGGCCAGGATGCGAGTCATGGGGCCCCTCCAAGGACCGAAGTGCGGTCCCAGGAGTATGCCTCAGCAACGTCGTTCAGTCCAAGGACAGCTCCGCCCCCAGCCACGCTGCGAGCGGTCGGATGTCGTCTGGGGTGGCGCTGGAAGCGGTCACGAAGGCATAGCCGGCAGTGGCCTCGCCTGTGCGTCCCCGGCGCCGGTGGAGGTCTGCCAGCACGTAGATGGTGCGCAGGCGACTCTCCTCGTCCAGGTCTGTGCCTTCCAGCGCCCGCTCGAGCTCGGCGATGGCCAGGTCCTGCAGGTGGGGCTCAGTCACGCTCGAGACGCGGCGGAAGTCGGTCAGCACCGACCGTTCCTGGGCCGTCAGATCACCGACCGCCTCGAATCGGTCCAACAGCGCGTCCCGTTCTCGATTGAAGCCCCCTCGGTGCGCGACCCGGGCGAGGTTGTGGAGGACGATCTTGCGGGTGGGCGGATCCAGCTCCTTGGCCAGCTCCTGCTGGCCGGCGTCGAGCAGCGCTCGCGCGGCCTCGGGGCCCTCCAGGCCCGTGTAGACACCCACCACATGGTCCCGGGCGGTCCAGCTGCCCTCCAAGTAGAGCTGGGCGAGCTCCCTCGCGGGCCAGCCCAAGGCGCGGTAGACGTCGGCGGCGATCTCGTAGCGCTCCCACACGGGGATCTGGTCAGCCCCGGTGTAGCGGGCCCGCCACGGGGCGAGGACCGCTTCGATGGCGCCCAGCTCAGAGGGCCGGATCCGCTCGAAGTCCTTGCCCAGCAGGGTCAGGAACTCGGTCGGGCAGGTGGAGACGGCGTAGGTCCGCCACTGGCCGTGGCTGGAGTAGCGGGCCATGTCCGAGTCCCAGCCGCCCCGGTTGTCGCCGGAGAGCTTCTCGTAGACCCGGACCGCCGTGCCATCCAGAGGGCACTTCACCGACGTGAGCGCAACCCGGGTCGCGAGGGCTGGGGGTGCCGCCAACAGCAGGGCCCACAGCAGGCGCTTCATCCACTGTCCTCTTGTGCCAGATCCAGGATGTCGACCCCGTGCACGTAGGGGGTCGTCCGGTAGCTCGTGACGTCTGACAGCTCCCGGACGATCTCGGCCATGCGCTCGAGCTGCCCATAGGCCCGCTCCAACCGCTCCTCGGCTTCTTCTTCGAGGTTGCCGCGGAGCTGCATCATCTCCAGCAGTCCCATCACCGACGTGAGCGGCTGGTTGAGTTCGTGGGCTGCGGCGCCGGCGACCTCGATGGCGGCCGCCCGCTTCTCGGAGTCGATCAGCTGGCCTGTGGCTCGCTGGAGGCGAACGGAGAGCGACTCGGTCTCTCGGACGTCGCGGAACAGGCCGCAGGTGGCGATGGCCTGGCCGTTGCCGTCGTGCAGCTGGAAGCCCCAGAGCTGCACCGGGACCTGTTCCCCGCTGCGACTGCGCACGCGGACCTTGATCTGTTCGACGCGCAGGTGTTCGGACGCGCGGATCGCCTCCATCACCCGCCGGGCGTCGTCGGGGTTGCCGTACAGGTCGGTGACGTGGAGCTCTTCGAGGGCCTCTTGTTCTGCGTAGCCGAGCACGTCCTGGGCGGCGCGATTGAACGTGAGCAGGCGGCCTCGCAGGTCGGCGACCACGATCGGATCCGGCACGACCTGGAGCAGGCCCTGGAGGAAGTCCCGGGCCTCGGCGAGCTCGGCCTGGGCCTGGGCAGCCCTGGCGATGGCCTCCATCTCGCGGGCCCGGGCGAGCACCACGTCCCGTTGGATGGCGGCCGCGCGGGCGTGGCCCAGGATGCGGGCGTTGACCAGCCCAGCGGGGATCGGTCGGCGCAGCACGTCGGTGGCGCCGGCGTCGAGGGCGCCCGCTGCGTCCTCGCCGTCCTGGAGGATCCAGACGATCGGCAGACTGCTGCGGACCGCGCGGGCGGCCTGGGTCCATGACGCCGCGTCCTGGCCCTCCACCGCGGTCGAGACCAGCGCCACGACGGCTTCGCGCGCGCAGACCGCTGCGGGGCGCCCGATGAGCACCTCGTGACCGGCCTGTTCCAGCTCTCGCCGCAGGCGACCCCCCGCGAGCTCTGGCTCGGCGTGCACCGCGATGCGGGCCATCAGCGGTCCTCCCAGGCGCAGAGTGCGGCCCTGTGGACCACCTGGAGAGGCACCTGGGCGGCGTGGGCGGCCGCTGCGACGTCTTCGTGCTCCGGGGCCACCTGCACCACGTCTCCTCGCCAGAGTCCGAGCTTCACCCGGATGCTCCCATAGTCGGTGTGCACGGTGTCCCACCGACGGTCGAGGACTCGACGGGTGGTGGTCCGCAGACGCACGCCGAAGGTGGTGCCGTGCAGCAGGAGCGCCTGGGTCACGGCGTCCACGCCGTCGGGCTTGGCCAGTGCGCTGAGCAGCAGCCCCGGGCGGCCCTTCTTCATGAGCACCGGGGTGGCCCAGGCGTCCAGAGCGCCCGCGGCGAACAGGGCGTCGAGCCAGGCGGGCAGCCACTCCCCGGGCATGTCGTCGACCTGGGTCTCCAGGACGTGGACGGCGTCGGCGTCCGGGGCATCGAGGGGCGTGCCCAGCACCGCACGCACGACGTTGGCGCGGTCCGAGGGGTTGCGGGTGCCTGCGCCCAGGCCGCTTGCCGTGGGGATCATGGTCGGCATCGGGCCAGGCTCTGCCAGTGTGGTGATCAGGGCCGCACCGGTGGGGGTCACCAGCTCGCCGGTGCGGCCGTCCTGGACGGCAGGCCAGCCCTGGAGGAGCGACACCACCGCAGGGACCGGGATCGGGAGTGGACCGTGGGCGGTCTGGACCGTGCCACCGCCCAGGGGCAGCGGTGTGGCGATGATGCGCGTCACCCCGAGCTGCTCCAGGAGCAGACAAGCGCCGACCACGTCGACGATCGAGTCCAGGGCCCCGACCTCGTGGAAGGCGACCTGGTCGACCGGGATCCCGTGAACCCGGGCCTCTGCCGCGGCCAGCCTGCTGAAGACCCGCAGGGCCTTGTCCCGGGCACCAGGGGGCAGGGGCGCCTGTTCGAGCATGCCGCGGATGGTCGACCAGGCGGTGTGGTGGTGGTCGTGGTCCGGGGGCGCGTCGTCGACGACCTTGAAGTGCAGAGCGTCGAGGGCGCCTCGGCGGACCCGCTCCAAGCCGAGGGACCACGGCCCCAACGCCAAGGTGCGGAGGTTGCCTTCGAGGGCGACAGGGTCGGCTCCCGCGTCGAGCAGGGCGCCGCAGATCATGTCGCCAGCAGCGCCGGCCGACGCATCCAGCCAGAGGGTCGTCAAGGCGCGAGCCTGTTGATGAGCGTGGCTTGGTAGGCGGCACCGAAGCCGTTGTCGATGTTGACCACGCTGACGCCGGGTGCACAGCTGTTCAGCATGCCCAGCAGCGCGGCGACCCCCCCAAAGGCCGCGCCGTACCCCACCGACGTGGGCACTGCGATCACCGGTCGGTCGGTCAGGCCCGCGACCACGCTCGCCAGGGCCCCCTCCATGCCTGCCACGACGATGATCACATGGGCGCTCCGGAGGGCGTCGACGTGGCGAAGGACCCGGTGGATGCCGGCGACGCCCACGTCGGTGAGCCTTTGCACCCGGTTGCCGAAGTGTTCGGCCACCAGCGCGGCCTCGTCGGCCACGGGCAGGTCTGAAGTGCCCGCGCACACCACCAGGATCTCGCCCTGGGCGGTGTCCGGGGCCGGCTCAGAGCGCTGGACCAGCACCCGGGCGCGGGGGTGGTAGGTCGCGCTGGGGTGCTCGACCAGCACCGCCGCGGCCTTGTCTGGGTCGAGTCGGGTCACCAGCACGGACTGGTCGGCCCGGCCGAGGCCGGCGATGATTCCTGCGATCTGTGCGGCGGTCTTGCCTTCGCCGTAGATCACTTCGGGCAGGCCGGTCCGAAGTGCCCGAGCGGTGTCGAGGGTCACGCCCACCGCGGCGTCCTCGGCCGACGTGAGGGTGGCGACGGCGACTTCGAGCTCGACCTGGCCGGCCTGGAGCGCCGCGAGCAGGGTCCTCAGGCGCTTGGGATCGATGGGGTCCTCCGGGGGCCGGGATCCTAGCCCGGAGACCGCTCCTCCGCCCGTCAGCTGGGACGGGGTGGAAGGGGGCCGGGGGTTGAGCCCACGCATTCCCTCAAGCCAGGGCTATCGTAGGCGAACTCCATGAACGTGACCGTCCTGCGCTCGCTGCTGTGCTTTGCCCTGTGGGGGGTTCCCCTCGTGGCGGCAGCCCAGGACGATCCCTACGACAAGGCCGTCGATCGCATCGACAGCCTGTACCTGTGGCGCGACGACGTCGAGCCGGCGTCGCTGCTGCTGGCGGCCACCCGGGAGCTCGAGGAAGACGTGGCCTGGCTGATGGTCGACACGACCCCCGAAGGGGTGGTCCTGCGGCATGGCGAGCTGGGCGAGCTGGGACGGGTCGAGTCCACGAGCTGGGAGGACCTGGCGTCGGCCCTGCGCCAGGTCGACGCCCTGGTGGTCGGGGCCAGGCAGCCGCTGGATCTCGACGCCGAGCTCTCCACCATCCTGCTCAAGGGGGTCACCGACGGCTTGGACCGGCACAGCCGGCTGTTGTATGGCGATCGACTCAAGAGCTTCGACAAGCGCCTCAAGGGCACGCTCTACGGACTCGGGTGTAAGATCACGACCCGGGATCACCAGATCCAGATCAGCGAGGTGTACCCAGACACGCCGGCGTCCCAGGGCGGGCTCCAGGTCGGCGACGCCGTCATGCGGATCGACGACGTGAGCACCTTGGGCATGTCGGTGCGCACGGCAGTGGACCGCATCACGGGCCCCAAGGACACCCCCGTGACCCTGCGGCTGTCCCGGGTGCTGGACGGCGAGGATCGGGAATTCAGCCAGGTCTTCATCCGGGACGAGATCCGCATCCCCAACATCACGTGGCGGACCCTGGACACCGGCCAGGCCTACGTGCGCATCGACCACTTCTCAGAGAAGACCGTCGAGAACCTGCGCATCGCCCTGGCGGAACTCGAGGCCGAAGGCAGCCTGGACGTGGGACTGGTGATCGACCTGCGGCACAACACCGGCGGCTCGATGATCCAGTCGGCCCGCTCTGCAGACCAGTTTGTGGACGAGGGCGAGCTGGTCCGCACGGTCGGTCGGGGCGGAGGTCCTGTCAAGGGGCTGGTCTCCCGGATCCAGGCCGTGGACGACGGCCGTGAGCCGTCCATGCCGCTGGTGGTCCTCCAGGACGACCACACCGCGTCCGGGGCCGAGATCCTGGCGGGGGCCCTGCGTCAGCTCGACCGCGGCATCCTGGTCGGCGAGCGCAGCTACGGCAAGGGCACGGTGCAAAAGGTCTACCGGATCAGCTCGGATACCCGCCTGAAGCTGACGGTCGCCGAGTACCTGTTGAGCGATGACCTGGCCATCGCGGGCGTGGGTTTGCCGCCGGACGTGCCGGTCGGCTCCCAGCGATTCAGCGAGCACGGGGTGCGGGCCGACGACCCAGGCGCCGGCATGGAGCCCCTGTGGCTGGTCGAGCGCAAGGATGGCTGGGCGCCAGACGCGCCTGCCGCCGAGCCACGGGAGGACCCGCTATTGGACCTGGCGGTGCGCATCCTGGAGACCACCGCGGGCCCTTCGCGGGCCGACCTGATGGCGGCGGCGACCGCCGTGGTGGTGGAGTCCCGGGCCGAAGAAGAGCTCCTGCTGCGCCAGGCCTACGGCTTGCGGGGCCTCGACTGGACCGACGCACCCGCACGGGTCGAGCTCTTCCCAGAGGCCGACATGAGGGTCGACCTGATCGAGCCCGCCCAGGCCGGGGACTCGACCCGCCTGCGGGCCACGGTCACCAACCGGGACACCGCGGCCCTGTACCGGACCCAGGTGGTGCTCGACAGCAGCGATCGGGTGTGGAATGGCAGGGTGATCCCGCTGGGCCGGATCGATCCCGGGCAGACGGTCACCCACGACATCCGCGTCGACGTGCCCGTCTCGGCACGCAGTCGCGAGGCCGACGTCTCGCTCACCCTGAAGACCGCGTCGCACCTGGCGTCGTCCTATGAGTCCACCGTGTTGGGCCTGGCGGGCAAGGGCAGGCCGCCTCTGGCGGTCCAGGTGACCCTCGAAGCCGACGGGTCCGACCGTCGGGCTCGGGTTCGTGTGGTCCAGGACTCCCAAGACACGCTGGAGGGCCTGAGGGTCCGCTTCGAGCATCCCGCGAGCGCCGGCGTGGAACTGACCCACTACGACGCGACCCTGCCGCCTCTGGCGCCAGGGGTTGCCGGCGAGGCCACCCTGGGCCTGCTCCTGACCGGCACCGAAGCCGAGATCCCCCTGCGCCTGATCGTCGAAGGGGACGACTGGGGTGAGCTGGTGGACTGGCCGCTGGCCCTTCCCCGGGACGGGCGGGACGTTGCCCTGTCCGCGCCGGTGGTCGAGGTCTCTGGGATCCCCTTGGCCGCGCCCGAGGGCGTCCTGTCCCTGGACGTCCAGGCCAGCGACGACGGCCAGGTCCGGCACGTGGTGGTCTGGGCCGGCCGCCGCAAGGTGGCCTATGCATCGGGGGTGGGGAGCACGGCTTCGGTGACCGTGCAGGTGCCGCTGGAGCCCGGCCGCAACCGCATCAGCGTCCAGGCCGTCGACCAGGACGGCCTGACCAGCTGGACCCGCTGGACCGTGCGTGGGGTCGAGGAGCCGCCGGTGATGAGCGAGGTAGACGTGATGCCCGCGGAGCCCTGACCCGGTCCGTTCAGGCGGGCAGTGCCAGCGCCTCCCGCACCAGCGCCTCGCTGTAGCGGCCGCGACTGCCCCCCGGGGACCAGCCGGCCATGAAGCGCTCGAAGTCCGCCCACGCCACCGGGTAGAGCCCGCGCCACTCGGCTTCGACCGGGTCGGCGATGGCGCCGTGACCGTGGCGCACGAGCGCCTGGCCCAACAGGACGAAGTAGCGGTCCAGCCAGGCCTGGCCGCGCCCGCTGAGCTCCCGGGTGCCAAAGGCGCCGAGCAGGTAGGCCACGTCGCGCACCCCCACGCCCCGGCCCACGTACTGGAAGTCCACCGCCGCCACGCTCGCGGTGCCGAAGCAGAAGTTGGCCGGCTTGGCGTCGCCGTGCACCAGGGTCGTGTAGCGGGCGCGCTCGAGCCGGGCGTCCAGAGCCGCCGCCCCGTCCTTGAGGGGGCCCGGGGCCATGCGCGCCCACTCCTGGGGCCGGGTGGCCAGGTGCCAGTAGGTCCCGGTGTGCCACAGACCGTCCGGTGCGACGCCCAGCCACGCGGCGTGGAATTCGGCCAGCCAGGACAGGCACTGCTCGCGCTCGCTCTCGGAGAGGCCGTGGCGGCGACCGGGAAACCCGGCGGCGTCCAGGTCCTCGAGCAGGAACCACCAGCGGGCGTCCAGGTCCTGCAGGCCCAGGCAGCGCGGCACCCGGCTGCGCGCGGTGCAGCGTGCGCTGAAGTCCCGGTACCAGGCCTGCTCCACCGCATAGGAGTGCAGCTTGCGGGCGTGGCCCAGCCCGTCGCCGGGCGGGGGGGCGACCCGCTTCAGGATGACCGACGGGACCTGCGCCCCGGTGAGCGGAAGCCACAGGACTTCGCCATAGCCGCCCCACAGGGACTGGAGGCGCCGAGGCCGACCGACCGTCCGGGCGCCAGTGCAGCGACGGACCCAGGCTGTGTCCAGAGGTTCCAGATCTAGTTGAGCGACGCGACGCCCACGGCGACATTCGTCTCGTCGCTGGCCGAGACCATCAGCAGGTTGCCGACAGTGGGCACCCAGACGGCGATCTCGTTGGCCGAGAAGTCAACCGTGAGGGTCGTCTGGTTGCCGAAGCCGGTGGCTGGGGTGCCCCAGGCCACGTGCACACCGCCGGCGGCGTCGACCCACCCGACGAAGATCAGCCCGGACGCGCTGTCGTAGGCCATGTCGGCGTTGATCGCGATTGGGGTGGTGCTGATCTGCTTGCTGTTGGCGCCTTGCTTGACCCGAATGATGCTGTCCGCAGGCAGGGTCGCGGCCTCGACCACGGCGTCGTCGATCACCAACAGGTCGATGTCCGAGGGCTGGCTGGTCGGGTCGCTGGAGAGCTCGACCGGGTCGGGGTTCAGCTCGGCGCTGTCATAGGTGTTGATCACCAGGGCGCTGGCGGCCTCGTCGTGCCACTCCAGGTGCACGTACTGGTCGCTGTCTGGCCCGGTGTCTCCGGTGTCTTCCCCTGGGGCCGAGCCGTCCCGGATCACGGCGTCACAGGCGGTGAAGGAGCCTGCGATCTGGCCGTCGGATTCCGTGGTCGACGAGTTCAGGCTGTCCTTGGTCGCCACCAGGTAGTGCAGCCCGTTGGTGGCGTCGCAGCCCAGCACGTGGAAGGTGTCGTTGTCGTCCAGGACCATCGCCACCGAGTCGTAGTCCTCGGGTGCGTTGATGGAGTCCTGGGCGATCTTGCGCTGGGTGGTGGCCGGGTCGAAGCGGGTCAGCCGCATGGAGCGGGTGGTGCCCCCCGTGAGCAGCCCGATGACCCCGTAGATGTAGGTGTCGTCCACCGAAAAGGCCTGGCCCCGGGTGACGGTGTAGCTGTTGTCGGGCATGTCCGCGGCGGTGAACCAGTGCACGGCCTGTTGCACGCCGGTGGTGGGGTCGGCGGCGTCCCAGTAAGGCGCGATCGAGGTGTCGTACTTGGCGGTGCCGGCAAAGTCCACGGCGTCCACGATCAGGCTCAGGTAGACCCGGTCCGTGTTCTCGGCCCAGACCGGTGAGCGCGGGTTCTCCCAGCTCACGCCGATGGTCGTGCCGGCAAAGGTGCTGGCGTCGCCGTCGCAGTCCCGGTCCACCCCGTCGGTGATCACCTCGATGTTGCCGGGCGCCGACGCGGGGTTCTCGTCGTCGCAGTCCTCGACCTCCAGGCCCAAGCCGAATTGGGACCCGTCGCCGTCCTGGTCGTAGTCGTCGGCGCCGTCGCAGTCCTGGTCGACCCCGTCGTACCAGACCTCGTCGGCTGAGGGGTTGATGCCCACTGCCTCGTCGTTGCAGTCCAGGTCTTCTTCGGGTACGTGCAGCCCGGTGTCGGGGTCGCTGTTGACCGACTCGTGGGGGTGCCCGTCGCCGTCCTGGTCGTAGTCGTCGGCGCCGTCGCAGTCGGAGTCGACGCCGTCGTACCAGGTGTCCGTGGCCCCGGGCCAGCTGTCGCCGTCTGTGTCGTCGCAGTCGTCGCCGCCGTCGATCTCGCCCAGGGCCTGGAAGCCGTCGCCGTCCTGGTCGTAGTCGTCGTCGCCCTGGCAGTTGCTGTCGATGCCGTCGTACCAGGCGTCGTCGGCGTTGGGGTTGATCGTCGCGTCGGCGTCGTCGCAGTCCAGCTCGTTGTCGCCCTTGGTCTCCTGGCCCTGATCGGTGAGCCAGTCGTTGACCGTGGCGTGGAAGTACAGGTCGCCGTCGGCGTCGAAGTCCGGCTCGCCGGCGTCGCCGGAGCAGTCCTGGTCCAGGCCGTCGTACCAGCTCTCCGGCAGCTCGGGCGAGAAGGACGAGTCGCTGTCGTCGCAGTCACCGGCCGCCGCGCTGACCCCGTCCCCGTCGTTGTCGATCTGCAGCAGGCGGGCGTCGACGTCGTCTTGGGAGACCCAGGTCAGGAGTCCATCGCAGCCGACCAGGAGGGGCAGGAGCCCCAGCGGCATCCAGCGGCTCATCTCGCCTCCAGAGAGGGCGGACTTTAGCACGCAGGGCCTCGGGGGCCGCCACGGGGGGGGTTCATGCCGACGGCGGCTGATCCGACCAGAGGGGCGACCCCGTGTTCCTGGGTCCGGAGAGCACCATGCGCCCGCTGTCACTCTTTTCTGTCCTGGCAGGTCTCATGTGGACCCCTGCCGCGCAGGCTGGCGATGACCCCTGGGTCCTCAGCCGAGGCGATGTCGCGCTCTACTCGGGCGTCTCCGGGACTTCGTGGACCACCTTCAGCGGGGCCCAAGGCTCCCTGTCGGGCAACGACGTGGCCATCAGCACCCGGGTCCTGACCCACACGGCGGTGTTCGCCGGCGAGGTCGGCGTGACCCAGCGCAGCTCCGTGGAGCTCCGGCTGGCCGGCGGGTGGTCCCAGGTCACCTACACGGGCTCCAAGAATTGCACCGGCACGACCTGCGACACCGAGGTCGGCGCCATGCCCGTCGACGCGCGCTACCGCTTTCGGGTGCTCGACGAGATCATGGGCTCTCCGGTCACCCTGACCGTCGGCCCCGTGTTGCGCATCGGCGCCCACACGCGGGGAGCGCGGGATCAGTTCACGTCCATGGGCGACGGGCAGAACGACGTGGGTGCCCACCTGTCGGTGGGGCGCATGGCCATCGTCGGCCCGCTGCTCGTGGTGGGCTACGGCGCGGCCCGGTACAGCCATCGGGTCCTGCAGGACCCCGAAGCGGACCAGGACGTGCCCCGGCACGAGCTGGCCGGGGTGGCCGAGCTCACCGTGCAGCCGCGCCAGAGGCTCCAGCTCGGGCTGGTGGTGGACGGTCTGCACCGCCCGGACGGGCGGGACTGGGGCGAGGGCTCCACCACGTCCGAGGACCGCTTCGCGGCCCTGTCGATGACGTCGATCAAGGTCGGCGCAAAGTTCGGCCTGGTGATCAAGCAGGGCTTCCGCCTGCACCTGAGTGCGATGACCACGGCCTATGCGCGGAACAACCCGAGCGACGGCTGGGCAGCGGGCTTCGGGCTGAGCTGGTATCGGCCGGCTGCCCAGGCCCTGTAGCACCCAGGCTCAAGGTCTCCCCCTGGGAGACGTTGAGGAGTAGGTCCAGCCCACGAGCCAATGGTCCAGCACGACGCCATCGTCAAGGAGTTCCTCCAGGAGAGCCTGGAGTCGATCGCCCAGCTCGAGGCCCGGATCCTGGATCTGGAGGACCCCAGCGCGGGGGCGTCGTCGGTGGACGCCATCTTCCGCTCCGTTCACTCGATCAAGGGCGTGGCCAACCACCTGGAGTACCTGCACCTGGGTGCGCTCGCCCACGCGGGCGAGAGCTTGCTCTCGGACCTGAGGGACCAGCGCCGGGTGGCCGATGTCGAGGTGGTGGATGCCCTGCTGGCCCTGGTCGATGGTCTCAGGGCGCGCCTGCAAACGATCGCCGAGAGCGGCGTCGACGCGGGCCAGGACCTTGGGGGATTGATCCATCGCCTGAAGGATCTGCGAGTGCCCAGTGGCGATGAGACCTGGGCCCCGGTGCCCCAGGCCGAGGGGCCGCCAGACGCCCAGGCCCCGGAACCCTTGAGTCCGGAGGACGTGAGTCCGGAGGCCGGCGAGCCAGCCAGCGAACGCACGATCGCCACCCGGGTCCGGGTGGACGTCGAGGTCCTGACTTCGGTGATGAACCTGGTCGGCGAGCTGGTGCTTGCCCGCAACCGGCTGCGTCAGGTGAGCCTCAGGCTGGGCAACGACACCATGCTCGATGGCGTCGGCCGCCTGGACCGGATCACGACCGAGCTGCAGGACGCGGTGATGAGCACCCGTATGCAGCCGGTTGGAACCCTATGGGATCGCCTGCCGCGCATGGTCCGCACGGCGGCCAGGACCACGGGCAAGCAGGTGCGGGTGCACCTGGAGGGCGGTGACACCGAGCTGGACCGGACCCTGATCGAGGCCATCACGGACCCGCTGTCCCACATGGTCCGCAACGCGGTGGTGCACGGCCTGGAGCTCCCCGAGGAGCGGATGCGTTGGGGCAAGCCCGCCGAGGGCACGATCGCCCTGAGTGCCCACCACGAGTCGGGCCAGGTGGTCATCGAGCTGCGCGACGACGGCGGTGGGCTGCCCGTCGACAGCATCCGTCGAAGGGCGGTCGAGCGCGGGATCTGGACCGAGGACAAGGCCAGGACCGCGAGCGATGAACAGGTCTGGTACCTGATCTTCTCCCCGGGGTTCAGCACAGCCGACCAGGTCACGGAGCTCGCAGGCCGAGGGGTGGGCATGGACGTGGTGCGCACCCACGTCGAGCACATTGGCGGCTCGGTGGATGTGCACAGCGAGTCTGGGGAAGGCACCACCTTCCGGATCC
>CAZFLE010000027.1:0-13209 GCA_964519895.1 uncultured Enterobacterales bacterium | reverse complement strand
GGCGGCTCGGTGGATGTGCACAGCGAGTCTGGGGAAGGCACCACCTTCCGGATCCGCATTCCGCTGACGCTGGCGATCATCTCGGCCCTGGTCATCACCTGCGACGGCGAGCGCTTCGCGCTGCCCCAGGACGCGCTCAAGAAGCTGCTGGTGGTCCGCCGCAGCGAAGCCCAGGAGCAACTGGAGGACTTCCACGGGGTCCAGGTCATGCGCTTCGAGGGGGGCCTGCTGCCCATCGTGTGCCTGGACGAGGTCCTGCAGCTGGACTGTAGCGACGACCAGGACGAAGAAGAACAGGGGGACCTGTTCATCATCGTGGTCGAGGCCCGCGGCCGCCGCTACGGCCTGGTCGCCGACGCGATCGAGGACACCCAGGAGATCGTCGTCAAGTCCTTGGACCCGCTGCTTCGAAACCTGGGCCTCTACACCGGCGCGACCACGCTGGGCGACGGCAGCATCGCCCTGATCCTGGACGTGATGGGGCTGGCGCGAGCGGCTGACATCGTGGCGACCTCTGACGCGATCGGTCTGGCCATGGCGGCCGCAGAGCCCGCGGCCGAGGTCGCCGAGGAGGCGCTCCTGCTCACCGAGGTCGGCGGTCGCCGGATCGCGATCCCGGTCGCGCAGATTCAGCGTCTGGAGGTCATTCCGGCGGAGCAACTCGAGTGGGGGGGCAGTCAGCACGTGGTCCAGTTCGAGCGGGATCTCTTGCCGATGTTCTCGCTGGCCGAGCTGCTGGGGCTGGACGGCGGGGGGGACTGGGCGGGGGCGCTCCAGGTCGTGATCGCCCGCTGCGGTCCCCACCGGGTCGGCCTGGTGGTGGATGAGATCCTGGACATCACGCACCAGGCCGTGGACCTGAAGCGAGAGGGCGGCGGCGCGGGTCTCCGAGGTTCGACCGTGCTCGATGGGCGGGTGACCGACCTGGTGGACCTGGCCCTGTTGCTGCGGGGCCCCGTCTTCAAGGCAGATCCGGTGAGCGCGTGAACACACCACCGCGCCAGGTTTGTACCTTCACCCTGCACGATCGGGTCTTTGCCCTGGACGTGGCTGGGGTCCGCTCCGTGCTGCCTTGGAAGCCCGTGCGGCGGGTGCCCCTGGCGCCGGACCTCGTGGAGGGTCTGATGAACCTTCGCGGCGAGATCGTGATGGCCGTCGACCTGCGCGTGGCTCTGGGGCTGCCCCCGCGTCCGCCGGACGCCCGGCCCATGAGCGTCGTGATCGCGACCGAGTCCGGGGTGGTGGGGCTCCTGGTGGACCAGGTGGGCAACGTGGAGGAGCCGGACCCCGATGCCTGGGAGCCGATCGCGGCGCTTCCGGTCCAGCGAGACGGCGTGTTGATCGCCGGGGCCTTCAAGACCCCGGGTGGCCTGGTCCTGCTGCTCGACAGCGCAGAGCTGCTGGCGCTCTGCTCTTGAGGCGGGCTCCGTCCAAGATCGATCTGCTGGTCATCGGAGCGTCGACCGGTGGCCCGTCGGCCCTGGTCGAGATCCTTCCGCAGCTCCCGGCCGAGCTGCCGGTGCCCATCCTGATCGTCCAGCACATGCCCGCCGGCTTCACCGAGCGCATGGCGCGTTCCCTGGACAGCCGGTGCGCCTTTCCGGTCTCAGAGGCTCGCTCGGGCACGCCGTTGGTGCCCGGCCAGGCCTGGATCGCGCCCGGAAATTGGCACATGACCCTGGTGGCCGGGTCCGAAGGGCCCCAGTTCCACCTGCACCAGGGGGCGCCGGTGAATTCCTGTCGGCCTTCGGTCGACGTGTTGTTTCGTTCGGCGGCTCGGATGGTCGGCCACAGCGTGCTCGGGGTGATCTTGACCGGGATGGGCAACGACGGGGTCGAGGGTGCCCGGCTCATCCGCCAGGCGGGCGGCCAGGTGCTGATCCAAGACGAGGCCAGCGCCGTGGTCTGGGGCATGCCGGGACAGGTCCAGGCCGCGGGCCACGCCGACGCGGTCGTGACGTTGCGGCAGCTGCCGGCCGAGTTGGAGCGGCGCATCTCGATCGGGCGTGCGTTCCCTTTGCGGCCCCAGCGTTCGCCGAGCCCGCGCCTGGGCCGGGTGGCCGCGCCCAGGTCCGCCCCGGTCGCTCCCGCCGCCCCAGGGTCCAGGGCGGTCGCCCAGGCGTGTGTGGGCCCCGCGTCTCAGCGCAGACGCGCCGCCACCGAGGCCATGGACCAGGACGCCTTTGCCTTTGTCCGGGACCTGGTCGAGTGGCGCTCCGGGGTGCAGCTGGTGCCTGAGAGCATGCCGCTGGCGGTGATGCGGCTCACCCAGCTGGCCAGCCGCATGTCCTTCCCGGAACCCGGTGCCCTGATCGAGCGCCTGCGCACACGGCCGGATGCCGAGATTCAGCGCCAGGTCGTCGAGGCCGTGCTCAACACCGAGACCTACTTCTTCCGGGACCGCCACCCCTTCGAAGCCCTCCGGCAACAGGTCCTGCCGAAGCTCATCGAGGCCCGACGGTCCAGTCGGTCGCTCCAGTTCTGGTCGGCGGCGTGCTCCAGGGGCCAGGAGCCGTACAGCCTGGCCATGATGGTCAGGCGTCACTTTCCGGAGCTGGGGTCGTGGCGTGTGCGCATCCTGGCGACCGACATCTCCGAGTCCTCCCTTCAGCGGGCTCGCCAGGGCCGCTACAACGACAGCGAAGCGGCCCGTGGGCTCTCGGATGAGCTGCGCAAGCGCTACCTGTGGGGGCAGTCCGGCAGCTGGGAGGTCGCACCCGATGTGCGCCGCCTGGTCGAGTTTCGCCAGCTCAACCTGACCCAGCCCTGGCGCGGAGTGCCCCAGGTCGACGTCTTGCTGCTGCGCAATGTCCTGCTGTACTTCGACCTGGACACCCGCAGGGCCATCCTGGGGCGGGTGCGCGAGGTCCTGCGGCCCGACGGCGTCCTGGTCCTGGGGGCCACCGAGAGCACACTGGCGGTCGATCCGGCGTTCGAAGCGGTCCGAGTGGATCGCACGACCTGCTTCCGAATGCGCCGGGTCGCAGCCTGATCCAGTCGGGGGCGCGGTCCGTTCCGGCTCAAGAGCGCGGCCGTTGGGCCGAACAGATCCACGGACCAGCCCCGGCCAGGACCCCATGAAGAACGCAACCCGACTCTCCTACCGCCGCAGGGTCATGGCCCTGTCGGCTGTGGTCAGCACGATGTTCGCCGTGCTCGGTCTGGTGTCGTGGGTCCAGCTCACCCAGGTGCGCGACCAGGGTGACGTGGTGGCCGAGGTCACCGACGCCTACATCGAGGCCAGCCGTATGGTCGATCTGGCGGACAAGCTGCTCGAGCCCGCCCAGGACGTGGTCCTGTTCGGCGATCTCCAGCGCGTGCCCAGCTACACCGAGCGCTACGAGGAGATGCGGGCAGAGCTCGATTCCCTGGGCCAGGCGACGGCCGACACCCAGACCCAGGCCGCGGTCGCCCAGGCCAAGAAGCGCTTCGCAGAGGCTAACAAGCACGTCGAGGCCGGCTTCGAGCTCGTGCTTCAGGGCAAGTCCATGGAGGCGGGCGGCGCGGTCGCCGAGGCCTCCCGGGTCCTGTCCGTGGCCCTGCCCGAGCTGCAGCAGGTGCACGCCCGGGCCTTCAACGCCCTGAACACCCAGCTGGCCACGATGGGCCAGACCACGAGCACCACGATGGTCATCGTGCTGGGGTCCTGCATCGTGGTCATCGTGTTCAACACGCTGCTGACCGGCGTGCTGAGCCGCCAGATCCTGGGTGCCATCGGCAAGAACTCCCGGCAGATCGCTGCGTCGGCCCAGGACCTGGCCCACGTGGGGGCGTCGATCGGCAACAACGCAGACGAGACCTTCACCCAGGCCAACGCTGCCAGTGCCGCCGCCGAGGAGGTCAGTCGACACGTCCAGAGCGTGGCTCTGGCGGCCGAGGAGATGAACTCTTCGGTCCAGGAGATCGCGCACTCGGTCCACGAGGTGAGCCGGGTCGCCAACAGCGCGGTGTCCATGGCCGACAACACCAACCAGATCATGGGCAAGCTCGCCGACAGCAGCGAGGAGATCGGCGCCGTGGTCAAGGCCATCACGTCGATCGCCCGGCAGACCAACCTGTTGGCGCTCAACGCCACGATCGAGGCCGCCAGCGCTGGCGAGGCCGGCCGTGGCTTCGCCGTGGTCGCCAAGGAGGTCAAGGACCTGGCCAAGGAGACCGCCAAGGCCACCGAGGAGATCGCCGAGCGCATCGGCACGATCCAGACCGACACCAACGCCGCCATCGAGGCGATCGAGGAGATCGGAGACATCATCAATCGGATCAGCGAGATCCAGTCGATGGTCGCCACCGCGGTGGAGCAGCAGACGGTCAGCACCAGCGAGATTCAGCGGCGCATGGCCGACGCGGCCCAGGGCAGCTCGGACATCGCGGTGAACATCACCAGCGTGGCCCGGACCGCCGAGACCACGACCAGTGGGGTCAGCCACTCGCTCGAGGCGGCCAACAATGTGGAGAACCTGGCCAGGGATCTCCAGTCGATGTTCGCCTAGTCCCATGTCGCAGAAGTTCACGGACACTCGCTCGCCCTCGTCGCGCCTGGCGGCTCCCAGCCGCGTTGATGTGACTCGGCCACACCGGCCGCGTCTGGAATCCACCAGGCGCGACGATTGCTTCGCGAGTGCCTCGCGAACTTCTGCGACAGGGGACTAGGGGACCGAAACATGCGCATCTTGATCGTGGACGACAGTCGCGCCATGCGGATGATCATCCGCAGGGCCCTGCGCCAGGCGGGCTACGGCAGCCACGACGTGGTCGAGGCCGGCAACGGTCGCGAGGCCCTGGACGTCGTCGAGCAGCGCAGCCCCGACCTGGTCCTGGCGGACTGGAACATGCCGGTGATGAACGGCCTGGAGCTGCTGGAGAACATGACCCGGGCCGGGTCTCCCATCCCCTTGGGCTTCGTGACTTCGGAGTGCACGCCGCAGATGCGCAAGCTCGCTCGAAGGGCGGGGGCCAGCTTCTTCATCGCCAAGCCCTTCACCGCCGATGTCCTGCAGGCGGCGCTGGCGCCGTTCATTCGATGAGCGCTGCCGTCGCCAGCCCCCTGAACGACCTCCCAGGGCCCTACGAGGTCGGGAACATGTTCCGGCTCCTGCTCGGCCGCACGGTCACCGCCCGGACGAGGCCCGGTGCTCCGAGCTCTGTGACGCGCACACACCAGGTGGCCGTCTACGTGGATGACAGGGACCAGATCATGGCCGTGTGCCTGTGCTCCCTGGCGCTCGCCGCGGCCTGTGGGGCCGCCCTGTCGATGCTTTCGGCGGAGCTGGTGGACGAGGCCAGGGCCATGGCGAAGCTGTCTCAGACCATGGAGGAGAACCACTACGAGGTCATGAACATCTCGGCCCGGTTCTTCAACAGCCCCTACAGTCCCCACATCCGGCTCCAGGCCGTGTACCAGGTCGACCAGGGCCTGCCGAAGCCGGTCCGCCGCGCCCTCGGCGGGCTTGGCTCCTGGATGCAGCTCGACGTGGACATCGAGGACTACGGCGGTGGCACCCTGTTCATCGCCCACGTGGGCCAGGGCGCGGCCGCACAGGGCAAGGGTACCCAGCCGAACCAGCGGGCCCACACCCGCGCCACCATCGCCGCCGAAGTGGTGCTGGCCAGCGCCGATGGCGAGATGGTGATGGGCATGGCGCGGGACCTGAGCATCCGAGGCGCCTACATCACCTGCGACCAGGTCCTGGACATGGGCGCTCGCTGCACCCTGTTGCTGTTCGCGCCGATGCCCGGTGGGGACCGCAAGGTCAAGCTGGGCGCCCAGGTCGTGCGCCTCGACGCCACGGGTCTCGCCGTGCGCTTCACCGTGATCTCCGACGAGGCCGACGCCGTGCTCGCGGACCTGGTCATGCGCAAGGCCGCCGATCCCGACAAGGTCATGGCCGAGCTGGAGAAGCAGCGCAGCTCCTAGGCTCGGGTCTCTCGCCAGGCCGGTCTCAAGTGGGTCGGGAACCGGGGGAATTCGGTGTCGGGGGGAACCGGGGGGGAGAGGGGGGAGAACCGGGGTCAGGAACCTTTTGTTAAGCATTAGCCAATCTGGCATGGATTCCTATATTTAGGGGTTCTGGGCCTGGGGCATGACTCTGGGTTGGATTGTCGCCTATAGGGCTGTCTGGGGCCGGTGATAGCGCGCCAATCAGGCGATCAAGGCCTGAAGATGCTCAAGTCCCGGTCGTTGTAGCCACAGAGCTTGCCGCCGCGAGCCCGCTTGAGCTCGGCGAGTCCGTCCAGGGCGGTCTGGACCAGCTGCTCGGCCGTCGGGCGCTGGGTGCTCTCCTGGTTGAGGGCTGTGCTGTACACGTGGTGGGGGCTACAGGCGTAGACCTCACTGCGCGACTCGGCGGCGGTCTGGAGCCGGTGTGCCATGCGCTCCGCCAGCGTGCGAGCGCCCTGGGGGCGGGTGCCAGGCAGCACGATCAGGAAGTGGGTGGCGTTCAGCAGGCCGATGGCGTCGCTGGTGCGCACCAGGTCTCGAATCGACTGGAAGGTGGCGATCTGGGCGCTCACCGTGTCCTCGTCCGACACATCGCCGCCACAGGCGATCGCGATGACCGACAGGGGGGTCCGGAACCGCGTGGCAGCGTGCACCGCGCTCTCGGCGAAGCTCCAGATGAAGCGCGGATCCGCGGCCAGGTCCATGGCGGAGCGGACCCGCTCGTCCGACTCGGCAGAGGGCACGCCCTGTGACGCGCCCAACAGGCTGGAGAGCACCGCCAGTCCCCCGGCATCGAGAGAGGGGTTGCTCGGTTCCAGCGACAGGTCCTCGTAGCCGAACAGGGCACCGACCTTCTCGAGGGTCGGCCAGGCGTCGTCGTTCTCGTCGAGCTGGGCCACGCGGACGGCCCACGCGGCCTGATCACTCGCGGCCTTGCTCCCATGCTGGGGCGCCAACTTGTCGGCCATCGCGCCCGGCAGGTTCCAGCGCTGCGCCAGCGCATCGAGCTCGTCGGCGCCCGACGATCCGAAGAAGAAGCGCTCGGCCTGGGCCAGGCGGTCGCCGGTCAGCTGCGAGAGCAGCTCCGAGAACGCGGAGTTCTCCAGGCGGGACAACAGGCGTGCGGACCCCAGAGTCGCCGCCAGGCCCCGGGTGATCGCGTCGGCGATCTCGGCGCTGTCCTTGCGGGGCCCCAGGTCGTGCACGGCGATGCCCGCCGTGGCCACGGCCCGCTCCACCATCATGGGAGAAGCGTCCTCGAGGGCCTGGATCAGGCGGTGCCACAGCACGACATCGCGGAACATCGTGGCACCCATCGCACCCGCGGCTTCGCCCACGTCGGCGGGCACCAGCCGGCCTCCCATCATGGGGCTCGCTGCGATCCGCACCACCAGGTCTGCCAGCTCGTCGTCGGCCTCGGCCAGGCTCGTGGCGGCCTGGACCAGATCAAAGGAACAGCCCTCATCTTCGAGCACGGTCTCGACAGTCACCTGGCCTGCGGCCAACGCCTCGCTCATGGGTCCTCCGACGGACGCGACTCAGCTGCCACATCGGTCGTGCTGGGTCGTGTCTTGAGGGGATCCGGCCCCCTGGGCCAACCTGCCAGGGGGTAGACTCTGCGCCCCTCACCCCGGCGCGGAGGCAGACCATGCGCACCTTGATCCTGAGCGACGTCCACCTGGGCAATGGCCGGGGCTACGACATCTATGCAGGCGGCGCCGAGCTGCCGGAGCTGCTGGACACCTGGGCCAGCCGCGACACCACGGTGATCTTCAACGGGGACACCTTTGACTACCTGATGAACGAGGACCCTCTGCGGCTCAAGGTCTCCCGGGCCGAGGAGCAGACCCGCGCGATCTGCCGAAACCGCGAGACGGCCGCGGTGCTGCGCTCGGTCGGCAAGATCCTGGCCGCCGGCGGCCAGGTGGTGGTCCGGGTGGGCAACCACGACATCGAGCTGGCGATCCCCGAGGTCCAGAAGGTGATCCAGGGCGCGCTGGGCCAGCCCCGGAACGTGTCGTCCCGGCTCCGCTTCGAGCTGGGCGAGGAGCCTCGCATCGCCCAGGTCAACGGCGCTCGCATCCTGGTCGCGCACGGGGAGCACAGCGACCAGTGGAATCGCATCGACTGGAACGGCCTCAAGAAGAAGCCCCGGCTGGGGCGGTACACGAACTTCACCTACCCGGCGGGCTCGCGGCTGGTGAAGAAGCTGCTCAACCCGCTCAAGAAGGACTTCCAAATGCGGTTCGCCGACCTGCTGAAGCCCGACTTCCAGGGCGCGGCGATGGCCGCGATCGCCGTGAACCCCACCGCGGTCAAGCTGGTGGCCCAGGGCACGTCCCTGCGCATCCTGTGGCAGCTGTTCCGGACGGCCGACGACGCCTTCACGTTCGCAGACGACGAGGAGGACGACGGTGACCTGGGGCTCGCGGACGCCGTCGACCAGGCCGGCCTCACCGACGACGAGATCTTCGCCCTCGAGGAGCTGCTGGACCCCGAGGCCATGTTCGACTTCGCCGAGGGCGACGAGGACCCGAACCTCAAGACCGCGGCTCTGAAGATGGCCCGCCAGGGCTTCCAGGTCTACGCCAAGGCCCAGGCCAAGCTCGCCGGGGACTCCGGCGACAAGTACTTCGAGCTTGTGCCCACCGACGCCGAGTGGACCGAGGCCGGTCGGCTGGCGGCCAAGTACCGGGCCCAGGCGGTCGTGCTGGGCCACACCCACTCGGCCCGCTTCCAAAAGCAAGGCGACCTGACCTATGTGAACTCGGGCACGTGGATCCACCTCATGCAGCTGCCGCCGGCCGATGCCCCCGAGGAAGACTGGCTGAACTTCCTGCGCACCCTGCGCCGCAACCCCAGCCTGAGCCAGACCCAGGGCGACACCGTGCCCACCCTGAAGCGCTTCACCGGCGTGACCCTGGAGCCCCACCCCCAGGGCGGCGCCAAGATCGCCCTGTTCGAGTGGAGCGGGGGCCAGTCCACGGTGCTCAGCGAGGCCCAGGTCGGCGCCTGATCAAGCGGTCAGCACGACCTTGCCCACCACCGCGGCCCGGTCCACCAGGTCGTGGGCCTGGGCGGCTTGGAGCAGGGGGATGCGGGCACCGATGGCGGGCGCCAGTTCGCCCGAGGCGCCCAGGTCGAGGAGCCGGGCCCAGTCCTGTCGGCAGCGCCAGGGCAGGCTGGCCGGGCTGCTCATGAAGCCGTAGAGGCGCAGGCGTAGCCGGGGATCGAGGGCCAGCCGCAGCAGGGCGGCCCCCCCGCGCAGCACCTGGGACATGCCGCCGGCGACGTCGCCGGAGACCCCAAAGAACACCAGGGCACCGCCCCGGCGCAGGACCTGGCGCGAGCGCAGCAGGTGGTTCCCGCCGATGCCGTCCGTCACCGCGTCCAGACCCTGGGGAAGGCGCTGACGCAACACGTCGACGAAGTCGTGGGCCCGGTAGTCGATGGGCTCGGCACCCCGGGCTCGCACCTGTTCGTGCTTGGGGGCCGAGGCGGTGCCGTAGAGCGTCAGGCCCGCCTGGCGGCCCAGCTCCACGAGCGCCGTGCCGACACCCCCCGCTGCGCCGTGCACCAACAGCGACGCGCCTGGCGGCAGGCGCAGCTGGCGGTGGAGGATCTGCCAGGCGGTCACGTAGTTGAGCCCCAAGGCCACGGCGACGACGGGGTCCAGGCCGGTGGGGATCGGCACCAGGCGAGTGGCCCGGGCCCTGACGTGCTCGGCGTACCCGCCGAAGCCGATGCCCGGGAGCAAGAGCCCCACGCACTGACCCACGCGGTCGGGGTCCACACCGCGGCCCACCGTCGCGATCCGGCCCACCACGTCGTAGCCGGGGGTGAATGCCCACGGCGGCGCGAGCACGCCTCGGCGGCGCATCACGTCGCCATAGGCCACGCCGGCTGCCTGGACTCTGATCACCACCTGACCGCGGCCCGGGATCGGGATCGGCCCTTCGACCACGTGGAGCACGTCGGGACCGCCCGACCCGCGGACCTCGATGCGGCGCGAGGCGCTCATCCGTCCCGGAGGGGGATCCGCGCCCACCCCAGGGATCCGCCCTCGCGGTAGAGCCGCAGGGGCAGGCGGAGCAGGCGGCCGGGCCACCGATGCCACGCCACGTCGGCGAAGCGGGCCGGAAAGCCGGTCTGGGCGTGCTCCAGGAACCCGACCAGGCTGAAGTACTCCGGTGGCAGGGTCGCGCCGGCCTGGTCTGCGGTCGGGTAGTCCAGGGCCTCTGCCTGGGCGATCCAGCCGTCCGGGCCCACGAAGCGCTGGTGGTAGGTCCGGGGATCGGGCATGAGGCGCCGGGCCAGCCGGTTGAGCCGGCGAGCGGTGGGGCTCTCGTCGGCCAGCTGGTCCTCGATCGCGCGGCGAAGGGTGGCCAGACCGTCGGCATGGGTGTGGACCAGCTGCAGATCCCAGACCGGCATGCCCCTGTGCACTGTCAGGATCAGGTGTCGACAGATCGGCAGGAGCCCGCTGCGCAGGCCGGTGCCGATGCGCAGGTGGTCCCAGCCGACCTCGCGGAAGATGAAGGGCTGGCGCACCACCGGGTGGCGCAGGGGGGCCCCGGCGTAGAAGGGCTCGTCGGTCACGTCGATGCTGATGACAAAGGGGGCCATCTCCAGCTCGGCCTGGAGCAGCTGCCAGGGGGTCGGGAGCTCGGCCAGGCGGCCGGCGTTGCGCAGCGGTGCCAGTCGGGTCTCGAGGTCCAGGGGGGCCATGCACGCTCCTTGGGGTGAAAACTGTATAATACAATTGTGTTATACAGTCATCCGGCACGGAGATCCTGTGAACACTGCGGCGCGACTGGAGCGCAGCCTGGCCATCGCGATCCTGCGCGGCGAGCGGCCGCCGGGCAGTCGCCTGCCGTCGGTGCGGGCGCTGGCCCTGGAGCTCGGTGTGACCGTGCCCACCGTCCAGCGTGTGCTGGCCCGACTGCAGGCCCTGGACCTCGTGGCGGTCACCCCTGGCAGCGGGAGCGTGGTGCTCGACCCCGCTCGCAGCGCCGGCCTGGGGCTGATCCCCCTCTGGTTCGAGGCCCTGCGCGACGACCCCGAGCGCGTGACCCGGGTCTTCCAGGACTTCCTGGCCCTGCGCCGGCTCTTCGCGGTGCACCTGGCGTCGGGGTTGGATCCCGAGACCCTGGCCCAGGCGCCCCAGTTGATGGCCCATGCCTTGACCCTGGGTCGGGCGGACCTGAGCCTGGTCGAGCGGGCCCGGGCCGATCTGGCCTTCACCCGGCGGGTGCTCGAGCTGGGCGGCAACTTCGCCGCCATCGCTGTCTTCAACACCGTCGAGAGGCTGGTCGAGGACGTGCCTGGCATCGCCGAGGCGCTGTACGGAGACGCGAGCGATCACGCCCAGGTCATCGGGGCGATCGCCGGTCTGTGGCTGTCGGGGCTGGCGCCCCAGGACCTGGCGGTGGCCCTGGACGAGGTCCTGGGTGCGTGGGATGCCCGGTCGGTGGCCCGCTTCCGGGCCGGCCTTCAGTCGCAGCCGTAGCTGCGGCTGCACCCCAGATCGTCCGGCTGGTTCGAGAGCAGGGACACACCGGCCAGGTCGATGGCCGCGTCCTGGACCCACACGCCACCGGCGCCGTCGGCCTGGTTCAGGACCACCACGGTGTCCTCGGACTCCAGAAAGGCCCCGTCGAGAACGGCCACCCCGCCGCCGCGCTCGGCGTCGTTGCCGCTGACCAGCACGTCCACCAGGGTCACGTGAGACTTCCCTTCGGCCCGCAGGCCGCCACCGAGGGTGGCCTTGCCCCCGGTGATCGAGAGCCCGTGCAGGGCCACGGCACCGGCATCGGCGATCCAGACGGCGCTGCCGTCGTGGCGGCCGTGCAGCTCGGTGTGCAGCGGGCCGGCTCCGCCGATGAGTGTCACGGGCCGGTCGATGCGCACCGGGCCCCAGGTGCCCGGGGCCACGCACAGCACCGCGCCGTCCTCGGCGGTGTCCAGGACCGCCTGCAGGCTGGCGTGGAAGCCGGGGGCTGCAATGCTGTCCGCGGGGCAGGAGACCTCTGGCAGGGCGGTGTCCTGGCCCGGGGTGGCGCAGGCGACGAGCAGCAGAGCGAACAGGCTGGACATGGGGGACTCCGTCGAGGGTCGGTCCCCTGTGTTTCACGGTCCGTGCCAACGCTTCAGCACCGAGGCGTGCGGATCGAGCACGGCCCGGTGTCGCCGGTAGCGCCGGTTGTCGCCGACCGGCGACAGCTCAGGCAAGCTTGTCCAGGACCACCACCGGGATCGCGCGCTCGGTCAGGCTCTGGTAGGTGTCGAAGTCCGCATAGGTCGCCACCAGGCGCGGCCAGAGGTCCGTCCGCTCTTCGTCGGACGCGGTGCGAGCCGTGCGCGTCTGTGGACCGCGGCCCATCACCTCGACGGTGACCTGGGGCGTCTTGACCAGGTTCTTGTACCAGAGGGGATGCTTGGCGGACCCTGCCCGGGACGCGACGCAGTAGATGGCTTCGCCCTCTTCCAGGTACATCACCGGCTTGGTGCGGGCCAAGCCGCTCTTGCGGCCGGTCGTGGTCAGCAGCATCACCGTGCCCTTGCCGCCGACCAGGCGGCCGCCGAGCAGGCGGTACAGGAACACGTGCAGGGCGCTGAACAGCTTCACCATCTTGCGGATGTGGGACTTGGAGAAGTCGGGGGCCTTGTCCATCGGGAGCCTCGGGTCTGGCCCGCCATTCAACCAGACCCGGCTCCTAGCGAAAAGGGGGCTCAGGTCGTGTGGTCCCGGCCCGATTCAGGAACAGGAGGTGGCTATGGGGCTGGCGCGGACGGGAATGCTCATCGGACTGGTCGGCAGCCTGGCGTTGCCCTGTGCGGGTTGCGAGAGCGGCCCGGTCGACGAGGTCCCCCCGGACATCCGGCAGGCGCTGTTGATGGTCGACGGCCTCAACTCGGCGACGGCCTCCCAGAAGGTCCGGGCCGAGCTTCGCCGGACGCGGGGCGTGACGGGGGTGGTCATGGACCTTCCCAACGCCGAGGCCCTGGTCACCTTCGACGCGAACCTGGCCAACGAGTACGGGCTGCAGGAAGCGGTCGAGGCCGCTGGCTTCGACAGCCACCTCGGAGACCTCGAAGGGCCCTGAGTCAGCGCCCGCGGTGCTTCTGCAGGGCCGCGCGCCCGGCCTCGGTGTAGATTTCTTCCCACTCGCGCAGGGTGCCGCGGGAGACGTCGTACTTTGCGGCCAGGGCCTTGACGGACTCCTCGCCCATGATCAGCTCGTGCACGGCCTGTTCCATGGTGTCCACGT
>CAZFLE010000026.1:34513-72953 GCA_964519895.1 uncultured Enterobacterales bacterium | reverse complement strand
CCGCTGCGACCATCCCGCTCACCGACTCTCCCAGCACATGGAGCTTGAACCCATCGAACCGCTTGCGGCGACTCTTCCGCGTGTGTCGCGCCTCCGGGTCCGTCCGGCTCACAAGCCGGTTCTCCACAACCCGCCGTGCGATGACCAGCCGGCCGGGCGGCCCGCTCTCGCCTTGGTGTGACTCGGCCACACCGGCCGCTCGACCAGACCACCAGCCACGGCGATGGCTGCGCGATCACCTCACGAAATTCTGAGACAGGGGACTAGCCACAGAGGGCCTCGATCTCAGCCACGGTCTTGCCCAGGGCGCCGGTGAGCACGTCGGGATCGCCGGTGGTCACCAGCACGTCGTCCTCGATGCGAACGCCGATGCCCCGGTAGCGCTCGGGTGCCTCGTCGTCGTCCGGGGCCACGTAGAGACCGGGTTCGATGGTCAGCACCATGCCGGGCTCCAGGGGCCGGGACTCCCCCTCCAGGTGGTAGGCCCCGCAGTCGTGCACGTCCATGCCCAGCCAGTGGCCGATGTTGTGCATGTAGTACCGCTTGTAGGCCTGGTCGGCGATGAGGTCGTCGACCCGACCGCTCAGCAGCCCCAGGGCCACCAGGCCTTGGGTCAGGACCCGGACCGCCGCGTCCTGGAGCTCGTTGAAGGGCGTGCCGGCACGGACCTGGTCGATGGCCGCCAGCTGTGAGTCGAGCACGAGCTGGTAGAGCTCGCGCTGGGGCTCGCTGAAGGTCCCGTTCACCGGGAAGGTCCGGGTCACGTCGGCGGTGTACCAGCCGAATTCGCAGCCCGCATCGACCAGCACCAGGTCGCCGTCCCGCAGGGGCTGGTCATTCTCGACGTAGTGAAGGATGCACGCGTTCTCGCCACCGCCCACGATGGTCGTGTAGCCGGGGCCGGTGCCCCCCCGCCGCCGAAAGGTGTAGTCGATGACCGCCTCGAGCTCGTGCTCCCCGACCCCGGGCGCGACCAAGGCCATCGCCGCCTGGTGGGCCTCGACCGTGATGGCCGCAGCCCGACGCATGACCTGGAGCTCGTCGTCGGACTTGGCCAGGCGGAGCTCGTGCAGGATGCGGCCCGGGTGGATGAAGGCGTCCGGCACGCTCAGGCCGTTGCGGCGGGCCGTGCGGCGGGCCTTGCGGATGGCGCCCATCACCAGAGCGTCCCGGTCCGCGTCCTCGGCGACCGCGTAGTAGAGCGTGTGCACGCCCTGGAGCAGGGCCGGCAGGCGGCTGCCGAGCTCCTGGTAGTCGAAGGCCTCGTCGGCCCCGAAGCCCTCGACGGCACCGACGGGTCCCGGCCGGATGCCGGTCCAGATCTCCCGCTCCGGATCCTTGGGCTGCACGAAGAACACGGTCTGTTGCTCTGCCGCAGGGCGCAACAGGATGGCGGTCTCGGGCCAGGTCCAGCCCGACGTGTACAGAAGATCCGAGTGCTGACGGTACCGGTACTCGGTGTCGTTGCTGCGGGTGGCGTGGTGCGCGCCGAACAACAGCATGGCGCTGCCGGGCTCCATGGCCTCCAGGGTGCGACGCCTGTGGCCGCGGAACATCTCGATGGGGGGCTGCATCGTGGTCCTCCGATTTGTCCCTCTAACCGTGGCAGGAGATGCGCTCTGGCTCAATCCAGGCTACAAATTCTCTCAAGCCAGGAAGGCGATCCCCCAGCGAGGTGGCACCCTTGAAGATCTCCTTGGCCAGCAAAGGCGGCCGCATCTACGACGTGCGCTGCAACGAGGTGACCGCCCCGGATCCGACTTTGATCCGGACGATCACCGAGATCGACCTGCTGACCTTCAGCGAGCCCACCTTCAGCCGCTACACCGCCGGACTGCTCCTGCGCCACGGTCGGACCTTTCTCCTTCAGGCCGAGGACCTGGTCATCGGCACCTGCCAGTGCCTGCGCTCTTGGGCCGCCCCCGAAGAAGCCGTGTTGTTCTGCATGGCGCTGCGCCCGGGCTGGCGCGGCCAGGGACTGGGCCGGTACTTCGTCACCCAGGTGCTCCAGGGGCTGGCCGCGAGCGGCATCGAGTCGGTCGTGCTCGAGGTCGACCCCGCCGATCGCCGGGCCATCCACCTCTACGAAGAGATCTTCGGCTTCTCGACCTTTGCCCAGGTGGAAGACCAGTACGGCCGGGGCAAGGGCAAGGTGCACATGCGCCTGACCCTGGCGGCGCCGCTCGATGAACCGACGCCCAACATCCAGAGCAACGTCACCCTGTTGCGGCAGCCCCCCGTAGAGCCTGCTGGATCCGCTCTGGATCCGCGTTGTCCGTCAGGTACCGAATCGGCCGGTACCGAGCCTCCAGGTGCTTCCAGCGCCTAGGCTCGCTGTCGAAGTCATAGCTCATCACCACCGGCAGACCGCACCCGGCCTCCCGAAGGGCGGCAAGCACGTAGGTGCCTTGGTGCTCTTCGAGGAAGCGGGTCGCGCGGTGGGTGTCGCCGTTGAAGCGGTCAGCGGTCACCGCCAGATCCCCGAGCAGCTGGCTCGGCGCCGTGCGGTCGAAGCGCATGTCCAGGAACACCACGTCCCAGGGCCCTCCGGCGAGCTGTGCCAGGGCCTCGTGGCCGTCCCCGGCCCGCGCAAAGTCGAAGGCCTGGCCCAGGTAGCGACGCAGGGTGGTGATGTACTCGTGGCCGTCCTCGACCACCAGGACCCGGGGTCTTCGCTCCGCCGACATCACCACTCTCCTCGGGGCAGCCGCACGACCACCGCCTTGGCCCAGCCCGGCTCGTCCTCGACCCGAATGCTCCCGCCGTGCCGGTTGATCAGGTCCACCGTGAGGCCCAGCCCGCGGCTGATCTGACGCCCACGGATCATCGCATCGTTCAGCGGGCGCTCGGCGTTGTCCCGGAACCGCAGGGCGACCTCCTCCAGGCCGGTGACTGGATCGAGCTCCTCGTCCAGGGCCAGGCCCAGTCGGCCGGCGCCGTCTGGGTGGTCCGCCAGCACCACCTGGAGGGAGTTGCGGAGCACGTTGCACACCACGTCGTCCAGATCGTGGGGGCTGACCTTGACCCGCAAGGGCTCGTCCCCGGCCTCGACCACCAGCTCGGGCACCGGACAACCGGCAAAGGAGGGCTCGCCCCGGACCCGGTCCCAGCAGCGGCCGAGCACCTGGGCGTCGAGTCCCATCACGCCGGCCTCGCGGATGAGCACCCCGAGCTGCTCATAGCCCCGGTCGTTCAGCACCGCGGAGAGCTCCCGGAGCTCCCGGGCGCCATCGGGGCCACGGCGGTGCAGGCCGGGGATCAGCCGCTCCAGGGCCCGGAAGGCGGCGCACATGGGTCCGAGCACCGGGTCTCTGTGCCGCAGGTTGAGGCGCAGCCGATGGGACCGGCCCAGCTGCTCCAGCTCGGCCACATAGGCCTGCCAGCGCAGGATGACCTCGCCGGTCCCGACCAGCTGCTCCTTCAGGTCCAAGGCGGGCCCCGGGTCACCCTGTGCCAGAGCATCGGCGACCGCCGGCATGACCGTCGTGTTGTGCTTGAGGACCTCGTGGCGCATGGCGCTCAGGATTCGCGCAGCATCCGGCGCAGCGTCGGGGTGCTCGTGGAGCAAGGTGGCCAGGTCGTGCCCGGTGCGCCGGCGGACCGCCAACCCCAGCGGCAGGCCCAGAGCCAGCACGGCGCCCCCGCTGAGCGCCCCCAGGGTGAGCTGCCAGCGCTGCTCGAGTTGGGCGGCGAGGGACACGGCCTCCGGGTGGTGGGGTCCCGAGGCCGCGAGCTCGAAGTAGCGCTGCAGGTGGCGTCTGGCGTCGAGCCAGTCGCCCTGGGCATGGGCCATGGCTGCCAGGAAGAACCAGCCGCCCGGCGCGTCGGTTCGCACCGCCTGGCGGAAGAGGGTCCGGGCCCGATCCTCGTCTCCGCGGACCAGGTGGAGCTCGCCCAGTTCCTGGAGCACCGCGCCCTGGCCGGGGTCCACCGCGACGGACTTCTCCCACGCGGCCAGCGCCTGATCGGTCTCGCCCTCGGCCAGCAGGAGCGTGGCTGCCAGGTTCAGCAGCACCGGCTGGTCCGGCGCCACGGCCAGAGCGTCAGCGAGCTCTTCGCGCGCAGCAGCCAGGTCTCCCCGGTCCCGGTAGACCCGCGCGATGCGCAGGGGCTCCCACGCCGCCAGGGGCAGGCCCGGGGGCGGCGCGTCGGCGACGGTCTCGGCCGCCGGGGGCTCCGGCCGGACCCGGGTCAGATCCGCCAACCGCTGCCGGGCGTCTGCACTCCACGGGCCGACGGGTTCGGCGCCCAGGTACGCCTCCAGGTGGGTGACGGCCCGCTCGAACTCCCCCATCTCCTGGTGCACCACGCCCAGCTGGTGGTGCAGTCGCGTCCAGGTGGGGCGCTTGCGGAGGGCCACGCCGAGCTCCTCGGCGGCCTCTCGGTGGCGCCGGCCGCCGTAGCGGGTGGCCAACAGCGTGCCCAGCCGCTCCCGCCAGCGCGGGTCTTCCGGGTCCAGCACGACCGCCGTCAGCCAGGCGACCTCGGCCTCGCTGACCTGGTCTCGGGCCAGGGACAGGTCTGCCCAGGCCGCTTGGACTTCGGGGCTCCGCGGGGACTGGCTGCGCAGGCTCGCCAGCTGTCGCTCGGCCCGCGCCAGCTCCCCCTCGGCCAGGGCCCTGCGCGCTTCCTCGAGGCGGAGCCTGCGGGCGGGGCTCAGGGCCTCGGCGCGAGCACCCCCGAGCGCCTCGGCCGCCTCTTCCACCGCGATCCGGTCCAGCCTCGCCGCGGCCTCCTCGGCCAGGGGGCCCTCCGGGTCCAGGCGCCCGGCCCGCTCCAGCCACACCCGTGCTTCGTCCCGACGGCCCTCCCTGCGCAGCGCCGCCGCCAGGTCCAACAGGAACGGCCCCGCCTGGTCCGCGTCCAGGCGCCCCTGGCTCAGCTCGTGGTAGCGCTCAGCGGCCTCCAGGGCTGTGTCGAGCTCCTCGGCCGCCAGCGCTGCACGGGCCTGCAGCCCCCAGGCGCCAGGCCAGCCGAAGCGCAGGTTGGCGAGCTTCTGGTACACGACCAGGGCTTCCGCAGGGCGGTCGGGCTCCAGCAAGCGGCCGAGGGCCTCCAGGGCTTCCGGCTCCCAGGGCAGGCGCCGGTACACCGCCTCGGCACCGGCCCGATCACCGGAATGCGCCAGGACCCGCCCCAGCCCCAGCACGGCCTGCACCCACTCGGGCTCCTTGCTCAGCACGACCCGGTAGGCGGCCGCCGATTTGGCCCAGACCCCGTCCTGCTCGTACCCCACGGCCCGACGCAGCACGTCCCGGGTCACCGGGTCCAGCCCAGCGCCCAGCAGCTCGTCGGCAGCACTCGCGCTGCCAGCCAGCCCAGCCAAGACCAGCACCAGGGCGAGCCGTGTCAGCGGAAGTCCGACTGGAGCTGGCGCTTGAGCTCCCGGACCTTGAGGCCCAGCTGGTTGAAGCGCAGCTGGACCTTGCGGGCGCAGTCCGGGTCCCCCATCAGGATCCGGGCCATGCCCCGGAAGTCGCCGTCGTGCTGGAGGTAGAGGCGGGTGAAGTACTGGCGCTCCACGTCGGCCGCGACCTTGTTGAGGGTCTCCCCTGCACGCACCGCCACCTCCAGGTGATGGCCGTCGCTGGGCGCGTCGTACAGGTCGGAGCGCGTGGCCCGCAGCAGGTCCCGGATCAGCTTGGGGCGCACCTGGACCACGTCGGCACGCCCGCCACCGGTGACCCGAGAGAGCTCGGCAAAGGTGAACACCAGGGCGTTCTCGATGGTCATGGCGAACTCGCGCAGGTTGCCGGACCAGGGGTGCTTGCGCAGCAGCCGCATGGCCCGCACGCTGATCAAGAGCACGAGCACGCCGTCTTGGGCCTCGGGCACCGTGTCCCCGGCCACCACCTCGAACCGGGGCAGCGCCGCGTCGCCTCGGTGCCGGCGCCAGTACGCCTCGATCAGCTCGGCCAGGTGAGGCCGCTGGACGGCCTGCTCCACGAAGAAGCTGGCCAGCGCCGCCAGATCCAGCTTGCGGTCCTTCAGCGGGGGCAGGGTCACGGTGCAGGCGGGGTTCAGGCGCATGAACAGGTCTGCTCGGAAGCGCCCCTCGCGCACCATCTCGGGCAGGTCCTCGTGGGTGGCGACCACCAGCTTCACGTCGACCCGACGCTCCTTGACGTCCCCGAGGCGGGTCACGACGCCCTCTTGCAGCACGGTGAGCAGCATCTTCTGGGCGTCTTCGCTCAGGTTTCCGATCTCGTCCAGGAACAGCGTGCCCCCGTCAGCCTCTTCGAAGGCCCCCCGTCGGTCCGAGATGGAGCCCGTGTAGGCGCCGCGGACCGAGCCGAACAGGTGAGCGCCCATCAGGTCCTTGGGCACCGTGCTCAGGTCGACCGCGACGAAGCGCCCCTTGCGCCCGGACCGGGGGTGCACGAAGTGTCGGGCGATGAGACTCTTCCCGGTCCCGGTCGGCCCCCCCAGGATGATCGGCAGCCGCCCCCGGGCGAGGGTCAACAGCTGGCTGCGCACGCGCCGCATCACCATCGAGTCGCCCCAGTAGACCGGGCCGTCGGCAGTGACGCCGCGGCGGGCCCGCAGGATGCCTTCGATCTGGGCCCGCAGGGCCACCGCGTCCACGTACTCGTCGTCCAGGAAGTACGTGTACTCCTCGGCGTGCAGCTCTTCGGCGGCGCGCTCCAGAGGCAGGTCGTCCCGGCTGGTCATCAGGACCACGGGCAGATCCGGCGCCCGGGCCCGGAGACGCGCCAGGATGTGCAGCCCCTGTTCACGCCGGGCCCGCTCGATGGCCCGGTCGCTCGGGTCATCGGCCAGCCCCAAGAGCTGTTCGGGCGGGAGATCGAAGTGCACGTCCAGCAGCACCAGATCCACCCGCCGGCGCAGGGACTTGAGCAGGACCTCGGCCTGGGCCCAGGTGCGGGCAGGGCCGTGGTAGTCGTGCTCGGGGATCGCCCGCCGACACAGCTCGGCGTAGCGCTCCTGGTCGTCGATGATCAAGACGTCAGCCATGGACTCAGGCTCCTTGCCGCAGGCGCTTGTGGAGGCTGGAGAGCATCAGCGAGAGCCGCTTGGCCCGGAACACCAGCACGTTCAGGTCGGCCCGCTCCAGCTCGCCGGTCCGCAGGGCCGGCAGCGCGCGACCCAGACTGGCCACCACGTCGTCGAGCTGGGCGAGCTCGTCGGGATCCGGCAGCGTCTCGAGTCCCACCCGCACCCGAGCCCAGACCTGGGTGCAGTCCTCGGTCTTCTCGCCGCTGCTGCGGGTCCTCAGCAGGTCCCGTCGCAGCGCAGCAAGGAGCTCCTGCTGGCTCGGCTCGGGAGGCAGCCAGCGCAGCTCGAAGGCCACGTACTTGCCCAGGTCGTGCTTGGCGGCCGCGGCGGCGCGGAGCAGCTCTTCGGACATGGTCGACACCTCGGGGACCGTGAAAGCAAGCTCCGTGCCCGCCTTGAGCGGCTCAGGACCGGCTCTTCTCTACGATTCGCAGATCGAAGCTATCCCGAAGTGCATGACCCTCAGCTGCCCGCCTTCGCTCCCTCGACCACGTCGACCACCCACGAGAACAGCGGCAAGAGCGTGCGGGCCCGGGCCATGGCGGTCTCCAGGAAGGCCGCGCTGTGGAAGGTGTCCGGGTGGGGTCCCTGGTGATCGGCGTAGAGGCTCTTGCGGCGCAGCAGGGCACCGCGAGGGTGGTCCCGGTCGAACCCTCGGGGCACGCGCTTGAGCTCCGGCTCACCCGGGACGGCACCCGCGGATCGGGCCTGGGCCAGAGCGTCGGCCAGGGCGGCCGCCCGGGCGTCATCCAACACGGCGCTCCTGTAGGCCTGTAGCGCCGCCGGCTCGAAGCCGTGGATGCCCGCCCCTTGCCAGACCCCGTCCGCGGTGATGCGGAAGTAGTGGCCCGCACAGGTCTTGTTCTTGCCGACCCCCTGCCAGAACCACAGGTCCAGGTGGTCCTTGTAGGGCCGCTTGTCCTTGGAGAAGCGGGTGTCCCGGTAGATCCGGAAGATGCTCCCGTTCACCTTTGGCTGGGCCTGGAGGGCCGGGAGCACGGGCCGCATCCCTTCGCCGAAGGCTTCGACAAAGGCCCGTGCCGGGGCCAGAAAACCCTGCTCGTAGTCCGCGCGATGGGCGTCGAACCAGGCCTTGTCGTTGTTCTCGCCCAGCTCGGCGAGGAAGGTCACGGTGCGCTTCGGGAACCCTTCGAACGCCATGGTGTCACTCCCCTGCCCTGCCGCGGACGACATAGACCGCGCCAGCGTTGTTCGATGCACTGCCGTCCAGGTAGGCCCCGATCAGCAGATCGGTCATGCCGTCGGCGTCCACGTCTCCGGCGCCGTCCAGCGCTGCGCCGGCGTGGCCGTGGGAGATGGGGCCCTGGTACCAGGCGGGGGCGTCGACCAGGCTCTGGTTGCCGGCGACCGGCCCCAGCACGACGTAGATCCGGCCGGCGTTCGTGTGGGGCTCGTCGTGCCCGTCTGCGCCGATGACCAGGTCCCCGATGGCGTCTCCGTCCAGATCCCCTGGCGCCGTGACCGCGATGCCGGCGGCGTCCTCCCAGGACTCCCCCCACAGGGTCCCGTCGGCATCCTCGAGGCCGAGAGTGCCGCTGACGGGCCCGTGCAGCACGTAGACGGCGCCCGTGCCGTAGATGTCGACCCCTGCCAGCGGGGCGCCGATGGCCAGATCCTTGAGTCCGTCCCCGTCCAGGTCCCGGCCCCCGGCCAGCGACGCCCCCGCGCTGCCGTCCAGGGCATTGCCCAGGGCGACGCCCGCGGCGTCGTCCAGGCTCAGGGCGCCGGTCACCGGTCCCAGGAACAGGTAGGCCCCACCCACCGCTTCCCCGTCCCGGGTGGCGCCGGGGGCACCCACCACCACCTCGGAGATGCCGTCGCCGTCGGTGTCCCCGGCGGAGTGCACGGCAAGACCGGCCTGGCCCCCGGCGTGCACGCCCGTCAGCACGGCGGTCGCGTCGCTGAGCACGCCACTGGCGGTGACCGGGCCAGCCACCAGGAAGGCCGCCCCTGCGTCCACCGCCCCACCGTCGTCGGACCAGGCACCGATGAGCACGTCGGGCAGACCGTCGCCAGTGGCGTCCGGCGACAGCGCGACGGCGGTGCCCGCAAAGGAGCCCGCGGTGTGCACCCAGACCGCGCCCGCATGGGCTGCCAGGCCGCTCGTGGTGATGGGCCCGTGCACCACATAGGCCCGGTGGAAGTCCGCGGTGCCGATCACCAGGTCCGCCAGGCCGTCCCCGTCCAGGTCCTGGTCGCCGTCCAGGGCCCAGCCCATGTTCTCGCTGTCCGCCGCCCCCTCGAGCACCGTCGTGGCAACGTCGCCCACGTGGTGGGTGCCCGGCAGGGGCTCGGTGATCAGGTAGACCGCGCCGGACTCCAGGTAGGTGCCGTCGCGGCCCCAGGCGCCCACAGCCAGATCCCGCCGGCCGTCCCCGTCGACATCGCCAGCGAGCACCGTGCTGATGCCCGCCTGGTGCTCGGGCTCGTCACCGGTGTAGACCGCCCAGGAGTCGCGGAGCTCTGCCGCCCCCTCATAGGCGCACACGCCGGCGTCTCCGCTGCAGTCGTTGTCCAGGCCGTCCCCGCAGATCTCGGGCACCCCCGGGTTCACGTCGGGGTCGTCGTCGGCGCAGTCGACGTCGGTGTAGTACCCGTCCTCGTCCCGGTCGACGAAGTCCACGCCGGAGTCCCCCGTCGGGGGATCCACACACGAGAACAGCACCAGCGCCAGAGGCCCCACGGGCCGAACTCTACCCGGTCAGGGGCAGCCGGGTCCCCTCCGAGAGCTGCGCACCCCCAGGATCCCCAGAGCGATCACCCACCAGGCGCCGGTGCCCGGGACCTGGGTGCAGCCGCAGCCTGCGGCGATCTGGCCCGGGTCGTCGTCGTCGTCATCGTCTTGGGGCTGGAGCGCCTCGAGTGGATCGGGGGCGGGGGTGACCACGGCCATGCGCCAGCTGTAGGGGAAGCGTTCGTCCTGATCCGCCTGGTCGGGCACCGCCGCGACCACCAGCGTGATGACGTCGTGGTCCCCGACGTCCTCGAAGAGCCAGACCCCTGCGTCGGGATCGAGCACCTCGACCCGGTCACCCCCATCGTCCTCGAAGATCACGGCCAGGCCCCACGCCGGCGCCGTGCCGTCGGAGCCCTCGGCTGCCCCGTCGAAGCCCAGCTCCAGGTCCCCGTCGTCTGGCCGCTCGAAGCGGATCTGGTTGTAGCCGAGCCGGGCGGGTGCCAGGTCTTCGTCCACGTCGAACCAGTCGGGGTCCCCGTCCCCGCGCACGGTCGCCGTGACCCGTCGATCTTCGCTGGGGAAGTAGGGCGCATAGCCGTCGACCACCGCCTGGTAGGTGCCGCCGTGCTGGTAGTCCCACAGCACATTGGCCGCGGCGAAGTCCACGAACACCGACGCCAGGTCCAGGTCTCGATCGGCCAGCAGCTCACCGAGCACGACCAGGGGGTCCCCGTCCCGACTGCCGCGCTTCCACGTCTCGACGATCACCGACGGGTCCACCGCGTGCTCGGTCAAGTACCTGGGAAACAGAAAGGCGCCGTACTGGTGGTACCCGTCCAGCGAGCCGTCCGGGTAGGTGAACGCGTTGAGCGGCTGGTCCGGGACCAACAGGTAGCCAAAGAGGAAGCTCGCGTGCCACAGGTCCTGGGGGAAGATCTCGCTGACCACCCAGGTCGCGGTGGACTCCCAGAACCACGAGCCATCGGTGAAGCCGTAATTGTTGGCGTAGACGTAGTTGCCCGTCCGGTCCTGGATGGCGTGGTAGTACTCGTGGGCGATGACCGATCGGCCATAGTCCTCTGGATCGTTGGCAGTGGGCGATCCGACCACGACCATCGGCCAGCCCTCCTCGTCGCGCCAGTAGTAGCCACCCGCCCCGTAGTCGCTGGGGGTGCCGCTGCCCGTGCTGCCCACGTACACGTTGAAGAGCCACTGGTCCGACCCCTCGGGGGCGTCGTGGCCCAGCTCGCCGACCTGGACCTCCCACGACGCCTCGAAGCCCTCCAGGACCGCCTGGGCCTTGGCGTCGGACAGGTCCAGCCGACTGCCCCACCACAGGGCGAAGTTGGCCGACGTCGCCACGTTGGGCACGCCGTCGTAGGTGGTGCGCAGGCCCTTGCCGGCTGCGGGCGGGGGCGACGGAGGCTGCACGGGCACGATGTCCAGGCGTTCGGGCAGCAGCCAGGGGGTCGCACAAGGCACCGGGGGCAGGGCCTGGGCATGGGCGATGGTCGTCAGCAGCAGGGCGAGCATCTCGGCTCCTCGCGACACGAGGGTAGCCGACCCCGCGCCCGGTCAGTGGGTCGAACCCGCCCAGTGCTCACGGCGCAGCCAGCCCAGCAGCGGGAGTCCGATCCAGGCCAGGCTCGAACCCGTCCCGCAGCCCTCGGTGCAGCCCGCCCAGCCGGTCGTGCCCGTGGGGTCGTCGGGGCGAGGGTCCGGGACGCCCGTGTCGGCGGCTTGCGCCCCCGTGTCCCCGGTGTGTCCGACGGCGGTGTCCGAGGGCCCGGACGCCCCTTCGTCGGCCAGCACCCGCTCGAGCCAGCCCAGAGTGTCGGCTTCGATGTAGCGGTTCGCAAGGCCCTCCAGCCAGCCGTACTCGACCGGGTCCTGGGCCGCTTCCTCCAGCAGGAGCTCGCCGATGACGGGGCTCGCGTAGAGCAGGTCCAGGTGGGACAGCTCAGCGGTGTAGGTCTCGACCACCTGGGCCCCGCGGCCGGTCAGGGTCGCCGCCCGGGTGGCGCTGTCCACGAAGACCAGCCCGTCGCTGGGCCCGCTGATCTCCCCGAGCACCAGCTTGCCCGCCGCGAGCCCTTGCACGTCTGCGTCGCTCAGCCCCACGCCTTCGAAGGCGCCACCGGCCAGCTCGCCGGCCAGGGCGGCCCACAGGTCCGCGCCCCCGGTCATCAGATCGACCCAGACCTGGTCGAAGAACGCCAGCAGGTAGCTCTCGGCCCCATTGGGCATCAGCGGGCTGGTGCCGGCGAGCACGAAGAGCTCCACCCCCGGATCGACCCCCTGGCCCTCCAGGTGTTCGAGCAGGTGGCCCCCGGCGGCCTCGACCGCGTCGATGCCCGCGGCTTCGGACCACACCCCCGTGCCCCCTTCGTAGGTGGTCCACCAGTCGGGTTGCAGGCTGTAGACCCCCAGCCAGGGCAGGCTGCCGGGCAGCTCGGCGGGCTGGCGCCGGATGATCTGCCGGTGCCCGGGGAACAGGTCCTGGCCACTGGGGAAGAGATCCTGGGCGGACAGGTCCTCGGAGAGCCACCAGCTCGTGACGCCGTAGGGGTACCAGGTCTCCCAGCTCGTGGGGCTGACGGCCAGGTCCTCGTCGACGCTGGCGTAGTTGCCCAGGGTCCAGCGGTGGGTCGTGTCGATGCCGTCCAGGGGCGTGGCGATGAAGACCGCCCGGCGCACGTCGCCCCGATAGGGCGTGCCGTGGGCCTCGTAGGCCGAGTGGCCCCACGCCGCGCCCTCGGTGTGGGCCAGGTAGACCGCTGTGGCCACCCCGCCCTTGCTGTGGGAGACCAGGTCGATCTGCGCGGCGCCGGTCAGGTGGCGGATCCGGGCGATGGCGTCGGCCACGAGCTCGGCCTGCTGCAGCACGTCGCCGTGGGGGTGGGCAAAGGTCAGCGCGTAGACCGGGCGACCGGCCTGGTCCATCCGCGTGGCCATGGTGATGAAGCCCCGGCTGGCGTTGTCGCCGGCGCCGGGCACGAACAGGATGGGGGTGCCCCGCCCGATGGCGCTGGACGGCCCCGCGTGCAGCAGGAAGGTGTCGCTGCTCGGGGTGGCCGTGCCGAAGCACGTGGCGATCCACGGGGCGTAGTGGCTGTCGTCGGGCCAAGCCAGGGCGTCGTTGAAGTCCTCCTGGGTGAACAGGCCGGCTTCGGCATCCACGTGCCGCTCGATGGCCCCCCACAGCCGGATCTCTTCGTCCACGGTCCAGGTCTCGGCCCCGGTGAAGCGGGCGTCCTGGGCGGTCGGATCAAAGGCATCCGTGGCCAGAGCCACGCTCACCAGCAGCCCGATCACAGGCCCCCCAGGTAGGCCTGGACGGCCAGGTTGAAGGTCTCGGGGGCGTCGTGGTGCACCGTGTGTCCGGCCCCGGGCACCAGCAAGGGCTCGGCGTCGAGCAGAGCCACCGCGTCGGCCAGGACCGTGGCCGGACGCCCACCGCTGAAGATCGGGTTCGGGATCATGCGGTCCCGGCTGCCAAAGGCCACGAACACCGGCAGGGCCAGCTCGCCCAGCCTGTGCCGCACCGGGTGGTCGAGCATGCCGGCGATGGACCGGGACACGGCCACGCTGGTGCCCCGGAACGCCGGGTGGGCACCGAGCCGCACTCGCTCCTCCAGCAGACGCTCCACGCCGGGGTCGTGGGTGTTGAAGACCTGGGTGGTGAACACCGCCCGCAGGTCGTGCTCCGTGGCCTCCAGGGCGCGGGCCTCGTGCCAGTGGTCCTTGATGAAGCGGGCCTCACCCTCCGAGAAAGTCTCGATGCCCGCCGGGGCCGACAGCACCAGGGCTTGGACCCTGTCCGGGTGGTCCAGGGCCATGGTCAGCGCGATCTGCCCACCCATGGAGTGGCCCACCAGCACGACCCGGTCCAGACCCAGGGCGTCGAGCCAGTCGACGATCACGCCGGCGAACCAGGGCGGTGTGTAGGGCGCGTCCGGCCGGCCCGAGCGCCCATAGCCGGGCAGGTCCAGGGCCAGGATGCGCCGATCTGGGGCCAGGTCGGGCAGCTGGTGCTCCCAGAAGCCCACGCTCGCGCTCAGGCCGTGCATCAACACAAGCGGCGTCTGCTCGGAGACCGTGCCGGTGTCGACCCAGGAGACGGTGGTGCCCGCCACCTCGGTGGTCTGGACCGGCAGGGGGGACCACAGCTCCGAGGGGGCCATCGGGGGTAGCGCCGCGTAGCGGGCGGTGCAGGCGAACAGCAGGGTCATCAGCATCAGAACAGCACCCAGTTCACAGAGGCAGAGGCGGTCCACGGCACCGACGGGAAGGCACTGCCCAGCACCGCTGCGCCGGTCAGGCCCACGCGGCAGAGGGGCAAGGGCTGCCACTGGAGCCGCCCGGTGAGCTCGGTGCCCAGGGCCTCGCCGGTGCCGAGCCGAGCGTGGGTCACATTGCCGGACACGGTGATCCGGTCGGGCTGGATGTCGAAGCCCACGCCGCCGGCCAGCGCCAGGAGCCCTGCGCCGCCTCCAGAGACGTCGTAAGCCACCGCCACCTGGCGGTTGATGGCGTCCGGGTCCGGCAGCAGCAGCACGCTGCCGTGGGTGGTCCAGGACGCGCCCACGAAGCCGTAGCTATTGCCGGTGATCACGCCGCCGTAGTCGCCGCCGTCGGCGTCGCCGGAGCTCCAGAGGGCCTCGGCTCGGACCACGCTGCCGGAGCCCGGCGCGTAGCGGTAGCGCACGTCGCCGGACACCAGCAGACCGCGCACCGCTGGGTCCTCGGCCCCGTCCACGTAGAGTCGGCCCAGGTTCGCCAGGGCCAGGGCGCTGAAGCCCAGGGGCCCGCGGTCGAGCCGGTGGTTGTAGCCCCCATCCACAGCCAGCCAGACCAGATCCGATCCCACCGTGCCTGCTGCCGCCAGCTGAGGCCCGCCCTGCAGGCCCGACAGCGCCGAGTACGGCCCGGTCCCGAACACGGTCCCCTGCCCCTCCGACCGATCCCGGAGCCACCACACGTGGCCCCCGAGCCGCCAGCCCGCATCGGGCACCCACTGGGCATCCCCGACCACCAGGCTGATGTCGTCGTCCAGACTGACGCCCTGCTCCACCAGGGTGTAGGCCCCGAGCCGAGCGCGGAGCGTCTCCCCGCTGGGCCCGTCGTAGCGCCCGAAGACCGTGGCACCTGCCCCTTCGGAGCCCCAGATCTTCAGACCGCCGCCGGTGCGGAACAGGTCGTCCGGGTGGGCGGTGCGCGGGTCGTAGACCGTGTCGCTCAGGAACTGGAGACCCAGCACCGCCGTGAGGTCCCAGCCGGCGGCGCCGCCCACGAAGTTCGCGTGCAGACGCCGGGTCTGGAGGTTCACCTGGTCCGCGCCGAAGCCGCCTCCGGTGTTGCCGCCCACCCCGTAGCTCTGGTCCCCGAGCACGAAGTCGATCTCGAAGGCGGCCGTCAGCGACGCCCGGCCGTCGAGCACGTGGGGAGCCCAGGTGCCGAAGCCCACCGCCCTCTGCTCGGCAAAGGTGCCCCGGTTGCCGGCGACCACAGTCCCGTTGGTGCCGCCGAGCGTGCCGATGACCTGGCCGTCCAGGTAGGGGCTGGTGGTCTCGACGCTGGTGGTCGTGATCCGGGTCTGGAAGAGCCCCAGCAGCTGGAGCTCGTCGCCGGGCCCGGGCAGGCGGGGCTCCACGATCGGTGCCTCGCCCGCCACGGACGTCTCCAGCGGCGCCTGGGCGCTCGTCAGTCCGACGGCCAGCGCGACCAGGAGCACTCAGGGGACCCGCACGTAGGTCTGCACGTTGTCGCCGTCCTCGAGGCCGGGCCCCGCGGTGCTGCCGAAGCCCCCTTCCGGCGTGGCGGGGGTGTAGCCGTAGTCCGGGCTGGTCTGAACGATCTCAAAGGTCAGCAGGTCATCGTCGACGAGCCACAGCCCCTCGGCCGTGGCGTCGTAGGGCACGGTCTGGGTCTGGGTGATGGTGCCGGGCGTGGTGCTGTCGTCGAGCAGGTAGGTCCCGGCGAAGTCGTAGCTGGCGCCCTGGGTGTCGACGCCGACCACCTCGTAGGTTCCGTCGCGGTGGAAGACCGCGTCGATGCGCGTGTAGTGGAAGGGGTCGCCCGCGAAGAGAGGGCTCAGGTCCTCTCCCTCTGAGAGCCAGGTCCCGACGAAGCCGTTGGCGCTCGTGGCGGTGTCGGCTGTGTCGCCGGATTCGGCGGTGTCGGTCGTGCCGGTCTGGTCGACGTCATCGGGCACACAGGCCAGGGTCAAGGCGAGGAGCAACATCAGGCCTCCAGGGGCGTCTGGCGCAGGGCGAGCTTGTCGATCTTGCCGCTGCCGGTGCGGGGAAGGAGCGGCCGCACGTCGACGTGACGGGGCTGCTTGAAGCGGGCGAGCCGGGGAGCCACGAAGGCCCGCACGGTCTCGGGATCCAGGGTGACGCCGGGCTGGGGCTCCAGGAAGGCGTGGCCCACCTCGCCCCAGCGGGGGTCGGGCACGCCGACCACGGCGGCCTGGGCGACGCCCGGGCACTGGAGCAGCACGGCCTCGACCTCGGCCGGGTACACGTTTTCGCCGCCGGAGATGTACATCTCCTTGAGCCGGCCGCGCACGGTGTAGTAGCCGTCGGCGTCGACGCTCAGCACGTCGCCGGTCTTGAACCAGCCGTCGCCGGTGAAGCTGGCGGCCGTTGCGTCGGGGTTGCCCAGGTAGCCGGCGAAGACCATCGGGCCCTTGAACTGGAGCTCGCCGGGCTCGTCGGCGTCGCAGGACGTGCCGTCGGGCCGCACCACCCGGGTGCCCAGGAAGTGGATGGGCTGTCCGACCGTGCCGAGTCGCTGACTCACCTGGTCCGGTGGCGTGCCGAAGCAGTTCGGCCCGCACTCGGTCATGCCGAAGCCCTGGCGGAGCGGGATGCCGCGGTCCAGGTAGCGCGCCAACAGATCAGCACCGAGGGGAGCGCCGCCGCACAGGGCATCGCGGACCGACGACAGATCGGCGTGCCCAAAGGCCGGGTGGTCGTGCAGGAGCTGGAAGATGGTCGGCACGCCCATCAGCAAGCTGATGCGCTCCTGGGCCACGAGCGCCAGGGCCTGGGCGGCGTCGAAGCCGGGGGTCAACACCACCCGCCCGCCGCGAAAGAACAGTGGGGTCGTCAAGCAGTTCAGGCCCCCGGTGTGGAACAGGGGCGTGAAGGTCAGCGTGGTGTCTTCCCGGGTCAGGTCACAGGCGAGCACGGTGTTGACCGCGTTGTGGTGGGCCTGGCGGTGAGGGATCAGTGCGCCCTTGGGCCGACCGGAGCTGCCGCTGGTGTAGAGCAGCATCCAGGGGTCCTCGGCGCCAGCGCCGGGCCCCTGGTACGCCGTGGGGCCGGGGCCATCGTCCAGGGACAAGCTGGGCCTGTCGAGCACCGTGGCATGGCCCGCGTCGGTCAGCAGCACCCGCGCACCGCTGTGCCCGAGCTGCCAGCGCAGCTCGGGCACGCTCAGCCGCCAGTTGAGTGGGAAGAAGATCGCCCCGAGCTCGGCCGCTGCGTAGAGCACCGCCAGGGACTCGCCCCGGTTGTGGGCCAGCACCGCGACCACGTCGCCGGGTCCGACGCCCTCGGCAGCCAGCCGCCCGGCCCAGCACAGGGCGTCCCGGTGGAGCTGGGCGTAAGTCCAGCGGCGGCCGGTGCCAACGTCGACCAGGGCCTCCCGATGGCCGTCGAAGCGGGCCCAGGCTTGCAGGACGCGGTTCATCCCTCGAGCTCCCGGAGCCAGGTGTCGAGCAGGGGCTGGAGCTTCTCCGGGCCGTAGCGCCCGACCACGGCGCCGATGTGGCCGGTCTGGAGCACCTCGACCTGGACCTGGTCACTGCCCACGAGCTCCGCCAGGGGCAGCGTCGCCGCCTTGGGGCAGATGAAGTCCCGCTCGCACGCCAGCAGCAAGAGCGGCGCCGTGATGGCGCCCAGGTCCACCCGCTCCCCGGCCACGTGCCAGGTGCCCGCCTCGAGCCGGTCCTCCTGGTAGGTGTTGCGGATGAACTCCCGGGCGAAGGCGCCGGCCACCGGCACGTTCTCCTCGAGCCAGCGCTCCCGGGCCAGCACCCGCCGCAGCCGCTCCGGGTCCCGGGATGCCCGGGCCACCGCCACGAGCTTGTCCGAGATGCCCATCGGATCCAGGAGCTGGAAGCCGGCCTTCATCCAGTGCACGGGCACCAGGCCGGTGTCGTCGATCACCGCTTCCGCGTCGAAGTGCGCTGGGTCCGTGAAGTCCCGGAAGCGTCCGCCCTCGGAGAAGCGCACCGGCGCGGCCAGGGTGATCAGGCCGGCGACCCGCCGGGGGCGAAGGGCGGCGTACATGGCCGCAAGGGTGCCGCCCTGGCAGTAGCCCAGGAGCACGGCCTGTCGGGTTCCCGCGTGACGACAGGCCCGATCGAGGGCCCGGTGCAGGAGCTCCAGCAGCACATAGGCCACGTCTTCGCCCGCGTCCTCGGGCCCGGGCACGCCCCAGTCCACCAGGTAGGTCGGGTGCCCCTGGGCGGCGAGACCCCCGACCAGGGAGCGGTCCGGCTCCAGATCGCAGATCGTCGCGCGGTTGATCAGCGACGGCACGACCACCACCGGCAGGGCCCGAAGCTCGCCGCGCGGCGGGTAGTGGCGCAGGGCCAGCTTGTCCTGGGTGTGCACCACGGTGTGGGGGGTCAGCCCCAGTGGCGGGCGCGGCAGGGACGCCAGCAGGGCCAGGCCGTGCTGGAGCTCGCCGGGTCGGCCGGTGCGGGTCACGCGCCCAGCCACCGGAGCAGGGCCGCTGGGAGCCTGGCGCCCACGCAGACCCCCACGTGGCCGCCGGGCAGGCGCTCGGTGGTCACCGGGGCGCCCCACACCCCGGCCAGGGCCTCGGCGGCCGGGGGCTCGCAGATGTGGTCGCGCTCGGCGGAGAGCACGTGGGCTGGGACCCTGCCGGCGCCCAGGTCCACCGGGCGACCGGCCAGCTGCCAGCCCCCGGAGATCAGCGCGTTGTCGAAGTAGCAGCCCTTGACGTAGGCCCGGTAGGCCTCGCCCGGGAAGTCCACCGGGTCGTCGGACCAGCGCTCCAGGTGGGCCCACAGTGCCCGGAAGTCCGGGTCGTCGATGCGCTCGGCCAGCGTCGCCCACTTGGACCACTGGCCCATGGGCCGCAGCCAGGCAAAGGCGCCCCGGATGATGTCCGCCGGGTAGTTGCCGAAGCCGTCGATGGCCGCGTCGACCGGGAAGGACTCCGGCGTGGCCCAGCGGGCGAGCCTTCCAGAGGCGTGGAAGTCGATGGGGGCACACAAGAGCGCGAGCCGGCCCACGCATCCCGGGTGCCGGGCGAGGTGCATCGCCAGGAAGGTGCCGCCGACGCAGTAGCCCAGGGCATCCGGCAGCCTGCCCGCGTGTCGCCGGGTGCGGTCCAGGGCCCGGCCGAGGCGGGTGTCGACCAGGTCTGCCAGGGTGGTGTACCGGTCGTGGGGCCCCGGCCGGCCCCAGTCGAGTACGTAGACCGGCACGCCCGCCTGGGTCAGGGCCTCGATCACCGAGCGCCCCGGCAACAGATCGAAGATCGACCACGTGTTGATGAGCGGCATCGACACGAAGAGCGGGGTGTGGCGTGGCTCCGGGGAAGGGAAGTACAGCAGGCGGCTGCTGCCCTGTCGATGGATCACCCCGTGAGGGGTTCGCCCCGGCCGCGCCCGGCGCACCGGGTCGGTCTTCAGGAACCGCAACACCTCGAGGCTGGCGACCATCAGCCCTGCTCCGCCAGCCGGGCTTCGAGGGCCCCCAGCCGCTCCCGCAGCTCCAGACGGGTCTCGGCGGCTTCGATGCGGGCCTTCACAGCCTCTTCCTCGGCCTGGCTGAGCCGCGCGGTCAGATCGTCCCGCAGCTCCAGGAGCAGATCCTCGACCTTGAGCAGCCGGTCCTCGAGCAGGGAAGCGATGCGGGCAACCCGGGTCAGGTCCGCCCGGGTCGGCAGGTGCATCGCGCTGAGCGAGTCGTCCACCGCTCGCTCGTACTGCTGGCGGGCGCGGGCCCCGGTCTCGAGGCCCTGGCCCATCGCGTCCAGGAAGGCCGGCGACTCCAGCACCTGGTCCCACCACCCGGACAGGGCGGTCTCCCACTGCTGCTGGAAGGCCTGGGCCATGTCGCTGAAGTCGACGGTCTTCCCGGTCATGGCTAGTCCCCGCTGGGTGCGAAGGCGTCGACGACGGCCTGCTGTCCAACGCGCACCAGGGTGGCGGCGGTCTCGGCGGCCTTGAGCCCGTGGCGGGCGCTGACCTCGGCCTGGGTCTGGGCGAAGCGGGCCTGATCGAGCTGCCACTTCAGGGCCTTGTCCTGCAGGTCCAGGGCGGCCTGGCCGGCCCGGTGCAGCGACGCGTTGAGGGACTCGGGGGTGGGCAGGGTCGACATCGTTCCTCCATGGGGGTGAGGACGGCCAGAGGTCTCCGACCGTCGACCGCAGGCTAAGTACCGTGTTGCGTTGCGTCAAGCCATTTCCGTTGCACTGCAACATGGCCGGACCGGCTACCCTCTCCGGCATGCGCGTCATCAAGAAGTACGGCAACCGGCGACTCTACGACACCGAGGCCTCCAGCTACATCAACCTCCAAGAGCTCGCGGACCTCGTCCGGTCCGGCGTCGACGTCGGCGTCGTGTCGGTGTCCGATGGCTCCGACCTGACCCGAGCGGTCCTGCTCCAGGTGCTCCTGGAGGTGCAGGGGGCGGCGGAGATCCTGCCCCCCGGGTTGCTGCATCGCATCATCCGACTCTCCGAGGACGGGCCGCTGACCCGGCTCGTGCGCCAGCAATTCGCCGCTGGCCTGGAGCTCCTGGACGCCCAGCTCGGCCAGCTGGAGCGACAGTTCGGCTGGGCCCGCGCCGGCAAGCAGGCCCCGCCGCCGCCACCCGCCGCCGAGCCGGCGCCAGCGCCGCCGTCCCCGGACGCGCCGCCGCACACGTCCGCCCCCGACGACGAGCTGATCGCCCTGCGTGCCCGACTCAAGGACCTGGAGGATCGACTGTCGTGAAGCTCTGGGCCATCAGCGATCTGCACCTGAACCACGAGCGGAACCGGGACGCCCTGGCGTCCCTGCCGGCACGTGCCCACGACCACCTGATCGTCGGCGGCGACGTGACCGAGGACCCCCGAAGACTGCGCTGGTGCCTGACGCTCCTCGCCGAGCGCTTCGCCCAGCTCTACTGGGTGCCGGGAAACCACGAGCTCTGGAGCGTCGGGGAGGCCGCTCTTCGCGGGGTCGCGGCGTACGAGGCGATGGTGGCCGTCTGCCGGGACCTGGGGGTTCGCACGCCCGAGGACCCCTTCCTGGTCTGGCCCGGGGAAGGCCCCAGGCGGGTCATCGCCCCGCTGTTCGTGCTCTACGACTACAGCTTCGCCCCGGACCACGTGGCCCCGGCCGACGCCGTCGCCTGGGCCCGAGAGGACGGCATCGTGTGCCGGGACGAGTCGCTCTTGCACTCGGACCCCTACCCCTCCAAGTCCGCCTGGTGCGCCGCGCGGCTGGCCCAGACCCGGGCCCGGCTCGACGGGATCCCCCATGACACGCGCACGGTGCTGGTGAACCACTTTCCCCTGCGCCGGGACCTGGTGCGGCTCCACCGGATCCCGCGCTTCATCCCCTGGTGCGGCACCCGGGAGACCGAGGACTGGCACCTGCGCTACCGGGCCGATGTGGTCGTGACAGGCCACCTCCACATGCGGGCGACCGACTGGCGGGACGGCGTGCGCTTCGAGGAGGTGGCGGTGGGCTATCCGCGGCACTGGCGCCAGGAGAAGAGCTGGGGGGACTACCTGCGGGAGATCCTGCCGGGCAGCGTCGACCCACCGGCGACCGGCCACGGCGGGCCCGTCTGGCACCGGTGAGCCCGGCTCAGCCGCCGATGAGCCAGTGATCCGTTCTCATGGCGCCGCCGTATGGGGGATGAACAACCCACACACCCCTTGCCAGAAGGAACCCAGCACCTGGACCGACAGCTCCACGCTCACGGCGCCGCCCGCCCGACCCCTACCCCCGCATGATGAGCGCGACACCCCCTCCCCCGCAGAGTCCCCAGGACCGCGGTGATAGGCTGCGCGCGATGTCGGGGACGTCACCGGTTGGCCCCAAGGCCTGGATTGCACGGATCGCCCAGGATGGGGACCGGGAGGCGTTTGCAGCCTTGTACGCCCACTACGCCCCCCAGGTGAAGCGCTACCTGATGCGGTCCGGCGCAGACCCGGTCACAGCCGAGGAGGTCGCCCAGGACGTCCTGCTGACCGTGTGGCGCCGGGCGCCGACCTATGACCCGTCCCGGGCCAACCCCAACACCTGGATCTTCACCATCGCCCGGAACCGCCGGATCGATCGCCTGCGCAAGGAGAACCGTCCCGAGCCAGAGGCCACCGAGATCATCGAGACCATGCAGCCCACCCAGGCCACCGATGCCCAGGTCGCCCAGGCCCGCAGGGCCGCCGCCGTGCGCCAGGCCCTGGCCACCCTTCCCCAGGAACAGGCCGAGGTCCTGCAGAGCTCGTACTTCGAGGGGCGCTCCATGCGGGAGCTGGCCGATGCCACCGGCGTGCCCCTGGGCACCATCAAGTCCCGCTCCCGGCTGGCCATGATCCGGCTGCGCCAGGTGCTCGAAGACCAGCAGAGCAGTCCATGACGACGCCCACTCACCTGATCCCCGAGGAGCTGCTGCTCAGCTACGCAGCGGGCACGGCCGGCGAGGCCCTCTCCCTGCTCGCAGCCTGTCACCTGACCCTGAGCCCGGAGTCCCGGGCCCACCTGGACACGCTCGAGGCCGTGGGCGGCGAGCTCCTGGCCGAGCTCCCGGGGGCCGAGCTCGCCCCGGGCAGCCTGGAAGCCATGCTCGCCAGGCTGGACGAGCCCGCGCCAGCCCCCCGACCGGTGCCCACGGGCGATCCGATCTTCCCAGCGCCCCTGCGCCGACTGATGGGTCCCCAGCCCCGGTGGCGCAAGGTCTGGCCCGGCGTCCAGGTGCTGGACCTGCCCCTGCATTACGGGCCCCAACCGGTGCGCCTGACGCGTCTGGCCCCAGGCATCGAGATCCCCCGCCACACCCACGGCGGCCAGGAATACAACCTGGTGCTCCAGGGCGGCTTCTCCGACCGCGGGGCTGACTACCTGCGCGGAGACGTGGCGGTTGCCGACGACACGGTCGAGCACCACCTGGACATCCACGACGACGGCGAGTGCATCACCCTGGTGCTGTTGGACAGCCCGCTGGTGCCCCGCAGCCTCAAGGGCACGATCGCCCACTGGATCACGGGTATCTGAGGGCCTGCAGACGCGCCTGAGAGGCCCTTTGACGCCCGGATTGGCGGCGCGGTACCATGGTGCCGAGGGGGGGGAGACCCCCTCAAGGCACGAGGCACCGCGTCCACCGGATGGAGCCGAACGATCCCAGACCCCCGGTCAGCGGGGTACGCGCGCCCGACGACCAGGAGACCGAACTCGGATCCGACGATCGTGCCAGGGCGGCCAACGACGCGCTCCGGGCCCTTGCGCGGGCCGCCCGAAGCTTCCAACTCTACGACCCGAGCAACGACGCCATCCGGACCTTCCTCGAGGAGGTCCGGGACGCCTTCCACGCCTTCGGCGCTCACCACGGCGAGCTGCACCTGGCGGTCCGTCCCTTCGAGATGGTGCTCGCCCCGGAGCGCGAGGTGGTCTACCTGGAGCGGGATCGGGAACGCTCCCTGGCCTTCCGCCTGTTCCGCGACGGGGTGCGCAACCTGGTGGTCCAGCCCGCTGTGGCGTGGTCCGAGCTCCTGCAGCTCCTGGAGATCCTCTCCATCCGCTACACCGGCCTGTCCCACAGCGAGGACGACGTGGTCACGCTGCTGTGGAAGGCCAACTTCCAGAACATCGACGTCGAGGCCGTCGAGGGCTTCGTGCCCGAGGACGAGGTCGAAGACGACGGTCTGGGGCTCGAGCTGGCCCACCAGCGCCTGGCCAACCACGCCGAGGTGCGGGTCCCGCCGAATTTCGATCTCCCCCACCCCAACCTGACCGGCGAGGATCAGCCCACGTGGCGGCCCATCGCCGACGCCACCCTGGACCGGCTCCGCTCCGAGGAGACCTCCCAGCACCTGCCCGAGGACTGCCTGGGGCTGGTCAGCGAGCTGCTCACCGTGGTCCAGGACCCCACGGACCCGGTCCGCCTCAGCGAGGCCCGGCCCCTGCTGACCGAGATCCGGGACTTCCTGCTGTCCGAGGGCCAGCTGGACAACCTGCTGCGCATGCTGGACCTGCTGCTGATGGCCGTCCGCGGCGACCAGGACGGCGCCGACGTCCAGGTGCTCATCGACTCCTTCGCCGATCGCAACGCCCTGGCCCGACTGGTTCACTCCGTGCCGCCCGACGCCGACACCGTGCCCGAGTCCTTCCTGCGCCTGCTCGATCAGCTGCCGGGAGACCACCTGTCGACCCTGGTGGATCTGCTCGAGACCGAGCGCGCGGCACGCTCCCGCCGCACAATCCGGCAGCTCATCGCCCGGGAGCTGCCCGCCCGCTCCGCGTACGTCATTCAGCGCCTCCAGACGTCCTACGGCTCCGTGGCCGCGGACCTGTTCCGGGCGGTGACCGCCGGCAGTCCAGACGACGCCCAGAAGCTCGCCCTGGAGCTCTCCAACAGCGGCGACATGGACATCCTGTTCGAGTGCTGCCACGTGGTCGAGCTGACCGGGTACAACGCCACGACCCGCGCCGTGGCGTTCAAGCTGCTCCACAGCCACGAGGAGATGGTCCGGATCCGCACCATCCAGGGCGTCGGGCACCAGGGCGACCGACGCATGTTCCCGGCCCTGGTGCGACACGCCAAGGAGCGCTCCGGGGGCCGGCTGGGCGACGACGAGGCCAAGGTCATCGGAGGCGTCATGGCCCGCCTGGACCCAGAGGCCGCCTTGAGCGCCTTCAAGGACTGGTGCCTTCCGAAGGGCCTGCTGAGCCGTGTCCGGGGTGCCGATCACGCGCTGAACTGGGCGGCCGTCACGGGGCTGCCGCTGGTCGACAACGACGACGCCGACGGCGTGCTCAAGCAGATCGCCCACCTGAATCGCGAGGACGAGGCGCTCTACAACGGGGCCGTCCAGGGCCGCGTGCGGCGCCGGCAGCGCATCGCAGAAGACCAGAAGTCCAAGGCCGGGGCCTGAGCATGGATCCCAGCGCCCAGATCGCCGACGCCCAATTCCAGCTGGGCAAGGCCCTGGAGCAGGCCAAGGCCGGCGAAGACCAGGAGCTCGCGGCACAGATCCGGGACCGCGGCGAAGCGATGGTGTTCCTGCTGGCCGGGCTCTTGCGCCTGACCAAGGTCCACAGCCTGGACAACGCGGCCTTCGAGCTGCCCATGCGGGAGTTCCACGACGCGGTCGGTCACATGATCGGGCTGCTCGGGGCCATCCACGTCGCGATGGTCGAGGGCCAGGTCTACGTCAACGACATCCGCATCCGCTTCGACGCGCGGACCGACAGCGGGGCCTGGATGGGCGACGAGATGGGCCGCCACCAGGTCGGCGGCTTCTCGTTCCACAGCGCCCCGAACGAGGTCCAGATGCGGCGCTTCCTGGAGCTCGTCTCCGTGAAGCCTCGCGAGGGCACCTCGCCCCGCCTGATCTTCCAGAAGGAGCTCAACGACGCCGGGCTGGGCTTCATCGAGCTGGCGCCCATCTTCCGCTTCAGGCTGCACGGCGAGAGCGCCCGGTCCATGGACCGGTCGGTGAAGCAGGTCTACACCCGCTGCTCCCGGCTGGTGTCCGATGCCTGGGGAAACCTGTGCGCCCAGCGGACGCCGAACCCGCTGCCGGTCCGGCGCATGGTCACCGAGCTCATCGATCTGGGCGGGGGCGACAAGCAGGGCCAGACGGTCGAGTCCAGGCACGATCCGCGAGCGCCCGCCTACGTCAACCACTCGGTCCAGGTCGCGTCCCTGAGCCTGTTGATCGGGCGGGCCCTGGGCATGTCCGAGGCCTCCCTGTCCGACCTGGGGGTGGCCGCCGTCTACCACGACACCGGCTACACCGTCTCCGAGGGTGGCTACCCGCCGCCCTTCGAGCGCCACGGCAGCGCCGGTTCCCGGGCCTTCCTGCGCCAGCGCGGCTTCCACGCCGCCAAGGTCCGGCGCATGCTCGTGTGCCTGCAACACCATCGCCGCTACGACGCGATGCCCAAGCCGTCGCTGTACGCCCGCATCGTCAAGATCGCCGACGACTTCGACACCTTCACCCGCATCCGGCCCGACGGCCCCATGTTCTCGCCCCCCGGCGCTCTGCGACGGATGCTGACCGGGGTCGGCACGCTGTACGACCCGGACCTGTTCCAGATCTTCGTCAACGAAGTGGGGCAGTACCCGCCGGGCACGCTGCTGCAGCTCAACGACAGGTCCTGGGGCCTGGTGGTGAGCGGCGCTCGCTCGCCCGAGACCTTCTCCACGCCCCTGGTCCGGGTGGTCCGGCTGGGCAACGGCGATCGGCCCGACATCGAGGTGCTGATCGACCTGTCCCAGCGGGGCTCGATCCTGCGGGAGATCGATCCGGCTGACGCGCCGGCGTGGGAACAGGTCGTCATGTGGGAGCCCGAGCCCGACGAAGAGATCTTCTTCGAGCCTCCACCGGAGCTGGCCGAACAGCCCGACGAAGGGGTCGAGGATCCCGCTGACGCGGCGGAGAGTGCTGGCCCCGGCTCGGCGAGCCGCGCCGGGGACGCCGACAGCGTCAGCCACTCCTACAGCGGGTCCCGATCCCGGGAGCCGAGTGGGGCGGTGAGCTCCATCCTGGCTCAGCTCGAGGCCCGTCGACGGCAGAGCAAACAGGACGCGGCCCCCCAAGCGGCGCCCCTGCTCGAGGCCGAAGACGAGGCACTGCTCCACGAGCTCGAGGACGAGGGCGACTACCTGCCCGAGCTCCTCGACGACGAAGAAGCCGCAGAGCTCTTCACCGACGACGAGCCCCGGGTCCAGGTCAATGTCGACGAGGCCGCCGGCTCCACCGAAGCCCAAGAAGACGAGCTCGCCCTGCTGGCGTCCATGTTCTCCACGCGCCCCTCTCCCAAGAAGAAGCGCTGAGCCCACTCAGCTGCTGTGCTTCCGGTCGAACGCCTTGACCAGCGCCAGATAGTCGATGCCCTCTCGCGGCTGGGGAGGCCTGGTGCGGCTCGTGGGGCCCAGCCAGCCCACGCGACGGCGACAGGCTGCCAGCACTTCGACCAGGTCCTCCTCGTCGGTCTCGACCTCGTCGGAGAAGCGCTCCAGGGCCTGGACGGGGACCTGGCCTCGGCGGGCGATGTCCTGGAACAGGTTGGCGATGCCGGTGGTGTCCAGCCCCGAGGTCCGACTGACCTCGCGCACGACAGCGAGCACGCCGCGGGCGTCCAGGCGGTCGTCGCCGTAGAGCACCAGCGCCGCCTGGAACCACGAGTGCACCGGCACGACCCGGCCCCCGAGCGGCTCGAAGAAGCCCGTGGGCATGCCCCGGTCCAGGTGGATGAAGATCCGATCCACCGCTTCGGCCGTGGGCACCTGGTCCAACAGCTCCAGGGACTGGGCGATGCGGTCCGGGTAGACCCCGGACGCCTGGAGGATGCGACTCACCGCGGCCTTGTCCAGCCGCCCGGCGACGGCGTCCGCGAACACAGAGTAGACCAGGGCGTCGACCTCGGCGTCGTCGCCGAAGCAGGTCTCCGTGACCGCTTGGCCCAGCCCCACCCGACCCCGCAACAGAGCCGGCAGCTTGTACCCGAACTGCCCCTTGATGGCCCGGAGTCGCCCGCGCTTCAGGTTGCCCAGGTTGTCCTTGAGGTGCAGCTCGTCGAAGCGCACGCCGTCCAGCTCCAGCTTGCGCTGCAGCACCTCGCGCATCTGGGTGGGTGACCCGGACAGGAACACGACCCGGGATCCCGTCCGGCTGGACAGCGCCCGCAGCAGCGCCGCCGAGCCGGGCACGTTGCGCTTGGCCTCGGCCGGCTCCAGGGCGGAGCGCAGGAGTCCCCGGACGGAGTCGAAGTCGGTCTCCAGGTAGGTCTTGTCCAGGTCCCAGCGGTAGACGTGCACGGCTCCAGGCCTCTATCTCCGTCAGCCCACCAGGCGCCGCACGCCGCGCAAGGGCGCATCGATGAGCGGTGCTTGCGCCGCGGCGATGGCACCGTCGAAGCCGGGGTTCGCCGAGAGCGCGAACCGCGGCGCACGGCGCAGGCCCTTCAGCCTGTCGACCACGTCTCGGGCGACCAGCCGACCGGTGACGCCCTGGAGCATGCCGCCGCCCAGCGACACCTCCTCCAGGCCGGGCAACACCGCCAGGGCCTCGCGAATGGCCCCGACCAGCAGCGACCCGGTCCACGACACCAGGGCGGCGCCCAGAGGGTCCCCCCCGCGGTTGAGGTCCCGCCAGGCGAAGCCGACCTGGGCGGGTGACCGCTCGTCGCCTCCCCACAGCGCCAGGCTCCGGGCCACGCCGTGGTTCGACAGGTAGGACTTCATCGCCCCCTTCAGGGGCAGGTAGGTGTGCGGGCGGGCCTCCGGGGACAGATCCACCACCAGCCGGCCCAGCTCCGACGCCGAGACCGTGCCGTCGGCATCGATCCAGCACCCGCCGAAGGACGTGCCGATCTGGAGCCTGAGCAGCCTGCGGTGGCCCTGGCCGCTGAGCATCCGACCCAGGTTCGCCAGGTCGTTGAAGCTGGCCACGGGGCCCGCGATCAGCCCTTGGGCCACCCGCGCCGGCAGGGCCTCCAACAGCGCCGGACTGCCGAGCTTCTGGCGCATCACCGTAGACAGCGAGACGACCTGGCCGTGCACACCCATCGGCGACGCCAGCCCCACGCCCAGAGAGGTGGCCCGCTCGGCACCACAGACCTCGCGGACGAGCCCCCGGGCCCGCGCGACCAGCGACGGGAGACCGGCCTGCTCGCCGGGCCAGGTCGGGCCCTGGGCCTGGGCGACGAGCTCGTTTCCCCGCAAGGCACAGACCTTCATGCCCGTGCCGCCGATGTCCAACCCCACGGCGAGCCCCCGCTGGGCCTTGGGCCGGGCGTGCTGGACTGCGGGCAGGTCCAGAGGCACCCCGGCCGGGGGCTCGGAGTGCTCGTCCTCGGTCAGGGAGATGGGCAGGGCGTGCACGGCCCGGATCGTGTCCAGCCAAGGCACCAGGCGCGACTCCGACAGCGGGCTGCCCAGCACCACGGACAAGGGCTGCAGGAGCAGGATGCCGTTGTGCATGCGGGTGAGCACCGCGATCGCCCCCCGCTCACTCGCAGGTGCATACCAGTCAAAGGTGCGCTGCCGCGCGGCCGCACCGAACCCGAACCGGTACTGCACGGTCCACCGGACCGCTCGGGGATCTCGGGACCAGCGCTCCAGGCAGCTGGCGACGGTGGCGAGGGGCATGGGCGGCAACATCGCCCATCTGGACGCCTGCGCCTACGGGGGTCTTCCTCAATCCAGGGCTTGTTGCCAACTGTGACCGACCCCGACCCCTGATCGTCACTCAGCGAAGAGTCACCCCTCTCGGAGCCACCGGGCTGCCTGGCGGGCGTAGTAGGTCAGGATGGCGTCCGCCCCGGCCCTGCGGATGGCCAGCAGGCTCTCCAGGACGACCTGGCGCTCCTCCAGCCAACCCTGGGCACACGCGGCCTTGAGCATCGCGTACTCACCGCTGACCTGGTAGGCGGCCACCGGCAGGGTCGTCGCCTCGCGCACGGCCCGGATGACGTCCAGGTAGGGCCCGGCGGGCTTGACCATCACCATGTCGGCCCCTTCGGACTCGTCCAGCCGGACTTCGCGCAGGGCTTCGCGCACGTTGGCGGGGTCCATCTGGTAGGTCTTCTTGTCGCCCTGGCCCGGGTGGCTGTCGAGGGCGTCCCGGAACGGGCCGTAGAAGGCCGATGCGTACTTGGCCGTGTAGCTGAGGATGGCGACGTGGGGGAAGCCGCGGGCGTCGAGGGCGCTGCGGATGGCCCCGACCCGCCCGTCCATCATGTCGCTGGGTGCGATCACGTCGGCCCCGGCCACCGCCTGGCTCAAGGCCTGCTTGACCAGGACGTCGAGGGTCTCGTCGTTCAGGACCTCGCCCCGAGCCGACACCAGGCCGTCGTGGCCAGCACTGGAGTACGGGTCCAGGGCCACGTCGGTCACCAGGACCAGCTCGGGGAAGCGCTTCTTGAGCGCCCGCAGCGAGCGCTGGACCAAGCCGTGGGGATCGTAGGCGTGGTGGGCGTCACGGGTCTTGTGAGCGTCTGGTTCGGCGGGAAAGAGCACCACCGCACCGATGCCGTCGGCCAGGGCCTCCTCGGCCTCGCGCAGCAAGCCGTCAGCCGACAGCCGCTGGCACCCGGGCATCGACGGGATGGGCTCGTCGTGACCCACGTCGTGGACGAAGAGCGGGTAGACGAAGCGATCGGCGCTGAGCGCATGCTCGCGGGTGATCGCTCTCAGGGCGGGGTGGGCCCTGTTGCGACGTGGGCGTTCAAAGGGGTGTGGCATGGCGAGCGGGCTCCGGGCCCGGTCCCGTTATGCCGGGTCCCCCACCGGTTCCAGCAGCTCGGGCCCCTGGTTGTGGACCTTGTTGACCTTGGGCACGACCTCGGTGGCCTCCCAGTCCTCGGCCGCAGACGGCCCGAGCAGGCTCATGAGCTGGGACACGTCGGTCATCTCGGGATCCAGCCACAGGTCCTGGTGTGCTGCGTCGACCACCACCGGCATACGGTGGTGGACCTTTTCCATCGTGGCATTGGCCTGGGTCGTCAGGATCGAGAACGACTCCACGGGCGCATCGCCGCGGGACCAGCGCTCCCAGATGCCGGCGTAGACAAAGGGGGCACGGTCCCGGCGGCGGAACACGAAGGGCCGCTTGACCTTGTCCTCGCGCAGCCACTCGTACCAGCCGTCGGTCAGCACCAGGCAGCGCCGGCGGGCCAGGGCCCGCTTGAAGGAGGGCTTCTCCGCGGCGGTCTCGGACCGGGCGTTGATCAGGGTCGGCAGCTTGCCGGGCTTGGCCCACGAGGGCACCAGACCCCAGCGCAGGTGGGCGACCTCGCGGGGTGCGTCGGGATCGACCCGCCGGATCACGGCCAGCTCCTGGGTCGGGGCGGCGTTGTAGCGAAGCATCAAGGAGAAGGGCAGCGGGATCTGGTAGATCGCCGCCAGCACGTCGGCGTCGGTGGTCTGGATGAAGCGGCCGCACACGGTAGGCAGTTTAGTGCCTTGTGAGGCATCATCGGGAGATGCTCCCCCTCTGGTTCCTGGGCCTGGCCGCCTGTAGTGGCACGTCGACGACCGCGGACTCCGGCGTCACCGGGGACTCGGCCGCGAGCACCGGGACCACCGGCACCACAGGGACCGACACGACCGAGTGGGGCTGCGTGAGCGGTCGCCTTCGGGACAGCAACAACGGCAGCGGATCCGAGCTCCAGGTGGACGCGTGGAGCGCCGACCAGTGCCTGCCTCTGGGAGGCACCCAGAGCGCGGCCGACGGGACCTTCTGTCTGGACCGGCTCCCGGTCGGCGAGGCCTTCGTGCTCCAGGCGACCTTCTCCGAGCGCTGCCCCTGGGCCCATGGACAGACCGTCACGATCCCCACCGCGGGGACCTGTGATGTGGGCGACTGCGCGGCGCTGGACACCTGGTACGAGTGTCAGGGAGAGTCCGCGAGCTGCCCGTGAGGCACACTCCCAGGGCCCAGAACCATCTCCAGGTGTCGCTTGGAATTCCGAATGCTCGAAGCCGCCATCCCGACCCACCGCTATGCGACGGTCAAGCGGTTCTACGCCGAGCTGATCGGCCTGCCCGTCGCCAGCGAGGGCCGGAGCCACGTCTTCTTCCAGGTCGCCGGCTGCAAGATCGCCGTCTTGGACTGCACCGGGGGCGACGCCAACGTGCGCCCGTCGGGGCATGGCATCTACCTGGACCTGGCGGTCAGCGACCTATTCAGCCTGCGACGGCGGCTCTTGCGGGCCGGCATCCGCCTGGTCGACGACCGCCGCGACGAGCACGGGGTGGCCATCTCGGTCCAGGATCCCGAGGGCAACCTGTTGAACCTGTTCCAGGAAGGGAGCTTCAGCGAGTGAGCAGCTGGCTGCTCGGGATCGCGCTGTTGGCTCCGGGCACGGCACTGGCCCACGGCAACGACACAGACGACGACGGCTGGATCGACGAGGTGGACTGCGCCATCGAGGATCCGACCATCTACCCGGGCGCCGAGGAGGTCTGCGACGACGTGGACCAGGACTGCGACGAGGAGATCGACGAGGACCCCTGCAGCGAGGGCTGCCTCGGCCGCTGGTGGCGCCAGCGACAGGCCGCGGCCCTGGTCTTCCTGGTCGGGTTCGGAGCGCTGCGACGGCGCGGCGTGGAGCGGGTTGGTTAGACTGGGGCCTACCTGAACGCCCGTTCAACCCCTCCCCAGGCCCGCTGTGCTCGTGCTCGGCATCGACCCCGGCTCCACCGCCACCGGCTACGGCTTCGTGAGTCGGCAGCGGGGGCGCTATCGGCTCCACCGTGCCGGGGTGCTCCGGACCCGGTCCAAGGACCCGATGCCGGAGCGTCTGGCCCTGATCCACGACGGCCTGGCGGCCCTGTTGATCGAGCACGGTCCCCAGGCCTGCGCCATCGAGGCGATCTTCCGCCACAAGTCCTCCGAGTCTGCGCTGCGGCTCGGCCAAGCCCGCGGTGTGGCGATGCTGGCCCTGGGCCGGGGCGGCCTGCCGGTGTACGAGTACAACGCGATGACCGTGAAGAAGACCGTCACCGGGTCCGGCCGGGCCGACAAGCACCAGGTGCGGCGCATGGTGGAGACGCTCCTGGGACAGACCGTCGAAGGTCCTCACGATGCAGTCGACGCCGTGGCCATCGCCATGACCCACCTGGTCCACGCCCCCCGCCTCCAGGCCTTGGAGCAGCGCCGGTGATCGCCCGACTCACCGGCACCGTCGACACGTCCCTGGACGGCCAGGTGGTGCTGGACGTCCGGGGCGTGGGCTACCTGGTGCAGGTGGATCTCAGGACCTTCGCCGCCCTGGAGTCCGGCACCGAGACCACCCTGCACGTGCACACCCAAGTGCGCGAAGACGCCATCCAGCTCTTCGGCTTCCAGTCCGTCGAGGACCGCACCGTGTTCGAGAAGCTGCTGACCGTGAACAAGGTCGGCCCCAAGGTCGCGCTGGGGGTGCTCGGCGGCCTGGACGCGGCAGACCTGGTCCGTGCCATCGACTCCGAGGACGTCGCGGGCCTCACGCGGATCAAGGGCGTGGGTGCGGTCATGGCGCGGCGCATGGTCATGGAGCTCAAGGGCAAGCTCTCCGGCGCCGTGGCCTTCAAGCCCGCCCAGACGCCCCGGGCGGCGTCCGCCCAGGACCAGTTCAGCCTGGCCCTCGCTCGCCTGGGCTACAAGCGCTCCGAGATCATGGTGGCGATGGTCGGCCTCAAGGCCCAGGGCCTGGACCAGGCCCCGCTGCCCGAGCGCCTCTCTGCCGCCCTGCGCATCCTGTCGAGGACCGAATGACCCGGATCGTGGACCCCAGCGAACCCGAAGTCCTGGACCCGGCCCTGCGCCCACGGGACATGGCCGAGTACGTGGGGCAGCCTCGGATCAAGGACAACCTGAGGGTGTACATCCGCGCCGCCCTGCAGCGGGGCGATGCCCTGGACCACATCTTGTTCAGCGGTCCACCCGGCCTGGGCAAGACCTCGCTGGCCTACATCGTGGCCGAAGAGCTCGGGGTCGAGCTCCACACGGCGTCGGGACCCACCCTGGAGCGAGGGGGTGACCTGGCGGCGCTGCTCAACAACCTCCAGGACCGCCAGGTCCTGTTCATCGACGAGATCCACCGCCTGAACCGCGCCGTCGAAGAGGTCCTCTACCCCGCCCTCGAGGACTACCAGATCGACGTGCTCCTGGGGTCCGGGCCCGGGGCCCAGTCGGTCAAGCTGCCGCTGCGGCCCTTCACCTTGATCGGGGCCACCACCCGCTCCGGCCTGCTGACCTCGCCTCTGCGGGCCCGGTTCGGCATCCAGTGCACCTTTGACTTCTACACCCCGGAAGAGCTCCTGGTGATCCTGAAGCGCTCCGCCGAGCGCCTGGGCTTGCCCATCAGCGACGAGGGGGCCCAGGAGCTCGCCCGGCGCAGTCGCGGCACCCCACGGATCGCCAACAGGTTGCTCAAGCGGGTCCGAGACTTCGCCCAGGTCGAGGGCGACGGTGGCATCGACCTGGCCATCACCCGCAAGGCCCTGGGGCGCCTGGAGGTGGACGAAGAGGGCCTGGACGGCATGGACCGGCGCATCCTCCACGCGGTGGCGGTCACGTTCGAGGGCGGCCCCGTCGGCCTCACCAACCTCGCCGCGGCCATCGGCGAGGAGTCCGACACCATCGAAGAGGTCTACGAGCCCTTCCTGATCCAGCAGGGCCTGCTGCAGCGCACGGCCCGCGGCCGGATCGTCACCGCCCGGGGCCTGCGCCACCTGGGCGCCACGCACCCGGCCCTGGTCGACCAGGCCGAGCTCTTCTGATGTGGTGGGTCTCCCTGGTCGCGTGCGGGGCGGGGGCCGCCAAGCCCCAGCTGGACACCATCGAGCTGGTCGTCGACGGCCACGAGGTCGTCGCCGAGCTGGCCGACGATCCCGCCGAGCGAGCCAAGGGCCTGATGTACCGCAAGGCCCTGGGCACCGACGCCGGCATGCTCTTCGCCTACCCCGAGACCGCCCAGCGGGGCTTCTGGATGGAGAACACCCAGGTCCCGCTGTCCATCGCCTACATCCGCCACGACGGCACCATCGCCACCATCAAGCACATGGTGCCCTTCGACCGCACGAGCGTGAAGAGCGACGTGCCGGTGCTCTACGCCCTGGAGATGACGCGAGGCTGGTTCGAGGACCACGAGGTCCAGGTCGGAGACCGGGTCACCGGACTGCCAGGGGCCAGCGAGAATTAGCGGCGCTCAGGCCCTCTCATGGATGCACAGGAGCCGTTGACACGGGACCAGTGGCCACTCCGCGGACCCGGCGCTATGCTGCCGGCCATGTCCGGGTCAGGGCCACGAAGCGAGCAGCAGCTGGAGCACGATGCACCAGCACCGGGGGGGGCGGTCCAGGCCACGCTGGCCAGGGCCGTCTCGATCGCAGGGGTCGGTCTGCACTCCGGCGCCACGGTCACGGTGTCCGTCGTCCCGGCACCGGCCGGCGCTGGCCTCCAGTTCGCGCGGGTGGACCTGCCGGGCTCCCCCACCGTGCCGGCCCACTGCACCTGGGTCGCCGACACCCAGATGGCCACCACCCTGGCCCGCGGGCCCGCCCGGGTCTCCACCGGAGAACACCTGCTGGCGTCGCTGCTCGCGCTGGGCATCGACAACGCCCGCATCGAGGTCGACGGCCCGGAGATCCCCATCCTGGACGGCTCCGCCCAGGACTGGCTCGCGCTGCTGGACCAGGCCGGTCAAGCGCCCCAGGCCGCCCGCCCGCTGACCATCGTGGTGCGCCGAAGGGTCGAGGTGGTCAACGGCGACCGGCACGTGCGGCTGGTTCCCAGCCCCCGGCTGTCCATCGACGCCACCATCCAGTTCCCCCACCCCGCCATCGGCGAGCAGCGACTGGCGCTGGATCTGGACGCGCACACCTTCCGCGAACAGGTCGCCTGGGCCCGGACCTTTGGCTTCCTGGAACAGGTCCAGTTCCTGCGTTCCCGTGGCCTGGCCCGTGGGGGCACTCTGGACAATGCCCTGGTCTACGACCATCGCGGCGTGGTCAACCCCGAAGGCGCCCGCGCGGTCGATGAGCCCGTGCGGCACAAGGTCCTGGACCTGGTGGGCGACGTGGCGCTCCTGGGCGGGCGACTTCAGGGCCGACTCGAGGCCGTGAGGCCCGGGCACGGCATGACGCTGGCGCTGATGCAGGCTCTGCTGGCCGATCCAGACGCCTACGAGATCGTCTGAGCGCATCGCGCGCACGGCCCAGGCGCCCAGAGCGACGAAGGCCGCCCTGCGGCGAGGGCGGCCTTCTGTCCTCAGTCCCGAGTAAAGCTACTTCTTCGGGGGCTTAGGACGCGGCGAGGGACGCCAACGCATCGGGACCTCCTGGGTCGTTACACACCGGCCCTGTACGGGTCGGTGGGGTGTCGACAGTCTTGCCTGGCAACCGGCCCCTGTCAAGGCATCGCGAGGTCGCATAGAGGGGCTCATGGCCCTCGCTGACGCACGCCTGCCAGACGGAGCTCCTCTGGACCTGCCGCCGGGTCCGCCCTACGCGTGCCGTGGGCTGGGCAGCTGGGTGGGGAGTTCCTTTGCACTTCCCGCGGGAGACCCCCTGCTGCCGGCCCTCGTGGCCGGCGGTCCCGCCACGGTGCCGGCCCACGACAACCTGGTCGGCGCCACCGCCGCCTGGCAGCAGCCCGAGCTCGCGCGCTGGCTGGACTTCCTGGACCCCCGGGCGCCAAACCACCGGGACAAGCTGCTGGAGCGGGCGCTCTACCTCCACCACTGGGACCCCTGGCTGCCGGTCCAGGGGCGAGTGCTGGACCTGGGGGGTGGCACAGGTCGATTCATGGCGGCCCTGCTGGACCGCGATCTGGACGTCGAGCTGGTGGACCCCGACCTGCGCAGCTTGTGGCGGGCGGCCCAGCACGCGGCCGGTCGTCCCGGCCGTCTGGACCTTCACTGGTCCACCGGCACCCGGCTGCCCGACGTGCCGCCCTTCGACGCGGTCCTGGCGAGCGAGGTCCTCTGCTACGTCGACGATCCCTCCGCCGTGCTCCGGGCGATCCGCGGCGCCTTGAAGCCCGACGGCGTCTTGCTGGCGTCGGTCGAGGCCCGCTGGGGCTGGGCCGCGGCGCTGGACGCACCCCCTGACACGCTCGAAGCGCTGGTCGGTGACGGCGTGGTCCACGTGCCTGGGGACCGCTGGGTTCGCACCTACACGGCGTCGGCGGTGCGTGCGCTGTTCTCGGACTGGACCCTGGAGTGCCTCCTGCCGACCCACTACGCCACCTCGGGGCCCTTCGAGCTGGTGGCCGGGGAGCTCGAGCTGCCGGCTCTGCTCGCCTGGGAGGAACGTCTGCGACAGCACCCGGTGCTCGGCCCCTGGAACAGGGCGTGGACGGTGGTGGCCCGACCCACCGCCCCCGCAGGCTAAGGTCCACCCATGCGCGTCCTGCTCGTCCAGCCCCCTCGGCGGTACTGGCCCTTCACCTCCGAAGGCGACAACTTCCTCCTCCAGCAGGCCCTGCCCGCTCTGGGCGCGGTCGCCCGGGACGAAGGCCACGAGGTCCGGGTCGTCGACTGCATGCCCCTGCACATCGGGTGGCGCTCCCTGTTCCACCTCATCCGAGAGTTCAAGCCCCACGTGGTGGGCGCCGGTGAGAACCACGCGCTCTACGCCACCGAAGCCATGCGCTTCTTTCGCCTGGTCAAGGAAGCCTCCCCCGAGGCCTTCACCGTGGCCGGCGGCGGGCACTTCACCAACCTGGCCCACCGCTACGCCGTGCACCCGGACATCGACGCCATCGTGGTCGGCGAAGGAGAGCAGACCTTTGCCGAGCTGCTGCGCGCGCTGGACGGCGGCGACGACGACCTGAGTGGCATCCCGGGGCTGGCCTTTTCCCAAGACCGTGAGCTCGTCCGCACCCCTTCCCGCAAGCTGGTCCGCGATCTCGACACCCTGCCGCTGCCTGCCTACGACCTCATGCCGATGCACCTGTACGGCACGAGCCGCTACCTGTTCTCCCCCGGCGGCACGACCATCCACCACAGCCGCGGCTGTGTGTCCAAGTGCAGCTTCTGCGCCTGGTGGACCACCATGGCCGATCGCCGGGTCGACGACCAGGGCAACACTCGCCTGTCCCCCCGCTGGCGCACCAAGTCCGTCGACCGGATGATGGAAGAGGTCGAGCTGCTGTACCACAAGTACGGCAAGCGCTCCTATGTCTGGGTCGACGAGTCCTGGAACATCGATCCGCGGTTCAACGCCCAGTTCAGCGACGCCATGATCCGCTCGGGCATGAAGACCAAGTGGTTCACCTTCATGCGGGCCGACTGCATCGTGCGCGACGAGGAGCGCGGCATCCTGGAGCAACAGGTGCGCGCGGGCATGTCGCACATCCTGATCGGCGTCGAGCGCGCGGAAGACGAGAGTCTCAGCTCGCTGGACAAGCGCTTCTACGCCGGCGGCGTGGCCGAGCGGGCCATCGCCATCTTCAAGGAGAAGTACCCCCAGGTCTTCATCCAGGCGACCTTCATCGTGGGGGTCAAGGAGGAGGACAACGCCAGCCTCAAGCGCCAGGTCGCCCTGGCCAAGAAGCTGCAGGTGGACTTTCCCGCCTTCCACCCCATCACGCCGGTGCCCGGAACCCCCATCTACGACGACGCCATCGCCAACGGCCACATCACCGAGGCCGATTTCGACGGCTTCGACTGGCTCTCGCCGGTGCTGGACACGGACTTCTTGACCCGCCACGAGATCGCCGACGCGCTGTACGACATGAACAAGCAGTTCGTGAACACCAAGTGGCTCATGCGCGGGCTGTTCAACCCGGTCGACTACAAGCGCGACATGTACCGCTGGTTCGCCAAGGTCAGCGCCAGCATGGCCTTCGATGCGTTGAAGAAGCGGGTGAACCCCCTGGACGTGGGGCACTACCAGCAGCTGGTCAAGCCCGACTGGTACGACGCCTAAAAAGTCATTGGGAATTGGGGGGCTAGGACCTCTGGGGGGGCGTACCGGCTGGGCGGACGATCACCGGGAACCGGGGGGCGTCGGGGCGGTTGGGGGCGCT
>CAZFLE010000026.1:0-34413 GCA_964519895.1 uncultured Enterobacterales bacterium | reverse complement strand
ATGTTCCCTCGGGCAGGGGGGCGTCGGCGGCTGGGCCGGCAGGGCGCCGATCGGCGAGGGCGGTACTGGGACGCACACCCGGGATTCTGCAACAGGGAGGAACATGGGGGGCGTCGCGGCTGGGCGGACGATCACCGGGAACCGGGGGGCGTCGGGGCGGTTGGGGGCGCTTGGGGTCGCACGGCGTCGGCGTTGGCGGGGGCGTCGGTGCCCTGATGTTCCCTCGGGCAGGGGGGCGTCGGCGGCTGGGCCGGCAGGGCGCCGATCGGCAAGGGCGGTCCGGTGGCAATTGGGGCCAGCAACCGGGGCCCAGGAACAGAGGTACAGGGGTCAGGAACCTTTTGTTAAGCATTAGCCGTCGGCGATGGAACAGCGATATTTCAGGGTCTTGAAGGAGGGCATGTCACCCGCTCTGGGGCGTCGGTCAGAGCGCCAGGACGCCGTCCACGACCTGCCAGCACATCCAGAGCAGGCACAGGTGCTGGAGGACGAAGAACGCAAAGCGCACGTTGACCGCCATGGACCGCCCGCTCGAGACGTGGGCCAGGGTCTGGAGCACGCGGGCGCCGAGCCAGATCCAGGTGAGCAGGGCGAAGGGGGCGGGGGCGCCGAGGGTGGCGCCGGCCAGGGCCACCAGGCCGAAGAGCGGCACGTTCTCGACGCAGTTCATGTGGGCCCGGTTGAGCCGCTGGTACCAGTCCGGACCGTGGGGTTGCCCGCTGGGGAAGCCGTTTGCCCTCTCGCTGCCGCGGAGCACGCGCACCGCGCGCCAGCCGGCGATGACGAACACGAGCGACAGGGTCCAGAGCACCGCCCCGACCAAGGGCAGGACCGGGTTCATCAGGGATCCAGGCAACACCGGAACCCCGTGCTGTAGTCGTGGTAGCTGCGACTGTGGGCCGTGGTGACGTAGGTGCAGCCGTTGCCGTTGTAGCTGGCGTCGGCGTAGAAGCCGCCACGGAACACACCGCTCGACTCGTCGACCCACTCGTGCAGGTTGCCGTGCAGGTCGTGCACGCCCCAGTGGCTGCGACAGTCGGCGAAGGCACCGCCGGCCGCCACGGTGCCAGGCTGCTGGTTGATGCCCGGGTCGTTCATCGACGCGCTGTCCCAGATGCCCTGGTCGGTGCCGAAGTAGTCGATGACGGGATGGCTGCCCTGGTAGTCGTCGTTGCAGGCCCCGTCGACGTAGGTGTCACCGTAGGGCCAGGTGGTCTGGGTCGGACCGACGCAGGAGGTGTTCCACTCGCTGTCCAGGCACAGGCGCTTGCCCGCGGCTTCGCAAGCGGCAGCGGCCTGGTCGCCGCTCAGGTAGGCCTGGGGGATCTGGCCCACCCGGGAGACCGCGCGCACGGTCCGGCCCGAGACGGTCTCGTAGGGGCTGGCAGCCACCCACTCCCCGTCGACGAGCTCCTCGAGCGCCGCCTCGTAGCGATCCATGCAGAAGGTGTTGGCCACGTGAGCCATGCCTGCCGGGCAGGGGCCCGACGTGTCGCTGCCGGTGTCGACGGCGCTGTCTTGGGAACCGGTGGTGGGGTCGCTGTCGCCCGTGCCGGTCGAGCCGGTCGAGCCGGTGGGTCCCGTGTCCACGACCACCGGGTTGGGGTCAAAGGTCAGCCCGTCGCCGTCGCCCAACCCACATGCCAGCAGCAGCAGCAGGCTCATTCCTTCACCAGGAGCCGGGTGTGGATGCCGCACTCGGTGTGGCCCTTGGCGAAGAGCCGGCCATCGCGCTCGGACTCTCCGGGTCGCAGCTTGCGCGTGCAAGGCTCGCAGCCCACCGAGCCGAAGCCCTGGGACAGCAGCGGGTGCTTGGGCACCCCGTGCTGGGCCAGGTAGGCGTCGACCCAGGCCCGGTCGACATAGGCCAGGGGGTTGATCTTGACGAAGCCGACCGCGTCGCGCTCGATGGCGGCGATGCCCGAGCGGGCACCGCCCTGGTCGCCGCGCCGAGCGTTCACCCAGGCCTGCTTGCCGGCCAGCGCCTGGGCCAGCGGCGCGACCTTGCGGTGGTCGCAGCAGGCCAGGCGGTCCTCTCGCCACGTGGGCCCGAAGGGCTTGGGCCGGATGGCCAGGATCTCCACGTCGAGCAGGTCCTGGATGTCCTCGAGGTAGTCCAGCGTCTCGGGAAAGTGAAAGCTCGTGTCCAGGAAGGCACAGCTGACGTCTGCCCACTTCTGCCGAGCCATGTGGAGCAGCGCGATGCCGCCAGGACCCAGCCCGGTGGTGAAGGCGAGCTTGTCGCCAAAGCTGTCCATCGCCCAGCCCAGCAGGCCCTGGGGGGTGAGGAGCTCCGGGGTCAGCGCGATAGCGGCCACGACCCTGCTCCTAACCCCGTTAGATTCCCGCCGTGGCCATCTCTTTCTTCGACCTGGACAAGACCCTCATCGCCCGGAACTCCGGCAACCTGTGGATCCGCTCCGAGGTCCGCCAGGGCTACATCTCCAAGCTCCAATTCCTTCGCGCCACAGGCTGGTTCGTGAAGTACCGGATGGGCATGGCCGACATGGAGCAGGCCCTGCGCCTGGCCATCTCGACCCTGGCCGGGGACCAGGAGAGCGTGGTGCGCCAGCGCACGCTGGAGTTCTACGCCCGGGAGTGCCGGGAGCTGGTTCGGCCCGGGGCCCACGCGGCCCTGGCCCAGCACCGCGCCGCGGGCGACGCCCTGGTCATGCTCACCAGCACGAGCAACTACCTGTCCGGCGAATTCGCCCGGGACCTGGGCTTCGACGAGGTCCTCAGCAACCGCTTCGAGGTCGATGAGCAGGGCATCTTCACCGGGCGTCCCGTCGAGCCGGTCTGCTACGGCGAGGGCAAGCTGGTCCTCGCCCGGCGCTGTGCAGACGAGCGGGGCGTAGACCTCCGAGACTGCGCCTTCTACACCGACAGCCTGGCCGACGTGTCCGTGCTCGAAGCGGTCGGCCGGCCCGTGGTGGTCGACCCGGACCCTCGCTTGCGCCGCCGGGCCAGGGCCAACGGCTGGCCCATCGTGGACTGGGACGCGGACCCGGGTGCCGCCCAGGTGGCCTGAGCCGGGTCTAGATCGCCATCCCGTAGATCCCGTAGAGCAAGTTCCGCGGCGAGATCGTGCGCAGCGTGAGCAGCTGCTTCTTGATCTGGCGCGGCCGCAGGTAGAACTTGCGCATCGCCACCTGCTGCATCTTGACCAGTTCGGCCGGGTCGTAGCCGTGGGGGTGGTAGATGAGCGCGTCCGGGTCGGGGTTGAAGGTCGTGTAGTTGTCCCAGTCGTCTCGGTACAGGTCCTTCTGCCAGCGGTCATCGAAGAGCTTGGACCCGGGAAATGGCACCGTGATGGCGTACTTGGCGAAGTCCAGGTCCAGGTCGATGGAGAACTGGATGGTCTCCCGGGTCAGCTCTGGGGTCTCGCCCGGCAGGCCGATCATGAACAGCCCGACGGACTGCAGGCCCGCCGCATGCGCGTTGGCGACGCCCTCGCGCACCTTGGCGGTGGTGAGGGTCTTGTTGACGTTGCCGAGCAGCATGTCCACGCCGGACTCGATGCCCATCAGCACCCGCCGGCAGCCCCCGTCGTACATGAGCTGACAGGTCTCGGGATCCAGTCGGTCCGCCCGGGTCTCGGACAGCCAGGCGCACTTCTCGTCCAGACCGCGCCGAGCGATCTCCTCGCAGAAGGGCCGCAGGTCCTTCTTGACCAGCGGAAAGATGGGGTCGATGAACCCGATCTGCTTGACCCCGTAGCGCTCGACCAGGAACTGGTACTCGTCGACCAGCTTGATGGGGTCGCGCTTGCGGTAGGTCTTGCCACCGGTGTGGATCAGGCTGCAGTAGTCGCAGCGGTAGGGACAGCCCCGGGACCCCGCCATGGTCAGCACGGGCTTGGCGAAGTCCGCAAAGGGCAGGAGCCCGTAGCGGTGGATCGGGAACAGGTTCCACGCTGGGTAGGGCAGCGCGTCCAGGTCCTTGTTGAGGGCCCGCGGCGTGTTGGTGACCACGTCGCCGTCGACCGTGCGCCAGGTCAGCCCGGGGATCGCGGTGAAGTCGTCGTCGCCGGCGTCCAGGGTGTCCAGCAGCTCCTGGCTGGTCAACTCGCCGTCGCCGTGCACGCAGAAGTCGACCCCGACGTCGCGACAGATCTCGGTCGCGAAGACCTCGGCGTGGATGCCACCCCAGACGTGTCGGGCGTGGGGCACCGCCTTGCGGATGCCGCGAACCAGGTGTTCGCAGACCGGCGCGGACGGGGTGAGCACGGTCATGCCCACCAGGTCGGGTTGGAAGCGCCGGGCCCGCTCGACCACCTCTTCGCCGGACAGCTTCTCGGCGAACATGTCGACCACGCGCACGTGGGCGCCATGAGCATCCATGGCGCCGGCGATGTAGGCCAGTCCGGTGGGCGGCATGGGCTCGAGCAGGTTCGCGAACCGCCCCAGCTTGCGCATGTTCATGGCCGGGTTGATCAGCAGGACCCGCACCGGGCCTCCTTGGCACGCGTGACATCGGCACCCTATCCGTGGGGACTCGGACACCACAAGCACCCATCAGGACGTCGGCCACGCCCGTGCTGTGACGCCGTGAAAAAGTCGAGGCCCTCGAGGGCTTCCCGGGAGGCACACCCAAGGAGCTCCCATGCCCACCCTTCTCCTCCTCGCCATCACAGCCTGCTGGGTCGACGGCAAGGACGCCACACTCGACACCGCCATCGACAGCGGCCTGGACACGGGCAGCGGCCAGGACACGGCGGCCGACACCGCCACCGACACCGGACAGGACAGCGGTGACCCCACCAAGCCGCAGAGCGGGTCGGGCACCCAGGACGATCCGTACAAGAGCAAGGCCCTGAGCGGGTACCTGCTCGGTTGCGTCGACGTCACGGTCTCGGAGGAACCGGACGAGAACCACTTCCCCCTGAGCAACTACGGCGAGGACGACCCCGACGAGTGCGTGTGCACGTTCTGGTTCGACGCCGACGGCACGCTGCTGACAGTCGCTGAGGCCGAGGTCGAGGGCAGTGGGGGAAGCAGCGCCCCAGAGCGCGCCTTTGTCGGGGCCCCGGGGTCGCTCCGGCTCGACTTCGACCCGAACCGCATGAGCGGCGGCGCCGGCTCCTGGTCCGGGCGGCTGGAGCCAGTCTGGACCTGGACTACCGCGCCGACGGGCCCGTGCGTCTCACGGCGGAGCTGTCCTGCCCCGAGGACCGCTCTGATGGCGCCGAGGGCCAGCCCACCGGCTACCGCCTGAGCGGGTCCCAGCTCGAGACGGCCTTGTTCGGCGGCGCTGTCGCGACCGCTGACCCCACCCTCGTGCTCCGCATCCTCCACGACGACGCTGGCGCCCGCCTCAAGATCAACCTCGAGGGCACGACCCGGCTGCTCGACGTGCCGCTCACCCCTCTGGGCGGTGAGCGCTACAGCGCGGTCTTCGCGCGGGAGGACGCCCGGCTCATCGGCGAGCTGTCCGTGATCGAAGGTGCACTCCACGTCCGCTTGGACGAGGGCTGTGTGGCCCTGCCCGGCGCGTCCGAAGAGGTCTGCGGTGACGGCTGGCTCCCTCTGGTCCAGGAGGAGCCGCTGACCCTGGAGCTGCCTGCCCTCTGACGTCAGGCAGACCGTCCTGGCGGGGGTCCCCACCCCCCGCCTCCGGGGGTCAGCACACGCACCCGGTCGCCCACCCCCAGCGACCGGGTGTCGCCGTTCCAGGGCTCCTCGCACCCGTCGCGCAGGATCAGGTCACGACCCGGCTGACCCGCCCCGCCGCCCGCCAGGCCCGGTCCCCCCGCGTCTCGGCGGCCCGCCATGAGAGACGCCTGACACGGGGCCAGCACCTCCAGCTCCCGCACGAGCCCGTCCCCCCCGCGGTGGGCGCCAGTCCCCCCCGACCCGCGCCGGATGGCCAGCCGCCTCACCCGCAGGGGCAGTCGGGCTTCGAGGACCTCGGGGTCCGTGCCCCGGGTGTTGGTCATGTGCACCTGGCGTGCCGAGGGTCCGGGCCCATGAGCCGTGGCACCGCCCCCGCCGCCCAGCGTCTCGTAGAAGGACCAGTCCTGGGCCCCCAGGCTCAGGTTGTTCATGGTGCCCTGGGACCCGGCACGGCTGCCCGCCGCCAACAGGAGCAGATCCACGAGCCGCTGGCTGGTCTCCACATTGCCACCCACCACCGCAGCGCCGGGCGGCGGGTCGACCAGCGAGCCCGGGGGGATGCGCAGGGTGACCGGGCGCAGTGCGCCCTCGTTCAGGGGGATGTCCCGGCGGAGCAGCGAGCGCAGGACATAGAGGACCGCGGCCCGCACCACCGCCCGCGGCGCGTTGAGGTTGCCATCGTGGGGCCCACCGGTTCCCGTCAGGTCGACGAGCAGCCCCGCATCGGACGGCAGCCATCGCACCCGGAGCGGCACGCCGCCGATCACGTCGCGGGCCTCTCCCGGGGCCAGCTCCCCGACCAGGGCGGCGACGGCATCGGCGGCCGCGTCGCCCAGGTGGCCCATCCAGGTCTGGAGCTGGACCGCGCTGCCGAGGCCCCGGAGCAGGCGTGCGGCGTGGGCATTGGCCGCGATCTGCGCTTCGAGGTCAGCCCGCACGGTGTCCGGCTCCCGGCTCTGGGACAGCAGCTCGGTCAGACCCTCCAGCCGGGTCCCACCCGGATCGAGCAGCGGCACGTGGCGGGCCACGAAGCCTTCGTCGGCCAGGCTCCGGCTGTGGGGCGGCATCGAGCCCGGGGTGAGCCCGCCCACGTCCACGTGATGGGCCCTCGATGCCACGAAGAACACCGCGCCTTCGTGGGCCACGGGCGTCACGACGGTGAGGTCCGGCAGGTGGGAGCCGCCCGCCGCGGGGTCGTTGCACAAGGTCGGTCGGCCCGGCACCACCGCGCCTGACCGGATGAGGTCCCGCACGGTCTCGCCCATCGCCCCCAGGTGCACCGGAATGTGCGGGGCATTGGCGACCAGCCGGCCGGCCTCGTCGAACAGGGCCACCGAGAAGTCCAGGCGCTCCCGCACGTTGACCGACCGGGCCAGCCGGCGCAGGACCTCGCCGGCCTGGCTGGCCACCGCCATGAAGCGGTTGCCCCAGAGCGCCACGCCATAGGGGGATCGGGTCAGGGCCAGGTCCGGCGCCAGGGGGGCACGGAGGCGTGTGAGCCACAGCAAGCCGCGGTCCCGGCGCGCCTGCCACCCGGCGGGGATGGCCACGGCGGTGGTCTGTGCGGTGAGTAGCGCCGGCCCCTCCCGGGTCTCGTCCCCCAAGCCCCAGGGATCGGCCTCGACCTGCGGGATCGGGGGCTCTGGCGCCACCACTCGCACCCTGGCGTTGACCACTTCGACGGGCACCCCCGGACGATCGAAGCCGTAGCGGCGGCGATGGGCCTCCTCGAAGGCCGCGCAGAGGGCTTGAGCGGTGTCACCGCCGACCTCCAGCGCATGGTCCGTGCCCCGGTGTCGGAGCTCCGCGGTGCGCCACACGGCCCCCAGTCCCGGCAGCCCCTCCTCGAGGTCCTGCCAGGCGGTCTGGAGCGCACCCCACGCCTGGGGCAGGTCCTGCCACAGGGCCACGACACCGCTCTCCTCTGGCCGCGCCAGGGCCTGGCCCCAGGCACTCAGAGCCCCGGCGCAGGGATGCACGAGCACCGTCGTGATGCCCAGCCGCTCCGCCACCCACGCGGCGTGCTGGCCTGCCGCGCCGCCGTAGGAGACCAGGGCGTGGTCACTCAACGAGACCCCCCGAGCCGTCGCCAGACCGGCCACGGCCTGGGCCATCGCTTCCCGGGCGAGGGCCAGGAAGTCAGCGGCTGGCCCAGGCAGGGAGACCCGGCCCGCGACGAGGGGCGGGTCGAAGGCCCCGGGATCGATCAGCCCGGCCGCCAAGCAAGCGTCGGTGAGGGTCGGCGGTCCCCCGCGGCCATAGCAAGCGGGCCCCGGATCCGCACCTGCGCTCTCCGGCCCGACCCGCAGCCGGACCCCGTCGTGCCGCAGGATGCTCCCGCCTCCCGCTGCGATGGTGTCCACTTCGAGCTGGGGGCGGCGCACGCGGACGCCGGCCACCCGGGCGTGCCCTTCCCTGCGCGGCAGCGCCCCGACCTGGACCCGGCACACGTCGGTGCTCGTGCCCCCCATGTCCAGGCCGACAGCGGCGGAGAAGCCCGCCTGGGCGGCGACGGCAGCCACCGCCAGCACCCCACCGGCCGGCCCTGAGAGCACGGCGTCCGGGGCCCGCAGGGTCTCTGCCGCACACAGGGAGCCATCGGAGCGCATGGCCTGCGCCCCTGGGGGAATGCGATCCCGGGCCATGGCCGCCCGCAGGACCGGCGTGATGGCGGCGTCGACCAGGGTGGTCTCCAGCCGAGCGAGCAGCCCCCGCTCCGGGCTGAGCTGATGGCCCAGGCTCACGGGCACACCCACGGGCACCACCGCGGCGATGGCCCGCTCCCAGTGGGGTCGCGCCGGACCGTGGGTGAGCACGATGGCCACGCTCTCGGCGCGCCATGCGGCGGTTCGCACCCGGGCCAGATCTTCCGGCGTCAGCGGCGCCAGCACCATGCCGTCCAAGGCCACCCGACAGCCGACCTCGACCACCTGGGCACACAGGGGCTCGGGCCAGGACTCGTCCAGGTCGAACAGAGCCGGTCGGGCCATGTCGCCGATCCATGGCAGATCGGCGAAGCCCTCGCTGACCACCAGCAGGACCCGGGCACCGGTGCCCTCGAGCAAGGCGTTGGTCGCCACCGTGGTGCCAAAGCTGAGCGGCCCGATCGCCAGCTCCCCGACCACGGCCCGGTCGCTGGGCACCTTGCGCACGTCGCAGCGCCCATCGGGCCACAGGGTGACCACGTCGGTGAAGGTGCCCCCGCGATCGACGCAGGTGCGGGGGCCGGGCTCGGGACCGTGGGAACTCAGGGCACCGCGACGGGTCTCAGTCTGGACCCATCGATCCGTCGAGGTCGTTGGAGCGGTTGTTGTTGGCGTCCCAGGCCCGAATCGTGAGGAAGTAGTTCTGCCACTCGTCTTCGATGCTGATCACGAAGAACAGGTTCTCGTCCTCGATCCAGCCGTCGGCGCCGGAGCTGGTGGTCTCCTTGATGTCGCCGTCTGCGGTGCCGTCGACGTCGCCTTGCTCGCTCTCGATCCAGACCTTGAAGCGGCCTCCGACCAGGTCGTCCTGGGGATCGAAGTAGTCGACGGAGACGTAGATCACGTCGCCGATGTTGCCGAACTCGTCGAACCAGGCGTCGAAGGTCCCCAGGCTGGGGCCGTTCGCGTCATAGGGCTGCGGCCAGCCGTCGGGGTAGAGCGAGCCTTCGGTGGCCGTGTCTTCGGTCGTGTCCGTGGTCTCGGTGGTCTCGTCAGTGCCCTGGAAGCGGCTACCACCGCTGCCAAAGCCGTCCTCGCCGCCGGTGCACGCCAGCAGTCCCAGGGTCAGCGTCCAAGCGACCATGATGCGCCTCCATCCGCCCCCGCCGGGGGCCCCCTAGATTACAGGACCGCCGGAGGCCTGCCATGAGAAAGCTCGCGGTCCCGTTCGCCCTGCTGGGGCTCGGGGTGGTGCTGTTCTTCTTGTGGATGGTGCGGCTACCCCCCTTCGACGGGCACCCCGAGCCCATCGACACGCCCCTGTCAGACCTGCGCACGGACCAGGACGCGGTGCGGGTCGCCGGCACTGCCCACTACCCGCTGCGGGTCTCCTACGACGTGCCGGCACAGTGGGGTCGGCCGGCGCACACCCGGTGGCTGTTCCCGCTGTTCGAGCGGCAGGACACGATGGGACGCTTCGTCACCACGATGGTCAGCAGCACAGCGCCACCCGAAGAACTGGTGGCCTTTGAAGACGTGGTCGTGTCTGGCGAGGCCCGGAAGCCGCAGATCGCCGTGACGCCCACGGTGGAGCGAGCCTTCCAGGACGCGGGCTACAGCTTCGCCCAGGACTACGTGTTGGTCGTGACCTACCTGGACGAGGCGCCGGCCCCGTAGGGCTCGGCCTCGCCGCTGGCGTCGACCTGGCGCAGCACGGTCTGCTCGAGCCAGGGCTGGAGCTCCTCCCCGTCCACCTGGGTGTCGATCAGGCCGGTCAGCACCACCACAGGCATGTCCGCGCCGGACTCGAAGGGCACGTCCAGGAACAGGTCCCGCCAGGCGCCGGGGATGGCCCACGGCTCGCCGTGCACGCGGGCCTCGCCAGCGAGGGTGAGCTCGACCCGGTGGATCATGCCCTGGGGCAGCTCGCCCTCCCAGGCGGCGCTCCAGCGACTCGTGGCCTCATCCACCGCGATCCAGGCGTCGGTGACAGCCAGGGCCACCACGTCCTCGTCCACGTGGACCAGGATCCGGGCCAGCTGGACCTCCAGCTGCAGGCCTCCGTCCACCGCGCCGAGCTCCAGCAGGAAGGGCCCGTCGACGTCGTCGTAGCTCGGGGCCGACTCGCCTTGGTCGGCGCCGCTCGCGGAACCCAGCGGATCTGCGCCGACGCCTTCCTCGGGCGCTGCCAGGGTTGTGTCGGAGCCGTCGTCCGTGGCGCCCTCCGAGCTCGGACCCGCCTCGTCGGCGCAGCCGATCAGCAGGGTCGAGAGGGCCAGCGCGGCCGCGGGGGCCAGCAGTGCACTCAGGGTCCAGGGCTGGCGTAAGGGACCGGGCAACGGCATGGGCGCTCCGTGGTTGTCCATCGGATCGGCAGCTCAGGCAGCCCCCGATAGGGGCCAGGCGTGACTTCGTCGTGCCCGTCCCGCCAGGCCCAGCTGCGGGCCCTGGTGATCGCGCTGGCGGTGGCGTGGCACGGACTCGCAGCCGCCCCGTCCCCCAAGTCGATCTCCCGGGCCCAGTTCCGGCACCCGGTGGCCCTCGAGGAGCTGGACCGGTGGGTGGGTCTCCTGGGCGAGGTGGGGGTGGAGACCACGCGGCCGGAGCTGGTCGATCACCTGGTGTCGACCGGCGGCGCGCTGGTGGCGGTGCGCTCGGCGCTGTTGGCCCCGGTGCAGCCGGTGTTCCGCCTGACCGGCACCGGCCAGGGCTGGGGCCTGTTCGCGTACCCGGACAGCTTTCCGGACCGGCTGATCGTGGAGGGTCGCACGGGGGGCGAGGACTGGGCGCCGCTGTATCGCGCCTTGGAGCCGGACCACGCCTTCCTGGCGCCTCAGCTGACCTATCGGCGGGTGCGCGGGGTCTACGACGGACACACGGACCGGCCGGGCAGGCCCTATGACAACTTCGCCCGGTGGGTGGCCCGAGAGGCCTTTGCGGCCCAGCCGGCCCTGGCCGAGGTCCGGGTCCGCTTCCAGCGCACCCACACCCTGCCCCCCACCCAGCCAGCGGATCCCAAGACCACCAGCCGCTTGAAGCGGGTCGTGCGCCCCGAGGACCTCTGATGAGGGCACTGTGGCACCACTGGGTAGAACTCTGGAGCCACCGGGAGCACCCCCGAGTGCTGGCCGTGGTCCGGATCGGCGTGGCCCTGGTCTTGTTGTGGGATCTGGCGACCGTCGCGATCCTGGGGCTGGTGCCGGTCCTGTGGGCTCCGATGGAGGCCGGGGGCATCCCCACCGTGCTGCAGCGGGACACCGTGCCCTGGGCGTTCAGGGTCTTGCCGCCCGAGCCCAGCAGCGCCTGGGCGTTGTGGTCGCTGATGACCGCCTCCGCGCTGGCCCTGGCCGTCGGTTGGCGCACCCGCCTGGCGGCGCTGCTCGGGCTGCTGGTCTCGGCCCAGCTGGCGTTGATCACGCCCCTGGCCGATCGCGGCATCGACATGTTGCTGCGGAACACGCTGCTCCTCCTGGCCTGCTCGGGCGCCGGCGAGGCCTGGAGCTGGACCGCCCGCCAGCGCTCGGGACGGTGGTCGGGGGACCCTGAGCACCGGGTGCCCGCCTGGCCTCGGCACCTGCTCGTGCTCCAGCTGCTCGTGATGTACGGGACCGCCGGGCTGCAGAAGACCGGGCTGCCCTGGACCCCCTTCGGCGGCTACTCGGCGCTCTACATCGTCCTGAAGGACCCCTCGATCGCGGCTGGCCCCCTCCCCTGGCTCGAGCCCCTCTACCCCCTGACCCAGCTGGGCACGGCCACGACGGTGCTCTTCGAGGTCAGCGCCCTGGGCGTGCTGGGGGTTTACTGGCTGCGGCTGACCCACGCCCGGGGGGGGCGCTTGCGGGGGTGGGTGAGCCGGCGCCGGCCCCACCTGTGGTGGCTGGCCGTGGGCGTCGGACTGCACCTGGGCATCGCCGGGACCATGGCCCTGGGCATCTTTCCCTTCGCCATCCTGGCGCTCTACCCGGCTCTGCTCCACCCCAACGAGCTCCGAGCCCTCGCTCAGCGCTTCAGAGCGCTCCGGCCGGGGTAGCGGGCGGCGGCGCCCAGCTCGTCCTGGATCCGCAACAGCTGGTTGTACTTGGCCACGCGATCGGTGCGGCAAGGGGCCCCGGTCTTGATCTGCCCGGCGTTCACCGCCACCGCCAGATCGCTGATGGTGGTGTCCTCGGTCTCGCCCGAGCGGTGGGAGATGACGGTGGTGTAGCCGGCCCGGTGGGCCTGTTCGATGGCGTCCAGGGTCTCGGTGAGGGTGCCGATCTGGTTGACCTTGATGAGGATGCTGTTGGCGATGCCCTCGGCGATGCCGCGGCCGAGGCGGGTCACGTTGGTCACGAACAGGTCGTCGCCGACAAGCTGCACCCGGTCACCCAGGACGTCGGTGGCGTGCTTCCAGCCCGGCCAGTCGTTCTCGTCGAGGCCGTCTTCGATGCTCACCAGGGGGAAGCGCTCGGCCCAGCCGGCGTAGCGGGCCACCAGGGCAGCGCTGTCCAGGGCTTCGCCGCCCATGCCGTAGGTGCCGGTCCCGGCGTCGTAGAGCTCGCTCGCCGCGACGTCCAGTGCCAGCACGACCTGGTCACCCAGGCTGTAGCCGGCCTGGGCCACGGCTTCGGCGATGAGCTCCAGGGCCTGCTCGTCGCTGCCCAGGTTCGGCGCGAAGCCGCCTTCGTCGCCCACCGCGGTGGCCAGGCCTCGGGCCTTCAGGACCGCCTTGAGGGTGTGGTAGGTCTCGACGCCGCAGCGCAGGGCTTCGCCGTAGCTGTCGAAGCCCACCGGCAGGACCATGAATTCCTGGACGTCGACGTTGTTGTCTGCGTGGCTGCCCCCGTTGAGGATGTTCATCATCGGCACGGGCAGGGTGCGGGCGTTGGTGCCACCGATGTAGCGGTACAGCGGCAGGTCCTCGGTGAGGGCCGCGGCGCGGGCGACCGCCATGGACACGCCCAGGGTGCAGTTGGCCCCCAGCCGGCGCTTGTTCGGCGTGCCGTCGAGGGCGATGAGCAGTCCGTCGATGCCGGCCTGGTCCCGACAGTCCCGACCGATGAGCTGGGGGGCGACCTCGTCGCTCACGTGGCGCACGGCCTGGGTGACGCCCTTGCCCATCCACCGGTCCCCACCATCGCGCAGCTCCACCGCTTCATGCTCCCCGGTCGACGCCCCGCTGGGCACGATGGCCCGGGACGCGTAGCCGTCCTCGGTCAGCAGCTCGACTTCGACCGTGGGGTTGCCTCGGCTGTCCAGGACCTGGCGGCCGTGGATCTCCAGGATGCGCGACATCTCGTCTCCGGGTGGGGGGCGTCTCGGGACGCGCCGCACTTAGCACGCACGGACCCCGATGCACTGGGAGCCTCCGAGCCCTCGCAGGGCTGTCACACAGTTCATGCAGAGAGCCCTGCACCGCGATAGGTCCCCGGGACCTCACGGAGCCCTCCATGCAGTTCCTTCCCCTGCTCCTGGCCCTGACCCCGAGCGCCGACGCGCGGGACGCCGACGCGAGCGAGCTCGCGGGCGTACACACCCACACGGGTGAGCTCGCGATCGACGGCACCGTGGAGCTCCCGCTCTTCGCCTGCACCGACGACGCTCGCATCAGCTGCGTCGAGATCGCGCTGGAGAGCGGCGACAAGTACCTCCTGCGTGTGGTCCCCGGCGAAGCCCATGTGGCGCTCTCCGCCGGCTTCATGGGGGCCCTGGGCCTGGAATTCAAGGAGAAGACCCTCAAGGGTCCCCGCTTGGAGAACCGGCAGGCCAAGAAGGAGATCGTGGTCAAGACCGCCGAGCTGGCCGAGCTGGATCTCGGCGGCGGCGTGGTGCTGACCGACCTGGTCGTCACCGAAGCCCCCACCTTCCCCAACGTCAAGCCCAGCGACCCTGGCGACGCGCATGCCAGCCGCATCGCGGGCACCCTGGGCCTCAACTACTTCCCCGGTCTGAACTTCGCGTTGTTGCGCAGCCAGGGTGTGCTCAAGCTCAGCACGGCGGACTCCCTGGTCGGTCTCAGCGGCGGCACGCCGGTCGAGAGCACCTACGCCCCGGGCAGCATCTACGCCCGCGGCACGGTCTTCAAGCACCTGCCCCCCTCATCCGTGCTGGTCGGGGGCACCGTCGACGGCAGCGAGACCAGCGTTCGGCTGTCCCAGGGTCACCAGAGCGCGGTCAACCGCGAGCTGGTCGGCGAGCGCACGCCCGACTTCGCCATCGGCCCGGTCGACTTCCACGCCCTGGACATCCAGGCCGCTGGCCTGACCCTGACCGCCACCGCGTCGGAGCACGGGTGGGGCTACATCGAGTCGGGTCTGGGCCTCAACCTGGGCATCGAGTACCTGTGGGCCACGGACTGGGCCATGGACAACAGCACGGGCCAGGTCGCTCTGGCCTGGGCCGTCCAGGACGCCCGCAAGGACTGGTCCCCCACCCTGGTGGCCGAGCTGTCCAAGGCCCTGACCCCCGAAGCCGATCCCGAGACGGGCGAGGTCCCGCCGGCCCCCGAAGCCGAGGCACTGGCCGGCATCCTGGCCGGGCTCGCCGGCGCCTACGCCCTGACGGACCAGGTCGACGAAGAGCTGGACGCCCTCAAGCGCGCGACCGAGGCCGAGCCCGAGAACTGCGCCCACCACCTGGCCTACGGCAACGCTCTGCTCGACTATGGGCGGCCCGTCGAGGCCATCCCGTCCCTGACCCAGGCCGGTTCGATCTGGGACGCCTGGGACCTGATGGACAAGTGGCAGCAGGACGCCTGGCGCCTCTGGGTCAACGACCTCGAGGGCGGCAGCCTCAAGGCCCGCATGAAGCGCTCCCTGATCCAGGCCGCCAAGCTCCAGTGGAAGCAGAACGTCGAAGACGGCCTGATGATCTACCACGTCGGCATCGAGCTGGCGGAGCGCGAGGAAGCAGGCCTGGACCCGGACAAGACACCGATCCAGCCCAATGTCTGCTACTCGGCCTACGGCAGCCTGGCCGCCGCCCACGCCGCGACTGGCGACCTGGACGCGGTGAACGAGCTCTACCGGGAGCGCCTGGACTACGACGCCAGCGTGGCCGTCGCAGCGGGCAACGCCCGACTGGCCGCCGGCGACAGCCAGGGCGCCATCGAGGCCTACCGCCAGGCCCACATGCTCGGCGACGCCTCTGGCCGCTTCGGCATGGCGCTCGTGCAGCTGGAGACCGGCCACGAAGACGCGGCCCTGGCCAACCTGTCCGAGCTGTTGTGGTCCAGCGGCACCGACCTGGACTGGCTCCGTCGCTACTACCTGGCCTACGCCCGGGTACACGGCGCCGCCGCTGCAGCCGACGAGATGGCCGCTCGCGCGGCCGCGTGGCCGGAGAACCCCACTCTGCGCCTGGCCGCCGCCGAAGCCGGCCTGCACGCCGGCCGCGACGCCAGCGGGTGGGTCCAGCGGGCCATCAAGGCCTACGAGATGCAGCTGGCGGCGGCGGTCGTCGCCACGGAGCAGCAGGCCCAGTACTCCGCAGCTCTGCTGCTGGACGGCCGGGTCGAGGACGCCCGCAGCCACGCCAACAAGGCGCTGGCCCAGGACCCGGCCCAGGCCACGGCCCTGACCACCCTGGGCATGATCGCGGCGCTCGAGGGCGACACCGACAGCGCCAAGGCCCTGATGGACCGCGCCCGGGTCGCCGGCGTGTGGGACCCGGCCTATGCGGTGATGCGCGCGAACTGAGTCTCTCAGACCCCGCCCAGGAACCGGATGACCGTCACGAGCCAGCGCTCGTAGGCGCCATTGCCCAGCAGCGCCATCTGGATCAGGAACGTCAAGCCGCACCAGATCAGGAGCCCAAAGGCGACCTGCTTGAGGCGAACCAGTGCAGGAGCCTGGTCCATCGGCAGGTGGCCGGACTCGACCCGGGCCAGGTCCCCGTCGGCGATCAGCCAGGCCGCCAGGGTGAGCACCATGCCGGGGATGCTCGTGCAGCAGGCCACGCCGAAGAGGTCCAGGGGCGTGGCCACCACCAGCAGGCCCAGGATCAGCCCGGTCCGCGACTCGGGGGCCGGCGACGCGCCACCGCCCGAGTCACCGCCGAACAGCTGGTCGACGCGCTCGGTGCTCAAGGCCGTGCGCTGCCGAGGGGGCGCAGCCTGTCCACAAGCTCCTGCTGGATGCCGTCGTCGAGCTCGAGCCCGCCCGAGCCTGCCCGCAACCGGTACAGGCCGTCCTCCTGGAAGGCCCGGAGTGCGTTGCGCAGGTTGGCCAGGCTCAAGCTCTCGGGCCGCAAGATGGACTGGGCCTCCAGCAGCCGCTGACTGGACTTCTGTACCGTGCGGGCCAGGTCGTCGCGGTCGAAGTCCTGGTTCCGCAGGGACGGCAGGGTGGTGAGTACCGCGCCGTAGCCCTCGCGGAAGGTGTCGGTCAAGCCGGCGACCTCGTCGAGCCGGTCCGGGTCCAGTACCATGAAGCCGCCGTCTGAGAGGGCGGTGAGCGCACCGGCCGCCACCAACTGGTCCAGGGCCCGGCGCTCCAGGGTCTCGTCGTCGACGTTGGGATCGAACACGAACTCGTAGCGGAACAGGAAGAGCTGCAACCTGAAGTCGGCTGTGAGCTCGGTCGGGCCGACACGGTCGCTGTCCTGACCACGGATCACCGCCGCCAGGAGGCTGGCCGGCACAAAGAAGTGGAGCAGCTGGTTCTTGTAGTACTCGAGGGTGATGCGACGGGAACCCTCGACCCGGAAGACGGCGTCCTCGGCGGCTTCGATGCGCTCGACCAGGCCCTCGCTCAGGAAGCGGGCCAGGGCCTCCCGCACCGCGGGCTCGCGGTGGGTGAGGCTGGTGGAGAACTCGGCGCCCTCGCGCCGCAGGAAGGCATCGATCCAGTCCACCCGGGTCCACAGGGTCTTGGAGGGATGGGCCGGCACCGAGCGGCAGAGCAGGGCCAGGGCGACCAGGCCAGTAGGCAGCACCACCGCCTGGCGGTCGATGGCGTGCAGGATGCGCTCGCCCAGCCCCTGGAGCGCCTCCCGGCGGTGCTCGCGGTCCAGCTGGGCCCAGGGCGCCGGCAGTCCGGCCACGAATTCGGAGAGTCGGATGGGCTCACCCACGCGCAGGTAGACGCGCCCATAGCGCTTGAAGAACACACCGCCGGCCTTGACCACCCCGGCCAGGGACTCCTTGCGCTTGGGCTCGCCCCCCAGCTCGCGGGCGTAGGGTCGCTCTTCGACGACCTGTTCATAGCTGACCGCGATCGGCAGGTAGCTGACCTCGCCCAGAGACCGGCCCAGGCGGGCCTCGATGCCGGCCTCGACCGTGTTGCCCAGCACGCCCAGCTTGGGGGGCAGCAGCTTGCCCGTGCGGGAGCGGCCCCCTTCGATGAAGAACTCGAGGGTGTAGCCCTCGCGCATCAGGTGGGTCATGTACGTCTGGAACAGGACCGGGAAGAGCCGCTCGCCCTTGAAGCTGCGCTTGATGAAGAAGGCGCCAGAACGCCGGAAGTACCAGCCGAACGGGAAGAACGCCAGGTTGTCCCCGGCCACGATGTAGGGAACGATGATGTCGTTCTCGAACATCATGCTGGAGAGCAGCATGTAGTCCATGTGGGACCGGTGACAGGGGGTGAGCACGCTCACCCCTTCTCGGCTGGCCTGGCGCAGCCGCTCCAGGTCCTCGTCCCGCACGTCGACCCCGGCGTAGAGGTTGCGCCACGTGAAACGACAGAAGGCCGCGAAGCTGCTCACCCCCAGGTAGCTGAGCCGCGCCGCCATGCGGTCGTACATCTTGACCAGCTGGCGCTGGAGGTCCTCGTGGCTGCGGCCCGTGGCCAGCGCTTCCTGGTCGATCAGCGTGCGCATGGGTGCGCTTCGCAGGACCAGCCGTCGGAGCCAGCGGTGGGACTTCTGCCGGGGCCCGCGCACGACCTGGGCCTCGCGGAAGCAGTAGCGGCGGACCATGAGCCGGAGCCGCTTGGCCTGGCGTTCCGGGGCCTCGTCGCCAAAGCGGGCGAGGTACTCAGCCAGATCCACGGGCGGGCCGACCTGGACCAGCGCCTTGCGGCCACCCAGGGTCAGGCCCAGGAGCTTGGCCAGGGTGCCCGGCTCTTCCTCGGTGCCGACGAAGCGCTTCCAGATGGCCCCGTGGGCCTGTTCCGGAGCCCGGCGCCAGACCACCACGGTGGGCAGGACCTGGATCGGTCGGCTGGACTGGGCCTGGGCCTGGAGCAGCGCCGCCATCGGGTCGGGCCACGCCGGGGGCCGAAAGATGTCCCGCCAGTCGGGGTGGGGCTTGAGGAACACCGCCGCGTGGGCACCGGACGCCACGTGCCGGGTGAGCTCACCGGTCTCGACCGGGTTGCCGACACGGCCCCGGCGGAAGAACCAGGCGAGCTTTTCCTTGAGGAGGACGGCGGCGTCAGCCCCGGGCATCCAGGGAATCGTGGAGGGCCCGTTCGCCAGCCCGGCCAGCGGGAGGCGGCGTCGGTTCAAGACCTTCCACAGCGCGATGAAGTCCGTCGCGCTCTGGGTCCGCAGGGCGTAGACCACGGGCCCTTGCTCGGCAGCCCGGCGAACGTGTTCTGCGGAGGCATCGGTCAGGCGCAGCCGGCGCAGGAAGATCCACAGCCCCGTCAGGAAGTAGAGCCAGCCGAAGCGCCGGGCCATGGCCGTCCCGTGCAGGGTGACGGGCACGCTGGGGCGCTCGGGGGCTGTGACCGGGGCGTCGGTCATCTAGTTGACCTCGGCGCGAGTGACGACGCGGTATCGCGCAGCAATGGCCGCGGCTGTCGGGCTGCGGCCGACGAAGGCGTGACGGGTCACGTCGAGGAGGTCGCGGCGCGACAGGCGCGGCCAGGGCAAGTGAGACCGCGTTGGAATCCGTGCCGAGGTCATCTAGTTGGCGCCAGCGGTCGTGCTGGTGGTGCCGTCGCCGGAGTCCCCCGAGTCGCCCCCGGTGCTGGGATCACTTGTGGCGGTGTCCCCCGTGTCCGTGTCCGTGTCGCCGGTGTCGGTGTCCTGGGTCCCGCTGGTGCTGCCACCGGTGTCGGTGTCCGTGTCACAGCCCGTGGTGACCGCGCCGTCGGTGTCGTCGCAGTCGTCGGGGTTGGCCGCCAGTCCATCCCGGGCCTCACAGGCGAGCACCACCTGCAGCGGGTCGCCAAAGCCGTCGCCGTCGGCATCCACGTAGAACACGCTGCGGGTGTCGCAGTCCCGGGTGTCGACGACCTCGGGCTCGCAACCCAGCAGCAGGCCCAGGGACAGCCCGAGCATCAGCCCGCCGCCCGGCCAAAGGCCACGTCCAGCGCCTGGGCCAGGTCGGCGATGAGGTCGTCGTGGTGCTCGATGCCCACGGACAGCCGGACCAGGCCATCGGCGATGCCGATCTCCTGGCGCACGTCTGGGGGGACCGACGCGTGGGTCATGGCGGCGGGCAGCTCGATCAGCGACTCGACACCCCCCAGGCTCTCGGCCAGGGTGAAGACCCGGGTCGCGGCGCAGAAGGCCCGGGCGCCGTCCAGGTCGGTGGCCAGCTCGACGCTGATCATGCCGCCGAAGCCGCTCATCTGGCGGGTGGCCGTGTCGTGGTCCGGGTGGTCCGGATCCAGGGGGTAGAAGACCCGGCTGACCTCGGGGCGAGACTTGAGCCAGGGCACGATGGCAAGGGCGTTGTCCTGGTGGCGGGCCATGCGCACGGCCAGGGTCTTGATGCCACGCAGGGTGAGCCAGCAGTCCCAGATGCCCGGCACGGCGCCGGTGCTGTTCTGGAGGAAGTGCAGCCGCTCGCCGAGCTCTGCGGTGGCCGCGACCACGATGCCCCCGACCACGTCGCTGTGCCCGTTGATGTACTTGGTGGTCGAGTGCACCACCAGGTCGGCGCCGAGGGCCAGCGGGCGCTGGAAGATGGGCGTGGCGAAGGTGTTGTCGACGACCACCAGGGCGCCGACGGCGTGAGCCCGCGCGGCCAGGGCGGCGATGTCCGCGACCTTGAGCAGCGGGTTGGTCGGAGACTCCAGCCACACCAGGGCGGTGCCTTCCGGGATGGCGTCGACCGGCGAGACTCGGGTGAAGTCCACGAAGGTGTAGTCGATGCCCTGGCGGGCGAAGACCTGGGTGAACTGGCGCCAGGTACCGCCGTAGACGTCGTCGCCGCAGACGACCCGGTCGCCGGCGCTGAGGAGGTGCTGCACCGCGGCGGTCGCTGCCGAGCCCGAGCCGAAGGCGATGCCTCCGACACCGCCCTCCAGACAGGCCACGGCCCGCTCCAGGGCCTCGCGGGTGGGGTTCTGAGAGCGGCTGTACTCATAGCCGGTGTGCTCGCCGACCTGGGGCTGGGCATAGGTGCTGGTCTGGAACACCGGGACCATGACCGCGCCGGTGACCGGCTCGGGGGACTGGCCCCCGTGGATGGCCAGAGTCTCCAGCCGGAGCTTGTCGTCGCTCACGACGCGGCACCTTCGGCCACCACCGTGGTGATGGAGCCGATGTAGTCGATCAGATCGATCCGCGTGATGATGTCCAGCACACGGCCGTCCTGGAGCACGAAGGCGACCTTGGCGCGCTTGAAGAGCTCGACCAGGACCGAGACCTCCGTGGTGGGGTCCACCGTGGTGTAGTTGGCGTGCACCAGCTCGCGGACCCGCTTGTCGGACCGGCCCCCGCGCAGGGCCTGCTCCAGCAGAGCGGTCTCGGTGACCACCCCGAGCAGCTTGCCGTCCTCGATGACGGGGACCTGGCTAATGCCGTGCAGCTTCATCTCGCCAACAACCACCGAGACCGTGTCGTTGGGGTTGGCCGCGACCAGGGTCCGGTCGCCGGACCGCCGCTTCATGAGGTCCTTGACCGTGCCGAAGCTGGCGCTCGGATCCAGGAAGCCGTTCTCCTCCATCCACTTGTCGTTGAAGATCTTGGACAGGTAGCGAGCCCCGGAGTCGGGCAGCAGGATCAGGACGTTGAGCCCCTCGGCGTCGTTGTTGCGCACCCACTTGAGCGCGCCGGCCACGGCGGCGCCGCTGGAGCCCCCGGCAAAGATGCCCTCCTCGCGCACGATGCGGCGGGTCATGTGGAAGCACTCGGCGTCGTTCACCCGGACCACGTCGTCGATGTACTGCCAGTCGATGGTGCTGGGCATGAAGTCCTCGCCGATGCCCTCGACCAGGTAGGTGTACGGATCGGTCATCTGGCCGGTGTGGAAGTAGTCGTAGTAGAGCGACCCGACCGGATCGATGCCGACGATCTTGACGTCTGGGTTCTGTTCCTTGAGGTACTTGCCGATGCCGGTGATGGTGCCGCCGGTGCCCAGCCCGGCGATGAAGACGTCGATCTGGCCGTCCAGCTGGGCCCAGATCTCGGGGCCGGTCATGTTGTAGTGGGCCGCTGGGTTCGACGGGTTGTGGTACTGGTTCGCGAAGTAGGCGCCGGCCTCGTTGCCCAGGCGCGTGCTGACCGAGTAGTAGCTGCGCGGGTCTTCGGGCTCGACGGCGGTGGGCGTGATGACCACGCGGGCGCCATAGGCCCGCAGCGAGGCGCGCTTCTCTTCGGACTGCTTGTCGGGCATGACGAAGGCCGTCCGGTAGCCCTTGATGGCGCCGACCATCGCCAGCCCGGCACCGGTGTTGCCCGACGTGCCCTCGACGATGGTCGCACCGGGCTTCAGCTCCCCGGCTTCTTCGGCGTCGGCGATGATCTGGAGCGCGATGCGGTCCTTGACCGAGCCGCCCGGGTTGAGCATCTCGAGCTTGGCCATGACGTTGGCCTGTAGATCCCCCGCCAGTCGCTCCAGGCGGACCACCGGGGTGTCGCCGACGACGGACAGGATGTTGTCGTGGACGTTGCGCACACCGACCTCCAGAGTGGCGGTTGGCTATAATCCGCGCCGGCAACGGCGGGGAGCCGAGCACGATGCAGCCAGGCGGTCCCGAAGCAGACGACGCGATGGACGACCTTCGGGATCGTCTTGTCCGCAAGGGCAACTACATCCACGGGTCCTTCATCAAGCCCGAGTCCGTGGACGGCTACATCAACTGCGTCAACCCGGGGGACCGGACCGACATCCTGGGGCGCTTCCCGTTCTCCGAGGCCGCGGTCGGAGACGCCATTTCTCACGCCGAGCGCGGCTTCGAGGAGCTCCGCGGACAGGGACTCAACGACCGCGCGGCCCTGGTGCGGGCGTTTCGCGAACAGGTCTACGCCTACCAAGAGCCGGTCAGCCGGCTGCTCAGCCGCGAGACCGGCAAGCCCCTGTGGGAGGCACGCCAGGAGATCGTCGGGGCGGTCCGGGACATCGACCTGTACCTGGACGAGGGCCTGGGACTGCTGGCGCCCCGCACGCTGGCCGACACCGGGGCCCGCTCGGACTTCGTGCCCCGGGGCGTCGTCGCCGTCCTGTGCCCCTACACCTACCCCTTCCGGGTCGCCGCGACGCGGACCGCCGCAGCCGTCCTGGCGGGCAACTCGGTGGTCTACAAGCCCTCCAAATTCACCCCGGCGGTGGGCCAGGCCGTCGCCGAGATCTGGGACCGGGTGCGGGCGCCCCGCGGCGTCGTGAACATGGTGCAGGGCAGCGGCTCGGTGGTCGGCCAGAAGCTCATCACCCACCCCGGGGTCTCCGCCCTGCTGGCCACCTGCTCCTTCAAGACGGCCATGGCGGTTCGCCGAGCGGTCTTCGAGCGTCCGGAGCTCCCGGTGGTCTACGAGACCGGGGGCAAGGGCGTCGCCATCGTGCTGGCCGACGCGGACCTGGACCAGGCGGTTTACGAGGTCATGGTCGGCGCCTTCCTGACCGCCGGCCAGCGCCACAACAGCACAGCTCGGGTGCTGGTCGAGGACGGGATCTACGACCGCTTCGTGGCCGAGCTGGTGGTGCGCACCGGGCGGCTCGAGATCGGCTACGGCTTCCGCGACAACGTCTTCATGGGGCCGCTGATCTCCGAGAACCTGCGGACCCGCTTCCGCAAGTACAACCGCGCCCTGGCCGCCCGCGGCCACAAGCCCCTCCTCAAGGGCAAGGCGCTGAACGCGCGCACCCATCGGGGGTTCTACGTGAGCCCCGGCATCCACGCCGTGGACCACGACGCCGGCCACCCCTTCCTGAACGAAGAGCCCCCGGGCCCCAACCTGCTCGTGTACCGGGTGTCCGACCTGGCGGCCGCCGTGGCGCTGCACAACCGGGCGGTCTATCGGCTGGTCTGTTCCCTGTTCACCACCCGCCAGGGCCTGGACCTACAGAGCGCGATGCACGGCCTCAAGACCGGCGCCGTCAACGTCAATCGGAGCACGGTCGGGGCCACCCTGCGGCTGCCCAGCACCGGTCTGGGGCGCTCTGCGGGCGGCGGCCCCGGGGGCCTCGAGCTGGTGCGGGCCCTGACCTTCTCGCGCAGCCAGGTCCAGGAGACCCGGGACTTCGACCCCCGGCTCACCGTGCCGGGCACCCACTGGGTCGACGAGGGCGAGCTCGAGGAGCTCAGCGTGGAGCTCGAGGGCTGAAGCCGCGCCTCAGCGCCGGTTCAGGGTCCAGTCGTAGGTCGTCCAGTAGGTCGCGTAGCCGCCGGCCTTGAGCTGCTGCTGGGTCGCGGCCGGCAGGTAGGGCACCAGGAAGTTGAGCGCCGCCTCGTGCTTGCCGGCCACCCCGGGGATGTCGAAGTGACTCGGTCCCCAGGCGGTGAAGTCGTCGCCGAACCAGTCGAAGATGCTGTTCAGGCCCACCTTGCCGTCGCCCACGACAACGCCGTTGCCCTGGGCCCAGGCCGACACGGCGCGGTCGAGCTGGCTGCCCAGGTCCGCGGCGGTGAAGGCCCGCCCGGCCAGCGGCGGACAGCCCTTGGACGCGCAGTTGATGGCGGCGTGGATGCGGGGTTCGCCCATCGGGCGCAGGATCTTGTGCTCGATCTGGTTCAGGGTGACCTTGCGCCCGGCCACGGTCCAGGTGCGGGTGTCCCAGACCTTGCCGCCGTCCAGGTCCATGATGCTGGCCAGAGGCAGGCTGTCGACGATGAGGTCGAGGGTGAGGGCGTTGTAGGCGTTGATCCAGAACGCCAGCTTCTGGTCGCGGCCCATCGCCGCCACCGGCGCATCGGCCAGATCGGCGACGTAGGCGTCCAGCACGGCCCCCTGTCCGGCCAACCCCTCGTAGTCGACACCGCCGGGTCGCACATGGGCCTGCAGGAGCTTGTCCAGGGCGACGTGGTCCTGGTCGGCGGCGAAGCCCGCCGGCACCAGGTGGACGAACAGGGGCAGGGTCAGCAGCATTCGGACTCCCAGCTGGCCTATGCTACGCAGGGCGGACAGCAGACCTTCAGCCAGGAGATGCCGTGGCCCTCGCGATGTTGCTCGGCGCGGCCACGCTGCTGGGGGTCCTGAGCCTGGTGGTCCTGATCATCGCTGAGAGCGACGGACGCTGAAGCCGACGGCCAGGGCCACGACGCCCAGCCCCATCAGCCAGGGCCAGGTGGGTCGGGAGGGCGCGTCGGCGGCCCGGGGCACCACAGGCGCCTCGGTCTGCTGCCAGCTCGGGGCCTCAACCGGCGCTCGCTGACCGGGACCGGCGACCTCCTTCACATGGGACGGCAGCACGCCTCCGCCCTGGCTGGCGGCGTTGCCGGCGACGCCTTCGCGGCTCCAGGGGGCCGTCTCCAACGCCTGGATCTCGACCTGGGGGCGATCGTGCAGGGCCACGGCGGACCGCGGCTCCGGGACCTGGTCCCCGCCGGAGACCAGAAGGGTGCCCCGGGCCTCGGCCAGCCAGATCCGACCGTCGGGGAGCCAGCCGACGGCGGCGACGGGCTCTCGGGTGGGCGGTCCGGCGGCCTTACAGCCCGACACCGTGCACTGGGTCAAAGTGCCATCCGCAGACGCCACCAGGAGCTCGTCACCCCGGGCGGCCACGGCCAGGACCGGGGCTGCGGGCAGGGTCGCGACCCGGACGCCGTCCCGAATGAGCTGCCCGGGCGCCGCCAGCCAAGGGCCAACCACACGGCTGTCCGGGGGACTGACCCGCACCTGGGCCAGGGCGGGCTCTGGCGACACGGCACAGTCCACCGGGTGCAGGTAGGACTGGGTGCCCGCGGCCACCATGGACGCCCCGTGGCCATCCAGGCGCGTGAGCTTGGGGGCCTTGCACGGCTTCCAGCCCGAGCTCGTGGCCTGGTACAGGGCACCCTTGACGTCGACGGCCCACCACACGCCACCGCCGTCCACCGCGACGTCGACCAGCGCATTGCGCCGCCCGGTGTGGGAAACCTCGACCCCCTTGAGGCGGGACCACCGGCCGCTCTGCCCCCGCCAGGCGACCCCCTCGAAGTCCAGGACGGCGGTGCCGGTGACCAGGTCCTCGACATTGACGGCGTCCGTGACCGGCCCTCCGGAGCCGCTCTGGACCCGCCAGCTGCCGTCGGGCTGGCGCTCGTAGACCCCTGTGCCCATCAGGGCGGCCAGGAGCTTGCCGTCCGGGCTCGCCGCAGCGCCACCGATGACGCCGGAGCGGAACCCGGTCCGGGCCGGGGCCATGGTCTCGGCACCCACCTGGAGGGGCCCCAGCCGGAAGGTACCCATCAGCACCGCGTCCCCCGCCAGGTCCCAGACCCCGGTAGGGCGGGCCAGGGAGGTCCCAGGCTCCAGGTCGGGGATGGTGCGCACGCTGACCTGGCCGTCCTGGATGGTCACCAGCGGAGGCACGTGGCCGGGTCCTTCGGCGGTCGCCAGCACCCGGTCCCCCGCCTGGGCCATCGAGGTCGCCCAGCCCTGCTCGAACCGCGCCAGCTCCTTGCCTCGCGCCCCGGTCACGATCCGACCATCCGTCAGCGCGGCCCAGGGCGCGTCGTCGACCCAGGCCAGGGCCGACACCCCGACCCCGGCCAGCACCCGGTCGAAGTCACGGCCGTCGTCGTCGCTGGACCAGAGCCCGCTGTCGACGGTGCCGACCCAGACCTGGTCCCCTCGGGCGATGACGCACCACGGGTCCACGTCTTCGAGCAGCCGCTCGGTCACGACGCCGTCCTTGGACCATTGCACCCGCCAGATGCCTCGGGCCTGTCCCCGCACCGCGGCGATCAGGGTGCCGTCGCCGGTCACGGCCAGGTCCACGGCGTGGCTGCCGTCGCCCAGGGCCGCCACCAGCTCGGCGTCGCGCTTGACCCGCCAGAGCTGACCGGGGGTCGCCGCCCAGCCGGTGCCGTCCGGGCCATAGACCAGCCGGCGGGTGTCCGGGGGGAAGCGCGGGTCCCGCTCCCACCCCGTCAACGCCGGGTCTGCGGTGAGGACCTCGACCCGGGTCGCGACCGACACCCGCCGCTCGCCGACAGCCGCGTCGACCACGTGGCCGCGCTCCGGGCCAAAGGGAATCCAGCCCGTGGCCGGTACCGCCTGTGCGCTCGCCGCCAGGAGCAGCGTCAGAGCCGCGGTCGTCCACATCCGGCGACGGTAGCATCGGCGCGACAGTGCTCTTCAACTCCCTGGTCTTCGTCGTCTTCTTCCTGGTGGTGTACGCCCTCTACCGGGGCGCCAGCCACCGGGCCCAGGGGCCCTTGCTGCTCTTGGCCAGCTACGCCTTCTACGGCTGGTGGGACTGGCGCTTCCTGTCGCTGATCGCGCTGTCCACGGCGGTCGACTTCGGGGTCGGCCTGGCGCTGGACGACCGCTCCCGACGGCATCGGAAGCTGTGGCTGATGCTCAGCGTCGGCGTCAACCTGGGCATCCTGGCGACCTTCAAGTACCTCGGGTTCTTCCTGACCGAGGTCAACCAGCTCCTGGCGTTGACCGGCTACGACGGCGCCTATCGGGTGATCGAGCTGGTCCTGCCGGTGGGGCTGAGCTTCTACACCTTCCAGTCGATGGGCTACTCCATCGATGTCTACCGAGGCCGCATCCGGGCCTGTCGAGACCCGGTGGCCTTCGCCACCTTCGTGGCGTTCTTTCCCCAGCTGGTGGCCGGGCCGATCGAGCGCTCGGACCGCCTGATCCCGCAGCTGCGGGAGCCCCGGACCGTCACGAAGGGCCACATGGCCGAAGGCAGTCACCTGCTCTTGTGGGGCTACTACAAGAAGCTGTACGTGGCCGACAACCTGGGCGTCATCGTCGCCACGGTCTTCGACGCCCCAGCGCCCCCCGGTGGCTTCGCCGTGCTCATCGCGGCCTATGCCTTCACGTGGCAGATCTACTGCGACTTCTCGGGGTACTCGGACATCGCCCGGGGCTTGGCCAAGTGGCTGGGCATCGACCTGGTGGTCAACTTCCGCCTGCCCTTCTTCGCCGCGTCTCCGGCCGAGGTCTGGCGCCGCTGGCACATCTCCCTGTCCCAGTGGCTGCGGGACTACCTGTACATCCCCCTGGGCGGCAACCGGAAGGGCGAGCTGCGCACCCAGCTCAACCTGCTCACCACCATGGTGCTCGGCGGGCTGTGGCACGGCGCCAACTGGACCTTTGTGGCCTGGGGCGCGTACCACGGGGGTGGTCTGGCGCTGCAGCGTGCCCTGCCCCGCCTGCGCATCCCGCGCTGGCTGGCCGTCGTGCTGACCTTCCACTTCACCGTGCTGGGCTTCCTGATCTTCCGCGCCCACGACCTGGGCCAGGTGGTCACCCTGGTCGGCACCTTCCTCGCCGATCCCCTCCCCCGCGCCGCGGACCGCGAAGCCGTCACCCAGCTCGCCACGCTGTTGGCGGTCGTGGGGGTCATCGAGTGGGTGCAGCACCGGCGCGGGGACGACCTGGACCTTCTCATGAAGCTGCCGCGGCCCGTGCAGGCCGTGCTCTACGCCTTCTTCCTCTCGTGCATCCTTGTGCTCGGCGCCACCTATGGCCAGCAGTTCATCTACTTCCAGTTCTGAGTCCCGCGGCCTGCGGGCGCTCGGGCTCGGGCCCTTGGCCGGGGTCCTGGTGGGCACCTTCGGCCTGCTGGAGGCCGGGGTCACCCTGGCCTATGACGCGCCTTCGCCGATGGTCGACAAGGCCACGGGCTACGCCGCCACCGCCGACGGCTCGACCCGGGACGTCCTTGTGGTGGGCACGTGTCTCGCAGAGCAGATCATCGATCCGGCCCAGCTGGGCCGTCAGCTGGGCACCGACGTGGTGGTGCACGACCTGTCCACCCCGGCGGGCTCGGTGCTGTTGTGGACCCTGGCGCTGAAGAACCACGTGCCGGACGACGCCGACGTGGCCCTGGTCCTGTTGCCGTACGGCGAGAGCGACCTGCGGACCCGGATGAACCCTTGGGAGAGCCAGGTCATGGACCTGGCCGGCTGGGCAGACCTGCCCCTGCTCTCGGAGCTGAGCTGCGAGGACGCCGGGTGCAATTCAGAGCTGCTCCTGCGCAAGGCGTCCCGGGCCTTCCGGTACCGGGGGTACCTGGCCAACTGGTTCTGGCATGCCCTGGGGACCAAGAGCCTGTCCCGAGTGGCCGGTCAGGACTCCCTGACCCAGGCCCGGGCCGGGGGGCGGCAGCTCGAGCCCGGCACGGCGACCGCGGGGCTGGGGTGGCAGTCCGGGCAGCCCAGCGCCGCCCCTGGGGGCGACGAGATCCGCTTCGACGATCTCCAGGTCTTGCTGGACCTGGCCCAGGAGCGGGACTGGCCCCTGCTGTTCACGGATCTGCCGATGCGGCCCGAGCAGCGGGACGCCTACTGGCTCCAGCAGCGGGCCCAGGCCCGTGAGGCGACGGCGGAATTCGTCCATGGGGGGGGCGGGGTGCACCGCAGCATGGCCGAGGTCCCGGGGCTGGAGCGGGACCACTTCACCGACGAGGTGCACGTGTCGATGGAGGGCGGTCGGCTGATCACCACCCAGCTGGCCCGGCTGGCCCGCCAGGTCCTGAGCGACGCCGATGGCGGGGAGTGAGCCCGTCCGACCGCTGTGGCGGCGAGCCGCGCCGTGGCTCGCCGACGCGGTGCTGCTCGCGGTCCTGGTCTGGGTGGCCCAGGCCTATTGGCTCCGGGACCCTGCCCAACAGACGCTGATCTTCGAGGGCATGGACCCCCCGTCCTGGGGCACTCTGCACGACCTCCTGATGACCGGTCCCGACGCGGGCGAGTGGGCCCGGAATGCCCTGCACGTGCACCACGGGCGCTACGGGCTCGTGGACCCCCACCGCATGCCCACCTGGCTGGGGCTCACGGCTCTGGCGATGGGGGGCACCAGCAGCGTCGTGACGGCGGGTCACCTGGTGAACCACCTGTTGCACCCGGCGTTGATGCTGGTGCTCTACGTCCTGGGCCGGGTCGGCGGCGGACGGGGCGCCGGGCTGCTCGCAGCCGCTCTGGGCGGCCTGCTGCCCCACGTGATCGCGGACAGCCGCACCTTTGGCATCGACGTGCTGGTGGCGACCGCCATCCCGGCGTCGCTGCTCGGGGGGCTGCTGGCGGCCCGGTGGTGGTGGCTGGCGCCCGTAGGGGGTGCGGTGGCGGCTCTGGCCAGCCTGTCCCACTTCACCACCCTGCCCTACGTGGCACCCGCCCTGGTGTTGGTGCTGTTGCGAGGACCGCCGTCGTGGTGGCGGCGGCCGCTGGCCGTTGCCGGCTTCGCCCTGGGGGCGTGGGCCACGGTCTGGTTCATCTACCAGCACGTGCCGATACCCAGCCGCACCGTGCTGCTGAACTCGCTGGGCGAGGGCATCGCGCCCAGCCAGTCCAAGCAGATGCAGGACCAGCTCGCGGTCAGCGTCGCCCTGCTCCAGGGGGCGGGGCCGGCGGATCTGGAGGCGGCGGTGGCGGCCGGGGTGAAGGGCGTGCGGCCGGCCTGGCTGCCGTGGGGGCTGGCGGTGCTTGGGGTCTGGCTGGGGGTGCTCGGCGCAGGCCTGGGGCCCGCAGCGCCTGACGGGGCGGGTCGCTTGAGGCGGGCGTGGCACAGGCTGGATCTGGGGCTGGGCGTGCCCCTGTTGTGCTGCCTGGCCCCGCTGCCCGTGATGATCGCTGTAGGTGCGCCCACTCGGTACATGGACAACCTGTTGGGTGTGGTGGCCGTGTTGATGGCCCGGGGGCTCGTGTCGCCCCTGGCCCTGGCGGATCTCGGCGTGCGGAGGTGGTGGTCTCGCTGGCCGGCGGGCCTGGTGGCGGTGGCTCTCGGTGCCGGGGCCCTGTGGCAGGCAGACGAGGCCGCGCAGCCGTGGCAGCGGGGCGCGATGCCGAACCAGGAGGGCGTGTTGCACGCCAGGCTGGCCTGGTTGCTGAAGCAGAAGCTTCCCGCCGGCAGCGGCGTGAGCTGCTCGGCCCGGGCCGCGCTGGTGATGTCCGAGATGGCTCTGTGCCCCAAGACCGCGTGTCCCCTGGGCGGCAGCGAGACCCACTTCTGGAGCTGCCTCCAGGTGCTCAACCGGGAGTGCGCCGGTGACGCGCCCCTCGGCTGGGTCACCACGGACTGGGAGCAGCAGGACCCGTTCTCCTTGAACCGCCAGGCCATGACGGCGTGGATCGCCGAGCGCTGGCCCTTGGAGGGCAAGGTCTCCGCGGGCCACCGCGCCCATCGGCTCTTCCTGATTCCGCGCGATGAGATCCTGGGGGTCGACCCGGAGCGCTGATGAGATTCTGCAGCCCCTTCGACCGCGACATGGCCGCCGACGGACCGCCGGCGGTGTTCGTTCGGAGCCCGGAGCACGAGTGGCGCCTCGAGGCGGACCTGTCCCGTGACGGTTGGGAGCGGCTGGGGCGTCGGGACGACCCCCTGGTGCCCGTGCGCAGGCCCTCCCACGTGCTCGTCCGGGACCGGGCGACCGGGTTCGTGAGCTGGTTCTACGTCACGTCACTGGACCTGCTGCTCGACCACCCACGGCTGGAGCACCAGCCCTACGACTCCGAGGAAGCCTGCGCGGCGGTCCACGATCGGCTGGGCCTGGCGCCGGTGGTGGACGCGCTGCCGTGAGGGTGCTCCTGTGCCCCTGTGGCTCCCGCGGCGATGTCCAGCCCCTGGTGGCACTGGCTGAGCGCCTGATCGCCCGCGGCCACGAGGTGCGCCTGGTGGGTGCGCCCAACGCCGCCGGTCAGTGCCAGGGCCGGGGTGTGCCCTTCGAGCCCATGGGCCTGGACTTCGAGGCCTATCTGCCCCAGGTGGCCGAAGAGCTCACCGACGCCCCGGTCCGCGTCGTGCTGGAGTTCGCCCGCTTGATCCCGGCCCAGCTCGATGTGCAATTCGACGTCCTGAGCCGTCACGCGGGCTGGCCCGACGTGGTCCTTGGGGCCGGCATCATCCACGCCGCCCACAGCGTGGCCCAGGCGTCCGACGCGCCCTACTTCTTCGTGGCCTACACCGCGCAGATGCTGCGGTCCCGGCACCACCCACCCTTCCCCTTTCCCTACGGGTGGCTGCCGAGCTGGCTCAACCGGGGTCTGTGGGGCCTGGCGGACCGGCTCTTCGGGGGACTGGGCCGGGGGCGCATGGACCGACATCGCAGGGCCCTGGGCCTGGGACCCATCGGCAGTCCCCTGGACCACTTCGCCGGACCGGGCCGGGTCTTGCTCGCCACCGACCCCCGGCTGTCCCCCAGCCCGGAAGACTTCCTCCCGGCGCCGCCGAGCACGGGCTTCTGGCACCTGCCCCAGGACCAGCTCACGCTGCCGTCCCTGGTCGAGGACTTCCTGCAGTCGGGTCCCAAGCCGCTGTACCTGGGCTTTGGCAGCATGACCGACCCGGACCCGGTGCGGACGACGGCGTCCGCGCTGCGGGCGGTCCGCGAGCTGGGCTTGCGGCTGGTGATCGCGTCGGGCCTGGCGGGCCTTGGCGACCAGGTCCAAGGCGACGACGTGCTGGTGGTCCCCCAGGTGCCCCACGGGCCACTGCTGCCGCGCTGCGTCGCGGCGGTCCATCACGGGGGCTCGGGCACCACTGCCGCTGTGGCCAGGGCGGGTATTCCCCAGCTCGTGGTGCCGCACCTGGCCGATCAGCACTACTTCGGCCATCGGGTCACCAGCGCCGGGCTGGGCCCGGAGCGCCTGAGCAAGCGGCGCTTCCACGGGCGCCAGCTGGTGCCTCGGCTGCAGCGCCTGGTCAGCGATCCGGACCTGGCGCTGGCGGCCCGGGACCACGGCGTGCACGCCCGGGCCCAGGACGGTCTGGCCCGAGCCGTGGCGGTGCTCGAAGGGCTGCGCGGTCGGGGCTATGCCCTCTGACGCCTGCGGGTGAAGAGCGCGCCACCCAATCCGAGCAGCAGCCAGCTCAGCTGGGTCGGACTCTCGGTCGCGGCGCAGCCACAGGTGTTCTCGGTGCTGACCACGTTGACCGTCGGGTCCTCGGGCTCCACCCCGGTCCCGATCAGCGGGATCTCCAGGTTGGCCAGGTAGGGATCGTTGGTCTCGAGGATCAGGGTCACGGTCTGTTCGCCGGCAAAGGTCGGGGCAAAGGTCACGACGATGCCGTCGACCTCGTCCTGCCCCGCCCGGATGTCGGCCGGGAAGAGCGTGAAGTCGCCGGTGCCCACGAAGCCCGCGTCGCCGTAGACGTCGAGCGCCCCCGCGTTGGCGATGGGCAGCTCAAAGGTCCCGATCTGGCCGATCTCGACCTCGCCGAAGTCGAAGCCGGTGTCGTCGACGTCCATCACCGGCACGTCGTGCGTGAGGGCGATGGGGGTGAAGTCCCGCTCCTCGGTGACGTTGGCGAGGGGGAAGGGAATGTCGAAGGCGGCCAGGTCATAGCAGCCGATCAGATCGACACAGATGCCGACCACCGGTGTGAAGACCAGGTCCAGCAGGGCTTCGTAGAGCCCGGTGTAGGTCGACGAGAGCTCCAGGCTGCCCTCGCTGGGGGGTGTGAACAACAGGCTCTGGTAGGCCCGGCCGATGATCTGGGTCTCTACGGGTGACGCCACGGTCTTGCGCACGCCTTCGAGGGCTGCGAAGACGTCGGTGCGCATGTCGGTGCGAAAGGTCAGCCCGACGCCGGTGATGATGTCGTACTCCAGGTCCAGGAGCGTGGTCGTGGGTCCCGACGCGTCGACCTCGACCCGCTCGGGCTCGCCGCCGGGCAGCAGGAAGGGGGTGAAGATCCCCTCGCCGAAGAACGACGCGCTCTCGCTGGCCAGGGTGTCGCTCCAGACCACGCCGAAGATGTCGAACTGCAGGTCGAAGTCCGCGGTCAGGGCGGCGTCGAGCATGAAGAGCCCGGCGTCTTCCCAGGTGGTCTGGGTGTGGGTGACGGCCTCGGGCCAGGTCAGGTGGCTGGTGCCTTCCATCTCCACGGCGGCGCCGCCTTCGGCGTTCACCCGAATGGCCACCTGGATAGGGCTGCCGGCGGGCTGCCAGCCGGAGTCGAAGGCCAGGGGTGCCAGGACCTCGTAGACGTCCTGGTAGAGCACCGGCTGATCCGGGGAGCTGTGCTCGCCGAGCTCGGCGGGCAAGATGGGGGTCTGGCCGTCGGCGACGACCACGCGCACGTCGTCGTCGAGGGCCAGGTCGGTCAGGTGCAGGGCCGGGATCGGGTCCGCGGCGAGGGCCTGGGTGGTGAGCAGGAGCAGCATCGGGAAGGCCTCCGAAGGAGGTCATCCTGACCCGCTCACCGTCGGCCTGCAAGGGCCTTTACCCCTCGCTGTCATCGTCTTCTTGGCTGGCGGTCGGCGAAAGCAGCGCCTTGAAGATGCCGCCCACCAGGGCGATGGCGATGCCGAAGGCCGCGGTCAGGGCCTCGCCGATGGCTGCTGCGAACCACCCGACCAGCCCCTTGGGCCGTTCTGCGGGGGGAACGGCGGGCGGCTCGGTGGGCACGTCTTCGCGGTCGTCGGACATGGTCCAGCTTGACACAGACCCTTGGTGAGAGCAGGTTGAGCCTGTCGCCGTCCCGCAGACCCTGGCGGTCCGGTGGCGTGGTTCCACACCTTTAAGGGGGCGAAACGGTTTCGACGGGGTCGTCGTAGGTCAAGGCTGCATGTCGAGGTTGCACGGCACCTCGTGAAACACCGCGCAAGTTGACACAACTGCCAACAACAACAACAACTTCGCTCTCGCGGCCTAGAGCCGTTTAGAGCGTGTCCGATCGGGTCGTTTGCCAAGGGCGCCGGTTGGGCATGTACCACTTGGCTAGTCCAGAGGGTCTGGCGACGCGGGCCCAGGGGACGAGAAATAATCCTTCAAGTCGTCGTCGCTCCAGTGCCCCCCACGCCAGCCCGGGGGGCTCGGAGTAGTAAGGGCTGGATAAGCATGTAGACGCTGAGATCGAGCGGCTTCGGACGCGGGTTCGACTCCCGCCGCCTCCACCTTTTTCCTGTGCTATTCCAGTCACTTGGATAGCACTCTCACACCAGTTCATCAACC
>CAZFLE010000025.1:0-73122 GCA_964519895.1 uncultured Enterobacterales bacterium | reverse complement strand
TGGCACGGAATTGCGCCACAACCCGGCCTGGCGCCGCGCCAGTCGCCGGAGTGGCACGGAATTGCGCCACAACCCGGCCTGGCGCCGCGCCAGTCGCCGGAGTGGCGCCAGGGCGCTCAGCCCCGGCACCGGCAGCTCAGAGCCCCAACTCCTCCTCCAGGATCGGCAGCCACTCGTCTGGCTCGTACCCGTTGCTGACGTACGCCACGACCCCCGCGGAGTCGATGATGTAGTCCGCTGGATACGCCGCGGTCGGGAAGCGGTTCAGGACCTCGTACTCGGCGTAGACCCGACCCCCGGGGTCCACCAGGATGGGAAAGCTGATGCCCAGCGCGTCGCGGAAATAGACCAGGTTGTCTACGCTCTCGTCCTGGCCCGCCATGCCCCAGACCACCAGGCCGTCGTCCTTGTAGGTCTGCCACACCGACTGTTCGACGTCCGAGACCTCGGACGGACAGATCGGTCACCAGGTCGCGAACCAGACCAGCACCACCGGGTGGCCCAGCTGGTCGGACAGCCGGTGCACGTTGCCGTCCAGGTCCTCCAGGGTGAAGTCCGGGGCCGGCTGGCCCACCGCGAGCACGGAGACCCCTTCGTCGCTGGTGGCGACCACCGGCACGGTGACCACGGGCTCGTCGGGGTCGTTGGTGGCCAGGCAGAGCTCGGCGTCCAGGGGTGTCTCGCTCCCGTCGTCGACAAAGCTCAGGACCACGTCTGTGGACTCACCCGGGGCCAGCGCCAGCTCGTCGGCGTGGAAGGCGAGCCGGGGGTCGCTGACCTCTGCGCCGGTCAGCGTCAGTGTGTCGGCACCCAGGTTGGTCACCTCGAGGGCCCGCGTGCCATCCCCATCGTAGAAGTAGAGGGTGGACGACTCGATGTCGGCCTCTGGGGACACGATCGACCGGTCGTGGTCCCAGACCGACATGTAGCCCCAGTCCGCCACGTAGACCCGCTCGTCGGTCAGCTCGACCGCCAGGCCGAAGTGCTGGTTGCGCTGCTTGCCCAGTGGGCTTGGTGCACTGGGATCGGAGACGTCGATCAGGACCAGATCCTGGTGGCTGACCGCCGCCAGCAGGTCGCCGGCCACGCTGACCCCGCCGATGCTTCCGATGTCGTCGATCACGCTCACGAGCGCTGGCGCAGCGGGGTCCTCCCGGTCGAAGATCGCCACGCCACCGCCGCCCAGGGCCACGTGGATCGTCGTCTCGTCCGCTGCCAGGTCCCAGGCCCCGACGGCCCCGTCATGGGCGCCCACGATCATCGGCGCGGTGGGGTCCGACAGGTCGACGGTGACCAGCCCCAGCTGGGTATCGGCCACGTAGCCCCACGAGTCCACCACCTCGAGCTCGTAGGGGGTGGCCAGCCCGGTGGCGGTCGCCACGGTGACCAGGTCGTCGGAGTCGGTGAGGTCCACCACGGTCAGGGTGCCGTCCAGGCCCAGCACCGCCAGGTAGGGGTCGACCCAGCCCATGCCCACGGGCTTGGTCAGATCCGACGAGCCCCGCTCGACGACGAGGGTGGGGTCGGAGACGTCGAACACCGCCAGCCGCGCCCGGAAGTTGTCGTTCCAATTCGTCACCGCCACCCGATCCCCGGACAGGGGTTCGAGCTTCAGGAAGCGGTCCTGGGCGTCCCAGGGGAACTGGTCCGACAGCGTCGGCGCATCGCCCGACACGTCGAACACGATCAGACCGCCTTGGCCCACGGCGAGCACCAGGCCCCGGTCGGCCAGCACCTCGAGGTCGGCGAGCTCGTAGAAGCTCCCGGACTGCGCGTCCTCGACCCCGCCCCAGAGCGTGATCGGGTCGGCGGGGAGCGAGTCGGGAGCCTCGCAGGGCCCGGTCAGGGTGGCATCGGTGGGGGTGCCGGAGTCTGTCTGGGCGGTGCCGGAGTCGGTCTGGGCGGTGATGCCGCCGCCAGGGGGCGGAGGGGGCGGCAGGTCGGTGCCACAGGCCAGGAGCGAGAGGAGGGACCACATGCCCCCAGGATGCCCCAGGGTCGCCGTTCGTTGCACGGCGTCGGTCGTCCCTCAGAGTTCCTGGGCCGACCCCCAGGGTCGCTTGATCAGGATGCGCTTGGCTTGGAGCTTCACCGGCTCGCTGATGCGGCCATCGGCGGCCATGGCAAACGCCGCGGCAAAGGCGTCGATAGTCGGGAAGCGGCGCTTGGGGGTCTTGGCCAGCCCGACCGCCAGGACCCACTCGACCTCTTCGGGCACGTCCATGTGGTCCCTGGGGCGGGGCGGCTGGCTGGACAGAGTCGCGTACATCAGGCCTCGGGCATCCCGGCCGTGGAAGGGCCGCCGCCCCACCAGGCACCGGTAGGCCACCGCGGCCAGGCCGAACTGGTCGGACTTGTCGGTGACCTCGTCTCCCCGGAGCTGCTCGGGCGCCATGTACCCGGGGGTGCCCAGCAGTCGGTCCCGGGTCATCGTGGAGTCGCTGTCCTGGAGCTTGGAGATGCCGAAGTCCACCAGCTTCCACCGGCGTGCCCGGGCCTTGCCCACGTGGAACAGGTTTCCGGGCTTCACGTCCCGGTGAACGATGCCGGCCTCGTGGGCCGCCCACAGGCCTTCGGCGGCGTGGGACACGACCTCGACGGTCTCTGGAAGGGACAGTCGCCGCAGGCGCCGGAGCCTGTCGCCGAGCTCCTCACCCTCCAACAGCTCCATCGCCAGCCACGCCGGGTCGCCCAGGTGGACCTCGAAGGGGGACACCACGTGGGGGGACGAGATGGCACCCAGCAGCTCGGCCTCGCGCTGGAACAACGCCAGGTTGCGGGGGTTGTGGGCCGACCGGCCCAGGAACTTCAGGGCGGCCCGGGTGCCGTTGGCCACATGGGTCGCGGCATAGACGTCGCCCATTCCGCCCTGTCCGATGCGGGCCTCCAGGCGCCAGGCGCCGTGCACCTGGCCGGCCCGTTCGCCTTCGCCTCGCTGGGCGCGCGCCAGCTGTTCCTGGGCCTCGGCGAGGGCCCAGCCCTGTTCCTGGACCTCGCGCCACGCCCGCTCCATCTCGACGACCGCGCGGTCCGTGGCCTTGCGACTCAGGCGGGCCAACAGGAAGGTCGCCGCCAGGACGAGCTGGACCAGCGCTGCGTAGAGCACCTGCTCAAAGGTCCCCAGGTCCGTGGCGCGGATCAAGCCCGGGTCGACGCCCACGCCCAGGGCCAGCAGGGCCATGGGTCCCGCGAGCATGACCGCGGCGACCGCATAGGAGCGGGTCGCGGCGCTGGCGTCTCGGCTGTGGCCGAAGAACCCGATGGGCAGCATCATGACCATCGGGGCCGGCGAGAAGAAGCCGTAGTAGGCGCACGCCGAGATGCCAGCCAGGTTGCAGGCCGTCAGCACGAGCCCGGCCTTGCCCGAGCTGTAGTTCTCGCGGTGCCGGATGTGCCAGTAGAACCAGGCGTAGACCGCGACCATGACCACCACGGAGCCCTGAAACCCCAGCCGGACCAGCTCGTCTCCCGGGACCAGGAAGCCACAGGCAGCCCCCAAGACACCCAGGCTCCCAGAGACCACGAGGAAGGCACGGGTGCGCAGGATCTCGTCGGACTCCAGAGCGTGGCTGGAGCGTTGATCCCCACGGGTGGGCTGCCAGGTGGCGTCGGCAGTCCCTTGGGGCCAGGACTGTGACACCGGGTTGGTGGGCTCGGCAGACACTGCAGAGTCCTATTGTGGCGCAGCGAGGCAGACCGCGACCTTGACCTCTGCCCATGAAACCGACGCGAAACCGCTGACAGGGCATCCCCGGGATAGGGACGCCGGCGCCAGGGCCGCACCATCCTGCGGAGCGCCCCGGGGGGAAGCGTGAACGTCCTGTTGGTCAGCAAGGACCTGGATCTGTGCCGAGCCGCCGGCCGGGCCCTCCGGGGCCGCGGGCACCGGGTCAAGGTGCGGCAGGGCCTGGACACCGCCCGAGAGCTCCTGGCCGAGCGTCGACCGTCGCTGGTGCTCCTGGACCTGGACCTGGGGCGCGACACCGGCATCGCGCTGCTGGAACAGCTGCGGGTCTCGATGCGCCACCAGCAGACTCCCGTCGTGGTCACCTCGGCCCTTCTGCGCGCGGGCAACGCCTTCGTGACCCGCTGCCTGCAGGAGCTCGGGGCGGCCTGCTTCATGGAGCGGCCCGTGCCCACTGGCGACTGGCCATTGGTGCTGGAGCGGGTCTATGGCGGCGAGATCTTCGGCCAGCAGATCCGGTCGCTGTCCCACACCGCCACGAGTCGCAGCCACGCCGGCAGCTCACGGGGCACGTCCAGCGGCTTCAGCAGCCGGCGCAGCGCGGCCCGGCGACTGCTCGGAGCCCGCAGGGGGCGGGACCAGGACAGCGTGGAGCCCGACGAGCAGTCGACCTGGTCCATGAGTGGGGTCTCGAACCCCCAGAGCGACTCCCGGACCGCCAGCAGCACCCACGAGCGGCGGGTGGATCTCCAGGACCCCCGCAGCCTGGTGTTGCGCCTGCGTCGCGAGCTGACCATCCTGGGCACCGTGCCGGATCGGGCGGCCCTGGCGATGCCGCTCGAGGCCCCGGCTCGGCGGGCTCAGCGGTACGCCAAGCGCATGCGCCGCCGCTACGAGCGCTTCACGGATCCACACAGCCAGCCGCCCGAGGTGATCGCGCTGGCCACGGACATCCTGGCCCGGATCGATCAGGCCCTGGCCCGTGTCGCCCAGGCCAGTGCGTCCGACGCCGACTCGGCGTCGAGCGTGGTCTCGAGCGTGGGGCCAAGGCACGGCTACGACGAGCTGATGGCACTGGGTCGCACCGCGCTGAGCACCGGTCGGCCGGCCCAGGCCCTGAGCTGCTTCCGCGGGGCCCGAAGCGAGCGCCCCGGCGAAGCCGAGCCGCTGGCCTGGCTGGGCTGGGCCCTGGCCATGGACAAGCGACGCCCCAAGGAGCAGCGCTTCAAGGAGGCCTTTCAGTACCTGAAGCTGGCCGACCAGTTCGACCCCACCCTGGCCGAAGGCCAGCTCTTCCTGGCTCGGCTGGAGCTGGAGCAGGGCAAGCCCACCGTGGCCGCGGCCCGGCTCAGGCGCCTGTTGAAGCACCACCCGGGGCACGCCGAGGCCCAGAAGCTCCTGACCAGGGCGCGGGGCTAGATCTAGGAATCGCGCGTCGGCGGACCGCCCCCAGCACCACCAGGAGCCAGAGCGCCAGGCCTCCCGGCCCTGCCGCACCGGTCGCGCAGCCGCAGCCCTCGCTGGCGGCGGACTGATCGTCGGTGCACTCGGGGGCCTGGGGCCAGTCCAGCGTGAAGTGCCAGTCGTCGGTCCAAGGGCCGGCGTTGCCCGCCAGATCGATCGCCCGCATTCGCAGCGTGCCGCCGTCCTCGTGGTTCAGCCGGCTCATGTTGGACAGGCAGGCGCCTTCGCCGGCGAAGATGCTGTCGGTCAGGCTGAAGGCCGTCATCACCAGGCCTTCATCGGTGTCCGGGACCACCTCGACCTCGTAGAGGACCTCCTCGTCGGCCGCGGCCACGTCGACCCAGGCAAAGACGCTGGAGCCGCAGGAGCTGGTCTGGAAGACCCCACACTCGACCTCGAAGGTCTCGGGGGACGCGATGGTCTGCTGGCTGGTGACGCCAGGGGTGTCTGGCGCGGTGTCGTCGCGCTCGGAGCCGGTGGTGAAGCGATGCACGACGGTGCCGTCCGAGACCGTGTAGACGGTCTCGGGGTCCAGGGGCTCGGACAGGGTCACGAAGGCATAGCCCTGGCGCCCACGGCTCTCGGCCCATGTGGTCGTGCTGGCGATGGCGACGCCGCTTGTGTCCTCCCGCACCACCAGCGCCTCGTCGAGAGGCGCCGAGGTCTCATAGAGCCACATCGGGCGCACATTCAGCGGCACCCCAAGCGCGTCGTGGGCGGGCACGGACACAGGGGACTCGTCGGCGCAGCTGCACGCCTGGGCGTCCGCGCTCAGGCCCAGGGCGAGGATCGACAGCAGGGCGGGGATGGGCACCTCTGGGCGGGACCCGGACATCCTGGCACGGCCGAGGGGCGGCCGCGATGGGGATCAGCTCGACAGCGCCTGGGAAGTCGGAGGCCGAGCGAAGGGGCCCTCCAGGGCGCTCAGACGATCGGCCGGCTCGGTCCGGCCGGCCAGGGTGCAGCAGCGGGCCGCCCGGGCCAGGAGCTCGGCCACGGCCTCGTCAACGCTGTGGTCGAAGCGCAGCTCCCGCTCGGCGGCACTGAGCTGCTCGTCCAGATCCCGCCAGCGGCCCCGGCCCGCGTCGCAGAGCATCAGGCCGACCCGGGCCCGGGCCCTGGGCTGGCCCAAGCCCTCGGCGTCGAAGTGCCGCCACAGGGCGGAGAGGTCCTGCTCTGCGTCGTCATACTCCCGGCGGTCCAGCCGAATGAAGGCCCGTGTCAGGCGGGCCTCGTACACCGTGGCGCTGGACATCGACTCCAGGAGCTCGATGGCCTGGTCAGCGTGCGCGGTGGCCTCGTCCAGGTCGCCCTCCTGCCGGTCCAACCAAGCCAGGCTCACCGCCACGTCGGCCACGCCCCAGCGGCAACCCAGGCGGGCGTACTCCCCTGCGGCCTGAATCAGCCCCGCCCGTGCCCGTGAGCGCTGTCCCAGGTGCAACAGGGCCTGGGCCATGATCAGCAGGCTGACCGCCGCGTCGACCTGCCGACCTGCGGACAGCAGCACCGCCCTGGACGCTCGGGCCAGCTCCAGCGAGCGCTGGTGCTGCCCAAAGCCGGCGGCGACCACCGCCCGCTTCTGGGTGGCGACCGACCCCCCGACGGGGTCATCGTTGGCCACGGCAGCCTGCTCGGCGTGGGCCAGGTAGGCCTCGGCCTGTTCGAGCCGCCCCCGGTGCCGCTCGACGTCACCGGCCTCCATCAGGAGCTCGGGGATCAGCGGGCGCCACCGGTGGCGGCGGGCGGACTCCAGGGCCCGCTTCATGATCTGGGCGGCCGCCTTCCACTCTCCCCGGTGCCGCAGGAGGCCGCTCGCCATGAGCGACTGCTGGCCCCACTGGAGGTCCGCGGCTGGGACTCTGTGCTCGATCAGGCCCTTGCGCCACTGGTCGATCAGCTCTTCGGCCAGGCGGAGATCACCCCCCTCCCACTGGGCCTGGGCGGCGTCTCGGAGGGCGGGCAGGACCTCTACATGACTCCCCGCCGCCAACAGGTGCCGCGCCCGGCGGGTCAGGTCCCTGCAGCTCGTGCGGTGCTCCAGGAACATGCCGCATGCGAGGTGCCACAGCACCGCCCGGCCAGCGGCCCAGGCCTGCTGGACCAGGACCTCGCGCAGCATGCCGTGGACGAAGGACCAGTGGCGCCCCGGTCCCTTGGGTCCCGTGGTCGCGAGCCGCCGGTCCAGCAGGGCCTCGACCGCCTGCAGATCCCCGCGGACGCCCACCTCGGCGCACATGTCCTGCCACTCGCTGGTGTCGACGTCGACCCCTTGCAAGGCCGCCAGCTCCAGACCCAGCCGCGCCGTCATGGGAAGACCGCGCAGGGCCTCCTCCAGCGGCTTGGCCCAGACCTCGTAGAGGGTCCCGGGAAGGCGGGTCTCGGCACCTGGCTGGAGACGGAGTCCGTCGCTGGACGGGATCAACAGGCCGCGACTGACCCAGTCCCCGATCAGCTGGACCGCGAACAGCGGGTTGCCTGCGGTCCGGTCCTCGACCCGGGCGGAGAGGGTCGGCGCCAGGCCGAGCAGCTGCCGAACCAGGGCACGGCGGCCTTCGGTGCCCAGAGGGCCCACGTGGCACACGTCCACGCGGGGCTGGGTCGGCAGGGTGCGCAGCGCGGCTTGGACCCATGGGCTGGGGTCGCGTCCTGTCAGGGCGACCGTGCCGACGATCAGGATCGGGGGACCCTCGCCAGGCTCGCGCCCGGTCAGGTGGGGCAGCAAGCCCACGGACCCCTCGGCCCACTGCAGATCGTCCAACCAGATGATCAGCGGTCGCTCGGTCGCCAGGCACTCCAGCGTGCCGAGCAGGTCCCTCTGACGGGACAGGCCCGGGTCCTGGGACCGCGTGGGGGACGGGACCGCTGGATCCGTGAGCGCCCGGGCGAGCATGTCCGCCTGGGCGGGCCGACCCAGGACCCGGGCCGGCAGGACCTCGGCCAGGTGGTCGGGGACCTGGGCCGGGCCCATGCCGGCGGTGCCCAGGTGTCGGCGCAGGCTGGCGGCGAGGCCGTCCAGGGCGCCGGCCGGGTTGCTGTGGGGCACGTGCAGGGTCTGCACAGTGCCGGTCTCTCCCGCGGCCTCACAGAGCCACCGGGCCAGGTGGCTCTTGCCAGTGCCGGCGCTCCCCGAGAGCACGAGGGTGTGGGTGCCGCCCTTGAGCACGCAGCGCCGCAGCTTGGTCCACAGGGTGGTCTGGAGTGTGGTGCGGCCCACCACCGGCAACGCGCGCAGGGCGAACAGGGACTCCAGGGGCGGCCCCTCGCGAGGCGGCGGCTGGGGCCAGGACCGAGGCACGCCCCGGCCCACGTGGTCGGTGGTCTCGTCGTCGAGCTGCCACAGGGCCCGGGCGGCGTCGATGGCGTGCTGGGGGCGATCGGCGGGTGACTTCTCCAGGAGCCAGCGGAGCCAGTCCTGGAAGCCTGCGGGGCACCCACGCTGGGGCTGGAGCAGCGGCGGCGGCTTGAGTCGGTGGTCTTTGAGCACCTGGTCGCGGGGGCCCACGAAGGGCGGGCGGCCCGTGACCAGGGCCCAGGCCACGCAGCCCAGGCCGTACAGGTCGGTGGGGGCCCCGAACTGGCGCCAGGCGCCCACGATCTGCTCCGGTGCCATGTAGCTGGGGGTGCCGACCCGGGCGTTGCGCGGCTCCCCGGCCGGCCCCGCGTGCAGCGGGTGGGTGAGTCCGAAGTCGGTCAGCTTCGCGGCCCGAGGTCCCGGTTCGTCGGGAATCAGCACATTGCCCGGCTTCAAGTCCCGGTGGATGAGGCCGCTCGCGTGGGCATGGGCCAGGGCCCGGAGCAGCCGCAGGAGCAGGGCTCGAATCTGGGGCCAGGGCATCCGGCCCAGGTGGGGGATGAGGCTCTGGCCCTCGATCTGCTCCATCACGATGCAGGGCAGGCCCACGTGGGCGTCGGAGCCGCCGGGGCCCACCACGCCGTGGTCCAGGATGCGCACGATGGCCGGGTGGGACAGCCGAGCCATGGCCCGGACCTCGTTCCGCAGGCAGACCCTGGCCCACTCGTCGTCGGCGTGCAGGGTGGTGATGATCTTCAGGGCGGCCCGGGCCCGGGAGCGCCGGTGTCGCGCCGCCCAGACCTCGCCCATGCCCCCGCGGCCGATGCGGCGAAGGGGCAGCCAGGGCACAGGGCGGGATGACATGCCCTCCTCATCGGATCCCGGCGGCGGGTGTTGGAGCCCCTCCGACGGCCCGCCGTCCTACTGGACCTCGTGGGCCCCGATGTCCACCGTGCGGCCTGCGGGTCGGGCGTCGCCGTCGATGTCGGTCTCCGGTGAACGGTCCCGAACGCCGGCGTCGATGGCCACGCTCGCTGCGCTCAGGTACGGGCTGCGGGCTGCGACGTCGGCCAGACCGGGGTCCTCGCCGTCCAGATTGTCCTCGACCGTGCAGATCGTGCACGCGTCGGCGACCCCGATGGGCCAGCCGATGTTGTAGCGCACGGTCACGTCGCTCAGGGTCTCTTCGTCGACGTCGAAATTGACGGACTCGTAGCTGTCCTGGGGGTCGTAGAAGACGTTGTTCTGGACCCAGATGGTGTCCAGTGCGCCCTGGAGCTTCAGGTGGCGAGCTCCCTCGATGAAGGTGTTGTTCGTCACCGTCAGCTTCTCCACGCCCTGGACGCTGGTGACGTACACCGCCCAGCCGGTGTCGTTGTCGGCGAACAGGTTGTTGGCGACGGTCGCCTCGTTGCCGCCGATCCAGATGCCCTGGTCCAGCCTGTGGAATTCCTCGGGAGACGACTGGCTGCGCCCGACGTCGTGGATGGCGTTGCCCAGGTACTGGTTGCGCCGCCCGGTGTCGGTCTCCAGGACGCCCAGGATCGACTGGCCGCTCGACTCGCCACGGTCGCCGATGGTGTGGATGTCGTTGTAGGCGACCACCACGTCCTGGCCGTTGACCAGGACACCGGTCCAGCGGAAGTCCCGGATCTCGAAGCCCTGGATCACCACCTGGCTCACGTCGCCGACCACGACGCCGTAGTCCACGTTGCCGCCACCATCGATGATGGCCGAGCCCGCGGACTCTGCGGCAAAGGTGATGGGGCCCTCGGCGTTGCCGCCGGTGGTGATCTCGAAGCTGGTGTAGGTGCCGGCCAGCGCCACCCAGGTGTCCCCGGGGCGGGCCATGTCCGCCGCCGCCTGGAGGGTCCGCAGCGGACGCTCGGCGGAGCCCGAGTGACTGTCGTCACCATCCGGTGAGACGTAGTAGGTCTGGCCTTCGGTGGCCGTGGGCAAGGGGCCGGTGTCGTCGTCACCCGAAGAGCCGAAGGTCGGGTCTCCCTGGGTTCCAGCGCAGGCGAGCATCATGAGGAACATGCCTTCTGGTCGGCACGCTACCCTCGGGGCTTGAGGCAGCCGGAGGGAGCGGTGCACGACAAGCAGGCCTTGCTCCGACACTGGCGGGCCGAGCTGGGGGCCCGCGCTGCGTCCCTGGCGGAAGCCCAACAGTCCGCCCGTGCAGGCACCCGGGTCGATGGACAGCATCGACCGGAGAACCGGGGAGAGCGGGCGGCCGTGACGACCCAGGGGTACCTGGCCCAGGGCTTCCAGCTCCGCCTCGAAGCCATCGAGGAGGAGCTGCGGTTGCTGGACGAGGCGGGCCTGGGCCCCCGGGAGCGGGTGCACGTGGGGGCGCTGGTCTGCCTGGAGGACGCAGCGGACGGGCGCCACTGGATCCTGATCGCCCCGGGGGGCGACGCCAGCATGCTTCCGGGCGACGTGCGGGTCCTCAGCGTGCGATCCCCCTGGGTGCGGGCGTTGTACGGGCTGGAGGTCGGCGACGGGGGCGAGGTCCCGCGCTTGGGGGACGTGAGCATCGTCGCGATCCGCTAGCCTGTGCCGAGGGACCAGATGGGGTCGGATGTCCGACTCTCAGGACCAGACGGGGTTCAGTGTCCGCCGCGGGCCCGAATTGGCGCCCTGGAGGGGCCGGAGAAGCTCTCAGAGCGGCTCCCAGGCCTGGATCTGGGCCCAGAGCGGACACCGAACCCCACCTGGTCCGCCGAAGCGGACATCCAGGGTGGTCTGGTCCCCAATCTCGCCCTCAGACCGTCTCGATCCCCAGCGAGTGTGTCGTCGCACTCTTGGGCACTTCCCGGGGCTCGCCGCCCGTGCCGAACCAGTCGTCCATCGACGGGACCATGAAGGCGTACCAGTGCTGCTCGTTGCGGAAGTGGTGGGCCCGGTGGTGGGCCTGGACCCGGCGGAGCCAGGTGTTCTGGGGGACCCAGGGGGCGTGGGCCATCAGGTGGACCCACTCGTAGAGCAGCGCGGCGCCCGCGAAGCACACCGCACCGGTGAGCGCAGGGCCCGGCGGCAAGGCGAACCACCACAGCCCCGCGTGGATCGGCATCAGGGCCAGGATGATCGGCCAGGGTACGAAGATCGGCTCGAAGGCCCAGGGCTGCTGGTGGTGAAAGCGATGCACCCGAGCCGCCAGCGGGTCCAGGGTCAGCGGGCCGAGCTTGCGCGGGCGGAAGTGCAGCAGCACCACGTGGGCCGCCCACTCCTGGAAGGGCCAGTACAGGGCCACGCCGAGTACGACCCAGAGCTGATCGGCCGTCAACGGGCCTCCCACCAGGATCCGCGCCACCAACAACAGCGCCAGATTCAGGGCCAGCAGCCGGGGGGTCGGGGCCAGGAGCCACGCTTGTAGGACCCCGCCGCGGGTGTTGGTGCCCGGCAGATCCCGCACGCTCCGGGGCTCGGCGGGCAGGACGAGACGGTCGAGGAAGGCGTTCACGGGCTGAGGGTAGCAGCCTGATCAATGATCTACGGCCCCGTGTAGCTGTACACCCTCATCTCGTTCGGCTCCCCACCCACCACCAGGTCCCCGCTCTCCAGCATCGTCAGGGCCTCGGCCTTGTCCGAGCTGGTCAGGTCGAGCTCCACGGGCAGGGTGCCGTAGACGGTCCCGTCCAGCCCCACGTCGACCACCTGGCCGGACTCGTGGCTCAGGATCAGCAGCTGACCCGTGCGGCTGTCGTACATGCAGCTGGAGATGTCCTTGGCGTCGTCCTCGAGCAGAGCCTCGGCGTCGAAGGCCACGTTGACCACCAGGCTGCCGTCCTCGTAGGTCAGGTCACTGCCGCGAGCGGGCCTCGTGAACGTCCACACGATGCGCGGGCTCTTCTCGGAGCAGGCCCAGAAGGTCTCGGTGACCGGGTCATAGGCCACCCCCTCTCCACCCGCGTTCCGGGACTCCGGCTCGGGGGCAAAGGTCAGCTCCTGCCAGCTGGACACATCGACCGACGTGGCGTCGGCCGGCACCGTGCCGATCACGATCACGCTGGTCTCGGACACCAGCGCGATCTCCGGCTCCCCCTCGTGCAGCCCCAGGTACACGATGTCCTCGGTGTCCGAGTGGCTCACGTCCTCGAGCTCCAGCTCCCGGAGCACCGTGAAGTCCTCGGCCAGCTCGAACAGGCGGCGGTTGCTGTCCAGCACCGCCAGGTAGGTCTTGGTGTCCGGGATCCAGGTGATGCCGGACAGGTTCGACGTGATCTCGGCGATCTCGAAGGGGTCGCCGGCCGGCGTGTAGTAGTCCAGCAGCGACAGCGACGGCCCCGTGTCGCCGGTCTCGGCCGTCGTGCCGCTGTCCGTGTCTCCAGTCTCGATCGTGTCCGTGGTGCCGGTCTCGCCGGTCTCGCCGGTTCCAGAGTCCGGGACCGAGTCCGTCGGCACCCCCGTGTCCGTGTCGGTCGTCGGTGTGCCCGAGTCGGTCTGGGTGTCCGTGGTGTGGGGGATGCCACTGTCCCTGGACGACGTGGTGTCGTCGGTGCAGGCCAAGAGCAACAACAGGGCGGGCATCATCGACGCCATCAGAGCATGCCGTCCAGCGCTTCGGCCACAACCTTCCCAGCGATCTCCGAGCCCTCGCCACTGAAGTGGCAGCCATCCCCCCAGTAGCGCGCGTCCCCCGGCACCGAGGCGCGCACGTCGGCGACGGGCAGGCGGCGCTCGCGGGCGATGCGCTGGACCATGTCGTTGTACAGGTCCACGGCCTCGGCCACGGCCGGTGGGGGCATCTGCAGGATGAAGGCCAGGTCCCGGATGTCGCGGTTGGCGTCGTTGGCAGTCCACGGCTGAGGCAAGCGCAGCCCGTGGGTCGCCAACAGGACCGGGATCCGACCCCGCTCCGCCAGGGACAGGAAATTCAGCAGCTCCCGCCGGACCTCGCCGAGTTGGTTGCGCGTCAGGCGGCGATCCGACCAGCTGTCCGGGATGGGACGAGGCGCCGCAAAGGCCCGCCGCAGGACCCGCAGGATGGCCAGGTCCACCGGCTGCTTCTGCATGTGGCCCTCGGGAGGCAGGTGCTGGGTCGCCGCCTTTCGCAGGTCGTTGATGCCGTGGTAGACGACCACCACGTCGGGCTCGACGGTCCGCCACAGCCGCTCGAGGTCCTGGCCATTGCCCCAGAAGACCTCGCCTGGGATGCCGGCGTTGATCACCTCGACCACGCGGTCCGGGTGGCGCTCCTGGAGCAAGCGGCCGGCGACCGCCGGCCACGTGGACCCATCGTCCGGGGCGTAGATGTCAAAGGTGGTGGACCCGCCGATGGCCCAGATTCGGAAGCCATTGTCCGGCTTGGGCGCCCGCAGCTCGGCGCCGCGGAACCCCAGCTGGTTGATGGTGATCTCGTACTGGGTGCCCTTGATGTGGGCGCCGCGCTTGAGCTGGGGCCGCCCGCCGCCCGCCTCGACGGCGTAGAGCCCCGTCGGCTGCCCATCGACGCTGCGCACGCCGTAGGGCAGGGTCTCGTAGACCGCGGCGCCCAGGTTCACGCCGACCAGTCCCAGCACGGTGCCGACCACGGCGAACAGCAGCTTCTTGAGGAGCGACATCGGCTCGGATCCTACCGGTGGATCAGTCGAGCACGCTCAGGATGGGGCCTTCGTCGCCGGTCCAGGGGCCTGGATCCACGTCGGCCAGGGCCAGGATCGTTGCGCCCAGGTGCCCGCCGGTCAGGCGCACGCCGCCGCTCTCGTCGATGGCGCCCGAGGCCAGGTCCACCGGCTCACCGAACACGCTGTCGTCGTAGGCGCCGACCGCCTGACCCCCCTGCACGCCGGCGCCCACGAGCATGGCTGAAGTGAAGGTCCAGTGGTCCTTGCCCCCGGACTGGTTGATGCGGGGGGTGCGCCCCATCTCCGAGAACACGACCACCACCGTCTCCTGGGACAGCGGATCCCCAGACGGTCCCTGGCGGCTGTCCAGCTCGGCCATCAGCACGTTGAGGGCTTCGAACAGCTCCTCGTAGTTGTCGTGCTGCAGAGCGTTGTTCCCGTGGGTGTCCCAGCCCAGGTCCTGCCACCCGTCGTGGGTCACGAAGCCACACCGGGACAGGCCCCGCTCGAAACAGCTCAGGACGAGCTCGATCTGGCCCCCCAGGTCTCCGCTGACCGAGAGCTCGAGCTCGTCGCTCTGGTCCTGGACGTCGGCCAGGGCGTCCAGGGCCTGGCCGTACTCCCGGTAGAAGCGCTCGCTGTCACTGCCCGAGCGGGACCCGGCCTGGAGCGCCGCGGTGCGGTCCCGCAGCATCAGCGCCACCGGGTCTTCGGCCGTGACGGGCAGTGCGGCCACCGCCAGATCGCTCGCCGACAGGGCGGTGCCGTCGAGCAAGCTGGCGAACTGGCCGGCCAGCCCGACCCGCACCACCTTGCTGGTGTACAGGTCGGAGAAGCTGGGCCCCACGACCTGGACGTGGGGCAGGGTCAGGCCCGGGTCGCCATGACCGGCCAGGATGGCGGCCCAGTCGTCGGCCACCGGGTCCTGGGAGCCGGTCAGCAGCAGCCGGGTGCACATCTCGTGGGCGATGGAGCGGATCTCGATGCCGTTGATCACCGCGGTCCGGTCCCCATAGGCGCGGAAGAAGCCCGACACGTTGGGGCGCAAGCTGTTGTCGACGAAGGGGATGCCGTTGAGCTCGGCCGCCACGCCGTCGGGGTCGGCCTGGACACCGGACAGCGAGAGCATCTCCGGCGCGAAGCAGAAGGACTGGTCCCACCCGCCCCGGGCGAACACGAACAGGAAGCGGCGGTCCGTCGGCGCCGCGGCCGCCCAAAGGGGTGCCGGCACCAGCAGCCCAGCTGCTGCGGCCTGGAGCCAGCGTCGGCGGGTCCAGGTCATGTGCTGAGCATCCTGGGGTCCCGGAAGAGCAAGGTGAGCACCGCCGCCCAGGCCCCGTCGGCCCCGTCGGTGCCGCGGACGTGGGACCACAGCGCGTTCAGCTCCTCGCGCTCGGCGTCGGTCTGTCGCTCGGCGTACAAGCGCCACACCAGGCTGTCGAGGGCGCTGTCGAAGGCGGCGTCGCCGGGCTCGCTGTCCAGGTCCACCCCGGGCAACAGGGCGTCGCTCTCGTCGTCCAGCAGCTCCTGACGGACGGCGTGGCTGGCGGCGGCCTCGGCCACACGGCGGGCCACCAGCGCCTGGCTCACGCTGGGGCTCAGCTGTGGACTGGTGACGCTGACGCCGTCGACCCCGCCGGCCATCGTGCGGTAGCCCCGGTCGTCGTTGCCCAGCTGCTCGAAGCCTTCGGTGGTCCACGTGAACCCGGTCAGGTCCGCGAGGGCGGTGGCCAGCTGGCTCGGGGTGATCAGTCGGACGGTCACCGCCCCGTGGTCGTCGTCGCCCTCCAGCGGCCCATCGGCACCGTACTCCCCGGAGTCCGTGACCGCGGCCAGGAGCACCTTGAGGCGCAGCTCGCCGTCCTCGAACAGGGCCCGCAGGTGCTGCACGTGGTCGAAGTCGTCGACGGTCACCGGTCGGCGCCACAGGCTCTCCGCCACCGTCTCTGCGGCACAGGTCCGGAAGCGGGTGTCGGCAGCGATCGCCAGCCCCACCTCTGCCAGGCCGGACACGGGGTGCCCGAAGTAGCTGGTCTTCATGCCCAGGAAGACCTCGTTGTAGGGCTCGCGCTCGGGGTGGTAGTAGGTCAGCTCCTGGGTGTCGTAGATGTCGAACCACCAGAACCCGAAGAACGCGGCGGCCAGCGGATCCATCGTCACGTGGCACGCCAGGCAGGCCGGGTCTTCGCGCACCGCCTGTTCGGTGCCGTCCTCGTCGGCCAGGGTCGGGCTGCTGGTCAGGGTGACCGGCCGCGCCAGGTAGTCCTCGCACAGGAGCAGGCGGCTCACGGCGGCGGCTCGGGCCCGGTTGTAGTTGAAGGGGGTCGTGGCGTAGCGCCACCACAGCCCATTGCTGGCCAGGATGCCGACTGCGGGCCGCCCGTCGGTCCACGTGGACACGGCCCAGTCGTCGGTGTCGTCGGTCGACGTGAGCGGCCAGACCTGGCGCAGCAGCCCGTTTGCCAGGGTGTAGTCGGCGGTCACGATGTCGGTCCAGGGCAAGTCCTGGGCCGCCACGTGGGCCATCAGGCGCAGGGGCTCCTCGCCGACGGCGAGCTCGAAGGGGTGCTCCTGGGTGTCCTCGAGCTCGTAGTCCCGGTGGCTCAAGGGAAAGGTGTCGATGCGGGTCAGGAAGCGATCGGCCAGGAGCTGCACCAGGCGGTCCTCGAGCCGGGGGTCCTCGAGCAGGTCGTCGCGCACCTGGGCCAGGGCGTCGGGGTCGGCGTCGACCCGGTCCAGGTCGTCGAGGTCGGGCAGCACGCCCAGCAGGTCCAGGCTCATGCGCCTCAGCAGCCGGGGCGCGGGCAGCGGCTCGAAGCGCACGGGCTCCGTCCAGCTGTCGGGGCTCGTGGCCGAGTCCGTCGCCGGAGGGTCGGGCACCACCGCATCGGTGCACGCCAGCGCCAACCAGATCAGCCCGCTCACAGGGTCCTCATGGTGTCGGAGAAGGCTTGGAGCGCGGGTGCCCAGTCGTAGCAGAGCTCCCCGAAGGCCTCGTCGGCATAGGTCAGCGGCCCGCAGGCTTCGCAGTCGGCGCCAAAGCTCGCCTGGTACCAGTAGCCGTCGGCGGTGCGCACCCGGACGCTGCCCTGGGCCACGCCGCCACAGGTCGCCGTGTCCCAGGTGAGCTCGTCGATGAAGGCGGCGATGTCGTTCAGGTTCAGCGAGCCCATCGCGGTCAGGCTGTCGCCGCTGGGCCCATAGGTCCCGCTGGCGTCCAGGGACGACGCGTAGCCGGCCCCGATCAGACCCTCTGACTTGGGATAGCCGAAGCTCCCGTTGGTCTCGCCGGCCCAGGTCACGTCGTCGTCGTCGAACCGACCCTCGTAGTAGAACGCGCCGCCGGCGTAGTAGGTGTCGCCGTCGGGATCGGTGATGCCGAAGCTGGCCGGCGCCATGTTGAACACGTAGTCGGCGGCGTCGGGCTGGGGGTCGTCGGGCTGCTTGGTGTCCTCGAGGAAGGCCGCGATGCCGTAGAAGGTGTAGCCCTTGTCCGACGTGCAGGAGTCGGTGAGCATCGCGAAGATGGTCGTGCCGTCGCTGTTCGGACAGGACCCGTCGCGACCCTGGTCGAGCATCTCCAGGTACAGGTCCTTGAGCGCCACCTGGTCCGGCAGTCCGTGGTCCAGCAGGTCGTCGATCACGCCCACCAGCTCGTCGGCGGACCACGGCGCCTCTGGGATCTCCGGTCGCTCCCACCGGCCTGTGGCGGAGTCGCTGGGCGCGGCGCTGTCGGGGGCCTCTTCGCAGGTGCCGCCGGCCGAAGCCACGTACCCGTCCATGCACTCGGCCGCGTCGCCGGTGCAGGCGGCGAGCAGCAGGAGCCCTGTCATAGACCACACACCAGGAACGCGTCCAGCAGCCACAGGTCGTCGTCGACCACGCCGCCGCCGGGGGGCATGTCCAGCCCCTCCAGGGTGCGGGCCCGGATCCGGTCCGCCTGGCTGCGGACCTGGTCCAAGGTGTCGAAGGCCGTGCCCTCGGGGGCGCCGCGACGGTCCTCTGCGTCCGCCGTGTGACAGCCGTCGCAGTAGGTGGCGAAGAAGCCGCGCCCCCACCCCTGCCAGGTCACGTCGGGCAGCGCCGCACAGGCGGTGTCCGCGGCGGGCGTGGCGCTGTCGTCCAGGGGGGGCGGCGGGACGTCAGAGCCGTCGCCGCAGGCCCAGAGCCCGGTCCACAGCACGAGGGGTGTCAGCGCCGTCACCCCCGGAGGATGGCCCGAAGCGCCCGGCCAGCGCAAGGTGGTCCGCCCGCCTACAGGGACCGCTCGATGGCGGCCACGATCTCGTCGAGCTCGTAGTAGTTGTTGCCGTACACGAACGTGCCGTCCCGGTCGATGACCCAGTCCTGGGGAAAGGCCGCCGACGGGAACGCCATCTCGGTGGCGTAGTCGACGCTGACGCTGCCGTCGTCGTGGAGGAAGGGGTAGGTCACGCCCAGCCACTCCTGGAAGTCGCCGAGCAGCTCGGGATCGTCCCAGCCGATGCCCCAGACGACCACATCCTGGTCCTTGTACACCTGCCAGATGTCGTTCTCGATGTCCGAGACCTCGGACGCACACTGGGGTCAGCCAGGGGAGAAGAAGATGAGCACCACCACCTTGCCCAGCTGTTCCGAGAGCCGGTAGGTGTTGCCGTCGATGCCCGACAGCACGAAGTCCGGGGCTGGGTCCCCGATGGGGCCCAGGCTGCCGGCCTCGCCGGTGTGCAGCACGACCTGGACCTGGGGTTCATCGGCGTCGTCGGACGCCAGGCACACCGTCGCCTCGGCCTCGTCGACCTCGGACCACGTCACGGTCAGGTCCGCCGAGCCCCCGACCTCGACCACGGTCTGGTCCGCCTTGACCTGGAAGCGATCGTCGTCGACGGTGACCCCGGTCAGGGTCAGCGGCGCGTCGCCTCGGTTGGCCACCTGGAGCAGCACGCCCTCGTCGGCGCTCGCCAGGTAGACCTCGTCGGCGGACAGGTCCACGTCGGGGGCGCTGGCGGCCTGGTCCAGCTCCCAGACGCTCATGCGGCCCCAGTCGGCCACGTAGGCGCGGCCCTGGTCCCCCACCACGTGCATGGCCCACTGCTCGGTCTGCTTGGTGGCCTGGGGGATGGGGTCCAGGGGATCGGTGATGTCCATCACCACCAGGTCTTCCTGGGTGGTGGCGTAGAGCAGGGTGCCGTCGACGGCCACGGCCTGCACGCCGTTGCCATAGGCCACAAAACCGGACAGCACCGGCGTCGACGGATTGGAGATGTCCAAGACCGCCACCCCGTCGGCGCCGCTGGCGGCGTAGACCACACCGTCGCCGACCGCCACGTCCTGGACCCCGCCGCCCGCATCGACCCCGGACCCGATCTTGGGCCTCTCCGGGTCTGTCAGGTCCACCGGGACCACGCCCAGGGTGTTGTCGGCGACATAGGCCCAGTCGCCGTCGACCACCAGGTCCCAGGCACTGGCCAGCCCATCGGTCTGGTTCAGCCGTCGCGGCGCGTCGGGATCCTCCAGGGACCAGGTGTGGAACTCGCCGGTGTGGGTCACCACGTACAACAGGTCGCCGTTGATGCGCAGGCCCGACATGCCGGTCTCGTCATGGGACCAGATCGCCTGGGGCGACGACGGGTCCGACGTGTCGACCACGATCAGATCGATGTCGCGGTTGGTGGCGTAGATCCGGTCGCCTTCGCCGACCACGAGCTTGTAGTAGCGGCCCCAGGGGTAGTTCTCGGCCGGGTCCGGGTGGTAGCCCAGCAGGGCCGGGTTCTCCGGGTCCGACACGTCGAAGGCGACCACGCCGCCCTGGCCGCCGCCCCAGACCAGGCCCCGATCGAGCTCGGTCTCGACCTCGGTCAGCTCCATCAGCCAGGGCTCTTCCATGCTCTGGTTGACCTCGACCTGGCCCAGGAGGCTCAGGGGATCTGCGGCGAGCTCCTGGGGCGGATCACAGTGGTCTCCGAGCACCCCTGGATCGGGCGGGGTGTCCGTGTCGGTCGTGCCAGGGGTGGCCGAGTCGGTGACCGACGTCTGGGTCGTCGGCGTGGGCGGGTCGGGCAGGTCGCTGCCGCAGGCAAGGGTCAACAGCAGGAAGGGCATGTCCACGTGGGTCGTCCGTCTGGTCCTCCTGGGATGCTGACACGTCGCGAGCGGTTGCACCCGGCTCACAAGTCCTCGACGAATCCAGCTGCAAGCCCCGGTTAGACCGCGGGACATGCCCGACGACGCGCACGACGTCCCCTGGTCCGGCAGTCGCTACGGGGGTCGAGGAGAGCAGCCCCCCGGCCCACCGCTGCCGCCAGGCGTGCCCCCTCCGGCCCCCGGCTCGGGTGCGCTGCCCACCTGGGTGCGGAGCGTGCGCTGGGATCGGGCCCGTCCCCAAGAAGAGGGAGGAGAAGAATGACCGGCATGATGCTCGCCTTGGCCCTGGGGCTCGCCCCCGCATCCGCCCAGGACGACGGTCCCCTGTACATGGCCGACCTGGGCATGAACGTGACCATTCCCAGGGGCTACCGGGTGCCCCGCTGGTCGGACTGGGACCTGGATGGGGTCGACGACAAGAAGACCACCCAGGTCAAGATCACCTCGACGCCCTTCCAGATCGCCCCGAGCGACGACGCCGCGCAGGCCTGGGCCAAGCTCGCCGTCGCCGATCTCGAGGCCGGCGGCCACACCGACGTCCAGGTGGTGTCCAGCGGGGTCCAGGACATGGACGGCCGCAGCACCGCTGTCGCCGAGCTGCGCTACCGGCACAACGGCAAGGACAGCGCCGTGCTGTACCAGCGCTCGTTCACCATCCGGGGCAAGGTCGCCCACCTGCGGGCCATCGGGCTGACGCGGAACGCCGGGCGGGTTCGCAAGGCTCTGGCCGCATGGGATGGCGGCGTCCAGCTGGAGAAAGCGCCCCAGGACCTGGCCGAGACGCGCGGGGCGCTCGTGAGCGAGGCCGCCTTCGAGTCCACCCTGCCGGACGGCTGGCGCAAGCCTCTGCTCGCGGAGCTGGGGCCGGTCCGAGAGCTCGGGGCCAAGGTGGGCCAGGGCAAGATCGACAAGGAGCGCTGCTGGGTCGCCATCCAGCCCTACGCCGAGGGCGAGACGGCGCTCTTGCTGTCGTGCCAACAGGGCGCCTGGATCGGCCAGGTCGACGACGACTCCTTTGCGGGCAAGCAAGACGAGATCAAGGCCCTGCTCTTCGGCGGCATGGAGGTCGGTCCGGCCAGCCCGCTGCCCGCGTCTGCCGATGGGCGGCTGTCCCCGATGTACACGCTGTCCGGCACATCGGGCCTGGCCGTGCGCGTGGCCGTGACGCCCTATGAGCGCGGCCTGATGATCACCTATGCCATCGGCAAGCTTGCCGACGGCGACGCCATGGAGGCGGCGCTGGGCCACGTGCTCCAGTCCACGACCTTCACCGGGCCCGACGGCGGGCCCCACCCGGTGTCCTTCCTCAACCGCATCGAGCACGTGGTCAAGTATCGGCCAGTGCTGCTCGCCCCGGTGATCCTGGTGCTGCTGGGCCTGTTCGGCCTGGTCGTCCGCGCGATCTTGAAGAAGCCCAGCTACGACGACCTGGACTGACCCCCGCTAAGATACGGCGCTTCTCCACTGGACCTGGCATGTTCCTGAGTCTCCTCGCCCTCGGCACGAGCGCCCATGCGCTGGACTACGACTACCTGAAGCTCAACGAGATCTTTCCAGCTCCGTCGGGCGACGACGCGGGTCTGGAGTGGGTCGAGGTCTTCAACACGGCCTTCCATCACGTCGAGCTCGAGGGCTGCGTGCTCGAGGCCGCCAAGGGCGACTGGTCCGAGTCGGCAGTGCTCACCGGGCGCGTGGACCCGGGTTCCACCTTCCTGATCGCCGATCCCGACGTGGCCGCCGAAGCCGATCTCCGCCTGGCCAAGGGCGAGACCCTGAACATGGGCAACGCCGGCTCCAACGCCGACGGCGTGCGGCTGGTGTGCGACGGCGTGGTCATCGACACGGTGCTCTACGGCAACAACAACGACGACGCCCTGGCCGACGACGCCAACGACCCGGCGTCGGCCAAGCAGCTGGCCCCCAAGCCCACCGACGACGACTCCCTGGCCCGGGTGTTCGACGGCGACGACACCGACGACAGCGCGCTGGACTTCTGCAAGGACGACACGCCGAGCCCTGGCGAGCTCAACACCTGCGAGCTGCCCGACACCGGTGACACCGGTGACTCGGGCATCGACACCGGGCCCGTGACCGGGCCGATCGCCAGCTGCACCGACCCCCTGAGGATCAACGAGCTCTTGAGCAACCCCGAGGGCACGGACACGGACCTGGAGTGGGTCGAGCTCCACAACGGCGGCGACACCGACATCGACCTGGCCGGCTGGGGGCTCACCTGGGGCACCAGCAGCTACAAGACACCGGTCGAGCTGGTCGGCGTCGTGCCCGCGGGCGGGTACTTCCTGATCGGCGGCGAGCTGGTCCCGGACACCGACCAGGAGCTCGCGGTCAGCCTGGGCAACGCCAGCTCCAGCAGCGACGCGGTCCAGCTCCAGTGCGCCGACGGCGTGGCCGACACTGTGGTCTATGGCGAGCCGAACACGGACCAGTGGACCGACGACCTGGGGGGCCTGGCCACGTCCTTGGGCGCGGTCCCTGGGGACAACCAGTGCCTGGCCCGCAAGGACGACGGCGTCGACACCGACCAGACCGGGGTGGACTTTTGGGTCACGGCGGCCGACGAGTGCACCCCGGGGGCCGCCAACCCGACCTTCACCTGCGACCTGGCCGGCGTGGATCACATCCGCCTGAACGAGGTCGTGGCCGACCCCGAGGGCACCGACACCGACGCCGAGTGGGTCGAGCTGTACAATGCCGGCGACAGCGCCTACCGGCTGGACCGGTGGGTGATCGAAGGCGCCAAGAGCTCCTGGTCGGTCCAGGCCACCCTGCCCACCGAGCTGGAGATTCCGGCCGGGGGCTACCTGGTCGTGGGCGGCCCTCTGGCTGGCACGGTCGACGTCGAGAGCTCGCTGGACCTGGGCAACGCCGGCAGCAATGGCGACGGGGTCCGGCTGGTGGACTGCGAAGGTGTGGTGGTCGACACGGTCATCTACGGCGAGAACAACGACGACGACCTCGAGGACGACAACGGCGGGCCTGCGTTCACGCTGGCGCCCGAGATGGGCAGCGGCGAGTCCATCTCCCGTTACCCCGACGGGGACGACACGGATCTGAACGACGAGGACTGGAAGATCTGCAGCACCCCGACCCAGGGCGCCGAGAACCCGGAGTGCGGTGGCGGCGGCGTGGTCACCGATCCGGTGGAGAGTGGCCGCCTGTGTGGTTGTACGGACCGCAACGACCTGCCCGAGTCCGACGTGAGCGACGTCGCCACAGAAGCACAGCCGGCCTGCGCCACCGTCACCGGCGGCTCCACCGTCGGCTGGGCGATGATCCTGGCGTTTCTGGGCCTGCGGCGCCGCCAGCGATAGCGGTCCTAGTCTGGCGCACGAGCTGGCGGCGGTGCGGGGGTTGCGTGGGGTGGAGTTGGGGGGACGAACGTCCGAAGTACGGACCTTCGTCGCCGAGGCGACCCAGCGGTAGGCTGCGCCCATGGCAGGCCGGCCCCTCCGCATCTTCTTCAGTGACGTTCACCTGACCGATCAGCTGGCGGGCACGCGCCTGCCCTGGGACCGGGTGCTCGGGCGGTTCTGGGAGCGCATCGCCGGGGCCCGGGGCGAGGAGCCCGCCGAGCTGGTGATCGTGGGCGACTTCCTGGACCTCATCCGCTCGCCCCTGTGGTTCGAGGGCATGACCCGGCCCTACCAGTCGCCTGACGGGGCGGTGCAGGCGACCGTCGGACGGATCGTCGACGGGGTGCTGGCCCGGGAGGCGGCGTTCTTCACGGCTCTGCGCGAGCTGGTGCAGTCCGAGCAGCTGCGGGTGCACTACCTGCTGGGCAACCACGATCGGCTGCTGGCCCACGCCCCGGCAGCGCGGCGTCGCCTCTGGACGGCGATGACCGGCGATGACCGCGACGTGGCCCTGCCCCAGCAGCTGATCTTTCCCGACGACGGCGTGCTCGCGTACCACGGCCACGTGGTGGACCTGTTCAGCCTGCCCACCCAGGGGCTTCCGCCGATCGCCGATGCCATCGCACTGGAGCTGGTGGTGCGCCTGCCCCTGCTCCTGCGAGAGCGTCTTGGAATCGTCGACGAGCACCTGGACGAGATCGACGACGTGCGCCCCATCTACGCGGTGCCCGCCTGGGTCCGTCAGCTGGGCCAGCACAAGAAGGGACTGGTGCGGCCACTGCTCGCGACCTGGCGGGAGCTGGTCGAGGAGTTCCTGTCGAACCCCTTCGTGGGGGACTGGGTCCGGGCCCAGAAGCGGGTCAAGGGCTTCGATCCGGGCAAGCAGCTCAAGCTCCTGCTGCAGCTCTCCACGGCCAAGGTGCTCCCCAAGACCCGGGACAAGCACATGACCGATCTGTACAAGGCCTTCGCCCACAGCCTCGACGGCCGGTTCGCCGCCGAGGCGGTGGCGCGGCTCCAGGCGCCCGAGCACAAGGGCCTGCGCTACGTGATCAACGGGCACAGCCACTTCCCCAGCATGACCCCTCTGGGTGTGCTCGACGGCCGGCAGGCGACCTACTTCAACACCGGCACCTGGAAGCCGGTGCACCAGATGGGCACGCACACACCGGGCCGCCCGAGCTTCCTCCACTACGACGCCATGTCGTATGTGGCGTTCTTCCCCGACGGCGATCCGCTGGGGCGCGATGTGGAGTGGTGGACGGGGGCGTCGCTGGCGCGGTGAGCTCGCCCCTCACAGCCGCCCAAGCACCGCGTCCCGCACCGCCACACACCCCGCATCCCCGCCCTGGTCCGCCGTCTTCAGGCCGCTCCCCAGCGTGTCCATCGTGGCCTGGGCCAGCCGCCGGGCCGCGTCGCCCTCGCCGATGTGGTGGAGCAGGTTGATGCCCTGGATGATCATCGGCACCGGGTTCGCTCGGCCGGTGCCGGTGAGCTCTGGGGCCTTGCCGTGGGGATTCTCGAACACCACCACGTCGTCCCCGTAGTTGGTGGCCCCGGCGGTGGCGATGCCGCCGGCCAGGCCGGTCACCAGGTCCGCCACGATGTCGCCGAAGAGGTTGCCGCACAACAGCACGTCGAACTGGCTCGGGTCCTTGACCAGGCGCATGCACAGCGCGTCCACGATGACTTCTTCGCAGGCGATGTCCGGGTACTCCGCGGCCACGGCCTGGGCGGTGCGCAGGAACAGGCCGTCGCTCATCTTCATGATGTTGGACTTGTGCACGATGTGGACCCGCTTGCGGTCCCAGCGCCTGGCCTCCAGAAAGGCGAAGCGGGCGATGCGCTCGCAGGCTTCGGCTGTCGTGAGCTTGACCTGTTCGAACACGCCGGGCGCGGTCTCGTGCTCCAGGCCGGTGTAGATGTCCTCGCTGATCTCCCGCACGACCCCGATGTCGACGGAGTCGAACCGGGCAGGCACGCCGGGCAGGTTGCGCACGTACCGCACCTGGCCCCAGAGCCCCAGGCCCTTGCGAAGCCTCACGCTCGGCGGCAGCTCCCCGACCGTGCGCTCGCCGGCCATGCGGGCCTTGAGCACGACCCCGGTGCGCCGGGCGGACGCCATCATGGCGTCGTCGATGCGGTGGTGCTCGTCCCACGCGACATCGACATCGACCGCCACGAAGAGCTCCTGGACCACCTGGCAGATCTCGGGCCCGATCCAGTCGCCGGGCACCAGGGTGATGGGTCTGGTCATGGTCTGGTCCTCAGAGCTTGTCGATCAGCGCAGCGGTGAACCCGGCCGTGCCCTCGGGGCCGCCCAGATCGCCGGTCAGGTGGCGGCCCTCCTCCAGGACATCCCAGATGGCCCGGTTGACGCGCTCGGCGACCCGGTGCTCCCCGATGTACTCCAGCATCATGACGCCGCTCATCAGCACCGCCAGGGGGTTGGCCTTGCCCTGGCCAGCGATGTCTGGCGCTGTGCCGTGCACGGCCTCGAACACGGCGATGCGGTCCCCGATGTTCGCGCCGGGCACCACCCCCAGGCCCCCGACCAGGCCCGCGCACAGGTCGCTCAGGATGTCCCCGTACAGGTTCTGGAGCAGCAGCACGTCATAGGGGTTCGGGTCCTTGGCCAGGTCCATCGCCAGGTTGTCGATGAGCCGGTCGTCCTGGCGGATGAAGGGGTAGTCGTGGCCGATGGCCTCGAAGCTGTCCAGGAAGGCCCCGTCGGCCAAGGGCGAGACCGGGGTCTTGTGGCAGCAGGTGATGCGCCGCCGCCCCTGGTAGCGCATAAACTCGAAGGCCCACTTGGCGATGCGCTCTCCCGCGGCCCGGGTGGACACCTTGAGCGAGATGACCGTGCCCGGCTTGATCTCGTGCTCGATGCCCGCGTACAGGTCCTCGGTGTTCTCTCGCAAGACCACCAGGTCCACGCCGCTGTAGGGGGTCACGATGCCCGGCAGGCTCTTGACCGGGCGCAGGCCCACGTAGAGCTCGAGCTCTTGCCGGATGGTGACGTTGGCCGAGCGCCAGCCTCGGCCCTTGGGGGTCGAGAGCGGTCCCTTGAGCCCAACACGGTTCTTGCGCAGGCTGGCGAACACGGCGTCGGGGACCGGCACGCCGACGGCGTCCACCGCTGCGGCGCCGGCCTGGACCGTCTCCCACTCCAGGGGCGCCCCGGCTGCCTCGAGCACGGCCGTGGTGGCCGCGGTGACCTCTGGACCGATGCCGTCACCGGGAATGAGCGTGACGCGTGTGCGCAAGTGACCTCCTGTCGCGCCGCGGGTAACCGGACGCCCGGATCCCGCCAGGGGTCGTTAGGAGCCGGCCCGTGAGCTCCTCCCCCACGCGCAGCCGACTGCTGATGATCGCCCTGCCGGCGCTGTTGGCCCTGGCCCTGCTGCTGTCCGCCGGCGGACTCGTGGTCGCCGGCTGGATCGGCAGGCCAGCGACCGGCGAGCGGGTCTCGATCGCCGTGCGGTCCAGCTGTGCGTCCGACTGGGAGCGTCAGCTCGCGGCGAGGGCCGACGCCATCGGCCTGGGAGAGCCGAGCCTGAGCGTTGCCGGGGACACGGTCACTCTCACGGCCACACTGCCGGGCAACGACGACGACCGACAGAGCGTGCCAGCGCTGCTGACCGCCCCCGGTGTCCTGAGCCTGCACCTCGAGGACGGGCAGACCCTGGCCAGCGGCGCGGACCTGGCCGAGACCCGGCTGTCCATGTCCTACATGGGCCGGGCGTCGGTCATCCTGCGCCCGGGCCAGGCCGCGTGGGCCCGCATCCGGGCCGTGGATCCCGACGCCGTCCTGGTCGCCACCCTCGACGGCGTGTCGGTCACGCTGGGCGAGGTGCGCCGGGTCGGCCGCGACGACGAGCTGCACGTACAGCCCAGCCTGGCGCACTCGGCCGACGAGCTGCGCATGGCCGTGGACTGGTCCATCGTCCTGGGCACCGGCCCGGGGCCTTGCGCCGTGACCAGAACCTCAGTGGACGGCTGACTCGGTCGCTGGCTGGGCGCCGTCCTGCGTGGGTGCGCTCAACACCGCGCGACGCAGCGCCTCGACGAGGCCACCTCGCCTCCGAAGCGGCCGCCGTGGTTTGGGACGAGCGGGTCACCAGACGCAGCGGCTCGCGCGTGAGCTCGATCACCGACCTCGACGGAGACGGCTTCCGCGACGTGCTGTTGGGGGTACCCCAGCTGTTCGGCCACTGGGGTCGGCAACTGGGGCAATCGGGCAAACCGGGCAACCGGGGTCCGGGCAACCGGGGTCAGGAACCTTTTGTTAATACATAGAGATCAGGACTTGGATCCCTATGATTGAACGTTCTGACTCAAGGGCATGACTCTTGGTTAGGTGTCGCGCCGGAGCTGTCCCGCTTGTCCCTGGCCCACTGCGAGTCATCGGCGGCCAAGGTGACGCTGACGCGCACTTTCGGGCGGGGTGGCTGGCCATCGGCGGCGAAGGTGTCGCTGACGCGCACTTTCGCGCGGGATGAGACGCCATCGGCGGCGAAGGTGTCGCTGACGCGCACTTTCGGGCGGGGTGGCAGGCCATCGGCGCCGAAGGTGTCGCCGACGCGCGCTCTCGGGCGGGTGAGACGCCATCTCCGGCGCCCGGCTCTGCGGATCAGGGTGGCGGGGCGGCCTGTGGAGACATGGACAGGTGGGGGGGGCCGGTCGGTGGCGGGGCCAAGGTTACCGGAGCACCTGGCCACGACTCCACAGCCGTTCACCGGGGGCGGCACGGCGGTCGGCCGTCCCGCATCGTGGCCAGCCTGGCGACCCACGCGGTGCTCACCTGGACGGTCCTGGTGGTGGGCGCCGGCTGGTGGATGGTCTCAGGATGGTTCCTGACAGACCAAGCCGTGGTCATGCCCTATAGTCCGAATGAAGAGACAGTGGGATCGAAGCTCGCCGGACTAATGCTTAACAAAAGGTTCCTGACCCCTGTTTCTCCCTCCTGTTTCCGCGCCCGCCCAGCCGCCCTCGCCGGCTCAGACGCCATCGGCAGCCCGCCACCACCGCTGGCCGGTTCCCGGTTGCCGCCCGCCCAAGCGAGTGCGCTCCGGGTCGCTCAGGCCCCAACAGCGGGACGGTCTTCAACAACGCCCGAGAGGTGATCGCCATCCCGGCCCAGTGGAAGCCGCGATGGTCTACCGGCAGACCTGGAACTTCAGCTTCCCGCTGCCCCGGTTGGTGTCCAGCTTGACCGTCGCCTTTCGACCGTTGTCGCGTGTGACCTCGATCGAGCCCTCCAAGGCCGTGGCGGTGGTGGGCTCGATGCCGTTGGGATCCGGGCAGTGGGCGAGGATCGCCTCTGGCGCCACGGCCCCCGTCAGGTCGCCGCGGTCCTCGATGCCGTCAAACCAGACGTTCAGGGTGTGGGCGTTGGCCGGGCTGTTGGCCTGGACTCGCCAGGGCTGGCAGAACGCCGGGTTGTCGAAGATCTCGGTGTAGAAGCCGCAGATGCCGCCTTCTTCGGAGGAGCCGTCGTTGTCCTCGGGCGCCTCGACCGTGCCGGTGTCCTGGGCGCTGGTGTCCACGGGATCCGCGGTGTCTGGGGCCGTGTCGGAGTCCGGAGGGGGCGGGTCCAGGTCGTGGGGGCAGGTCTCGTAGCTGGCCGCCACGCCAAACCCGGCCAGCGTGCCCTCCATGGTCTCGCAGACGACCATGACGCCGCCGACCAAGCGCAGCTTGCTGCCGTCGTCGCCCTTGAGGGCACCGCTGTAGCAGCCCGTCAGGGCGAGGGCGGCGACGGGGATCAGGGCGATGACGCGGGACATGACTACTTGGTCAGTGTGCGCGTGAAGGCGGGGGCTCCGCCATCCATCGTGTAGAACTCCCCGGTCAGGACGTTGTCGGCGAGCTCGATCCAGACGAAGCCTTCGATCGTGTCGTCGGAGTAGAGCGTGGCGTTGCCGTCGCGCCCGACCAGGTCGGTGGTCTTGGCCGCGGAGCCGCTCACGATGAATTCGGTGCCACAGGTGGGCGAGAGCCACTGGCGGTTGTGATCGTGGCCACACAGGTAGACGTCGGCCTGGCCGCAGACCGCGCCCTCCATGAAGGACTTGACCGAGTCGCCGTTCACGATCGGCAGCCACCACAGGTCCTCGTAGTTGCCGGCGTTGCCGTGCTGGCCGTCGGAGATGTAGGGGTGGTGGCCGTAGACGATCTTCCACGTGCTCATGCTGCTGGCCAGCTCGCCCTGGAGCCAGCTCTGCTGACCGGCGGCGTCCCAGTCCAGCATGATGCTGTTGGTGTCCAGCCCGTAGAAGCTCGCCGGCCCATGGTCGAAGGTGTAGTAGGTGTCGGGCATGTTCCACTTGTCCGAGTACAGGCTGTACTCGACCTGGGGGTCGGCCTTCCACCAGGACAGGCTGGTCTCGCCGTAGTCGTGGTTGCCCAGCACGACCATGAACGGCAGGTCCAGGTCGGCATAGGGCAGCTCGAACTTGTCCTGGAACTGGTCGTCGGTGACGTCTTCGACGCCGTCGTTGTAGAAGTTGTCGCCCAAGTAGAGCACGAAGTCGCAGCCGGGCTTGTCGTCGTCCTTGGAGGCACAGAGGGCCTTGACCGCGGCGGCGTTGGCGTACTGGTCGTCGTTGCCTTCGCCGCCGTCGCCCATGGCCACGAAGCGCACGACCGAGGGCTCGGCCGACGTGTCGGTGTCCGTGTCGGCGTCGGTGTCAGCATCGGCGTCCGAGTCGGCGTCGGCGTCGGTGTCGGTGTCGGTGTCGGTGTCGGTGTCGGTGTCCGCGTCCGAGTCGGCGTCCGAGTCGGTGTCCGTGTCCGCGTCGGTGTCCGTGTCGGCGTCCGAGGCGGTGGGGGTGGTGCCGCTGTCCGCGCCCGAGGTGGTGTCGTCGGAGCAGCCCAGGCCCAAGAGCGCGGTGAGGGTGAGCGTCAGCATCCCCCAGGTATAACGGATGAAACCCCTGCTCTGTGAGCCTGCATTCAGGTTTGCAGCCGCTCTACAGCCAGCTCGACCAGGGTGCGCTCGAAGGCCTGGGCCCAGCGGGCGTCCAGCAAGCGGGCGTCGACCCACCATGCGCTGGGGTCGTCCGGGTCCGGCCGCACCCCTGGCCTGCCGCTGGTCACGGCGTAGGGTGAGAGCAGGACGAGCTCCTCGAGCACCCTGTGGACCCGCTCCCGGGGGGCCTCGGCCGGCACCCGCAGACGGAACGCCACCCGAGCCCGCGGGTCGTCGTCCAGGTGCACCGCGTCGCTCAGGAAGCGCCAGTTCGGCACGGTGATCTCGGCCCCGTCAGCGGTCTGGAGCGTCACGGCACGGGGACTCTGGGAGACCACCTGGCCGGACAGCGTACCCACCTGCACGTGGCGGCCCTGGACCAGCCGGCCCTCGAGGCGGAGCACGCCCAAGGCCAGGACGTCCCGGAACAGAGCCCAGCTGGCAAAGCCGAGGGCCAGCGCCAGGCCCACAGCGATCCAGGAGACCAGCGGCCGGGCACCCTGGGGCAGCCCGTAGACCACGGTCAGGCCCCAAGCCACCGCGGCGACGACCCGCGCCGTGAGCCCCCCGGTGCGCAGGAGCGCAGGCAGCAAGCCTGCGCCCCGTAGGGTCGAGACCCACCGGGGCGCCGTGCGGGCGAAGGCCGTGGTGAGCAGCGCGATCAGCAGCCACAGGCCGGCGAGGGCAGGGTTGCTGGCCGGGGGCAGGGGGAGCAGACCAGGCGCCGCAGGGGGCTCCGCCGGTGGGGCCGCCTCCGCCTCGACGGGTGTCGGCGGTGCCATCGACGGGATCTCGGCGAGAGGAGAGGGGTCGCGCTCGAAGGTGATGACCGGCGCCGGGCGCGGCCCCAGAGTTCCTTCGGCCTGGCCGTACGGCAGCCCGGCCTGGAGGACCTCGCCGCTGACCACGTCGACCAGCGGCCAGGCCCGGTGCACAGGCCCGTTAGGCAGGTGGCCGTCGGGCCAGGGCCCCAGCAGGGGCAGGCCGTCCGCCTGGCGCAGGGACGGATCGCCCGGGGGCTGCCACGGGGCCGGTTCGGGCGCGATGGGCGACGCCGGAGCCTCGGTGGCCGGTGCGGCTGACACAGGCTCGGCCGGCGGGGGAACTGGCTCCTGGGCCCAGAGGGCGGCAAGCGTGCACGTGGTCCACAGCATCACGGCAGCCACCCCTTGCGCTGCAGGGTGCGAGCCACCGGTCCCGCCATGGCCGGGGCCAGCCCGAAGCCCGACGGGGAACGGGCCAGAAGCCCCCAGTGGTGCAGGCGGGACAGGTGGGCCTCGCTGCTGGTGTCGGCCCAGCGGAGCCAGCGGGCGTGCTGCTCGGCGGTGACTCGTCCGGTGCGGGCGACCAGGCGGAGGGTGAGCAGGTCCTCGTCGGGGAGGCGCACGATGTGCTCGTCCGGACCGTCGGGCACGGCGCCCAGGGTGACCAGACTCCGGCGCTGATCCAGGCTGTCGACCGACGCCATCCACAGACGCTCGGCCTCGTCGAGCACCCCGCCACAGCGCCGGTGGAGCTGACGGAAGAAGGACTCCTGCTCCGGGCCGTCCCGGTCGTCGGGGGTGCCCAAGGCCCGGGCCCGTTCGGCCAGGGTCGGCACCATGGGGGAGAACGCCAGCCCGAAGCCACTCATGGCCTGGCGATTCAGCAGCGCCCGCTGGAGCTCCGGCAGTCCCAGTGGCGCCAGGTCGAGCACCTCGGGGAAGACGTCGGTCAGCGCCACGACGGGCTGGAGGGACTGCCAGACGGGCCGCCGGGCCGACAGCAGCCAGCCGTTGCGCCCCTGGTCCGCGACGACCGCCCCGAGGAGCCGGCGCAGGGGGGCCAGGCCCTCGCGGTCCGGGGACACCAGCCAGTGCAGGCCTTCGATGATCATCACGGCGTCGCCAGTGGCCTGGGAGACCAGGAAGGCGACCTGGTCCTCGGTCACGGGGGCGCTCAGGGTGTGGCGGGACACCCGGTCCGGGTCCAGGCCCCGCATGATGGCGTTGCCCACCGACGCCTGTCCGGCGCTGCCGGTGCCCAGCAGTCCCACCGCCCGGCTCACCCCGGCTCCTTGACCCAGGAGGGTGCGGCGGACCCGCTCGACCTGCAGCTCGCGGCCGAGCAGCAGATCGCCGGCCTCGAGCGCCGGGTCGCTGAACAAGCGGCGGTAGACCGCCGGAAGCTCCACCCTGGGCCGTGGGGGGGCGAAGCACGCGGGCCCAAGGGGGACCGCCACGCGCCGGTCCGGTAGCCCCAGGCCGACCCGCAAGGACTCGCTCAGCTCCGGCCCGAGCCAGTGGGCCGCAGTCTCGCCGGCCAGCTGCCGCAGGGCCGTGAGCGGGGTGTCTCCCTGGGTCAGGAGCTGCCGCCGGCGGGTGAGCTGGCCCCGGACCAGGCGCGTCCGCACCTCGGCCCAGCGGCCCTCGACCAGGAGCGTCTGGAGCTCGCGGGCGTGGTCCAGGACCAGGGCGGAGAGCTCGACCCGGACGGTGTTGCCGGCGACCTCGGCAGCGGCAGCCGCTTGGGCAAGCAGGGCAGCCTGGCGCTCCAGAGCCCGCAGGAGCAGCTCGTCCAGGAGCTCGACGGTCTTGGGCGGCAGCGGCCCCTCGGGCAGGATCGCCACCTCGGTCAGAGCCAGCTCCATGTTGAAGCCCAGGCTCCTCTGGATCTCCTCCATCGCAGAGTAGACCGCGTCGACCGACTCCTGGAGCGATGCGCTCCACTCGGACAGGTCCCGTCCGACCTGGACGTCCATGTACTGGCGCACCAGGTCCCGGAAGTGGATGTCCTCGCTCACCGCGGTCTCGGGCAGTCCACGCCCGATGGTCGTGCCCCTCTGCTCGGTGATCTCGAAGCGGTCCGTCAGGTCGTCGATCTGGGTGTGCAGGTCGGCCACCAGTGGCTCGAGCTCGGCTTCGGTCTTGAGCGCCGAGCGGAAGCCTTCGGCGATGCCCAGCGCCTCTTCCAGGGTGGGATCCACCGGGGCGAGGGCCCGCTGGAGCAGGGCGGCCAGCTCAACCACCGTGGTCTCCGAGCTCTCCAGCGCCGGACGGAGCTGCTCGACACCGGCGCTCAGAGCGTCCACCGCGCGGCCCGCGGGCGCCACGACCCGCCCTCGAAGGTCTCGAGCCATCGCCTCTCCACGGGCGTCGATGCCCAGGGTCAGGCGCTCCTCGAGCCGGACGAACTCCAGCTCCATGGCGTGGCTGCTGGCCAGTCCCCGGGTGAGCGCCCGAGATGCCGCCAGGCCTTCGGTGATCGACGTCAAGGCCCGCTGCCGTGCTTCGTAGACGCGGGAGAACCGGTAGCTCCGCCGGGTCACGGCCGGGGTGCCGGCGTCGGCCGTCAGGTCGAGCCACTCGCGCCAGGCCTGGCCCAGGGCGGACTCGGCCACCCGCACGGTCTCGTCGGCCAGCCGGTCCAGTTCGCGCCGGGCGAGCTGGAACTCGTCCTCCATCTCCACCCGCAGCGCCTCGAGGGCCCGTGTCAGCCGCTCGGCCTTGCTGCCGGCGCCTTGCAGGACGGCGTCCAGGGCGTGGTGGTGCACCTCGTACAGGTTGCGGGCCCGCAGGAGCAGGTGGCGCTCTGCCATGGCCATCAGGCCGGCCAAGGCCACCAGCCTGGGGGGCACGCCGCCGGCCAGGGCGAAGCGCGTGATGGGCCTCACTTCGACCAGCCGGGCACCACGACCCAGGGACTTCCGCAGCTGCAGGACCCGGACCCGGAGTCGAGCCATGGGGCTGTGCACGCCCTGGATCTGGGTGTGGCCCGGCTCCAGAGGAACCTCGAGCGCGACCGGGACTTCGGCGCTCAGGCGGTCGGTGGCGGCCACCAAGCGATCGATGGCGTCGGCCTCGGCGCGAAAGTCCGCCACTGCGGCGCGGTCCAGGATCTGGTTCTCCCAGCGACGAGCGAGCTCGGCCCGCTCGCCGCGCAGGGCGATCTCCAGGGCGTGACCGCCGCGCTGGGGGTCACGGGCGATCACCAGGCAGTGGCGGTGGTGGCGCAGGTACTCCCGGCGCAGGCCCCTCAGGAAGCTGTGGCCCGAGGCACGACGGGCGGCCACCGGTCCCTGCCTCAGATCGACGATCAGGGCCTGGAGCTCCCCGCGGAGACTGTGGGCCACGGCCCCCAAGGCGCCTTCGGGCACGGTGCCTCGCCAGGCATCGAAGTCCGCTGGGCGGGCGTCGGGGGCCCACTCGGACAGCCGGGGGCGCTCGCCGGGCTCCGGTGGGGGGGCCGAAGCGTCCGGCTGCGGCTCGTCAGAGGGGGCCTGGGGCTTGGGCACCTCGCCCGCCCGGGTCACGGCGACCTTGAGCAGGATGGGCCCGGTGAGCTCATTCAGGGCGATGCCAGCCACTGCCAGGGTCTCGACGCTGTGGCCGATGTCCCCCAGGCTGTGCGCGACGACCTGGGCCATGTAGAGCGCGATGCCGGCCTGGGCCACGAAGCCGTACCAGCCGTGCACGGTGATGGCCCGTGGTCCCGCCCCCAGGCGGTTGCCCAGGTTGGTCCCCAGGTACAGCCCGGCGAGCCGCCCGCCGAAGAGGATCAGGGCAAAGGCCGCCATCTCGACCACGGCGTCCAGGTGCAGCCCCGCCCCGGCCACGAAGAAGAACACCACGTAGACCGGCAGCGAGAGCCTGTTCACGACCCGCGTGAACTCGGGCTCCTCGGCGGGGAAGGCGTTGCGGACCACGAAGCCGGCCACGATGAAGGGCAGGGCCGGCTGGATGTTCCACTCCAGGGCCAGGTAGGTGATGGTGAAGCACAGCGCCGCCAGGATGAGCAGCAGCTCCTCGTTGAACCAGCGCACATACAGGGCCAGCCCGGCGCCGAGCACCACGCCCAGGAACAGGGCGCCCGTCAGCTCGAGCACGACCGACTGGAACAGTTGGGTCTCGCCGTGCCGCTCTGTAGCCGCCGGCACCAGGCTGAGCGCCAGCCCCAGCCCCACCGCGAACAACACCACCACGACGATGTTGTTCAGGACCGACACCCCCATGGTGGCGTCGGAGACCGGGCCCTCGGACCCGGTCTCGTGGAGGATGGCCACGGTCGCGGCCGGGGACATGGCCGAGCCGATCAGGGCGATGCAGATGGCCGCAGCGCCCTTGACCGCGAGGGGCTGCTCGGCCAGGAAGGGCAGCGCCAGCCCCGGGATGGGCCCCGACAGCAGCAGGACCAGCCCGCCCAGCAGGGGCAGGAGCACCAGGAATTGGACGCCGATCAACGACCCCAGCAGGCGCGCGTTCTTCTTCAGCCCGCCCCACTCCAGGGCCGCCCCAGCGGACAGGCCGATCAGGGCCACGGCCAGGCTGTTGAAGAGCTGGAGGTCCTCGACGACCCCATAGGTCAACAGCTTGAGCGCCGAGGGCCCGCACAGGGCGCCTGCGAGCAGGTACCCGGTGATGTGCGGCAGGTGCCACGTCTCCATCAGCTCGCCGAGCCCGTAGGCCGCGAGCACGATGAAGCCGAAGGTCGCCATGGTCTCGGGGTTGACCGGCCCTTCGATCGGGCTGTGGAGCAGCGGCAGCGCCGCCATGAGCCCGAAGAGCATCAGCACCGTGATGAACTTGCGGAAATTCGCACCGCTCTCGGGCCAGAAGCCCGAGCCCGCCGGCCCTGTCGACGCGCGGGCCTTCACAGGGAGCGCTTCCGGAACAGGCGCTCCACCGCCGAGCGGGCGGCCCCGGTGGTCAGCACGACCACGCTGTCCCCGGGCGCGATCACGTCGGCGCCTCGGGGCACGATGACCTGGTCGTCCTTGACGATGGCGCCGATGATGCAACCCCGGGGCAGGTTGAGCCGCTGGAGCGCCATTCCGGCCACCCGGCTGCCTTCGACGGCGACGAATTCCAGGACCTGGGCCTGGCCCTCTTCCAGCTCGGTCAGTGACTTGAGCTGGCCCCGCCGCACGTGACGCAGGATGTGGTCGCTGGCCGCGAGCCGCGGCGACAGCGCCACGTCGATGCCCAGGTTCCGGTAGATGTCCAGGTAGTCGGGGCGGTGGACCAGGCTCACCGTGCGGGGCACGCCCAGGCGCTTGGCCATCAGAGCGGCCATCAGGTTGACCTCGTCCAGCTCGGTCACGGCGCAGAACAGGTCGTGTTCTGCCACGTGCTCTTCTTCCAGCAGCGCGGCGTCGGTGCCGTCGCCGTGGAGCACCACCGTGTCTGCGAGGTCGGCCGCCAGCTGCTCTGCCCGCTGCCGGTCCCGTTCCATGAGCAGGCAGTCGATGCCCGAGTGGGCCAGGGAGCGGGCCAGCAGCGTGCCGATGACCCCGCCGCCGACCACGGCGACCCGGGCGGCCTCGCGCCCCCCGCAGAAGAGATCCTGGACGGGCTCCAGCTTGCCTGCCCGCCCCATGAGCCAGCAGCGGTCGCCGGGCAGCAGCACGTCGGCGCCGCCGGGCACGAACAGCTCCCGATCCCGCACCACGGCGGCCACCAGGGTCTGGGCCGGCAGGTTCAGCTGGGCCAGGGGCTTGTGCAGCACGCGGCTGTCCCCGGGCAGCTCGACCGCCACCAGCTCGACCCGCTCGCCCACCAGCCCGAGCACGTCCAGGGCGCCGTGGCTGCGGGCGATCCGGGCCATCTCCTCGGCCACCAGCACCCGGGGGTTGATGGCAACGTCGAGCCCCAGCAAGCCGCGCTGGATGCCCCAGCCCGGCGCGCTGTTGTGGGCCGCCTGGACCCGGGCGATGGTCCGGCGAGCCCCCAGGTCACGGGCGATCAGCGCCCCGACCAGGTTGACCTGGTCGTCGTCGGTGACCGTGACGACCAGATCGGCGTCGGCGCAGCCGGCCTCTTCCAGGACCTTGCGGCTGGCCCCGTGGCCCTGCAGCACCCCGACGTCCCGGTGCTCCTCGAGCTCCGCCAGGACCTCGTGGCTCCGGTCCACGGCCAGGACCTCGTGGCCCTCCTGTTCCAGCACGCCCACCACGTGCTGGCCCACCTGGCCCAGGCCGACCAGGACCACCCTCATGCCAGCCCCCGGTCGCGGTCGTCGTCGCGGATGTCCCCGGTGTCGATCAGCAGCTGGCGTAGGGACCGGGTCGCCCACAACTCGGAGAGCACCACAGACACCAGGATGGTGGTGAAGACCAGGTCACTCAGGGGCCACTCCGGGACCAGACGGAAATTCAGGGCCATCGCCACGGCGAGATCCCCGTGACCCAACAGTCCGCGGCCCAGGTCGGACCGGGCACCCGGGCCCATCAGCCGTGCTGCCAGAGCGCCGCCCAGGCGCTTGCTGGCCAGTCGCACCCCGACGTAGACCACCGCGCACAGGCTCACGAACCACGGCACGGGGGTCCACAGCAGGCCGGCGAAGATCAGCAGCATCAGGAACATCGGCCGCCGGGTCCGGGCCAGGACCTCGCGGATGCTCTCGGCGATCTCGCGGGTGGCGACGTTGACCAGCACGACCCCCAGCACCAGGTTCACCAGCAGCGGCGACAGGTGCAGGTAGTAGGCGACCCCGCTGGCGAAGACGATGATGCCGACCAGGGCCAGGAAGACCTTGTCGCTCTCGGTCTCGTCGCCCAGGAACACCCGGAACAGGACCCCCAACGCCGCGCCGATGCCCACCGAGATGGCCAGCCACTCCAGGGCCACCGGGTCTCGGGTCAGCGCCGGGTTCGACGGGTTGAAGATGCAGAAGATCAGGCCAAAGGCGGCGACCGAGACGGGCTCTTCGAACCGGTGTGCGCCCTGGAGCAGGTGGGTCGTGGGTCCTTCGGCCCGGAAGCGGTCCTGGACCACCGCCAGGACCTGGGTCGAGCCCACGCTGGCCACGACCGCCAGCACCGCAGACGCCAGCAGCACGTCGGGCTGGCCCAGGTCCTCGGTCCCCGGGATGCCCAGCTGGGTGAGGGCCGCCCAGCTGACCAGGCCCACCAGCAGGAAGCTGAAGGTGGACTCCACCGTCGCCAGCTGGAAGGGCCGCAGATCCCAGCGCCCCTCGGCGTTCTGGAGGCCCTTGCGCACGTTGAGCTGGGTGCCGTAGAGCAGCCCGAGCCAGCCGATGGCCAGGGCCATCAGCGGTGCCAGGTCGCTCAGCACGGCTTCGGTGATCAGCGTGCCCTCGGGGCGCCCGATCAGGGCGGGGAACGCCGGGCCCACCAGCACTCCGATGAGCAGGTACTCGCCCCCGGTGGTGATGGCCCAGCGTCGTTGGACACGGACCAACACCACGTGGGCACCTACCCAGGCGATGACGGTCACCGCGATCAGGCTCAGGACCGCGAGCATCGGCGGCGGACTCCTGTGGGGCAGGGTGGCGGCGGGAGTGTATGCCGGGGCGGCCCGGATTCAAGAACCGTGTGGATCGGCGGGTGTGCGGGCCAGGGCGTTGGGCCTTCAGCCGCTCCCGATGCAGGCGTGGGCCTCCCACGTGAAGTGGGCTGGCAGGTCGTAGATGTCCGGGTCGTCGGGGGTGAACACGCCGTTGGCATAGCTGTAGTCCACCCGGTCGGCGTTCTCGCCGTAGACCATGAAGACCTGCATGTGTTCGTTGGGGTTGCCCCAGCTGGACAGGTACTCCAGGATCACCCAGGTCTTCCACGCCTGCTCTTCGTAGGCGGTGTCGTCCTGGTCGAAGATGCCGTTGTACAGGATGCCGCACTGGGGATCCGGCAGGGCCATGGTGGTCTCGAGCATCGCCTCGGCCTCGCTGGCGCCAAAGCTGGCCGGCGAGCGGCCGGCGATCTCGCCGTCATAGGTCCACTCGTCGATGCAGTCGTCCTCCCACTCGCCGCCGAAGAACCAGTACCAGGTCTCTCGGACCTCGGCGGTGCCGTCGTCGGCCGCGAAGCCCTCGGCCAGCATGTAGACGTTGGAGCCCTCGGAACCGTCGCCCTGGGTGCAGGTGTCGGTGGACCACTTGTACTCGTAGCCCTCGGGCACGTTGGGGTGGGTCGGCTCCGGCTCGGTGACCACGGTGTCGGTCGTGGTGGTGTCGCCCGTACAGGCCAGTGCGCTCAGGAGGATCAAGGGGGTCATCGGGGTGCCCTCAGGCTGCAGGCCAGTCGATCGGGTGCTCGGGAAGGTAGCCCAGGACCTCGTGGGCCCGGGAACCCTCCAGCACCGAAGCGTAGTGGAAGCGTCGGCGGTTCATGCCGTAGGAGAAGTCATGTCCCCGCAAGCGCCGGCGGACCCGGTAGATCGGGGTCAGCACCATGCCCGGGGTAGGGATCTGGGGCTTGCCCCACTTGCGAATGCTCTCGGCCAGCGGCAGCGTGTCCTTGCCCGGCACGTTGAAGACCCCGATGGTTCCGCGCTTGACGCGGGTCGCGAGCTCCAGCGCGTGCACGGCGTCGGCCATGGACAGCAGGTTCATCATCGGGTTGAAGCCAGCGGGCCGCAGGCACACCGGGGCATCCAGGAAGTCGAACAGCTGGGAGCCTGTGCCGGGCCCCAGGACCTCGGCGCAGCGCAGCACCAGGATCTCGAGCTTGGACAGCCCCATGCGGGCACAGGCGGTCAGGTCGGCCTCGACCCGGTCGCGGATCCACTGGGGTGCGCCCACGCCCATGTTCAGCGGATGGTCCTCGGTGACCAGGATCGGCAGGTCGTGGGAGACGTTGTAGACCTCGGCAAAGGACCGGAACACGAAGCGGCGGATGGTGGGGTGGCGCTCGCTCAGCTCCAGCAGTGAGCGCAGCGCGTCGACGTTCTGGGCGTGCACGCGGCCGCCGCTCTGGGCCGCCGAGCGGTGCATGCTCAGGTGGACCACGCACTCGATGCCCAGGTCCCGGACCACCCCGAACAACAGGTTCCGCACCCGGCGGGAGCGGCTCAGATCCACCGACCGGTAGACCAGCCGATCGCCGTGTGAGAAAGGCAGGGCGTGCTCGGGCGGCTCGATCCCCACGGCCAGCACGTGCTCGATGCTGGAGTCCGCCAGCAGCGACCGGCACAGGCGCTCGCCCACGGGGGTGGTGGCCCCGGTCACCAGGACGCCGCGCGGGCTGGGGCCGGCGGTCACTCGAACACCCCGCCGCGCTGCTCCAGGCCCCGGTCGAGCAGGTCCTGGACCGCGGCCTTGACCCGGGCTGCGGCTTCCAGCACGACTTCGGGGTCGTCGGCCTGGTCGGGGGTGTAGTCGCGGTGGACCGGGATGGGTTCGCCGTAGTGCACGTGGTAGCGGACGGGCATGGGCAGCGGGGTCGCGGGCACAGGGATGTACGGGAGACCAAAGGCGGGGATGTCGATCCGGCCGATCTGAGGCATCTGCTCTTCGGCCCCCACGATGCCGACGGGCACCACGGGTGCGCCATGGCGGATGGCCAGCTCGCAGTGCCCGACCCGCCACTTCTGGAGCTGGTAGCGCTCGGCGAAGGGCTTGCCGATGCCAGGCACGCCTTCGGGGAAGATCATCAGGACCTGACCGGCCTTGAGCAGGCTCTTGGCGTTGCCGCGCGAGCCCCCGACCATGCCCGAGCGGGCGAACAGCGTGCCGATCCAGGGCAGGGTCGGCACGAAGTGGTCGGCGATTGGACGCGGGACCCGGCCGGTGTTCAGCACCACGTCGACCCAGAGCATCATGCCGTCGACCGGCACCGTGCCGGAGTGGTTGCACGCCAGCACCGCGGCGCCGTCGGCCGGCACCTTGTCGGCGCCGTAGCTCAGCACGCGGAAGTAGCGGCGGTAGAGCGGGGACGCGATGCCGAGCCCCAGCGCCACGAACGCCCGGTGCAGCCCGAAGGGATCGTAGCCGTGGCCGGCGTCGGCGATCTTGACCTGGCGCGCCCGCTCCAGGTCCTCCTCGGAGAGCATTCGCCGGGCGAGGGACCAGGCGACGGCTGGCGGGAAGGGCATGAGAGCCGGTAACCGGCGGGCCTGATCAGCGAGCGTCGTTCAGGTGCTTCGCAGCCCGGTAGCTCTCGGCGGCCCAGCCGTCCTTGCGCTGGGCCTCGAGCGCCTTGCCCTCCAGGTAGTGCAGGCGCGCGAGCTGGGCGGTGTTGGCGCTGCCCCGGGCCTTGCCCAGGCCGATCACGGTGATCGCCGCCGCCGGGTCACCGGCCTCGAGGTAGTAGGCGGCCGCGCGACCCGCGAAGTCCTGGCCCACGCGGGTGTCTCGGTGGTCGATCAAGCGAGCGACCACGGCTGCTGCCCTGGCGTTGTCGTCGGCCCGGGCGTCGGCGTCGGCCTCCTGGAGGTTCTTGCGGATCTGCTCCAGGGTGGCGTCGCTCAGGCCGGCACCCATCAGGTACCAGTCCGAGCGGTAGTCCGGCGGCCTGGCGTCGCGGCGCAGGGCGTCCATCTCGTGAGGCGGCGGGGCCTCTGGACCGGTTCCGGGGTTCGACTCCTTGAGCGTGCCCAAGCCCCCTTCGAGCTCGATGCCTTCGACGGTCGACATGGACTCGGAGCGCTCGCTCTTGCGGCGCTCGCGGTTGCTGGGCGCGCTGCGGGACGCGGCGACACCCCAGTCCCCGCTGCTGGGTTCGTCGGCAGCGAGCTGTGGCGGGGCCTCGTCTCGCTCGAGCGCGTAGGGCATCGCGTCTTCCTCGTCGGCGACGTCGTGGAAGGCGTCTGCGGGCACGTCGTCCCAGTCGTCGTCGGCTGCCGCGACAGGGGATTGGTCGGGCGCCTGGAGGGCCGCGGTGCTGGCGCCACCGAAGGCCATCGGCTCGGCCTGGGGCTCGGGCTCGGGCTCTGCCAGGGACAGCGGGGCCGCGGGTGACGCCGTCGCGGGGGACGGTCCCCCGGCGGCCTTGGCGCTGCGGGTGTCGCTGTCCTTGGCCTTGCTCTCCAAGGGGGCCGGCGGCGGCGGCGGTGCACCAGCCGAGCCCGATGATGCCCGGGTGGGCGCGTCGAGTCTCTGGTTGGGCTGGAAGCCTTCGGCCACGCGCTTCTGCAGCAGGTCGCCCGACGTTTCTTCGACCGGCTCTTCGGCCGAGGCCTGCTCCGCCATCGGGACCGCGGCCGGCGCCATGCGACCCGGGGCCTGGGCCTGATCCTGGAGCGTGCTGCTGGGGACCACCACGAACAGCACCAGGGCCGCCGCCGCAGCGCTGCCCGCCAGGCCCCACCAGCGCCGTCCGCCCCAGCGAGGGTGCGCGGTCAGGTCGACCACGTCGCCAGTGGTCTCCGGGTCTTCGGCGGACCCGGGGTCGGTGTCGGCCTGTACGGCGTCGGTCCGGCCCGACGTCTCCAGCACCAAGGGCGGCGGGTTCGTGGGCATGCCCGCGCTCGAGAGGGGCCCCACGTCCTGGGGTGGTCCCGTCACGGCCCGGTTGCGCAGGGACGGCGGCGGCTCGGCCGGCGCCAGCTCCGGCGGGCGGGGCGCGTCGACCACGCCGAACGCGGGGGCCCGACCAGACGGGTTCGTGCTCTCGCCCTCCAGGCTGTCGGCGATGGGGGCCAGGCCGGGATCGGTGGCCTCTTCGATGGGCTCTCCCAGCGGATCGGTCCCAGTGACACCCAGGACCGGGGTGGCCTCCAGCTCCATGGGGTCGGCCACGGGTGGCGAGACTTCGTCCAGGTCGCCCAGAGGCAGCTCCCCGGTGGGCTCGGCCTGATCGTGCTGCAACTCGATCGGCTCAGCGGCCTGCTCGGCATCCTGCTCGTCTTCCCGCTGGCCGTAGGTCGCCGTCAGCTGGAACCCCAGATCCTCTCCCCAGGCGGACCCGAGCGCCCCCCCGAACGCCGGCGCAGCTGCGTCCGGCTGGTCCTGGACGGGGGGCCCTGACCGGGCGAAGGGCCCCGTCGCGACCCCGGCCAGGATGTCGTCCAGGCTCACCCGCGGCGCCGGTGCCAGGTCCGGCCGCAAGGCGTAGACGGCCTCGATCACCTCGGCCTCGACCCCCTCGGGAGGGGCTTCGCCGGGGTTGGCGTCCAGCCATTCGGCCAGCAGACGGGGTTCGTTGAGCTCGGTCATCAGGGTCTAGCGGGGTGGGTAGATCTTGCGGAAGGCCTTGGTGGCCCGGTGCAAGATGACGTCGAAGTTGTTGACGTTGACGCCCAAGGCCTTGGCACAGTCCTCTCGGCTCATCTCTTCCAACAAGCGGAGTCGCAGAGCCTCGGCGTAGCGGGGGTTGATGAGCGCCAGCGCCTCGGCCACCAGCGCCGCCGTCTCCTCGACCTCGACCTTGCGATCGGGGGCGGGGGGCGCGACGCCGACGGGCGCAGACTCCGGTTCGGCCACCAGCTTGTCCTCGAGGCGCTGGGCCCGGGCGTGGGCCCGGTGGGTATCGAGGGCGCGGTTGATGGCGATCCGGCGGAGCCAGAAGAAGATGCTGCGGTCCTCCAGGTTGAATTGATCGATGCGTTCCAGGGCCAGGCGAAAGGTGTCGCGGAGCACGTCTTCGGCCAGCTCGACGATGGGCAGCCGGGGCAGGATGGCCTGGCGGTAAAGCCGATCGCCGTACCAGCCATAGAGCGTGGCCAGGGCCTGTTGGTCCCCGCCGCGCAGGGCTTCGACCACCTCGCGCTCGCTGTCCAGCGACGCCAGGCCACCCGCGGCGAGAGCCCGGTCTGGCAGGGTCAAGGGTGTGTGCGCTCCGTCACCTCCGCCCTGACAACGAAGGTCCGGCGCCATCCTTACACGTCAGTTCGTGGACGGGGCCTCTGGCGGGGCCAAGAGCGTGCCGCGGCCCAGGATCCAAGCCGGATCCACAGCCCGCTTCAGCGCCCGGAAGTCGGCCAGCAGGTCCGGGCCGAGCATGTCGGCCAGGTGTGCCCGCTTGAGCTTGCCGATGCCGTGTTCGGCGGACACGGTGCCACCCCGGGCGACGGCCAGTCGGCACAGCTGTCGGTAGTAGTCATGGGCCTGGGCCGCCTGGGCCGCGGTCTTGGGCAGCATGTTCAGGTGCAGGTGGTTGTCGCCGATGTGGCCGAACAGCACGCTCTCAACCGGGGCCGCGGCGTAGGCCGCCATGAGCTCTGCCAAGGCGTGGTCAGGCACCGCGCAGTCTGTGCCGATCTTGCGCATGCCGTTGGCCACGACCCGCTCGTTGACGCCGGCCGGGACCGCGTGCCGGATCGCCGCCAGGCGGGCATGGCCGGCCGGGTCGTCGGCGAAGACCGTGTCATCGACCAGCGCACCGCTGTCCTGGAGCACAGACCACCAGGCCTCCAGGTCCTGCTCCACGCTGGCGTGGGTGGTCTCCTGCTCACACCAGACCGCCGCCTGGGCGCCGACGGGGATGCCCGGCTCCCGCGCTCGGACCAGCTCCAGGCTCGCCGCGTCGTACCACTCGATGCAGCGCGGAGCGACCCCGTCGGCCCCGTCACGCACCCTGCGCACCAGCGCCAGGCCGTCGGCGACCGAAGGGAGGAACACGAGCACACCGAAGACCTGGTCGGCCAGGTCCGTGAGCCGCAGGGTCGCCGCGGTGATGACGCCCAGGGTGCCCTCTTGCCCGATGAAGAGATCGAGCAGGTTGTCGGCAGGGGCGTAGCCAGCGGCGGACTTGACCGAAGGCGGGGTCCACGTGGGCACCGGCCAGTGGTCGGGCACCGCATCGTCGCGCGTGACCTCCCAGAGCTCGCCGGTGGGCAGGGCGACCTGGAGTGCGGTGACCCAGGGGCGGATGGGGCCGTAGCGGTAGGACCTGGCACCCGAGGCATTGCACGCGATGGCGGCGCCCAGGGTGCACTCGTGGCGGCTGGTGGGGTCCGGGGGAAAGTACCGGCCCGTGGCCTCGATCTGGTCCTGGAGCTCGCCCAGGAGCACGCCGCCTTGGGCCCGGGCGCTGTCGTGGCCGATCCCTTCGATCGCATCCAGGTGCTCCATGGACAGCAACCAGCCCCCCTGGGGCACGGGGGCGCCCGTCGTGCTGGTGCGCTGGGCGGTCACCGTCAGAGGCTGCTGGTGAGCCTGACACCAGCCCAGGACCTGGGCGACCTGGTCCGGCGAGCGGGGTCGGATCAGGCCGTCGGCGTGGCCCTGGAGGTTGCTCGCGTCGGTCAGGTAGCCAGCCAGGACCTGAGGGTCCGTCACGACCGAGAAGGGCGGGGCGGGGGGCGCCATGGGCGCTGAGTAAGACTTCCCGGGGTAGATTGCCGCACGATGTTGGTGTCCCCCTTGCTGCTGATGGCTCTGGCCTGCACCCCGGTCGTCGACGTGGACGACCCCCAGTCCGGGGACCTGGACGCCGACGCGGACACCGACACCGACACCGACTCGGACACCGATTCGGACACGGACGCCGACAGCGACACGGACACAGTGCCGGTCGAGGTCGCAGTCACCGGCGTCAGCCCGGACCTGGGCACCAATGGCGGTGGCCAGGAGGTGGTGATCAGCGGCGACGATCTGATCGGGGTGGACCGGGTCCTGTTCGGCACCAGCGACGCGATCGTGCTCGGCACCACCGCAGGCACGGTGTCCGTCGAGACGCCGGAGACCCTGCGCGAGGGCCTGGTGTCCGTGACCGTGTCCGGGCCCGGCATCACCGGCACCCGCGAGGACGCCTTCACCTTCCTGCCGGATCGAACCGGGGTCGACGGCGGACTCGGCATCCACGTCTACACGCGCTCCACCGGGTACGAGGCCGGCGACGGCGACTATGGGAGCTCCGACGTCTGGCTCTTCGATGGCTTCCCGGTTTTTGACGTGCACGACTACATCGGCCCCGTCGACGACTGCCTGGACCAGAACCCGTCGGGGCCGGTCCTGACCCTCACCGACCTGGGGGTCGAAGCCATCGGGCTGGCCAGCTCGGACGGTGGGGTCGTCCAGCTGGCCCTCGAGAGCGATGGAGGCTTCTCCCACGTGCTCGAGAGCACCCAGGAGTACGGGGCCGGCGCGGACTGGGACGTCGCCCTGGCCCAGGGCATCTGGCCGGCGTTCACGCTGCACGATGCCTTCACCGCCGGCAGCGCCACGTCGTTCACCACGCCGGTGCTCGGTTCTGGCGAGCCCACGATCAGCGCGTCGGAGACCTTTGAGTGGACCCCCCGGGGTGGCGAGTGGATGTACCTGCACATGAACCTGTACTGGCGGGACTGGTGGGAGTCCTCCTACAGCCTGCGCGAGTCCCGGCGCTGCCTGGTGCAGAATTCCGGGACCTTCGCCATGGGCACCGCCGGCTGGACGGCCTGGCCGGACCACTTCTGGGACTACGGGTACATCGAGGTGACCAGCGGCGAGCTGTATCGGGCCGCTGTGACCCTGCCGGACGGCGCGGACATCACCTGGCTCTCAGGACTCTTCACCCACGCCGGGGCCTACACCCGGGACTGAGCGGACGTCGAGGCCAGGGCTACCAGCGCCCGGTGAGGCCGACGATCGGCGTGCCGTCCTCGGACAGGATGATCATCAGGCCGGTGGTGCCCAGGCCGACCGCGCCGGCACCGATGAGGCCATAGCCGATGTACTGATACCGGCGGATGCCCAGCCGGTGGTACTCGTTCCACTTGTCCTGGCACTCGGCGTCTTCGAAGCCGCAGCGCGAGATGCCCGGGACGTAGTTCACGGTGTAGTTGTTGTACGCCGTCAGCACAAAGCCTGTGCCGATGCCCGCTGCGACCACCGACGCGCCCGTCAGCAGGATCTTCTTGCCACGACCCTTGCTCTCCCGAGGCGCCTTGGCGGGCTTGGGCTCGTCTGCGGCGGCCTGGTCGGGGTCGTCCTGCTTGTCGCCGTCGGTCGATGAGTCTGCGCCGTCGCCGCCGGCGGCGGGGGTCAGGGTCAGGTCCAGGCGCGTCACGTCCCCGGCCTTGACGCTCACCCGCTGTTCCAGAGGCTCGTAGCCGTCGAGGATGGCGCCGACGGTGTGATCGCCCTTGGCGACGTCTTCGACCTCGACCGGGCCGACGGCCACGGACTTGCCGTCCAGGAAGAGCTCGGCGGTGACCGGCTCGACCATCAGGGACAGGGTGCCGAAGCCCGCTTCGCCCAGGTCGAAGCGCAGCTGGGTGGCGCTGCCCATCTCGACGCGGATGGTGCGTTTTTCCGGGGCCAGGCCGTCGGCGGTGGCTTCGATCACGTGGTCGCCGCAGTCGGCTTCGATGCCCAGGGTGGGACCGTTGCCGACCTTGACCCCGTCCAGGAACACGGTGGCTTCGGCTGGGGTGATCTCCATCATCAGGAAGCCACCGACCGAGGACATCTGCATCTCGGTCCGGGCGATGCGGCCCATGGCGACGTCGACCGTGGCGTTGGCGACCATGCAGTCGCCGCGGACCTGGATCTGGTGCTGACCGATGGTGACGCCCTTGAGGGTGGCCGGGGTCTTCAGGCCGGTGTCGTTGCCGTCCAGGAAGATCGTGCCGGCGTTGCCGTCGACCAGGGTGACGAAGACGTCGCCCGTGTCCTGGGCCAGGGCCTGCGCAGTCAGCAGTGTCCAGACGAGCGCGGTCATTGTCACAGCTCCGGGGACCACCTGAAGAAGCGCCGCAGTCTACCCCGTCGGGCCTTGCGGCGCCCGGCAGCTGTCGCTAAGGGCGGGGCGGACGCCCTCCTGGAGCCCCCGATGACGCCGTTCGGCATTCGCAAGAAGATCAAGAGCCTGCTCGGACTGGGCAGCGGCGATGGCGACGGTCGCCGTCCCCAGGCCCCCGCTCGCAAGGAGCGCCCCAAGGTCAGCCTGATCGTGCTCGACGGCGACGGCATGGAGCAGTCGGTCCAGGGCTCGGCGACCGACACCCTGGTCTACATCTCGGGCAACATGCACAAGCCCATCGGCACCGGCTGTTCCGACGCCACCTGCGGTACCTGCCGGGTCGAGGTCCTGGACGGCGAGGACAACCTGAGCGCTCAGGAAGCGCGCGAGCGCGCGACCCTCAAGGAGAACGGCTTCTCCGAAGACCTGCGCCTGGGCTGCTGCGCCCAGCTGATCAGCGAGAGCGCCAAGGTCCGCGCCTTCGAATTCATCGAGATCTAGGTCTATACAGCCGAACCCACCAGGCCGTCTCCCCGGTAGCGCGCTTCCAGCATCGCGCTCTCGGCGCGGGACAGGGTCTTGCCCTGGCCCTGGGTGGTGTCGGCGACGCCGGCGCTCAGGCGTACGTCGCCCAGCTTGGGGTTCCCGCGAGCCAGGTGATTGAACAGGGCCAGAGCGTCCTCGATGCGGCCCTGGGCCTGGGCGCTGGTGCAGTTCCACAACAGGACGGCGAGCTCGTCGGGGCCGACCCGGCCGATCACGTCGGTGTCCCGAAGGGTGGTGCGGAAGGCCTTTGCGGCAAGGCGGAGCACCGTGTCGCCGGCCCCCATGCCGTTGCGCTCGTTGATCAGCCGCAGGCCGTCGACGTCGATCAGGCCGACCGCCAGGGGCCGCCCCGAGCGCTGGGCGCGGCCGATCTCTTCGCTTGCGCGACGCAGCAGGGGCCCCGGGTTGAGCGTGCTGGTGAGGGGGTCCCGCTGTTCGCTGCGCAGGCGTCTGCGCCGGCGGGTCAGCTGGCCCATGATGCGGCCGCGGAATTCGTCCCGACGGAGACCCCGGACCAACACGTCGTCGGCCCCGGCACGCATTCCGAAGCGGACCAGCCCGGGGTTGGGTGCCAGGAAGGTGATCAACACGTCGCGCCAGATCTCGTGCTGGCGCAAGACCCGGCACAGGTCCGGCCCGGCCGTGCTGTCGGGATCCAGGTCCAGGATGACCATGTCCGGCTGGAAGGCCGCGATGTCCGGGAGCAGGCGAGTGGGCGCCGGCTGGTGGCGGAGCAGGATCTCCGGGCAGCGCAGGGACTGCCGCACCAGCTCCACAGCGTTGTGGTCGAAGATCGAGACCAGCACCCGGTGGGGCATGGACTCGTCGTTGTAGAGGGACTCCCAGACCGCAGCGACCACGTCGGGAATGGCCAGGCCCGGGTGCAGATACCCGGCGGCGCCTTCCCGGGCAGCGCGGGTGCGCTCGTGCAGATCCTGGACGTCGCTGCGGGCCCGCTTGTCGTAGACGAACACGGGGATCTCGGCCAGGCCCTCTTGCCAGCGAAGCTCCGTCAGCACTGAGCTGAAGGACTCCATGGGCACGATCACCGCGCTCGGCGGCTCGGGGCCGGTCTCCCGCAGCAGGCTGTCGACCGACGCGCACAGTCGAATGGGCACAGGCGCGCTGCCCAGCCGATCCCGCAGCCGCTCCAGATCCTCTTCGTCGGCCAGGATCAGCACGGGGCGGAACAGGGATCGGTGGCCCTGGAGGCGCTTGCAGAGCGTCGCCAGGTCGTCGACCGCCTTGGCAGCGCCTTCGTCGCGGCAGGCGTCCCGGGCCCGTCCTGCGGCATCGGCCACGACGGTGAGCTCCAGGGACTTGGCGGTGCTGGCGATGCTGCCCAGGCTGACCTCGAGCACGTCCATCAGCTCGTCGTCTTCGGCCGCGTCGCGAAGCAGGAGCGAGAGCTCGGTGACCTGACTCTGGAGCTGCTCGGCAAAGGTGCCTCGCAGCCTCTGGAGTCCTGCCCTCGGTGCACCCATTCCGTCTCCTCGTTGGCGACTCTACCCTGGTCCGCGGTCGCGTCAGTGCGGCACCGTGCTAATCCCGGTCATCGGATTGTGAGCAGATGTCTGAAGGCCAGCGACGACAAGCCCTGATCGCGTTCTTCGAGCAGGGCATTCCCCTCCACGTCTGGCTGGGCTTCCGGGTCGAAGAGCTGGAGCCTGGGCGCTGCCTGGTCCGGGTGCCCTTTCGGCCCGAGATGGTCGGCGACCCCATCCGGCCGGCCCTGCACGGCGGGGTCGCGACCGCCCTGGCCGACGCCGCAGGGGGCCTGGCCGTGTTCACCAAGCTGGGCCCGCAGGACCGCACCAGCACGGTGGACCTGAGGATGGACTTCCTGAGGCCCGGACGGCCGGACGAAGACCTGTGGTGCACCGCCCAGGTCCTCCGGCTCGGCAACCGGGTCGCGGTGGCGGACTGCGAGGTGTGGCAGGGCGTGCCCCGGGCGACCATCGGCAAGGCCCGTGCGGTCTACAACGTGGTCCAGGCACCCGCGATCCCCTGATGGAGCAAGGCGTCGTGGCCCGTCGCGCCACCCGCTCCGGGCGGCGGCGCTCCCCCCGCCTGGACGCCGACACCCGTCGCCGGGCCCACGTGGCCCAGGTCGTGGTGCTGCCGCTGCTGCTCGGGCTGGCCTGTCACTGCGCAGCATGGGCGCTGCCAGCGGATCGCATCTGGACCAATGCGGCCCAGGCCCTGTTGCTCACGGCGCCACGCTGGTGTCTCCTGCTGTGGCCCCTGGGTGCCCTGGGACTCTTGCTCCGCCACCGACGCTTCGGGGCGCCCATGCTGCTGACGGTGGCCGGGCTGGCCCTGGCCGGCTTGCCGCCGGGGCCATCGACGGGGGAGGGCTTTCTGTTGGTGAGCGCCAATGTGCAGGCGTTCGCCGAGACCCACCACGGGCTCGAACAGGCCCTGGGCGGGCTCCAGGCCGACGTGGTCCTGACCCTCGAGAAGCGCGCACTGCAGATCCCGGGCATGACGCGGGTGGCCGACAACTATGACCGGGAGCTGTCCCGGGACTCCCACGGCACCGCGGTGTTCTGCCGAGAGGGTCTGGCCTGTGAGGCGGTGGTCACGGACGAATTCGGTTCCGACACGTCGCGGATGCCCCTGGCCCTGATCCGCCTGGACGGGGTCTGTGTGCTGGGCGTGCACGGACCACCGCCGGTGCCCCTGGATGCCTCTGGGCTGGCCCCGTACATGGCGCGGCTCGCGGAGGCTCTGGACCGGGGTCGGCTGGCCCGGGCGTGGGGGCCTTGCCGTGTCGGCGATCCGGCGCTGGTCGCTGGGGACCTGAACGCTGTGCCGGGCAGTGGGCCCCATCGGCTGCTGCTCAGCCGTGGACTGACCGACGTGGTGCAGCCCCAGGGCATCTGGGCGGGCACGTGGCCAGCGGGGGGCGGCTGGCCGGACCTTCCCGTGATGCGCCTGGACCACCTGCTCGCGGGCCAGGTCCAGGTCGACGGCGTTCGCACGCTGAGGCTCCCGGGCGCCGATCACAAGGCGCTGCGGGCCTGGGTTCGACCCGGCGTTATGCTCGAACCCCCGCCGGAGGACGCCCCATGATCGCCTTGGCCCTGCTCATCGCCTGCACCGATGACGCCACGGACGACACCGCGGACAGCACCACCGACACCGTCCCGGAGCCGATCTACCCTTCCGGCGAGCGGATCCTGCTCTACACGGGCCACAACGGCGAGGACGGCAACAACAGCGGGGCCGGCAAGTTCGACGACGCCAGCGAGTGGATCAAGGACACCTATGGCTGGAACGTCTCCGACCGCACCGAGCTGGCGGATCCGCTCCAGTACCGGGTCATGGTGCTGGTCGACTCCGGTCTCAAGGGCGACTCGGTCTACGGGTCCGAGAGCGTGTTCGAGCTCGAGACGGCCCTGGCTGCGGGCGTGCGGGTGGTGACGGTCGTGTCCCCCGAGAACTGTGCCGGCACGACCTTCAACCAACTGTTCGAGGACCTGGGTGTCGACGCCCGCTACACGGGGACCGGGGCCAACACCGCCAAGGTCACCCTGGCGGTGCCGTCCCGGGCCCACCAGATCACCAACGGCATCGACGAGATCCGATTCCTGGAGTCCTGTTGGGTCGAGAGCAACGGCGCGACGGTCCTGTTCGCCGACGATCGCGACGTGGTCGTCACGGCGGAACAGGTGGGAGATGCCGGCGAACTGGTTGTGATGGGGGACTTCTCCTGGTTCGACGACCGGGGGTACCTGGACGACTCGGACAACCGGGCGATGCTGGGCAACCTGGTCGAGGTCGACCCGGATCTGGGACCGCTGGCGGACTCGGGCAGCACCGAGTGAGGGCCGAATTGTAGCGGCCCGGCGCACAACCGGGCGGGTGGCAGACCATCGACCACGGTAGTGTGCACCCGGCACACAAACGGGCGGGATGGCAGACCATCGACGGCGTAAGTGTGCACCCGGCGCACAAACGGGCGGGATGAGACGCCATCGACCACGTAGGTGTGCACCCGGCGCACCTACGGGCGGGATGAGACGCCATCGACCACGTAAGTGTCAGCCCCAGGTGGCGCACAGTCCCGGCCAATTGCCACCCTGCCGGCCTCGCCGCCCCGATCCCCCTCCACCCTCTTAGGGTCGGAAGAGCCAGCTGATCTTGAAGAAGTAGAACTGCTCCAGCAGCGTGACGTCGCCATCGGCCACCAGGGCCTGGGTCGTGCCCAGGTAGGCCTCGGTGCCAGGGGTGCGGAGCCACGTGAGCAGGGCCGACAGGTCCAGGTCCGTCTCGCTGGTGGTGTTCTTGCTCACGGTCTGTCCGATGACCCGGACCCCGAGCTGCTGGGACAGCTGCCAGGTGGCCCGCAGGCGAGCGGTGGCGGCGGTCTCTGGCTCGGCGCCTTCCGGGATCAGCAGCTGGGTGCTCGCCGACAGGTCGAGCCGCGTTCCCGTGGTGGGCCGCCACTGGCCCCACGCGCTGGCCCGGAGGCCGCGGGCGGGCACCAGCAGGCTGTAGTCCATCTCCTGACCCGCGCTCACACTCACGCTGCCCCGGGTCTTCTGGCTCCAGGTACCGTCGTAGCCCAGGCTCAACCGGGCCCAGGGCACCTCGACCTCGCTGACCCGGACCGTGCCTCCCGCCACGCTGGCGTAGGCGCCGTGGTTCCGGATCAAGTCGAAGCTGGCGTGCAGCGTCCCGCCGCGGTTCAGGTCGCCGTCGAAGGCGCTGTTGACCGAACCGGCAGCCAGCAGGGTCACCTGGTCCACACCCGGCGCGTCCGGATTGAGGGTGTGGTCGACGAAGCCATTGACCCAGGCGTTGCCGGACTGGGTGACGAAGCCCATCTCCCGGCGGTAGTCGGGGCTGGAGCCGCCAGCGCCGAGCCGCCAGCCGGTGCCCACCCCGCTGGCCTTGTGGATCTTCGCCGAGCCACTCCACCCGATGAGCGGATCGGCGTCCGGACCGGTGACCACGCTGCCCGAGATGTTGCCCGACGCCGACAGGCGATCGTCCAACAGCACGTTGGCGTCGGCGCCGGCCACCGTGTTCCGGGCACCGTCCGAGCCCAGGATCCACTTGTCCGCTGCCGTCACGCCCACCGAGCCGCTGTCGCCCGTGGTCCTGCTGAGCCTCGCATAGGTGTTCTCGGCCCACGCGCTGTCGACGTCGTCGTCGTCGAAGCCCGGGGTGCCGTACTCGTGCACCGACCCGCCGGGATCGGCGTCCAGGGCATTGAGCACCCCAAAGGCCCAGGCGTCCTCGCGCCCACTGATCTTGACCCCGTAGACCGGGTCCACGATGGACCGGGTGTACAGGATGCCCTGGGGGTCCTGGAAGGCCTCGACGCCGTCCAGGAAGAAGGGCCTCTGCTCGGGGTAGTACAGGGCGAAGCGCTGGTTCAGCTCGATCTGGGCGACGTCACCTTCGACCTGGGAGAAGTCCGGGAGCACCGTGGCCGCGACGCCGGTGTCCGGTGTGATGCCGAAGCGGGCGTCGATGCCGGGTCGCACCAGGTCCAGGAGGGGGTCGCTGCCGGACCACTGGAACGGGTCGGCGCCGTCATCCCGGGTGGCGCTCTGGCGCACCGCCAGCACGGGCATGAGCTCGATGCCGGAGCCGTTTCGAGGCGTGACGACCCCGCCCAGCGTGCAGGCCTGGGTGAAGAAGCGTGGGTGGCCGGGCTCCAGCACCGGGTGGCTGTACTTGGTGCCCAGCGCCGGGGTCTTGCGGGTCAGGATCACGCCCCAGTCCTGGGCCGAGCCGCCGGCCGGGAAGCGCAGGGACCGGAAGGGGATGGCGATCTCCAGCGTGTACCCGTCTTCGGTGACCTGGCCGCGGGAGTACAGCACCGTGTCCCACTCCTGGCTCCAGTGGCCATCGGACATGCGCATGTCCTGCTGGATGCCCAGGGCGTTGAAGTAGAAGATGAAGCCCTGGCGGCCGTCGCCAAAGGTGTCCAGGTAGACGCCGATCTGGTCGTCTTCGTTGATGGACTCCCGGGGAGAGACCCGGGCGCGGACCTGGTAGTCGGCCTGGCTGACCCGGATGCCCACGTACAGGTTGCGGTCGTCCTGGAGGAAGCGGACCTCGGTGAGTCCGGGGGCGGGCCCGCCGGCATTCGGCCGGTACTGGACAAAGTCCGTGACCGGCTCCACGGTCTGCCAGGCCGGCTCCTGCAGGAAACCGTCGATGGCGATCGAGGAAGCGGTGTGGCCCAGGGGCACCACGTGGTCCGCGGCCTGGGCCGAGCTGGCCAGGAGCGATAGGTGGATCAGGGCAGCGACTGCGACGGGGGCCACGTCGGCGTTCTACCTCTGAGGGCTGGGTCCGTGCTGCCGTGGCAGCGGGACCCGAGGGTCGTCGGCGCTGCTATTGCTGCCGCGGGCGTGGGGGCGTCGCCAGCGTCGGGTCGGCGCTATCAGCCCTCGGTGATCGACCAGACCTGGACTGCGGTGGCCGGGGAGCGATGCCGGGTCCGGTCATTGGCCAGGAACCACGGGGCGGTCAGCTCGATGTCCGCGGACACGCGGTCGCCGGCCTCGAGGGGTCGGGCCAGGTCCCGGGCCAAAAAGTCCACCCGCACCGAGCCAGTGCCGTCGGACAGGGTCACGGTCTGGGGCGCCAGGGGGTCTTCGATGGCGGCAACGGTCTTGTCGACGGCCATCACCCGGGCGTTGACGCGCACCCGCACCTTCTGGTGCTTCTGGGCCTCGACCTTGGCTTCGCCGATGCTGTGGTGCTGGGCCTGGCAGCCCATGAGCAGCAGGCCTGTGGCGATCGCGAGCAGTGTTGTCCCAGCCTTCATGGCATCTCCCACCCAGTCATTGGGTCGAACCCCCCGGTCTCCTTTCATCCTACAACTATTTGGGTTGTCTTGAAAAGGAGGAGAATCGGTGTTTCTTGGATTTCTTGCCCTGGCCGGGGGCCGGTTCCAGCGGCACGCACTCCTTCCTACGGAGCACCGGGCTCCGAAGAGACTTCGTTCTCGGTCGGGACCAGCAGAATCTTGCCGCCGCCTGACTCCGCGCGGAGCGACGCCAGGGCCTCTTCGAAGCGCGCCAGCGGGATCCGAGCCCGGATCTCGCTGCCCAGGTCGCCGTCCAGGGCACCCTGGGCCGTGAACACCATGCGCAGCTGGCCCAGCTTGGACGTCTCGGCGACCCAGGTGTACATGGTGAAGCCTTCGACCCGCTTGTTCCGGAAGATCAGGTCGTCGCCGTCGACGACGCAGGGCCGTCCGGAGAGCTTGCCGTACACCACGACCGTGCCCCCCGGCACAAGCGCGGCCAGCAGCCGCCCGGTGTCGTCGCCGGCCACCGGGTCCAGGGCATAGTCGATTCCCAAGCGGGTGCAGGTCTCGGCGAGGGTGGTGTCGAAGTCGGGATCCTGGGTCGCCAGAGCGTGCTCAGCGCCCAGGGCCAGCAGGGACTCGGCTTCGGCGGGCCGGCGGACCACGTGCACCGCAGGCACACCGTCTCGGACGGCGAGCCGGGTGATCATGCGGCCCAGAGACCCCGCTGCCGCGTTCTGCACGAAGGGCCGGCGGCGCCCCCGTGTCGCCTTGGCGTAGAGCACCTGGGCGGTGAGCGGGTTCGTCAACAGCATGGCGGCCTGGTCCAGGTCCACCCGGGTCCGCAGGGGCACGCAGCCGTCCGCTGGGGCACAGGTGTACTCGGCCCAGGTGCCGTCTCCGGGACCGGCGACCACCGCGACCCGCCGCCCGACGAGCAGGCGCGGGAGCAGTCCCTGGCCTGCGCCGACCACCACGCCACTGCCCTCGAAGCCGGCCACCACGGGCAGAGGCTTGACCACCTCGTAGTCCCCGCCCAGGAACAACAGGTCGTTGGGGTTGATGGGGCTGGCGTGCATCCGGACCAGCACCTGGCCGGGCCCCGGCGCCGGGATGGGGATCTGCTCGTGACGGGGGCCGTCCGGGTGGAGACGGACCGCGTGCATCGTCGCGGCTGGGTCAGGTGCAGACACGGACGGCCACGGTAGCGCAGGCCGCGGCTGCAGTTCGCGTCAGCGCCCGTAGCGCGCCCGGATCGCCCCGTAGAGTTCCTGGTACCCGGCGGTGTCGCTGAGCACGAGATCCGGCCGGCTGCTGCCAGCGGTCATGAGCGTCACGCTGCCGTTCTCGAAGACCTTGCCCAGCAGCCCCTGGCCCTGGTTCAGCGAGTCGATGCGGTCGAAGAGCACGCTGGTGTGGGTCCGGTAGAGCACCCCGGACTCGATCACTGCGCGGTCCTGTTCGACCCGGTAGGACCGGCGCTTCACGGACAGCCAGACCCAAGGCAACAAGGGCCAGGCCGGGGGGATCAGCGCCAGCATGGCCAGGGCGTTGGCGACCGCGGGGATGTGGCTCTGGCCCGGGTCCGACGCGGGGGGCGGCGTCAGGATGTCGGACGGACCCAGGCGGCCCAGCAGCAGCGGGTCCAGGGTCGCGCTGAGGGCGCGCACGTCGGGCAGGAAGTGGGTCGTGATTCGGTTCTGCACGACCCCGGTGGCCTGGCCCTTCTTGGTCTGCAGCGCGGTCTCGCCGGCCACGAACGCCGTGAGGCGGCCGGCGGCCGTGCCGGCGTAGCGCCGGACCTCGATCTTCTTGATGTCGTCGTACCGGGCATAGACGTGCTGGCGCCAGAAGATGCCCGAGCGGTGCTCCAGGTGGTGTTCGTGCAGGCTCAGGTGCTGCCGGGTCGTGCGGACCCGGGCCACCAGGAACGCCAGGACCCAGACCAGCGGCACAGCAAAGGCTATCAGGCCGCCGGGCCCACTCAGCACCAGTCCCGCCAGTCCTGCAAGGGTCGCCAGCCCGACCAACACGGCGGTGCCGACCCGAGCCCTCAGCCACAGGGTCAGCCCCAGCTGGGCGGGCAGGGCGAGCTGGGCGTCGCCGCCGGGGATGCCGGCCTGGCGCAGCAACGCCGGCAGGTCCAGCGCACCGACCCTCACGTGGCGCAGGTCCAGGGGCAGGGCCGAGCCGATGCTCCAGATCCTCACGGTGGTGGTGCCGAAGACCCCGTCCAGCGGCGACGTGCGCACCTGGACGCCGGTGACCTTGTCGTAGGCGAACTCCAGCTGCTGCTGGCCGATGAGCTGGTAGCGGCTGGCGACCGACGACGCGCCCACCGTGTACTGGGTGCCGATGGCCTTGAGGATGCCGGCGCCGAACAGAGCGCGGGCGGTGACCATGCGGAGCTCGGCGGTCCAGGCCTGGTCTGCGGGCACGGCCTGGGCAGGGGGGCGCTCTGCCTGAGACGCGGCCTTGGGGCCGTCTGGCGTGGCCTGGATCGCGGCTTGTTGGGCGAGCTCCCGCTGGGTCTGGGCGGTGTCGACCAGGCCGCGCACGGCTTCCTGCATCGCCGGGCCCCGGGCCAGGCGGCGGAAGCCGACCTCGGAGCCGCTGCCCTGGCAGCTCACCTTGACATCGTAGAGCCCCAGGATCTGGTCCAGGAAGGTCTGCTTGGTGGCCGCGTCGGCGATGTTCTCGAAGGGGATGAAGGCATTGGTCCGGGACAGGAAGCCCTCCCGGTACTCGACCACGTCGTCATAGACCTCATAGGTCCGGCGCACCAGGTCGAAGAAGTGCAGGACCAGGAACAGGGCGGCCCCAGCCGAGATCAAGGCGCCCGCGCCCAGGGCAAGGCCGATCATCCAGGCCTCGCCACCGGCGATCGCCGCCGTCAAGCCCCCGCCTGCCGCCCAGGCCCCGGCGGCCAGCAGCCCAATGGCGATGGACGCGCACTCCACCACCGCCCCCAGCGTGCTCGGGGTCTCAGAGATGCGCAGCTCGCCGCCCTGGAGCGAGAAGCCATTGTCCCGAAGGGCCGCGCGGAGCTGGGCCACGAGCTCGTCGGGCTCACGGACCGAGCGAAAGACCACCTCGGCGCTGCTGGCGCCAGCGGACTGCACGATCACGTCGCCCACGTCGAAGAAGCGGTAGCGGATCCACGCCAGGTGCTGCTTGACGTGGGTGACGTTCTTGAGATCCAGCTCCAGGGTCCAGTCCGACGTGACCCCGCCCCCGTGGGCCACCAGGTGGCCCGGGTGGACCTCGTAGCGCTCCTTGGTCCAGGCCGCGTTGCCGGTCCACAGGGACAGTCCGACCAGCAGGAGCCAGACCAGGAGGGCAGCTGGCAAGAGGGCCCACAGGCCGGTCCCGGCCCCGGCCGCAGCGAGCACCACGGCGAGCGCGGTGGCTGCCATTGCGGCGCGCGAGACCCGGTCGAAGAGGAAGGAGGTTCGCTTGGGTCGCAGCTCGGTCATCGGGAGGGCTCCGGGCGGGGCCACGCTATCGCGCTGTGATCTGCCGTGACCCGATTCCCGGCCTCAGGCGCGGGCTGAGCGCCGCCGCACACCGAGCGCCGCCAACGCGGCCAGCAGCAGCGCCCATCCGCTGGAGCCGCCGGTCTGGCACCCACAGGCGGTCGCGGAGCCGCCGCCCCCGTCGGCCTGGGCATTCGAGTCGGTGTCCGCGTCTGCGTCCGGGGCGGTGTCGGTGTCCGTGTCCGTGTCGGTGACCCAGCCGCTGTCCCAGTCCGTGTCCGTGTCGGTGTCCAGGTCGGTGTCGGTGTCGGCGTCCGGCTCTCCCCCCGACGTCGACCGGCCGTCGCAGAAATACTCGATGCAGGTCTTGTTGCGCCAGTTGTCGTCGGCGAACGACGTCGTCAGGGCGCTGGAGATGCCGGAGCTGTACAGCGACAGGTCCTGGGTCGCCTGCTCGGTGGTGTAGCGCACGTGCAGGCGGGTCATGTAGTGGTCGTCGGGGTCGCCTTGGAAGCCGAGCTCCTCGAGCTGGGGCCCGCTCGGGAACGTGTTGGTGCAGGGGTTGCAGTCGTTGAGGCCCCCCGAGAACTCCACGCCCCAGGCCGCGTTCTCGGCCACCCCCCAGGCGGCGCTGTAGTGGTCCTCGTAGAAGGCCGCGAAGTCGTCGCCGGTGTTGCCCCACACGCAGGTGTCCTCGATGAAGACCTCTGGGTAGTTGGCGATGCCGACCCGCCCATCGTCGTGGTCGACGATGGCGTAGACCACCATGTCCTGCTGGCCGGGCGAGTTGAGCGTCGCCAGTCGGATGGGGATGGTGAAGACCGGGCTGTCGTAGGCGACCTGGAGCGGGGAGAGCGGGGTGCCGTCGGCCAGCGCTGCGGTGTCGGCGACCTTGGCCGCCAGGAAGAAGCTGCCGGCCTCGATGTACTCGCCCAGCCGCTCTTCCGCGCCGTCTGGGAGCGAGTAGCCGTGGTCGTCGAGCCAGGTGAACAGGGCCGACGACTCCTCGGCGCTCAGGATCGTGACCGCGTACTCGCCGACCAGGTAGAACGCCTCGACGTCCACGTCGGCGCCTGGCTCCCCGTCCGCGTCGGTGTCCGTGTCCGTGTCGGCGTCGGCGTCCACGTCGCCGTCGCCCCCGCCGCAACCGGCGTCATCGACGTGGCGAGGTGCGGTGTAGCCATCCAGGGTGGCGAACAGGGAAGAGTCGAGGGTGCGCACCTCGTCCTGCTCGAGCACCTCGGGCACCGGCATGACCAGGGCGAACTCCTGGGCGGTGCCCGACGGGTTCACCGACACGGAGAAGGTCGTGCGCTCGTCCTGTCGCACGATGGCGACCTGGGCCACGTCGAACCGGAGCGCCGACGTGGTGCCCGTGGCGATGGTGGGGCAGCCGAAGGCTGGGGAGAGGAGCAAGGACAGGTTGAAGACCATGGGCTCGCCTTTCCCGGGCCGGCGCGGTCGGTCCGGTGTCGGCCATGATGCAAGACCGCACGGGGTCAAGCGCGCCGAATCTGCACAAACTGTCCCGCGTTTCTGGGGTCGAATGTGCAGATTCGCGAGAGTCAGGCTGCGGAGCGTGGCTGAGCCGGTGTCTAGAGGAGTGGAGCAGCGCGGGGCCCGGCTATGGTCTTGAGGTCCCCTGGGGAGTCCATGACCCCTGGCCGTCCGACAGACCTCACCGACCCCGTCGAGCCGCCCGTCACCTGGACCTGGCGGCTCTCCGTCGGCGTGGTGCTGATGGTCCTGCAGATGTTGCTGGGGTGGCCTGCGGTCGCGCTCATCGGGTCCAGCGCGGCCTGGACCGCCAACGCGGAGCTCGCGCTCTACGGTGCCCCGGGGGTCTACGGACTGTCCTGGGTGCTGCTGGGCGCCGCGGTCGTGATCGGCGGGCCGGACGCTGCCCGGGTCACGCGCCGGGCTTCCCGGCGTGCACTGGCACGGCTCTCCCGTCGGTGGCCGAGCTGACGGGACTGCGTGTGGGGGCCACAGCCGTGGCCTTGGAGAGCGCGGACCCTTGTCTCAGGCTTCCTCGGGCGCCGGGATGCGGGTGTACTTGAACTGATCCCCGTCCAGCGTCACAGCGATCGTGTCTCCAGGCCCGTAGCCGCCGCCCACGATGGCCCGGGACATGGGGTTGAGCAGGTACTGCTGGATCGAGCGCTTGAGCGGCCGGGCACCGAACACCGGGTCGTAGCCCGCGTCGGCGAGCTCCTTCTTGACGGCGTCGGTCAGGTCGATCTCGAGCTCTCGGGCCGCCAGGAGCTTGTGCACCCGCCGCAGCTGGATCTCCAGGATGCCGTCCATGTGCTCCCGGGACAGGGGCTCGAACACGATGGTGTCGTCGATCCGGTTCAGGAACTCCGGCCGGAAGGCCTTGCGCAGCTCGCCCAGGACCTTGGGCTCGGCGCTCTTCACGTCGCCTGCGGCCTCGAGCAGGTGCCGGCTGCCCACGTTGCTGGTCATGATGACCACGCAGTTCTTCATGTCGACCACCCGGCCCTTGCTGTCGGTCAGGCGGCCGTCGTCGAGCACCTGGAGCAGGATGTTGAAGACGTCGGGGTGGGCCTTCTCGATCTCGTCCAACAGGACCACCGAGTAGGGCCGGCGCCGCACGGCTTCCGTCAGCTGGCCGCCCTCGTCGTAGCCGATGTACCCCGGAGGGGCGCCGATGAGCCGGGCGACCGCGTGCTTCTCCATGTACTCGGACATGTCGACGCGCACGATGGCGTCTTCGTCGTCGAACATGAACTCGGCCAGGGCCTTGGCGAGCTCGGTCTTGCCCACGCCGGTCGGTCCCAGGAAGATGAACGAGCCGATGGGCCGGTTGGGGTCCTGGAGGCCGGCCCGGGACCGGCGCACGGCGTCTGCGATGGCGACCACCGCCTCGTGCTGGCCGACCACCCGACCGTGCAGGTTCTCCTCCATGTTCAGCAGGCGCTCCATCTCGGACTGGCCGAGCTTGGTCACCGGGATGCCGGTCCACTTGGAGACGACCAGGGCGATGTCCTCGCCGTTGACCTCTTCCCGCAGGATGCTGCCCTCGGCGTGGATGGCCGCGAGCTCTTGCTGGGCCTGGGCCAGAGCGGCCTCTGCCTCGGGGATGTCGCCATAGGTGAGCCGGCTGGCGGCGTCGAAGTCGCCCCCCCGTTGGGCGCTCTCGGCCTTGAAGCGCAGCTCCTCCAGGCGCTCCTTGTGGACGCCGATGGCCTCGAGGCGCTCGCGCTCGGCCCGCCAGCGGGTGGAGAGCTCCCGCTCCTCCTCCTCGAAGTTGGCGATCTCCTCCTCGAGCTTGGCCTTGCGCTCCAGAGCGGCCTTGTCGGTCTCGCGGGACAGGGCGTGCACCTCGACCTTGAGCCCGGCGATCTGGCGCTGGAGCAGGTCGATGGGCTGGGGCAGCGACTCGATCTCCATCTTGAGGCGGCTGGCGGCCTCGTCGATCAGGTCGATGGCCTTGTCCGGCAGGAAGCGGTCCGAGATGTACCGAGCCGACAGCTGGGCGGCGGCCAGGATGGCGTCGTCCATGATCCGGATGCCGTGGTGGACCTCGTACTTCTCCTTGATGCCCCGCAGGATGCGCACGGTGTCATCAACGCTGGGCTCCTCGACGTAGATCGGCTGGAAGCGACGCTCCAGGGCCTTGTCCTTTTCCATGTGCTTGCGGAACTCGTCCAGGGTCGTGGCCCCCATGCAGCGCAGCTCGCCCCGGGCCAGGGCCGGCTTGAGCATGTTGCCGGCGTCCATCGAGCCCTCGGTCTTGCCGGCACCGACCATGGTGTGGATCTCGTCGATGAACAGGATGATCTGGCCGTCTGAGCCCTCGATCTCGGTCAGCACGCCCTTCAGGCGCTCCTCGAACTCACCGCGGAACTTGGCGCCGGCGATGAGCGCCGCCAGGTCCAGGCTCAGGACACGCTTGCCCTGCAGGCTCTCGGGCACGTCGTCGACCGCGATGCGCTGGGCGATGCCCTCGACGATGGCGGTCTTGCCGACCCCGGGCTCGCCGATGAGGCAGGGGTTGTTCTTGGTGCGGCGGGACAGCACCTGGAGGCAGCGGCGGATCTCCTCGTCGCGCCCCACGACCGGGTCCATCTTGCCCTCGGACGCCACCTGGGTCAGGTCTTTGGTGTACTTGTCCAGGGCCTCGTAGTTGCCCTCGGCGTCCTCGCCCTGGACGTTGCGGCCGCCGCGCATGGCCTCGATGGCGGACATCAGGCGGTCGGCGGTGATGCCGTGGGTGTGCAGGGTGTCCCGGGTCTTGTCCTTGGCCTTCTCCACGCCGACCAGCAACAGCTCCGAGGCCACGTGGGTGTCCTTGAGCCGGCGGCTCACCTTCTCGGCGTGGTCCAGGGCGGACTGGAGCTGGCGACTCACACCCGCCTTTGCCCCGCCGTGCACCTTGGAGTAGCCGTCGACCACCCGGGCGGCGTCGGCCTTGATCACGTCGGGATCGGCGCCGATGCGGCGGATCAGGTTGGGCACGATGCCCTTGTCCTGGTCCAGCAGGGCGAGCAAGAGGTGGCCCGGGCGGACCTCGGGGTTGCCCAGGCGTCCGGCGATGCGCTGGGACTCGGCGATGGCCTCGACGGCCTTCACGGTGAATTTCTCGTACGCCATTCGATGACTCCGTGGCGGGGATTGTCGCAGGTTGGTCGCGTCATAGGCACCTGCGCCACGACGGCCAGACCGTGCGATGGTGGCGGGGTGTGGTCCTTGCCCTGGTTGCTGATCTCCTGCAGTCCCACCGACACCGGCTTTGGCACCGCCCCCGGGGACTCGGCCGTGGACTCGCCCACGGACTCGCCCGTGGACACGGGCCCTCTGCCGGACCTCCGCGGGTGGGCCGAACCGGTGGGGCTTCCGACGCTCCAGGGCCAGCCCGACGTGGTCTGGGTGACCCTGGACACCCTTCGCGCCGACATGCTTGGCTCGGGCCACACGCCGGGTCTGGCGGCGCTGTTCGCCAGTGGTCTCACCCTGACCCGACACCAGGCTTCGTCCAACTGGACCTCACCGACCATGACCGCAATCCTGGCGGGACAGGATCCCTTGGAGGTCGGCTACTTCCCGACCCGGCTGAGCGTCGTGCCCGACGCGCTGCGGCTGGTGGGCCAGGTCCTGGGGGAGCAGGGCTACGAGACCTGGGCCTGCACCACCAACGGCGTGCTGGGCGACGCCCAGCTGACCCGAGACTACGACCACCTGGGCGGCTGGAGCGAGGACGCCCGGGCCGACGAGCACGTGTCCTGGTGCCTGGAGAACACCTATGCGGACCTGGCCCAGCGCACGGCGCCGGCCCTGATCCACACCCACTTCCTGGACCCCCACGATGCCTACCGGGCGCCCCAGGAGCTGGTCGAGGAGGTCATGCTGGACCTGTACGGCGAGGTGCTCGAGCCGCTGACCCTGTGGGGCAAGACCTACGAACTGGACACCGATCGGGGCGCCTATGCCGAGCTCGAGCTGCGCTGGCCCGAGTACGACGACGACGAGCGCACCCTGCTGGTCCGCTACCTGGCGGCGATCTATGCGGCCGAGGTGCGCTTCCTGGACCGCGAGCTGCCGGCCCTGTTCGACGGACTCCAGGCCCTTGGCGTCGACCTGGACCAGGCGGTGGTGATGGTGGCCACCGACCACGGGGAGCAGCTGTTCGAGCGCGGGCACCTGACCCACGCCCGGTCCGCCTTTGCCGAGGAGACCGCGGCCCTGGCGTGGCTGCGGGCCCCCGGCGGACCCGTGGGCGTCTACGAGGGCCAGACCACCCACCGGGACCTGGCGAGCCTGCTCTACGGGATGCTGGGCGTGACCGAGGACAGCGCGTCGGGCCTTGCTGCCCTGGACGGGGCACCGCGCATCACGACGGGCTTCCAGTGCGCCCAGGGCGAGCACATCAGCCCCCTGCACGCCGGTCAGCAGGCGTGGGCCCTGCACAGCGGTGGCGTGCGGCTGGTCGGCGACGTGGACGGGACCCGTCGGCTCTACGACGCTCGGAGCGACCCCGGGGAGGCCGTCGACGTGTACGGCACTTGGGACGCCGATCCGGCGCTGCTGGCCGAGCTGGAGGCCGCGGTCGACGGGGTGGAGGCCCAGGCGCTGGCCGGGGCCCAGGTGTGCCTCGAGTGATCTCTGGACGGCGGGTGATAGTCACCCGGGGTGATGTGGACGCTCTTGTGGCTGGGGTGTGGAACGCCGGGATCGGTCGACGCCGAGGTGCCTGCCGAGCCCCTGGCCGCCGCGGTCTACAGCCAGGGCATGTGGGGGGAGCGGGTGCTGACCGTGGTGGCTGGACTCGACGAGGCCCAGGGACGGCTGGCCCAGGGGGACGCCGACGCCGCGGCCGCGCTGTGCGAGGCCGTCTACACCCACAGCTTCGAGCCCGAGCTGGAGCGCTTGATCCGGTCCCGCCTGGGCCGTCAGGCCGCCGTCGGCACCGAGTACGGCTTCGGCCTGGTCCGCGCGGCCCTGGCTGCTGGCCAGGCCGAACAGGCCCGCGCCGAACAAGACCGGCTCGTCGGGCGACTCACGGCCCAGGCCAATGAGCTCGACGGTCTCCAGGCCGTGCTCACGGACTGATCCGTCATCTGGGTTGATCGGATCCTGACCGCGTGTGGCCGACGACCTCAGCAGCCCCAGGTGCCCAGCCAGGGGTCCGGTTGGTCCGCCAGCGCCTGCTGCAGGGCATCCAGGAGCTCGTCTCGCAGGGCCGTGTCGACGCCGCTCAGGTCGACCTCCTCCAGCCGGTCGGTGCCCAGGTCGTGCACCGAGACGTCGTTGATGCAGCCGGGTTGTCCCGGGTCGGTCCGCAGGCCCCAGACGATGAGCTTGGCGTCGCCCTGTCGCAGGGCCATCACCCCCTCGGTGTCCGTGAAGCGCTCGCTGGTGACCACCTGGCGCCGTGGTCCGGGCTCGTCGGCCAGCAGCGTCTGCAGGCTGACGCTGTCGTGGGCCCCCGGGGGCTCGGCGCCGATCCAGTCGGCCAGGGTGGCGTAGAGGTCCTGGACGTGAACCAGGGCGTCGCTGGTGCGTCCGGGATGGACCACGTGCCCGGCGTCGTGGGGATCGGCGCGACCCATCCAGGCCAGGAAGTCGGCGCCGTCGGCGACGATCAGCGGGACCCGAACGCCGGTCTCGTAGACCGTGCCCTTGCCGCGGCCGTCGTCGAACACCCCCTCGGCGACCCGGGGCTCGGTCCCGTTGTCTCCCAGGAACACGAGGGTGGTGTGGGCCAGCTCGTCGATCCCGTCCAGGAGCACCCCGATCTCAACATCCATGCACTCGACCATCGCCCTGTGCAGCTTGGGGTCGGGCGCCCGCTCGCCGGCGCTCAGGGCGCCGTAGCCACAGGTCTCCGGCGGCGCCTCGAAGGGGGTGTGGGGGGCGTGGTAGCTGACGGTGGCGACCCAGCCGCGCTTCTGGCGAGCGATCCAGTCCAGGGCGTCCTGGGTGGTCTGAAGGGTGGCGTAGACCGACTCGCCGGTCGGTCGGGTCACGGGGTCCTCGACGCGCGACGCGGTCACCCGCAGCCAGTCGTAGTACCCCTCGCGATCCAGCAGATCCAGATCGGCCACGGTGCCGGCAAAGGCCGAGAACCCCAACAGCGTCGGCGGGAAGCCCACCGACAGCACCTCGTCCACGTGGTCGTCCCACGTCTCCTCGGCAGACCAGTCCTCGGGGATGCCGTCCCCCAGGTGCCACTTGCCGAACAGACCGGTGCTGTAGTCGTGAAGCTGGGCCAGCTGGGCATAGGTCTGGGCGTCGGGGGACAGGGGCGGGGTTCCGCCAACCCCCACAGGGTCCCCGACACCGTGGCGAGCGGGCACCTGACCGGTCAGCAGGCTGGCCCGGGTGGGGGAACAGGAGGGATTGGCCCAGGCGTCTCGAAAGCGCACGCCGGATGCCGCGAGGTCGTCCAGGACCGGGGTCAGGGGCAGGTTGAGGGCCGTGGCGGCGTAGTCCGGGTCCACGTCGGCGGCGTAGGCGCCGACCTTGTCGACCCCCAGGTCGTCGGCGACGATGATCAGGAAGTTCTGGCGGGTCTCGGCGTCGGGCACGGCGACGCGGCCTCGGGCGGGCAGCGGCGCCGTGGCGTTCAGGAGCAGGGGTTCGGCGGGGGTCGTGTCGGCGACCGTGTGGATCGGCGCGGTGCCACAGCCGGCCAGCAGGGCGGGCAGCATCCAGAGGGACAGGGGGCGCATGGTGGCTCCGGGGTGACTCGGAAGACGGGGCTGCAACCGCCGTGCCGCCGGGGTGAGTGGAGGCCCTGGGCGGATCTGTGGGTGCTGCCGGCCCCCCCGGGCGTCCACCGGTGACGGTCGCCGTCCAGCGCGCACGAAGCCCCGCGTTAGCCAGGCGGACGGTGTTCGATCGTCTCGCCCGCCTGTTGCTCGGTCACCAGCGCCTCGCGGCGCTGTTGCTCCTGGGCATCGTCCTGTGCACGGCCGCTGGCGCGTCTCGCCTGACCGCGGACTTCAGCATCATCGGGTTCTTCAGCGCCGGGGACGCGGAGAAGCTCGCCCTGGATGCCCACAAGGCCACGTGGGGCGAGGACGTCGCTGCGGTCCTGATCGTGGCCCAGGCCACCGACGGTGACCTGCTCACCGAGCCGCGCATGGCCTGGGTCTCTGCGCTCACGGAGCGCCTGCAGGCCCAGACCGACGCGGTGGAGCAGGTGGCTTCGCTGGCCACGGTGCCGCCCGTGGTGGGCGAGACGCCGGGCTTGTTGGCCCTGGACCCCCCGCTGGACGCCGCGCCCTGGAGCGACCCCGAAGCCCTGGGCCGCTGGCGGGCGTCGGTCCTGGGCAGTGCCACGCTGGTCCCGGGTCTGTTGTCCGCCGACGGCGGCGTGACGGCGCTGGCTGTGGAGATCACCGGCGATCCAGACGACCCCCGTGAGCTCAAGCCCCGGGTCGACGCCATCCGCGCTGCCCTGGCCCAGCTGCCGGCGCCGGCTGGGGTCGTGGTGAGCACCGCCGGCATCCCGGCGATTCGGGCGGACTTCTTCGAGGTGATCTTCCGGGATCAACAGGTCATGGTTCCGATGGTCGCGGGCCTGATGGGCACGATGCTCTTCGTCCTGTTCCGGCGCTTCCACGCGGTCGTGGCGGCCGGCTTCGCCGCGTTGGTGCCCCCTCTGATGGTGTTCGGGACCATGGGCTTCGCCGGCGAGCCGCTGGGCATCATGACCCAGAGCTACTTCACGCTGTTGCCGGTCATCGCTGTCGCCGACGCGATCCACATGATCAGTCGCTTCCACGAAGAGGTGCGCAAGCTGGCGCCGGGCCAGCCCCTGTCGCCAGAGATCCGCAGGGCCGCCGTGCATCGGGCCGTGGCCAGCATCGGGCTGGCCTGTCTGTTGACCAGCCTGACCACCAGCGTGGGCTTCGTGTCGCTCCTGGCGGCCAAGATGCCCATCCTCCACACCTTCGGCCTGTTCGCTGCTGTGGGCATCCTGTTCGCCTATGGCACCGTGCTCCTGATCATCCCGCTGGTGCTCAGCCGGGCCCGGGGCGTGATCCCGTCTGCGCCGGACTCCGGCCGAGCGGCCCGGATGCTCGACTGGTGTGCCGATCAGGCCCTGCACCGCAGCTGGACGGTGCTCGGGGTCACCGCGGGCGTCCTGGCGCTGAGCGTCGGCTTCGGGACCCAGGTCCAGGTGGACAACTACCTGACCGGCATGCTGCCCCAGTCCCACGAGACGACCCGGGCCAGCGCGGTCGTGGATCGCGACCTGGGGGGGATGCTGGGCATTGAGCTGGGCCTGTCCGGGGGCACGGACGCCCTGCTGGACCCGGAGCTGCTCCAGTCGCTGCTCGCCGCCGGAGACGAGGTCCTGGCATGGCCCGAGGTGCGGGCGGTGAGCGGCCCCGCGACTCTGGTCGCGACCCTGCACCAGGCCGCGACCGGCGAGCGGGCGGTGCCCCAGGCCGACGACGCCGTGGTCCAGTTCCTGTCCCTGGTGGACGGGTCCCAGGTCGCCAGCGCAGTGCTCGACACCGACGACTGGTCCCAGGCACGCACGGTGGTCCGGGTGCAGGACCTGGGGGCCAACGGCTTTGTCGCCCTGGCCGAGCGGGTGCGGTCCGTCTACCAGGGGCACCTGGCTGGGGTCGACGGGGTCCACCTGACCCTCACCGGCACGCCCTGGGTGGCCTACCGGGGCATCAACGGCATCACCTACGACCTGCGGAACAGCCTGGCCGTGGCGTTCTGCTTCGTCACCCTCACCATCCTGGTCCTGCTGCGGGATCTGCGCCTGGCGCTGTTGTGCGTGGTGCCGAACCTGTTGCCGCTGGTGGTCGGCTACGGCGTGATGGGCTGGCAGGGCTGGCTGCTGGACCCCACGCCGGCCGTCGTGTTCACCATCGCCCTGGGCATCGCGGTGGATGACACGATCCACCTGATGGCCCGGTACCGGGAGGAGGGCCGGCGCGGCGTGCCCCACCGGGACGCCATCCGCCGGGCCGTGCGCCACGTGGGGCGACCGGTGGTGATCACGAGCGTGATCCTGGTGGCGGGCTTTGGCGCCAACGTGGCGTCGTCCTTTCCCACCATGGTGGTGATGGGCAAGCTCGGCGCGGTGGTGATCGCGGTCGCGATGCTGAGCGATCTCTTCGTGCTGCCGGCACTCCTGGCGGTGTTCGGGCGCCGCGAGCGCTGAGGGTCCGGCGCCATCGTCGCCGAGTCGTCGCAGGCGGGACCCGGTGGGCCCCGGTACACGGCCCCTCCAGCAAGGAGGCCCCATGTGCGGGTTCGTCGGACGCATCGGGACCGGCAATGTGGCGGAGCCCCTGTTGCTCGGCCTGCAGGCCATCCAGCACCGGGGCCAGGACGCCGCGGGCATCGCCACCTGGGACAGCGGCCGCATCCACCTGCGCAAGGGCATGGGGCAGATCATCCAGGCCATCCCGGACCTGACCGGTCTCACCGGGGCCGCGGGCATCGCCCACGTGCGCTATCCGACCGCTGGCACCCGCACGTCGGTCGAGGACGCCCAGCCCTTCTGGACCCGGCGCCCGGCCATGATGCTCGCCCACAACGGCAACCTGACCAATGAGCAGGGGCTGCGGGCAGCGCTTCAGCTCCAGGGGCTCACCGCGCTGAGCGAGTGCGACGCCGAGCCCATCCTGCTCACCCTGGCCGAGGAGCTGACCAAGCTCCGGCCGGCGGGCTTCACCACCGCCGATGTCCAGACCGCGCTGGCCCGGGTGCTGGAGCGGGTCGAGGGGGGCTACTCGGTCGTCACGATCCTGGAGGTGGACGGCGAGCCGACCCTGATCGCGTTTCGGGACAAGCACGGCATCCGCCCGGGTGTCTACGGACAGGGGCCCGACGGGGCCTGGGTGGTCGCCAGCGAGAGCGTGGCACTTGACGTGCTGGGCATCGACAAGCGCGGGGACCTTCCCGTCGGCGGGGCGCTGCTGCTGCGGGCCGGCCGCGAGCCCATCGAGCTGTCGCTGACCCCCCCAGACGCCCGGCCCTGTGTCTTCGAGCGCATCTACTTCGCCCGGCCGGACAGCCTGATGGAGGACGGCCGCGTCAACCGCACCCGCTGGCGCATGGGCCGCCAGCTCGCCCGGGAGTGGGCCCAGCGCGGGCTCTCGGCAGACGTGGTGGTGGCCGTGCCCGACACCAGTCGTCCTGCTGCGATGGCCATGGCCGAAGAGCTGGGCATCAAGAACCGCGAGGGCTTCATCAAGAACCGCTACTCGGGCCGCACGTTCATCATGCCGGACCAGGCCAGCCGCGACGCCGCCCTGCGGCTCAAGCTCAACCCGATCCGCGAGATCTTCGCCGGCCAGCGGGTGCTCCTGGTCGACGACTCCATCGTGCGTGGCAGCACCATGCGCCGCATCGTGCGGCTGGTCCGGTCCCTGGGCCCGGCCGAGCTCCACCTGGCGTCCTTTGCTCCGCCGGTCAAGCACCCCTGCTACTACGGCATCGACATGCCCTCCAAGGACGAGCTCATCGCCGCTCACACCGACGTCGACGCCATCGCGGAGGCCTTCGGGGCCGACACGCTCACCTACCTGTCGGTCGAGGGCCTGGCCCAGGTGACCGGTCCGGCGACCTGTGCGGCCTGCTTCACCGGCCGCTACCCGGTGCCCATCCGGCCTGACGAGCGGGCTGCGATCGAGCGCCAGCGACGGGGCGCCCGGGGGTAGAGTGGCCCCCATGACGCTTCTGCTGCTGGCGGTGGGCTGCCAGGACTACAACCTCACCCAGATCTGCGACGCCACGGATCCCTCCTTCGACATCGAGGAGGTCTCGACCCTCGAGGACGCGGTGGGCGCGGGCATGGTCGAGGCCGACGGCGTGGTCTTGGACTACGACCTGGGCGCACTGCCGACCGACGGCGTCTGGCGCGTCATGTCCGTCGACATCCTGCTCATGGTGCCCCAGGCCCGGTTCGACAACTTCCCGGACGGCAAGGAGATGACGGTCGAGGTCGTGATCGCCAACGACCCCACCGACACCGAGGCCCTGGCGTGGTCCCTGACCCAGGGTGCGGTCCTGGGGGACCTGGACTGGGAGGAGCACGTCTTCACCGAGACCCCGGCCGAGTCCAGCGAGACCGAGTACTTCCGGGCCTGGTGGACCTTTGACTTCTCGGCCCTGACCAGCGGCCAGGGCACGACCGAGCCCCAGTTCTTCGTGGACGTGATCTGGACCGACGACAGCACCAGCCCTGCGGTCGGGTACAGCAACTACAACAACGCCTGCGACCGGAACTGGACCATCTACGACGACGCCACCGGCTGGGAGCTCAACAGCGAGCGTCCAGGCGGCGGCGGTGCCGACGACACCTGCTCGTGGCCGATGTTCCGGGTGAACACCGGGGTGACCTGGGAGGCCGAGGAGTGCTGACCCGGTCGATGGTGGTGATGCTCCTGTCCCTCGCGACCGCCTGTGCCACCGCCGACGAGATCACCCTCGAACCGGAACACCCGACGGAGTCAGGCCAGGATCCGGTCGACGTCGAAGGGGTGGACGGTGTGACCGAGGAGGAGCCGGACGAAAACGGCGACACGCTGTTTGTCACCGACAAGATCCACGACATCGCCCTGAGCCTGCCCGAGGCATCGATGGATGCCCTGCGCATCGACCCCCGCAGCTACGTGCCCGCCACCTGGACCCACGAGGGCGAGACCCTCCAGGTGGGGGTCCGGCTGAAGGGCAACACCAGCTTCACCTGGTTCGACGAGAAACCCGCGCTGATCGTGGACTTCGACTTCGCGGTGCCCGACCAACGCTACCGGGGCGTGCCCAGCGTCTACCTGCAGAACATGACCTGGGACCCGTCGATGGTGCACGAGCACCTGGCCTACTGGTTCTTCCGCCAGGCCCAGGTGCCGGCGTCCCGCTCTGCCTACACCCGGTTGAACATCGACGGCACGTCCTACGGCCTGTACCTGCTGTTGGAGAAGCAGAACTCCCTGTTCCGCAAGCAGTGGTGGGACGACCGCTCGGGCTCCGTCTACGAAGCCGGCAGCTTCAACCACCCCTGTGACCTGAGCGACGGCTCCGACAGCGATCCCTGCACCTGCTACGAGATCGACCGGGTCGGCGAAGACAGCTTCACGGACCTCCAGGACCTGTGCCTGGCGGCCCGCGGGCTGGACGCCGACTGGCAGGCTGCGGTCGCCGAACGTGTGGACTGGGACGTGTTCCTGCGGGCCCAGGCCTCAGAGATGGTCGTGGGCCACTACGACAACTACGGCTGGAACATCAACAACTACCGGCTGTACCACGAGCCCACCTTGGGGAAGTTCTACTGGACCCCCTGGTCGACGGATTTGGCCTTTGGCTGGTACCCCTGGATGAACGGCGCCCAGTGCGGCACCTATGCGAACACGCCCGACGAATACAACGGTGGCCACCTGATCAAGCGCTGCTGGCGCGACGCGGACTGTGCCAGCGAGCTGCGCGACGCGATCAGCGTCCAGGTGGACCTGTTGGAGAGCGTGGCTATGGTCACCGAGCTGGATCGGGTGGCCGAACTGATCCGTGCGGATCAGTCCGTCGATCCGCGCTCCCGCTACACCGACACCGAGGCGCTGGCCGAGCTGAGCTGCGTGCGGGACTATGTGGCGGGGAGACCGGCAGCGCTGCGGGACTGGCTGGCGCGGCAGTAGGGGAGGTAGAGGCAGGGTGTGCCAATGAGACCACCGCCAGGGCGCCATAGGCCGAGACCCCGCCGTCGTGGCTGTGCCAGGTCTCTCCGGTCACGCACCCTGACTGCCCGGTGCGAATGTCTTCAGCCTCAGGTCCGGAATCCGCTGGAAGTGCCTCACATTCGCGGTGACCAGCGTCAGGTCGAATCTCAGGGCACTCGCACCGATCTGCAGGTCTGAATCTCCGACTGGCCGACCCTCACTCATCAGCTGTCCCCGAACTTGCCCATAGATTCGGGCTGTCCTTGGATCCATCGTCAGAACAGTCAGCGCGGGTATCACTGCTTCGTCAATGCGCTTCATCCACTTCTCCCGTGCCTGGGACCGGTACGCCACGGTGTAGAGCTCGC
>CAZFLE010000024.1:0-74087 GCA_964519895.1 uncultured Enterobacterales bacterium | reverse complement strand
CCCCAGGTGTGGCTCTGGTGGGAGGCCAAGCTCCCCAACGCCAGCGACTTCACCGGCGACGATCCTCGCCAGAACGTGTACGGCTTGGGCAGCGACGAGACCGACGTGACCATCGGGGCCGGGCTGCGGTGGGCCCTGGAGCCCGTGATCCTGGACGCGGTCGCGGGACTGGCGATCCTGGGAGACCCCCGATCCTTTGCCAACCAGGACGACGCGGTGGTGGGCTGGCTCTCCGCGCGCACACCCCTGGGCCCCGTGGTCCTGCTGGGTCGCGTCGGTGGCCGGCTCCCTTCTCCCAAGAATCCCGCGGACGCGAGCGCCATGGTCGGGGCGGAGTGGGCCGCCCTCCAGGCCTTGCCCGGACTCCGGCTGGGCGGTCAGATCCAGGTCGGCTTCACCCAGGCAGCACCCGACGCCGCCGTCGCTCTCTGGGTCGGGCACGCCTGGGGGCCTTGATCGCGGCGGGCCGGGGGTTACTCCCTGCCGTCTTCCCAGGAGCAGCCCGTGGGCATGTTCGACTTCATCACCTTGAGCTTCGGCTCCAAGGAAAAACAGCTGGTGCTGCACGCCAAGCGCGTCAAGACCAAGGACGCCCAGCAGGAGGACCGCCAAGCGTCGGCGATCTGGTTGGCCCATCACGGCAGCCCAGAAGCCATCGTCGGGCTGCTCGGGCGGTTCGAGATGACCTACGAGCACCACATGAAGGACGCCCAGGAAAAGGCCGAGGTCGCAGAGCTCGTCGTCCACCTGGGCAGCGACGCGGTCCGGCCGCTGGAGTCCCACCTGGGGCGGTGCAAGAACTTCGCCCGGCCGCTGGCCCTCTACCAGGAGCTGGCCGGACCCGACCAGGCCATGGCCATCGTGATCAAGCTCCTGGACAAGGAAGCGGGCTCCGAGCTCCGGCCCGAGAAGAAGCGCCACCTGCTCATCAAGCTGGCCGAGTACACCCACGCCGACGCGGTCCAGACCGCCCTGCCCTTCCTGACCGACTTCGACGAGGGCGTGCGCTACGCCGCCGCCGAAGTGCTGATCAACAACCCCGAGGACGACGCCATCCGCGCGGCCCTGATCGCGGCGCTGGCCCACAAGGACGAAGACTCCACGCGGTTCCGCGGACGCCTGGCCGAAGTCGCAGCGAGCCGCCGCTGGCCACTCGGCGACCACACGGAGCACCTGACCCAGACCACCCCTGCGGGCTTCACGGTCCGCGGGGACCGACTGGTCTCCGCCTGACGCATCCCTCGGGTCCCGGTACAGTGGTCCCGTGAAGACCGTCCTCTTGCGTCCACCCCGTCGGGACGCCCGGGACCGGGGGCTGGCCATCCCGCCCCTGGGCCTGGCGTACCTCGCCGCGACGCTGCGGGCGCAGGGCCGCCCTGTGACCCTGCTCGACGCCTATGCGCTGGACTGGAGCTGGGAGGAGACCCGCCAGGAGATCGTCCGGCTGCGCCCGGACGTGCTGGGGCTCGGGTGCATGACCCCCGTCGCCGACGTGGCCTATCGGGCGGCCGAAGCCCTGAGGCCCCTCGTGGGTCGGATCGTCCTGGGCGGCCCCCACGCCACAGCCCTCGGCGAGGGCGTTCTGGCCGAGTGCAGGGCCGTGGACCACGCGGTGGTCGGCGAGGGCGAGGAGGTCATCGGCCCCTACCTGGACTGGCTGGAAGCAGGCGAGCGCGGGCCCCCGCCGCCGGGCGTGGTGCATCGCGGGCACGTCCTCCGGAGCCACGCTGTCCGAAGGGACATCGTGGACATCGAGTGGCCTGCCAGGGACTTGCTGCCTCAGCGGGCGTATCGCTACTTGCTGGCGACCCGGCCCGGCTTCGCCACGATGATCACCAGTCGTGGCTGTCCCTTCCGGTGCTCCTTCTGCGACAAGAGCGTCTCGGGCAGCCGCTGGCGAGCCCGCCCGGCCGACGACGTGGTCGACGAGATGGCCCACCTGGTGCGACACCACGGGGTCGGGTTCATCAACTTCTACGACGACAACTTCACCCTCTCCCGGCGCCGGGTGGCCGAGATCTGCGAAGCCCTGCTCCAGCGTGGCGTCGACGTGGAGTGGAAGTGCGAGGGCCGCGTCGACGGCGTCGACCCCGAGCTGCTGCAGCTCATGCGGCGGGCGGGCTGCCGCACCATCGCCTACGGGGTCGAGTCTGGCCACGCCGACACCTTGAAGAAGCTCCGCAAAGACGTCGACCTGGGCCGGGTCGAGGAGACCTTTGCCGCCACGCGCGACGCGGGCATCCGCAGCCTGGCCTACATCATCCTGGGCACACCCGGCGAAGAGACCGCCGACGTGGAGCAGACCCTGCGCTTCGTCCGAGAGATCCGCGCCGACTACGTGCAGTTCAGCTCCCTGACCGCGTTCCCGGGCACGGATCTGCACGCCGCGCACCACGGCGCGACGCTCCTGAGCGCAGCCGGGAGCAACCCGGTAGACAGCGAGTACCACCGGGTGGTGCTGACCGATCTCGCACCCGCCGAGCTGGCCCGCCTTCTGCGGCGGGCGTGGGTGGGCTTCTACCTGCGCCCCCGCCCCATGGCCCGCCTGGCTCGCGACGCCTGGCGCTCAGGGTCGCTCCAGGAGGGCGTGCGCCTGGGACGTTCGCTCGCCAGGTGGTCCCTGGACCGCTGAGGGACCCCCTCACCCACTACCAGGTCAGGTTCAGGATCCGCTGCCGGGCGTCCGAGGCGTAGCTGCTCGCGTCGTCGATGGTCAGGATCGCCTGGTACTGCTCGACAGCTTTGTCCAGCTCACCGAGCTTCTCTTCGTAGAGGCGACCCAGGTAGTAGAACGCCGTCAGGTTCTCCGGGCAGTACTGCAGCGAGGTCCTGAATTCCCGCAGGGCCAGGTCGAGCTTGTCCTGGCGGGCGTAGAGCAGGCCCAGGTTGTTGTGGGCCTTGCAGTAGGTGGGCGAGCGGCCCAGGGCCTCCTTCCACGCCTGCTCGGCCTCGTCTGCCTGGCCGGTCTGGACCAGCACGATGCCCAGGTTGGTCCAGGCATCGAGCACCGAGTCGTCGAGCGCCAGGGACTGGCGGTAGGCGGCGCTGGCTTGGGCCTGGTTTCCGGCGAGGCGGTGGGCGTCGCCCAGCCCATACCAAGCCTCGGCAGACTCGGGGCTGCGCACGGCGGCCTCGCCCCAGATCGCGACCTCGGTCGCCCAGGCCCGGTTTCGGGACTGGGTGCCCAGCACGCACAGAGCGACCAGGACGGCTGCGAGCCCGCTGCCCCGGGGCCGAGGGAGCCGGACGAGCAGCGCCGCGACGAGCCAACAGGGCCCCAGCAGCGACAGATACACCCGGTGCTCGGCCAGGGTCTCCTTGAGGGGGATGGCGGTGGCGGGCAGGAGCGCCACTAGGAACCAGAGCCACGCCAGGGCCCACAGCGGCGCCTGCTGACGGCGCAGCACGGCCAGTCCGGTGATGGCCACCAGGCCCAGGGCGGCGACCACGGACCGCAAGGTGGCGCCGGTCTCGGGGAAGTCGTGGAAGATCGTCTGGCCCACTGGCAGCACGGACAGGCCCAGGTACCGCCACAGGACCTCTGCCTGGGTCCACAGCTGCACGTCCCACGGCCGCAGAGGGTCCGCCGGTGTCGTGAGCGCCCCATAGAGCCACCAGCGCAGGGCGAAGAACGCTGCCAACAGCACCACTGCAGGGGTGTAGGCCCGCCAGCGCACCTGGCGCAGCTGACCCCCCCGAAACACCAACAGCTCCAGGAGCAGGAAGGCCACGGGCAGCGTGGCCGCGACCTCCTTGCTGAAGGCCGCGAGCACAAAGACGCCCCAGGCCTGGACCAGGGCCTGGGAGTCGTCGTCGTCGAGCCAGGTCAGCCAGCGCTGACAGGCCAACAGGTAGAACGTGCCCACCAGCTGTTCGCTGCGACCGGTCACGTAGCTGACCGCCTCGGTCGACAGAGGGTGCAGGGCCCAGAGCCCGGCGCTGATGAGGGCGAAGCGCAGGGGGTGCTCCAGGCCCAGCCGACGGCCGATCCGCTCGCCAATGAGCAGGACCAGCACCGCATTGAGGGCCTGGAGGAAGACGTCGACCAGGTGCCAGGTGAAGGGATCGGGCCCGGCCAGCTCCCAGTTCGCCGAGTAGGTCAAGATGAGCAGCGGCCGGGACAGGTTGTAGGTCACCACGGACTGCCACTCGTCCAGGAAGCGCAGCGTGCGGTTGCCGATCACCTCGACCTTGTCGTCATAGGTGAACTCGCCGTGCAGGCCGTTGGCCCAGGCCAGCAACACGAGCACCACCAACAGCGCGGCTGCAAGGACTCGGCGGACGACGGGGTCGTTCAAGACCGCAACTCCTCGTACAAGCGCTTGTGCTGGGCCGCCACGACCTCGAAGGACAGGCGCTCCTCCACGTAACGTCGGCCACGGCCGACCATGGCCCCGGCCGCCTCGGGATCGTCCAGGAGCGTCCGGATGCGCAGCCGAAGCCCCTCCACATCTGCGTGGCGGACCAACAGGCCCGCCCCGGCCTCGCCGATGAGCTGTCCGCAGCCACAGTCGCCCCCCACCACGACCGGCGTGCCGCACATCAGGCCTTCGAAGGGCACCAGCCCGAAGATCTCGTCGGTCGATGCATAGACCAGCACGTCTGCATCGACCAGCAGGCGCAGGCGCTCCCGCCCGGCGAGCAGCCCGGTGAAGAGCACGCCCTTGTCCGCTCGGGCCCGAGCCCGGTCCATGCCGCCCATGTCGTTGCCTGCGACCACCAGGGTGGCGTCCGAGATGGCCCCGCCGCGGAAGGCGTCGACCAGGTGGTCCACGCCCTTTCGCGGGGAGACCTGGCCCAGGTAGGCGACCAGCTTGCGCCGCTTCGGGAGCTTCCAGCGGGCCTTGAAGGTGCCGGCGTCGGGCAGGTCCTCGAATTCGTCGAGCATCAGGCCGTTGGGGATGTGCACGATGCGGTCCTGGGGGATGGCGGCGCTGCGAAAGTGTCCGATCTCCGGCTTCGAGACCGCGATCATGCGGGCAGCCCCGGCCGGGATGCGCCCGGAGATCGCCAGATCCCATGCCCACTTGACCCCCACCTTGTTCTCGTGGCGCGGCAGGGTGCCGTTGGGAGTCATCACGTAGGGCACACCCCAATCCCGCGCGGCGCGAACCGCCACGTTGTTGAGCAGGTGGCGGTGCCCGTGCAGATGGACCACGTCGACGCCGTCCACGTGTTCGAGCCAGGGCTTGCGCGGCACGAAGAGCTGGTGGCCATAGGCCAGGTCGTTCGACAGGTTCGGGCTGGTCAGGACCCGGACGCCTTCCAGCATGCGGTCCCGGGGCTCCTTGGACCTGCGCTCACCGTCAAAGGCGTCTGTGGTCCACACCGTGACCCGCACACCCTGGCGCACGAGCTCCCGGGTGAGACCCCATGCGATCCGCGGGATTCCGCCGTACGCCCAGGTCGGTGGGAAGTACGGGGTGACGTGCAGGACGTGCAAAGCCCCCTCGGGTGTCGATTGACGGTCCAGAACGGTGTAAATACCCTACGCGACCTACTCGAGGTGTCCGATGGCCATGCGCCTTGCTGTCCGTGCTCTCGGTGCGTCCCTCGTGGCGGCTGGCCTTGTCAGCTGCGGGGCGTTCTGCACCCCCGACGAGCTCGACGACGACACCCTGTTCTGCAACCCGACCTGTCAGTCGGTGTGCAACAAGGTCTACAATGAGCAGTACTGCGGCATCGTGCGCCCGGGCAAGGAGTCCGACGAGCTGATCTCGGACTGCATCGGCTACTGCGAAGAAGCCCTCACCGAGCCCGGCGAGCTGGGCAACTACGACCCCTACGAGCGCGTCAGCAGCTCCACTTCGGTCACCCTCGAGAACGAGGAACAGGCCGCCCTGTGGATGGACTGTGTCTCGGAGCAGTCCTGTGCCCGCCTGGGCCAGGGTTACTGCGCCCCCATCTGGTAGCTCCCCGGAAGACCCGTGCGCCTCACCACTGCCGCTTTGGCCCTCAGCGTAGGGCTGCTCGCCTGCAACCAGGTCAACCCGACCTGTCGCTCGGTCTGTCGCAAGCTCAGCCGCTGCGACGAGGTCAAGTCTGCGGACTACATCGCGACCGAGGAGTGCCGGGACCTCTGCGACGTCCAGGAGACCTACTACGACCGGCTCGAGGACGACGAGGAGCTGGTCTCGGACTTCGAGTCCTGGAACACCTACAAGTGGTGCGTGGTCACCGAGACCTGCGAAGATGTCGCCGACGGCGTCTGCTACGACGAGGCGCTGTACGCCTTCTAAAGGTAGGCCTGGTGGCTGAGCGCAAGAAGCTCCTGTTCATACACACCGGCGGCACCCTGGGCATGTTGCCCTCTGGGGATCCGGGGCCCTTGGTGCCCAGCCACATCGCCGAAGACCTGCTGCCGTACGTGCGCGGGCTGGAGCAGCGGGCCGAGATCGACGCCGAGGTGCTGTGCAACCTGGACTCGACCGACCTCACTCCGACGCACTGGGAGCACATCGGCCACTGCATCGCTGCCCGGCGGGAGCGCTACGACGGCTTCGTGATCCTGCACGGCACGGACACCATGGCCTACACGGCGTCGGCCCTGTCCTACATGCTCTGGAACCTGGACCGGCCCGTGGTGTTGACCGGCAGCCAGAGGCCCATCGCCGAGGTCCGCACCGACGCCCGCAGCAACATCATCCACAGCGCCATCTGCGCCACCCTGGACCTCCCCGAGGTCGGCATCTACTTCGGCCAGGTGCTGATGCGGGGCAACCGCGCCACCAAGCGCTCGATCCAGTCCTACAGCGCGTTCGACTCGCCCAACCTGACCCCGCTGGTGGTCATGGGGGTCGACGTGCAGCGCGGCACACCTGCACGGCAGCCCGCCGGTCCCTTCCAGTTCCAGCCGGGCTTCAGCGACCGGGTCGCGGTGCTCACCTTGTTCCCGGGCTGCCGTCCCAGCTGGCTCAAGGCGGCGGTTGGCGGCGGCGCCAAGGCCGTGGTGCTGCTGGGCTTCGGGTCCGGCAACGTGCCCCTCGCCGGGTGGCCCGAAGCCATCGCCGACGCCACCGCTGCAGGGGTCGCGGTCGTGCTGGGCACCCAGTGCCACAAGGGCCGCGTGACGCTGCGGGCCTATGACAACGGCGCCGTCGCCGAGGCAGCCGGCGCGCTGTCGGCTGGACCGATGACCACCGAAGCCGCGGTGGTCAAGACCATGTACCTGCTGGCCCAGACCAGGAACCACCAGGACTTCGTGGAGGCCTGGCCGGTGGATCTGGCGGGAGAGCTGACGCCCTGAGCTGGCTCAGAGCCCCAGGGCTTCGACCACGTGCTCGCCCAGGGCCCGGTAGTGCTGGGCGCCCCGAGACTCGGCGTCGAAGCGGAAGATGTCCTGGCCAGCGTGCTGGGCCTTGGACAGGGCGTTGTTGATGCCGATGCGCACCGGCATCACCGCTTCGCCGTAGACCCCCTCGACCTCGTTCAGGATCGCCTCGTTGAGGATGGTCGTCCGGCCATCGACCCGGGTCAGTAGCACGCCCAGGACATCGATCTCCGGGTTGAGCCGGGACACGCCGCGGATCGCTTCGACCAGGGCATGCACACCACCGAGCGCCAGGGGACTCGGGTCACAAGGGATCAGCACCTGGTCGGCCGCGACCAGCCCGTTCACCGTGAGGTTGCCCAGGTTCGGCGGGCAGTCGATCAGGATCACGTCGTAGAAGGTGCGGGTGACGCGCAGGGCGTCCTTGAGCAGGAGCTCCTTGCCGATCCGGGTGCTGAGCAGGCTCTCGGTGTGCACCAGCTGCGGATCCAGCGGGGTGACGTCCAGCCCCTTCACCGACGTGGTGGTGACGCAGTCCAGCAGCTCGGCGCCCTCTGTCGTGAGCACGTCGCTGAGCGCCCCGCCGCCGAGCTGGATCTGATCGGAGAGCGCGGTGTTCACGTGTCCCTGGGGGTCCAGGTCGACCAGCAGCACGCGCTTGCCATGGTGCCGGGCCAGCGCCGCCGCCAGGTTCACGCTGGTGGTGGTCTTGCCCACACCGCCTTTCTGCGCAGCCACCGCGATCACCACGGCATTGCGAGGTCCGAGGGCACGACGCGGGGTTTCCCCGGCACTATGTCCCACTACGCGTCGGAGCCCTGACTTCAGCAAGCTACGCATGATTCTCCTAGACCGTTCCCAATGGATGACTTGACACGTCAAGTGTACCACGCGCGGTAGGGTGTCGCACACGGCCCTTCCGGGACCCGCCCATGCACCTGCACCTGAAGAGCAACGTCGCGGCTGGCGAAGTCCGGGTCCAGGCCTTCGAGGCCCTGGTCCAGGAGGTCGCCGGACGGGCAGGTTCGTTCCAGGCCGAGCACGCGACGCTGGGAGAGGACTTCCTGGGCTACCGCTTGAGGGTCGCCGGCCAGATGTTGTCCCTGAGCCACCGCCCCACCAGCCGCAGCGCCCTGGTCGCGATCCACCAGTCGACAACGGGCACTCGGCGCTACTGCCTCGAAGCCGGCGCCTGGGCCAGCCTGCGGCCCCGAATCGAGGCGACTGTGGACATGCTCCACGGTCACGAGCTCGAACAGGACCTGACCCTCGCCGCCCGCGAGCCACTCCACGCCGACGGCACGGTGGTGTTCCAGGACCGCTGGTGGGACCACTGGCAGGACCATCCCCACGACAGCCAGCAGAGCCTGGGCGCCCACTACAAGCACGACCTGCACCCCCTGATCCACGCCCTGGCCGAGGGCCAGCTCTTCCCACGCCTGCCCGAGCACCCCCGGATCCTGGACCTGGGTGGGGGCACCGGCAGCCTGCTCATGCGGATGGGCCGCTGGGGCCACCTGGTGGACCGCAACGCACGCCAGCTCGCCGCGGCCGAGGCCCGCCCCGACGCATGCTTCGAGGTGCACGCCGGAGACATCCGAGCCCTGCCGGACTTCGCGGCCGTGGTGGGCGGACCGGTGCACCTGGCCCTGGCCATCGGCTCGCTGCACCTGCACGTCATGGAGCCCACCCAGGCCTGGAAGCTGGCCCACGGGCTCTTCGGGGACCTGGCGCCCGGGGGCTACCTGGTCGCCGCCGGCCACTCCCCGCTGCTGTTGAACCGCGACGACCTGGAGCTCATCGGTTTTGAGGTCCACAACTGCATCGTGCCGGGCCGCGACGACAAGGGACGCCGACAGCAGCTCTACCTGGCCAGGCGTCCCCCGGGCAGCTCCAGCTGAGTCGACGGGTCTTGGAGCAGGGCACGGGCCCGAGCCTCGACCTCTTCCACGACCGGGTCACCGCCGAACAAGCCACCGAGCACCGCGACGCCGTAGGCCCCCGCCCGCCGGGCCCGCTCGACCCGATCGCCGTCGACCCCTCCCAGCGCGAACACGCGGAGCTGTACCCGCCGGGTCGCCCGCCGCAGACCGGTCGTGCCCAGGCAGCGCCGGCGATCCGCGGGCTTGCTGGTCGGGCGCCAGATGGGGGACAGCAGCGCGTAGTCGGCGCCACCGGCTTGGGCCGCCAGCACCTCGGCGGCGCTGTGACAGGACACGCCAAGGCGGTGGGGAAAGGCCACTCGGACCGCGGCCACGTCGGACCCAGAGGGCAGGTGGAGTCCCCAGCCGGTGGCGGTCGCGATCGCCCGAGCCCCAGCCATGCGGTCGTGCAGGACCAGCTGGGGCAGGCGAATGGACAGGGCGCAGGCCAGCCGCACCACGGAGCGCTCGGCCAAGTGGAGCTCGCGCAGCAGCAGCTGGCGACAGCCGGCTCTCGACAGTCCCTCTGCCAGCCAGACCATGTCGGCGCCGTCGCCCTGGGTCCCGGGGGAGATGGGAAGCAGTCGCTGCACAGAGGCAGCGTAGTCGGTCAGCCGCGCCCGATGAGTCCGGTCATGGGGCTCGACGCCGACGCGTACAGCTTGCGGGGGATGCGCCCCGCCTCGAAGGCCAACCGGCCGGCCGCGGTGCCGGCCTGCATCGCCGTGGCCATCTTGGCCGGGTCGTCCGCTCCGGCGATCGCGGTGTTCATGAGCAGGGCGGTCACGCCGAGTTCCATCGCCAGAGCCGCGTCGGACGCCGTGCCCACGCCGGCGTCCACGATCACGGGGACCCCGGCGTGCTCGAGGATGATCGCCAGGTTGTAGGGGTTCCGCAGGCCGAGCCCGGAGCCGATGGGCGCCGCCAGTGGCATGACGGCCGCGCAGCCGATCTCCTCGAGCCGCATGCAAATGATCGGGTCGTCCATGCAGTAGGGCAGCACGGTGAAGCCGTCCTGGACCAGCACCCGGGCGGCCTCGAGGGTGCCCTCGGGATCGGGGAAGAGGGTCCTGTCGTCTCCGATGACCTCGAGCTTGATCAGGTCGGTGCCCAGCAGCTCCCGGGCCAGCCGGGCGGTCACGACGGCTTCGTCGACCGTGTAGCACCCAGCGGTGTTCGGCAGCAGGGTGATCCTGTCCCGATCGATGAAGTCCAGGATGTTCTCGCCCTTGGGCGCGTTCAGGTCCACGCGACGGATGGCGACGGTCACCATCTCGGTGCCGCTGGCCCGGTGACAAGTCTGCATGGTGGGGAAGTCGACGTACTTGCCGGTGCCCACGATCAGGCGCGAAGTGAAGGAGTGCTCACCGACGGTCCACATGGAGGGGCTCCTGGGCGGGCGGCGGCTCTAACCGCCTGTGTGGGTTGACACGGTCCGGCCGGCGGATATCGATCCGTCCCCACTTGATTGCCTGGAGCGATCCCCCGATGCTGAAGACCCTCTTCGCCGCCCTCGACACCGTGTCCCCCGCACCCATCGCCAGCGCCCACTGCGACGGGCCCTGTGGCGTCTACGATCCCGCCTCCGCCCGCATCGCCGCCGAGGCCGTGCTGTCGATGACCAAGAAGATCCAGGCCCTGCCCCTGCCCGATCCCAGCGACGCTGGTGCGGTCCAGGCCTACCACAACACCGTGGCCCGCTTCGTGAAGATCAAGGAAGAGCAGGCCCACCTGGCCAAGGAAGAGCTCCTGGTCCTGTGGACCGACTTCTTCAAGCCCCAGCACCTCGAGGCCGTGCCCGACCTGCACGACATCTTCTGGAAGGCCGCCAAGGAGGCGAGCTCCGCCAAGCAGGAGGTCTCGCTGCACCACGCCCAGGCACTGATGGACGCCTGCCAGAAGGTCCACGAGATCTTCTGGGGCATCAAGAACCGCGACATCGCCTGGTACACCGCGTCCTGAGCGACGACCCCGCGATGGCTCCGGCCGGTCCCGTGTCTCGCACCGGGCCGGCCGAGCTGATTTTGTGGCTGCTGCGACGGCGGCGACGCTTCCGCGTGGAGGGGCCGAGCATGGCGCCGACGCTGGTGGCGGGGGACTTTGTGCTGGCCCAGGCCGGTGCCGCGGTGGAAGTCGGGGACGTGGTGGTGGCGGAGCATCCCGGAGAGTCCGGGCGGGTGGTGATCAAGCGGGTGGCCGGCATCTCGGACGGCGGAGTGGACCTGCGGGGCGACGCGGCAGAGCAGTCCACGGACAGCCGGTCGTGGGGGCTGGTGCCGGCGTCCCGGGTGTTGGGCCGCGTGACGAGCCGGGTCCAGGGTTGGTGAACACCCATCGACCAGGGCCCTCCGCTCTGCTACCCTCGTGCCACCGGTCATGACCTCTTCCCGCCTGCGACACCTTGCCCTGGTCCTCACCCTGCTGAGCTGGTTAGCGGGCATCACCGGCGGGCACGTGCACGCCCTGGAAGTCGCCCACGTGCGGTGCGCGGACCACGGCGAGCTGATGGAGTGGTCCGGCCACGGTCAGACCGCCGGGGAGACCACCTGGATCAGCGCACCGGACGCACCGGCCGGGCACGACCACGGCTGCAGCCTGGCCCAGGCCCTGGACCAGGGCACCCCGGTGATCGCCCCGGCAGCTGCCCTGCTGGCCGCGATCGCCACCGCCCAGGCCCCCACCGGCCCTCCCCTGGCACCCCCGGGCCACCCGCTGGCCTACGCCCCCAAGACTTCGCCCCCGACCTCCTGAGCTTCCCGGTCCTCGCCGGCGACGACCGTCGGCCGCGTCCCGAACGAACCACCAGGAGGTACGGCCATGCTCGTGCTCTCCCTGGGGCTGCTCCTGCATCCGGTCTGGGCCGATGACGAGCCGTCCCCTCCTCCATCGCCGGACGGCGACGCCGAGGAGCTCCCCACAGACGATCCCCCAGAAGAAGACACCCCCGAAGTCCCGGACATCGCCGCGCTCGAAGCGCGCATCGCCGCCCTCGAAGCGACCCAGCAGGCCGCCGCCCTGGAGGACCTGCTGCGCGACGCAGAGGCCGCTGCGGCCGAAGCCCCGGCCCCGGTTCCCCCCGCACAGGTCGGCCCGGGTGCCTTCAACCCCGCGCTCACCGCCTTTGGCGACGGCTTCTGGTCCGTCGGCTTCGACGGCGACGGCGTGGCCCCGGAGTCCGGACCCTGGATGCGCAGCCTGGAGCTGGACCTGCGGGCCGGCGTGGACCCCTATGCCCAGGCCGTGGCGGTGCTCGCGCTCCACCAGGACCCGCCCCTCGGCGGAGCCCATGCACACGACACGGTCGACACCCACGCGACCGAGGACACCCACGCCGAGGACCCCGACGACGACACCCCGCTCGAAGCCCAGGCGGAGGACCTGGGCTGGGAGGTGGCGGTCGAGGAGCTCTACGTGGACTTCGTCGCCCTGCCCGGGGGCCTCACCGCCCGGGCGGGGCTGTTCAAGCTGCCCTTCGGGGTCGTGAACCGGCAGCACCCCCACGACCTGCCCTGGACCCAGGCGCCTCTGGCCTTTCGGGAGCTGCTGGGACCCGAAGGGCTCAGCGACACCGGGGTGAGCCTGACCTGGCGGCCCCGCTGGCAGGCCCCGGTGACCTTGACGCTCCAGGGCGCCGCCGTCGCCGGCGAGACCTTCCACGCCGCCGGGATCACACCCGGCTGGCTGGGGCGGGGTGAGCTCTTCGCCGACCTGGGCGCCGTCGACGTCTCGGCGGGTGCCAGCGCCACCGGTCGCGAGAGCGACGCTGTCTTCGGCGGCGACCTGATGGTGCGGTGGAAGGGCTCCTCCTGGCGCTCGGTCCTGTTGCTGGCCGAAGCCCTCGCCACCACCGAAGGCAGCCGTGGCGGCTATGCGGCCCTGCAGGTCCAACCGACCCGCCCGCTGTACCTGGGCCTGCGCCTGGACGCAGTCGACGGAGAGCTCGGCGGCGAGGCCGCCGCGTCCTGGTACACGTCGGAATTCCTGCGCCTGCGCCTGTCCCTGGCCCGCGAAGAGGCCGCCTGGCTCGCCCAGGGCCAGCTCACCTTCGTCTGGGGCTCCCACCCCGTCGAGCCCTACTGGGTGAACCGATGATCGCGCTCCTGCTTCTTGTCGCACAGGCCCTTGCCCTCGACGTGGTCGCCACCTTGCCGGTGTACGGTTCGCTGGCCCAGACCCTGGCCCCAGACGCCCAGGTCACCGTGCTGGGGCGGGGGACCGAGGACCCGCACTTCCTGTCTCCGACCCCGGCGTTGATGGCCACGGTCGGACGGGCGGACCTGTTCATCGAGAACGGCCTGGGCCTGGAGCTGTGGACCAGCCGCCTGCTCGACGGTGCCGGCAACCCGGGGATCCGTCCCGGGAGGCCCGGCCACGTCCTGGCGTCCAACGGCGTCGCTCGCCTGGAGGTCCCTGTCGAGCTGAGCCGCTCCCAGGGCGACCTGCACCCCCAGGGCAACCCTCACGTGTGGCTCGATCCGCTGAACCTGCCGCTCATCGCCGACAACATCGCGGCGGGGCTCGCCCGCGTGGACCCGGCCGGGGCCGACGGCTACGCGGCCCGGGCGGCGGCCTTTCGCGACCGGGTCTACACCTGGGTCTTCGGCCATGATCTGGTCGACTTCATGGGCGGCCCGCTGCTGGAGCGGTTGGCCCGCTCGGGCAAGCTGCACGACTTCCTGGCGTCCAAGGGCCTTGCGGACCGTCTGGGCGGGAGCCTGGGTCAGCACGCGGGGCTGCGCGGCCAGCCGGTGGTCTTCTACCACCGGAGCTGGATCTACCTGGTGCAGCGCTACGGCCTGGACGTGGTCGGCTACATCGAGGACCGCCCGGGCATCGCCCCGAGCGCCGCTCACAAGGACGCTCTCGCGGCGTCGATGACGGCAGCCGGCGTCACCTGGATCGGCGTCACGGTCTACTACGACGATCGACTGGCCCACGCTCTGAGCAGCACCACCGGTGCCCGGGTGGCCCGCATCCCCGGCGACGTCGGGGGCGTGCCGGCTGCGTCCGATCCACTGGCCTTGCTCGACGCCATCCTCGGGACCTTCTGACGTGGACGCCGGGCACTGGATGGTCGCACCCGTGGTGGCGTGCCTGGTGGTGGCCCTGCCCCTGGGATGGTTCGGGCTCCACGTGCTGCAGCGGGGCGTGATCTTCGTGGATCTGGCACTGGCCCAGGTGGCGGCCCTGGGCACCACGTGGGCCGTGATGCTGGGCTTTACGGCCGATGCCCCGGGGGCCTACGGCATCTCCCTGGGGTTCACGGCGGTGGGCGCCCTGGCGTTCTCCCTGGCCCGCCACTTCGAGGACCGGGTGCCCCAGGAGGCGATCATCGGCATCGCCTATGCGGTCACGGCGGGCGCTGCGGCCCTGGTGCTCGAGTTCGCGTCGGATCCGCACGGGGCCGAGAAGCTCCAGCACCTCCTGGTCGGCAACGTGGTGTGGGTGCGGTGGAGCGAGATCGCCTGGATGGCCGGGGTGGTCGCAGCGGTCGGTGCGGTGCACTTCGCTGTCCGCCAAAGGTTGCTCCGGGTGAGCTTCGAGCCCGAAGCTGCCCAGGCCGACGGGGTGGCGGTGGGGGCGTGGGACATCTTCTTCTACCTGAGCTTCGGCGCGGTGATCACGGCGATGGTGCCGATCGCCGGCGTGCTCCTCATCTTCAGCTTCCTGGTCATCCCGGCGGTCATCGGTCGGCTCTTCGCCGACGGCGTCGGGGCCCGGCTGGCACTGGCCTGGGGGGTCGCCCTGCCGGTGTCGGTGGTCGGCGTGGGGGTGAGCTACGAGCACGCCGCGGGGCCGGTGATCGTGGTGATGCTGGGGGGCCTGCTGGTGATGGCCCTGGCCGTGCGTGCGCTGCGCAGTGCCGACAGACCGGGGCCGCTGGCCGCCAAGCTCGCGGCCGGTGCAGCGACGCTCGGCGCGACGCTGTGGGCCGTGGCCCTGACCTCGCCGAGCGGTGCAGCCCACGATCACGACCAGGACGTGCACCTGGAGCACCACGAAGAAGCCGCGCTCGCCGACCAGGACCCGGCGACCCGCGAGGCCCGCTACCGGGCGGAGCTGGACGACGGCATCGCCCTGCGGGCGGGGCTGGCCGTCGAGCCCGACCCGTCGCTCCGGCTGTTGGTCGCGTCGGCGCTGGTCCGCCTGGGAGACCCGGCGGGCCTGGACGGGCTGGCGGATCTGGTCGAGGGGGACGTGCCGTTCCTGCGCATGGAGGCCGACCACCGCCTGCGGCTCGTCGCCGGTGACACGGCCCCCGCCTATGACCCCCTGGCCGGCCCGGACAGCAGCGGGGCCTGGGCGGACTGGGTGCGGAAGGCGCCAGAGGGCTGGCGTGAGCGGGCGGGAGAGGTCGCGCTTCCGTAGGACTGGTGGGGTGTCGTGGCTGCCGTCCGGGGCGCAGGAGCTGGACCCGGGCCTCGTCCTGGCGCTCTCCCGGCGCTGTCTGGCCCTGGACGTGCTGCACCAGGAACGGGCAGCGGCGCTGCGCCCGCGGCTCTTCACGGGCGCGGCCGCAGCGTGGGCCGGTCTCGCCTTGGGCCCGCTGGTGGGCCTCGGCCTGGGATGGGTCTCCCTCGTCTGGCTGGGGGCCGTGCTCTGCACAACCTTGCTCGCCGCGGACGTGTTCGCGCTGGCCCTGCACCACCGGATGGCCCTGCCCCTGGCGCGATTCCTGCGGGTGAACAAGGGGCCGCTGGGGTCAGAGTCCCTTCCCTCTTCCGGCTGAGTCGCTCGAGGGCCCGTCTTGCGCCTCGAAGAGGCCCGAAAGGCGGTCTGTCGGCGCCCTGACTCCGGCAAAGCGGAAGAACTGGGGGGCTCTGAATCGGCAGGCGGAAGAACCGCCGGGCTCTGACTCTCTCAGAACCGCTGGGGCGGTCCGTCTGGACGCCAACGATAGCGACGCCACGAAGGGGCCAGCCTGAGGTCGCCGTCATCCAAGCTGGCCAAGCGCGGATCTCCGGCCGCACTGCCGAGCACACCCATGTCGGGTCCCCAGCGATCGTCGATGTAGCGGACTGCGCGGTCACTGACGCCGATGTGGGCCGCGATGACGCGGGTGGGCTCTGGAGAGAGACACCGGGCAGCTCGAACCCAGAGGCGGCGGGCCGGCGATCGCTCGCCGACTTCAGACCACGGCACCCGAGCGACTGTGCTGACCGCCGAGCGCAGCAGTTCCAGGCCAGCGGCCCCGGGAACGACCAGGTCGCCGGACATGGGCAGGTCGGTCCCGGTCACGCAGACCGTCGGGTCCGAGGAGACATAGGCGTGGAAGCCGACGGGATCCGGGGAGGCCCGGACCCGAGCTGGCATCGCCAGACCCAAGCGATCCCGATGAGTCGACCACGGCCAGGCCAGCGGATCGGCCACCAGTCCCGCACGACACGGGTTCAGGTGGATGTAGCGGACGGAGCGGCGCTCCTTCACGGCGCCCACGACCGGGTCCGGCCGGCCCTGGGAACGCCAGATGGGCCCCGCAGAGCCCCGAGCGTGGTTTCGATGCCGTGCGTAGGCGGACATGGCCAGGCCCAGCTCACGGTGCACATCGCGAGCGTGCAACAGGTGAACGTGATCGGGCATCAGGCACAGGGCGATCGGATCGGGAACGTGCTCGAAGACCAGGCGCCACAACGTGGCGGCGTCCCTGTGGCAGGCCCACAGGACCCGGCCCGGGAGAGCTCGGGCTGCGTGATGATGTGACATGGGCCCACCCCATGCACGGCCCGAGCCAGACCCTCAGGGCGCTGAGACAGCGGATCCGGCGGAACGCGGGTGTCGAATCGTCGACACCCGTCGAAATCCAGAGCCCCTTCCCTCTTCCGCCCGCACCGCCAGAGCGAGGAAATCGGCGCCACAAGGGCCAATAAGAGCGGCAGACACGGGCCGAACCCGACAATTCCGGAAGAATCGCGCCGCTCTACCCAGACAGGCGGAAGAAATGCCCTACTTTGCCGCCACGCCAGAGTCCGCCCCACCCCGCAGCCGCTTGCGCAGGTCCCCGAGGGCCTTCTTGGCGAAGTTCACCGAGACCAGTTCCTCGGCGTTGTAGAACAGGAAGGAGAACAGGTTCGACGCCTGGACATACTTGTACAGGTCATTCACGTTCTCGATGGCGTCCAGGTGCCGCTGGATGGTGATCGGCCGGAAGTAGAACTCCCGGTAGAAGCTCCGGTGGGCCTCGATCAGGTCCTCGGACTCCATGCCCCAGGGCACGAAGGTGGGCTCCCAGAAGGACTTCTCGTCGGTGCTCTTGTTGATGACCCGGCCCCACTTCTCGCCCTCGCGCTCCCAGATCTCCATCTGCGGGGTCTTGGGCAGCAGCGTGTTGATCTGGACAGTGACGTCGTGGAGCGGGATGGACTTGGCGAAGTCGATGGTCTCCCGGATGGTGTCCGGGGTGTCGGGCATGTGGCCGACCATGAAGAAGGCCTTGGGCCGCAGACCGACCTCGTCGGCCCAGGTGATGGCGTTGCGGATCTTCTCCTTGGTGATGCCCTTGGAGATGAAGTCCAGGACCTGGTCGCTGCCACTCTCGACCCCGAAGCGGGTGCGCCAGCAGCCGGCGTCGGCCATGGTCTGGAGCATCTCGCGGTCCACGACCTCGACCCGGCTGGAGCAGGTCCAGGAGATCTTCACGCCCCGGCGCATGATCTCCTTGCAGATGGCCATCACGCGCTTCTTGTTGGCGCAGAAGAGCGAGTCCACGAAGGCGATGTCCTGGGCGCCGAAGTCCCGGATCAGGTGCTCCATCTCGTCGACGACAAACGCTGGAGACCGGCCGCGGTAGCCGCTGCGGGACTTCTGGCAGAAGCCGCAGGCGTGGGGACAGCCCCGGCTGGTGACCATCGAGAATTTGGGCAGGCCGTGCTGGTCCACCGGCACCGGCTTGTACAGGTTCGCCGGCAACAGGTACCGCGCCGGGAACGGGAGCTCGTCCAGCTTCTTGAACTTGCTGCGGGGCTTGGTGTGCACGATGGTGCCGCCGTCGTCGCGGTAGACCACGCCTTCGACGTCTTCGAGGGCCTTGCGACCGGCGTAGTGGTCCACCAGGTCGAGCATCGTGAACTCGCCTTCGTGGATGACGCCCACGTCGAAGCAGCGGTGCTGCATCGCCTCGTTGGGCAGCAGCGTCACGTGGTACCCACCCAGCACCAGCGGCACCGACGGCATCGCGGCCTTCAGGGCGTCGCCGAATTCCTTGGCGCTCTCGAACACCACGGTGTTCGAGCCGAGCCCCACGATGTCGGGCTTGAAGTCCTCGCACCGCCTGATGGTCGCCGGGATGTCGAGCTTCTCGGCCGGCGCATCGACGCAGGCCACCGTGTGGCCCGCCCGCTCCAGCACCGCTGCGATGTACAGCAGGCCCAGTGGCGCGGAGTTGTAGAACAGGTAGCTCGTGACCGGGTCGACGTGGCCGTCCCGGAGCACCGAGTCGATGGGGCTGTTGACCAGGATGATCCGCATGACCCCATGGTACCCGGAGTCCAGCGCATTCCGACGCGGATCAGCTGCCGGGCGTCAGGTGGACCACGTGTGGGTACGGAATGTCGATGCCGTTTGCGTTGGCGGCGTCGTGCAGCCGCTTGGCGACGTCGCTCATCATGTCCAGGAAGTTCGCAGGCTCGGACCACACGTGGACCAGGAAGTCCACAGAACTCCCGCCCAGGCCGACACAGGCGATGCCCACCCCTTCGTTGTTCAGCACGAAGGGGCTCTCCAGGGCGGCGGCCGTCAGGACCTCGTTCACCTTGGAGAAGTCAGAGCCATAGGCCACGCCGATAGCCACCGAGCCCCGAGTCTTGCCGAAGCCCGTGATGTTGGTGATCGTTCCCCCCATGATGGCGCCATTGGGGATGACGTACCGACGCCCATCCAGGTCGGCCAGGGTGGTGCAGAACAGTCCGATCTCCTCGACATCGCCGGTGTGCCCGCCGGCGGTGATCTTGTCCCCCAGGGTGAAGGGTCGGAAGAACAGGATCATCACGCCGCTGGCGAAGTGGGCCAGGCTGCCCTGCAGGGCCAGTCCGACCGCCAAGCCGGCCGACGCGAAGATGGCGACCAGCCCGGTCGTCTTGATCCCGAACTGCTCGAGCACGGCGATGATGACGGCGGCGATGATCGTGTAGCGAACGCCACCCGACAGGAAGCCGTGCAGGGCCCGGTCGACCTTGCCCTTCTCCAGGGCACGCACGGTCCAGCCCCGGGAAATCCCGGCGACGGTCCAGCCGACGACGAGGACGACGATGGCCGTGATCGCGTCGATCAGGGTCGCGAGGTTCTCTGGCGACAGTTCAGGCATGGGTTCCCCTCAGAAGATGGAAGCGACGACACCGGCCGTCAGGATGTGATCGACCGGCTGGTACCCCTCGACCGGCTGGTTGTCGAAGACGAGCTTGTGCGTCAGCTTCAGGCTGAGCATCCCGCTCAGCTGAGAGGTCAGGCTGGTCTCGGTGAGCAGGCGCAGGTCATCCCGGTCCAGCAGGTTCTGGTACACCTCGGCCCGGAACGCAAAGGCGAGGGTGTCGCGCAGGTTCTGCTCCAGCCCCAGCTTGACCACCGCAGAGATGGGGAAGCTGCGAGAGGGATCGGTGCCGCCGACGTAGAACTCCTGGGCCAGGTCCAGGCCCGCTTCCGCCACGAGAACCGTCTCGGGGGTCTTGAAGAGCTGTTGTGACCAACCGACCTGTTCGTTCAGGCGCAGCTCGTAGCCGGCGAACTGATCGTGCAGGGCCCCGACCAAGGCGTAGATGCTGCTCTTCTCCCGCACCAGGAAGTCGTACCGACCCGTGACGGCCAGGTTCTGGGCGTTGGTGACCATGCCGGTCTCGCGCTCCTCGGTGCTGATGCGACCATCGCCGTCGGCGTCGACCGCGGAGCGGCCGTAGAACCCGGACAGTGCGCCCTGGAGCTTGTTGCTCCCGAGCGTCCGGTCGGCCTTGAGCGATCCACTGACCGTGGAGTACTGCGCATTGCCGCTGGCCAGGGCACCCCCGGCCTCGGCCACCAGGTGGGTCACGGCCTCGGGCTCGGGCTCCGCTTCCGGCTCGGGCTCCGCTTCCGGCTCGGGCTCGAGCACCGGCTCGGGCTCCGGCTCCGGCTCCGCGGCGGGCTCGGGATCCGGCTCCTCAGCAGCGGGCTCCTCGGCGGGCGCGGCCTCTTCGGTCTCGTCGGCGCTGCCTTCCTCGGCCGGCGCTTCCTGGGTGGTCTCTTCAGGTGCCTCTTCGGCAGGAGCTTCCGGCTCCTGGGCGAAGGCGAAGGACGTCACGATCCACAACAGCATGGGGTCTCCCCTCTGTGAACCAGGCGCGCCCTGCCAACGGAAGGACTTCGAAGAAGGCCGCGCCAGAGGCGGCGATGGTATCAGAGCAGAGGCTCCTGAAGAAGTCCTTCACCTGGACCCGCCAGGCCAGCGCGTCTTGCCCGAGTGGGGGCCCCCTCATAGGGTCTTGGCCCGTCCAGAGGACCCACGCACATGGCTGATCTCAAGGGCAGCAAGACCCACCAGAACCTCAAGGACGCCTTTGCAGGCGAGTCCCAGGCCAACCGCCGCCACCTTTACTTCGCCAAGATGGCCGACGTAGAGGGCTACCCCGACGTGGCCGCCCTGTTCCAGGAGACCGCCGCCAGCGAGACCGCCCACGCCCACGGCCACTTGGATCACCTCAAGCCGGTCGGCGATCCGGCGACCGACCTGCCCTTTGGCGACACCCGGGCCAACCTGCGGGCCGCGCTGGAACGCCAGACCTTCGAGCACACCCACGCGTACCCGACCATGGCCGAGACCGCGCGGAACGAGGGCTTCGACGACATCGCTGACTGGTTCGAGCTCCTGGCCAAGGCCGTCAAGGGCCACGCCGGTCGCTTCCAGAAGGCCCTGGACGAGGTCGAGTAGCCGGTCGAACTCCCGCCCGAGCGCCGTCAACGACGCGGGTTATGCGGGGGTCCCCACTCTCGAATTCCCGCACCAGGAGGACACCCATGTCAGATCCCAGCGCCAGCAAGTGCCCCGTGATGGGCGGCCGCCACACCGCAGTCGGCGCCTCAGCAAACCAGCACTGGTGGCCGAACCAGCTGAACCTCAGGGTGCTCCACCAGAACCCGCCGGCGTCCAATCCCCTGGACCCCTCCTTCGACTATGCAGCGGCCTTCAAGTCCCTGGACTTCGACGCCCTCGCAGCCGACGTCGACGCGCTGATGACCGACTCCCAGGAGTGGTGGCCGGCCGACTATGGCCACTACGGGCCCTTCTTCATCCGCATGACCTGGCACGCCGCGGGCACCTACCGCATCGCGGACGGCCGCGGCGGCGGCGGCACCGGTGACCAGAGGTTCGCCCCCCTCAACAGTTGGCCCGACAACGTCAACCTGGACAAGGCACGCCGCCTGCTCTGGCCGATCAAGCAGAAGTACGGCCAGAAGATCTCCTGGGCCGACCTGTTGATCTTCACCGGCAACCGCGCCCTGGAGACCATGGGCTTCAAGACCTTTGGCTTCGGCGGCGGTCGCGAGGACATCTGGTCGCCGGACGAGGAGATCTACTGGGGGCCCGAGACCGGGTGGCTCGACGACGAGCGCTACAGCGGCGATCGCGAGCTGGCCGAGCCCCTCGGTGCGGTGCAGATGGGCCTGATCTACGTCAACCCCCAGGGCCCGAACGGCAACCCGGACCCGCTGGCGTCCGCCCGGGACATCCGCGAGACCTTTCGCCGGATGGCGATGAACGACGAGGAGACCGTCGCGCTCATCGCTGGCGGCCACACCTTTGGCAAGACCCACGGTGCGGCGAGCGAGGACTACAAGGGCGCCGAGCCCGAGGGTGCCGCCCTCGAAGAGCAAGGCTTCGGCTGGACCAGCAGCTTCGGCAGCGGCAAGGGTGTCGACACGATCTCCAGCGGGCTGGAGGGTGCGTGGACCACCAACCCGATCGCCTGGGACAACAACTACTTCGACAACCTGTTCAAGTACGAGTGGGAGCTGACCAAGAGCCCGGCGGGTGCACACCAGTGGACCCCCAAGAACGCCGACGCCCAGGGCACGGTCCCGGACGCCCACGACCCGTCCAGGCGTCACGCCCCGATGATGCTGACGTCTGACCTCGCGCTGGTCACGGACCCGGCCTACAAGGCCATCTCCAGGCGCTTCTACGAGAACCCGGACCAGTTCGCCGACGCCTTTGCGCGGGCCTGGTACAAGCTGCTGCACCGGGACATGGGGCCCACGGCCCGGCACCTCGGCCCCTGGCTCCCCTCCGAGGCGCTGATCTGGCAGGATCCGGTCCCCGCGGTCGACCACGCGCTGGTCGACTCGGCCGACATCGCGGCCCTCGAAGCTTCGATCCTGTCGTCGGGCCTGTCCGGCTCCCAGCTCATCGCGGCGGCCTGGGCCTCCGCGTCGACCTACCGGGGCACCGACATGCGCGGCGGCGCCAACGGCGCCCGCGTCCGGCTCGCACCCCAGGCCGGCTGGCACGTCAACACCAGCTCCGGTGTCGGCGCAGTGGTGGCCACCCTCGAGGGCATCCAGCGCGACTTCAACGGCTCCCAGGCCGGTGGCAAGCGGGTCTCCCTCGCAGACCTGATCGTGCTGGGCGGCGGCGCTGCAGTCGCCATGGCCGCCAAGAAGGCCGGGGTCGACGTGACCGTGCCCTTCTCGCCCGGGCGCACCGACGCCACCCAGGACCAGACCGACGCCGACTCCTTTGCCGTGCTCGAGCCGACCGCAGACGGGTTCCGCAACTACCTCCAGCGTGGCCACAAGCGCCTGGCCGAGCACCTGCTGGTGGACAAGGCCTGCCTGTTGGGGCTCTCCGCGCCCCAGATGACCGCCTTGGTCGGTGGACTGCGCGTGCTGGGCGCCAACGCCGGTGGCTCCCAGCAGGGCGTCTTCACCGACCGCGTCGGGACCCTGAGCAACGACTTCTTCGTCAACGTGCTCGACATCAGCACCGAGTGGAAAGCCACGTCGAAGAACGACTTCGAGGGCCGGGACCGCGGGAACGGCGAGCTGCGCTGGACCGCCAGTCGCGTCGATCTCGCCTTTGGCTCGAACTCCGAGCTGCGGGCGCTCGCCGAGGTCTATGGCAGCTCCGACGGCGCCGAGAAGCTCGCGCACGACTTCGTCGCCGCGTGGTCCCAGGTCATGGACAACGACCGCTTCGATCTCGCCTGAGGGTGTGAACGCGACCTGGCGGATCCCCGGCACGCCGGGGGTCGCGAGGCCCTGCGGACCGACTGACGGGCTTCCCCTGTCTCACGGGCGGGCGGGCATGTGCCGATACCCCTCACGAGGAGGGGTGCTTGAACCTGCCCGCAGTCCAGCCCACGACAGCCGTGAGTCCGGTCACGCTGCGCTTCTCGGATCCCGAAGAAGAGCAGGCCTTCCGCGCCGAGCGCAGCCGCCTGGCCCTGCCCTTCATCCGGCTGGCGCTGTTCGTCGGGCTCGCCTTCTTTGCGCTCTTCGGCAGCTTCGAGTCGCTGCTGGCCCCCGACGACGTCGGCTCGATCCGGTTTCTGCGCATCGCGATCGTCTTCCCGATGGGGGTGGCACTGCTCGCCAGCAGCTGGCTGCCGAGCCTGGCACGCTGGATGGAGCAGATCATGCTCGGCCTGGTGCTGACGTCGGGCCTGGGCCTGTTGGCGCTGATCGGCCTGCTCGAGCCCCCGGTCACCAGCGTCGCCTTCACCGGCCTCGTGCTCACCATCGTCTACGGCTACAACCTGTCCCAGCTGCGCTTTGTCAGCGCCACCGGCACCGGCTGGGGCCTGGCGATCGCCTACTTCGTCCTGGCCCTGACCACCGACGCTGTGAGCCGGGACGGGCTGGGCCAGAACATGTTCTTCCTGGCCGCCGGCAACGTGCTGGGCATGGGCGCCAGCTACGTCATGGAGCGCACGCCGCGCCTGGACTTCCTGCGCATCCGGGCCCTCGGCGCCCTGCACGCCGCGGTCAAGGAGATGAATCGGCGGCTGGAGGAAGAGGTCACCCGAGACCCCCTCACCGGCCTGCGGAATCGACGGGATCTGGAGGAGCGCCTGCTCGAAGCCATCCACCTGGGCAAGCGCTACGGCGCGACGACCAGCGTGATCCTGGTGGACCTGGACGACTTCAAGGACATCAACGAGGCCATGGGCCACACCGGGGGGGACCGGGTCCTGAAGGCCGTGGCCGACGCGCTCCAGGAGCTGCTGCGCACGTCGGACCTGGCGTTCCGCTACGGGGGCGACGAGTTCCTGCTGGTCCTCCCGGCGACCGACCAGACCGCGGCCTTGAAGGTCGCACGCCGGATCCAGGACTCCCTGGGCCGCATCCGCGCCGGCACGCCGACCGGCGAGGTCACCCTGGGCTGCAGCGCCGGAATCTGCCTGGTCCACCCCGAGATCGACGGCGTCGAGGTGCTGCTGAACAAGGCCGACCAGGCCCTGTACGAGGCCAAGCACCGAGGCAAGGGCCAGGTCGTCCTGCACGACGGCCCGTGCCTCACGCTCATCGAGTGATCGCGGTGCCTACCCCGGGGAGAACAGGAAGGGGTAGCTCACGATCACGATGCCGCCCTTGGGCGCCGGGAACCGCATCCGCCGAGCGACGTTGAGCATGCAGCGGGTGACGGCGCTGTTCCCGATCGTCTCGCGCTTGACGTTGGCCGACGACACCGAGCCGTCGCTGGCGATGATCCACTTCAAGGTGACCTTGCCGCTGAGCTGGTGGTTCCGCTGGAGCTCGCGCTGGTAGCAGTAGCGGTACTGGTTCAGGTGCTGCTTCACGACCTGGTCGATGAGGGCGGCGTCCATGTTGCCGACCTGGATCACCTGGCCGCCCTTGGCCAGGTTGCCGGAGCGCTTCTGGCCTGTGGGCTCGCCGCCGGACAGGCTGCTGCCGTCGCCGCCGCGGCCCTTGGTGCCGGTGCCACCAGGCATGCCCTCGGCGGTGCCACCGCCGCCGGGGCCGTCGCCGTCCCAGGCCAGCCCCGTGCCGAACTGCTTGCCGCGGGGGCCCTTGGTGCGGCCCAGGGCGTCCACCACCCCGCCGCCCAGGCCCGTCGCCGAGAACATCTCGCCGAAGTCCCGGTTGATGGCGTCCATGAAGCCCGCACCGTCGGCGATCTGGCGATCGCTGCGCCGCTGCTCCAGGGCCCGCTTCAGGTCTCCGTCCCGGGACCCCCGCTTGCCCGACTTGCGCTTGGCTGCAGCGCCCTCGACCTGTTCCTCGGGCTCGGACTTGGGGACCGCGACGACCTCTTCGGGCTCGGGCTCGGGCTGCCGCAGCATGACCTCGCTGAAGTGGTCCCCGAGCTCCTCGACCGTGATCTCGGGCGGCGGCGGCGACGTGATGGCCAGCACCCAGATCATCGCGGCCATGAAGCCATTCACCGCGAGGGCCGCGAGCAGGCCTGGCTCGCGCCTGGACTGGTGGGCCACGGGCAGCCGGGTGCCGGGGGGCACCTGTCGGATCAGCCATGAGAAGGCCGCGGTTCGGATCACGACCCGATCGCCGCCCACCAACTCGCCACCGCTCCAGGGGCCCCATGCACCGGCCATCAACGCCTGGGCGGCGCAGCCGTGAGGCACCAGGACCTCGCCCTGCTCGATGAGCGCGTGGTCCAAGGGACCCGGAAGACCCAGGCCTCCGATGGCCAGGGTGCCGTCCAGCGGCAGGTGGCGCACGTCCAGCAGCCAGTCGCCCCACAGGGCAGCGACTTCGAGCACCGGCGTGCCGGGGGCAGAGGCGGGCTCGCGCAGGAACCAGTCGGGCAGGGTGGTCATGGGGGCTCCAGGGGAGTGTTCTGGAGGTCGGGACAGCCCGGTCCCAGCCGGGTTCGTCAAGGGCCCGTCAGCCCTCTTAGGGATCCGGCGCGATGAATCCGCTGCTCCGCCTGGCCCCGCTCTTCCGACCGCAACTGCGGCTGCTGGCGGCGTGTCAGCTGGGGCTCCTGGCCGGCACAGGGCTGAACCTGCTGGGGCCCTGGCTGGTGTCCCGGGCGGTCGATCTGGACATCGCCAGCCGCGACTGGGTGGGCCTGCAGTCCACCGCGCTGCTCTACCTGGCGGTGCTGCTGGGCAACCTGGGCGTGACCTATGTGAGCCGGATCGGGCTCGAGATCACCGCCCAGGGTGCGATGTTCCGGCTCAAGCAGCGGCTGTTCCGGCACCTGGTCCACCACGACCTGGCCTTTCACGACCGCCACACCTCGGGCCGGCTGATCACCCGTGTCCAGGGCGACACGGAGGCGCTGAAGAGCCTATTCGCCGAGGTCATCCTGGCGGTGCCAGCCGACCTGCTCCTGCTGGTGGGCATGCTCGCAGTGCTCGGCCACGAGGCCCCCGAGCTCCTGCCCTTCGTCGCCGGCGTGCTGCCGCCCTACCTGTTGCTCATCGGCTGGTTTCGCCGGGTCTCGCCGCCGAAGTTCCTGGCGCTGCGCAAGCTCTTCGCCGGCTGGACGGGCTTTGCCACCGAGCAGCTCCGGGTCATGCCGACCCTGCAGCTGATGGGGCGGGCCGCGTGGTCCCGTGCCGCCGCCGACGTCCAGAACCAGGCCATCCGCATCGGCGAGCGGGACGCCCACCTGGTGCCCGTCTACTACATCAACATGGTGGTCACGGTGCGGGTGCTGGGCACCGCGGCCGTCCTGTTCTTCGGCAGCAGCGCCGTGGCCCGGGGCGAGCTCACGGTGGGGGCCCTGCTCATGGGCCTGGGGTACCTGCGGCTCATGTTCAACCCGCTCATGCGGCTGAGCTTCAACCTGACGACCTTCGAGCGCGCCCGGGCGGCCGCGATCCGCCTCTCCGAGCTCGAAGCGGACCGGCCCACGATCACCGACGGACCCGACGCGGCACCGTGGCCAGGCTTGAATGACGCGCTCTGCCTCGAAGACGTGCACTTCGCCTACGACGCCGACGCCCCCGTGCTCCAGGGCCTGAACCTGCGCATCGGAGCCGGCGAGCACGTGGGCCTGGTCGGGGTCACGGGCTCGGGCAAGAGCACCGTGCTGAACCTGCTCCTGCGCTTCCGCGAGCCCACGGCGGGGCGGGTCATGGTCGACAGCGTCGACGTGCGCACCTTGCGCATCGACGCCCTGCGACGACACCTGGGCCTGGTGCTCCAGGACGTGCTGCTGCTGCCGGGCACGGCGCTGGACAACCTGGGGGGCGAGCCCCGGGCGGCCCAGCGGGCGCTCGACGCGTTGGGCATTGGGCTCGGCCTCGATCACGGGATCGAAGAGGGCGGAAGGAACCTGAGCAAGGGAGAGCGCCAGCTCCTGACCTTTGCCCGGGCGCTGGTGCACGACCCGCCGGTGCTCTTGCTCGACGAGGCCACCTCGGCCGTCGATCCCGCCACCGAAGCCCGGGTCCAGGCGGCGCTCGCGACGCTGCAGCGGGGCCGCACGACCCTGACCGTGGCCCACCGCCTGGCGACCGTGAGGGACTGCCATCGCATCGTGGTGCTGGACCGTCGTGGCTGCGTGGCGGAGTCTGGCACCCATGCCCAGCTGGTCGAGCTGGGGGGCCTCTACGCCGCCATGCTCCAGCTCCAGGAGGGCGAGGCCGCGTGAAGGCGCTCTCGACCAATCTGGTGTGGGCCTGGTTCAGCCACGTGTGGACCGGCAGCCGAGGCTGGCTCGCGCTGATCGTCGGGCTGTCCTTCGTCAACGCCACCCTGGTCGCCACTTTCCCCTGGCTGTGGCAGTTCCTGGTCGACGAGGTCCAGGGCGATGCCAGGCCGGAGCGGCTGGTCGAGGTCGCGGGCTGGATGCTCCTGGTCGGCCTGGGGCAGACCGCGCTGTACGTCGTGCTCCAGGGCGGACGCACGGTCATGAATGCCTGGATCGGCTACCGCCTCCGGGCCCGCCTTTTCCACCACCTGAGCGACGTCTCGCCGGTGGTGCTCGGCCGGTGGCGGGTGGGCGATCTGGTCACACGCCTGACCGACGACGCCGGCGACAAGACGGTCTGGTTCCTGTGCTCGGGCATCTTCCGCGCCTTCGAAGCGGCGCTGATCGTCTGCGCCTGTCTGGTCGCCATGGTGTCGATGGCGCCGCTGTTGACGGTGATGGTGGTGTTCCCCCTGCCGATCCTGATCGTGGTGCAGTCGCGCATCCAAGGCACCCTGGGCAAGCGCTACGCCCAGGTCCAGGCCGCGATCTCCGGGATCAATGACCAGCTCGCGACCCTGTTCGCGGCGGTGAGGGTGCTCCAGGCGAACCAGCTCGAGGACGCGGCCGCCGAGCGCTTCCACGCCGCCGCCGAAGCCCAGCGCAGCGCCGAGATCAAGACCGCGATGGTCCAGCACGTGGTCTACCTGATGTTCGGCTACGGCTGGCAGCTCGCCGTGGTCGCGCTGTTGCTCGCCGGCGGCAAGGGCGTGCTCGACGGCACCATCACCCTGGGCCAGCTGGTCACGTTCGAAGGCCTCACGATGACCCTGGTCTGGCCGATGTTCGACACCGGCATCTTCCTGTCCCGCTACCAGCAAGCCGGTGTGGCGCTGGCGCGGCTCCAAGAGGTCGTGGACCTGCCGCGTCTGGTCCTGCCGACGCACCCGCGGCCGCCCGGAGAGGCCTCGATCCGGCTCGACCAGATGAGCGTCCAGGCACCGGACGGCGCCACCCTGCTGGCCGATGCAACGCTCCAGGTGTCGCCAGGCGCGGTCGTGGCCGTGGTCGGCGAGGTCGGCTCCGGCAAGACCACGCTGCTCCGCGGCCTGCTGGGCCAGCTGCCGCGCACGCCCGGCGCGGTCGCCCTGGGGGGCGTGCCCTGGGAGGACCTGGACCCGGCCGCCCTGGCCCGGCTGATCGCCTATGTGCCCCAGGACCCGGTCCTGTTGTCCACCACGGTGCGGGACAACGTGACCCTGGGCCGGGCACTGGCCGACGCCGACGTGGAACGCGCCGTGGCACTGGCCCGGCTGACCCAGGATCTGCCGCAGCTGCCGGACGGCCTGGACACCGTGGTCGGGGAGCGCGGCGTCACCCTGTCGGGGGGTCAACGCCAGAGGGTCGCGCTGGCCCGCGCCCTGGCAGGGCGCCCGGGCGTGCTGGTACTGGACGACGCGACGGCGGCCCTGGACGCGGACACCGAGGCGGCCTTCTGGGATGGCCTGGGCGCGGCGCTGCCCGAGCTGACGACCCTGGTGGTGACCCATCGCCCGGGCACGATCGAGCGCGCCAGCGCGGTCGCCGTGCTCGAGGACGGCAGGCTGGCGCAGTGGGGCCAGCACGGCACGCTGATCGCCCAGGAGGGCCCCTATCGACGGGTCTACGGGCGAATGCGCGCCAAGGCGCGACTCGACGCCTGATCCCCGACGCCCCACGGTTGGACGCGATCAGTGCTTGTGGCCGTCGCCGTGGTGGTGTTCCTGGGTCTCGAGCACTGCGGGGCGGGCCGTGACACGGGCGACGGAGAGCCCCACCGCCACCCGGTAGGGCAGCGGCGTGCCCAGGGCGTTGTAGTAGAGCGGCACCCGCAGGTGGCCCGTCACGGCCCACTGGTCGTCGATCTCGTGGAGCCAGCTCAGCGCCAGATCGACCTCGGTGAAAGCCTCGCCGCTGGCGCGGCCCTGGCCGGCCCCGGAGCGCATGAACGCCAGCCGCCCGGCGGCCACCCCCCAGCGGTTCCGGCGGGCGACGGACAGGTCCAGGTTGGTCTTGCCGCCGTTGCGGTACCCGTCTGTGCCAGCGTAGAGCGGCTGGCGGTGCGTGAAGGCGCCCCCGACGAGCCAGCTGCTGCCCCGGTAGTAGTCGACCGATGCCCAGGGATCGACGCTGCCGGTGGACCAGGGCGTGAAGGCGGTGGTCTCACCGGTCGCCCCAGTCGGCAGGGTCAGCCCGCCGTGGATGCGCAGCGCCTGGGTCGGTTGATCCAGGCCCTTCCAGGTGACGCTGAGCTGGGCGTCCCGGAGCGACCGTTCGCTGTCGTACCAGTGCTGCCCAGCCAGGGCCAGGGTCGTCGTGAGTCCGGGCCGCAGCCCCAGGGTCAGGCGGGCCGATGCCAGTCCCGCTGTACCGCGAGGACCCGCGATGCCCCACGCGTTGACCACCGCCCGGGCCTGTCCGGGCGTCATGCCACCGTCATACACGGACCTGCCGACCGGCAGGCTGCTGTCGCTTCACATCGTTCACTGGGCGTAGGCGGGCTCTGCAGCAAAGGCGAACAGGAGCGTCGAGACGCAGACCAACCGGAAGGGGTGCAACGGGGGCATGGGGCGCACCTAATCCGGCTGGCCTGCGCAATCGTCAAGAACGTCGACGGCCCCACAGCACCAGCGGCATCAGGAAGCCGAGTGCCCAGGGGGACGCGGGGGTCACCGCGCACCCGCCGACCGGCAGCGGCCCGTCCTCGGTGGGCTCTGCAGCGGTGCCGCCGGAGCCGCAGTCGGGCTGGGCGAGGTCCCAGCCGCCCGCCTCCTCGAGCCAGGACAAGACCGCGTCGGGGCGCACGTAGATGCCCCCCTGACCGCAGTCGACTGTCACGTCGTCCCAGCCCCGGGAGGTGATGCCCACCAGGAAATCTCCGTCGCCGGTGTTCAGGAAGATCGGGCCGCCGGAGTCGCCGTAGCAGGTGTCGGTGCCGTCACCGCCCGCGCCGAGTTCGCCGCCGGGGCTGACCTCTTCCATGCAGCCTCGCTCCGTCGCCTGGCAGTCCGGATCGGTGACCTGGACCTGGGCGTGCAGGAGCTCGTCCACGTACTCACTGCCGCGCTTGTCCACCGCGCCGTAGCCCACGATGGTGGCACTGGCGCCATCGACGAGCTCGTCGAGCACACAGTCCTGGGCGATGGTCGCCGGGGTCACGCTGGACTCGCGGTCCAGGAGCAACACCTCCAGGTCATAGGTCGTGTAGTGCTGGGGATAGCGCACGACTTCGCGAACCCCCAGGGTCTCCCCTGGCCCGCTCAGGCTCTCGGCCTTCAGGTGCACCTGGTCGATGCGCTTACCGCAGTGGCCGGCCGACAGCACCACGTCGGGCGCGATCAGCACCCCGGTGCAGACGGCCTCTCCACCCTGGAGGAGCGCCGCCACCTCGGGCCAGGCGCTGCCGGCTTCGGTGCCACCGACGATCTTGGCGTCACCGGCCAGGGCGCTCGCGGACAAGGTGAGGAGGATGGTCATGGTGCTCTCCCGTGTGAGACGGTCCCTGGGTGTGGGCCCCGGGACGCGGCTTCGGTCGGGAGAGATCGGGTGACCGGGCGTGACCGGCGATGACGCCGGGTCAGGACGATGTCAGCCGCTCAGCGGCGTTGGTTCGCCTCAAACGACGCCCAGCCCCACAGGGCTCCGATGATGAGCGCCAGGGCGAACCACTGCTTGGCGTAGTGCAGGCTCGTGTTGTCGCGGACCGCGGGCCCGTAGCCGGTGGCGAGGAGGGGGTCCGGCGTGGGCTCTTCGCCCGGGGCCAGCCGCTCGCCCGCCCAGATCCAGAGCCCCGGTTCCAGCCCGCCCGCCCAGGCGTGGATCGCGCCGACGTTTCGCTGGCCCCAGATCGGCGGGAGGTCAGCGGACTCGACAGGCGGGTTGTCGCCCCCTGCCGGGAGCGGGCGTAGCTGGCCCCGCAGGGTCGTCGGAGCCCCGTGGTCCAGGGCGGCCAGACCCTTGTCCCGATCGGCCCGGCGCAGGTCCCCGCGGTTCACCAGCAGCTGGCGCCCGCCGGCGGTCTCGAAGACCTGGAGCACGCCATAGCCCACGGCGCCGTCGACCCGTCGCCCGCCCTCGAGCATGACCCGGGGGGTGTAGGCCCCGGTCAGGGTGACGTCCCGGAACCAGACCTGGTCGGGTGCGGCGAGCGCGGCCTCGTCGACCCGGGGGAGGTCCCAGGCCTTCCGCGCGGCGTCCAGGTACTGGTTGCGCTCTCCGTCCCGGCGGACCTGCCACTGACAGAGCCCCAGGGCTGTCACCACCACGAAGCCGGCCCCGAGGGTGGGCCAGAGCCGAGGGCGGAACACCCCCAGACCCTGCCGGAAGCTGCGGAGCCGGTCCATCATCGCCATCGGGCTCCCCGATAGCCCGACGACAGGCCCGGGGCCGGGGTACGAAGGGTCCATGCACATCCTGGCCCTCGCCTGGCTCGCCTGTTCCGGCACCGAAACCCCGGCCACCGACTCCGGCACCCCCCCGCCCCCCTCCGACACGGCGACCGACCAGACCGACACCGCCACGGCCGAGACCGACACCGGCGGCCCCGGGCACACCCAGGACAGCGGGACCCCAGCCACGACCCCGCGGGACCCGGCGGGCTGGAACGTGCTCACCAACCCGGGCTTCGAGACGGGGGACGCGACCGGCTGGCGCACCGACGGCGCGGTGACGACCGAAGACCCCCACAGCGGCGCCCACGCCCTGGGTGTACCCGCGCGGGCCCAGGACGGCGTGATCCTGACCCAGGACGTCCGGCCCTGGGTCGAGCCGGACCGGCCCTATGGCGCCGCGGCGTGGGTCCGTGTGGTCGGTCCCGACGCGGCCCAGGTCGCGCTGACCCTCACCGAGGCCGGACAGCCATCGGTCACGGTGGCCACCGCGACAGTCGGGGCCGACTGGACCGAGCTCGCCGGCGACTTCAGCCCTCCGTCCGGCGACGCCCGCCTGATCCTGGGCCTGGAAGCCGACCCGCTGATCGAGCTGGTGGTGGACGACCTGGCCTTCGTCGACCCGACCGCCACCCTGGTGCCCGCCGACGATCCGGCGATGCAGCGGGTCGGCCGCTGGGACCTGACCGATCCGGCCGCACCCCGCTGTGGCTGGCAGGGCTCCGCGCTCCAGGTGGGCTTCCGGGGCACCGGAGTGGGCGTGCTCTTCGACACCGGGTCGCGCTCCGAGAGCCTGCGTGCGGTGGTGGACGACGACCACCTGGGCTCGGTCAAGCAGGAGCTCGAGCCTGGCCTGGCCCTGCACGTGCTGGCCCGGGACCTGGACGACGGCGAGCACACCCTGGAGTGGGTCAAGGAGACCAACTACGGCAGCGCCGGCACCCTGACGGGAGTCGTGGTCTTTGGCAGCGGCCTGACCGAGCCTCCGTCCCGCCCCGCTCGCCGCATCGAGTTCTACGGGGACTCCAACCTGGCCGGCTACTCCCTCGAGTCCGAGCAGAACCGCGGCGGCGTCGATCGGGACGGGCACCACTTCGGCTACGCCGGCATCATCGGCCGCCTCTTCGACGCCGAGGTCCAGAACATCTCGTGGTCCGGCTCCCGCATCGCCCAGGTCCACGACCGGTTCACCCGGGTGGACTACGACGCGGCCGACGACACCTGGGACTTCGCGTCGAACCCGGCGGACCTGGTCGTGGTCAACCTGGGGGCCAACGACGTGGGCCGCGCCGAGGCCACGATCCGAGCCGACTACCACGCCCTGCTCGACGACCTGAGGGCAGTGCACCCCGACGCCCACATCGTGCTCTACAACGCCTGGGGCTGGGACTACGACGAGACCGCGAACTACACCGACGAAGTGGCGGCCGAGCGCGGGGACGCGAACCTGTCGGTCGCGACCTTTCCCTGGGTCTTCGAGCAGTGGCACGGCTGCGAGTCGGACCACGGCGGCATGGCCGCGACCCTGGCCCGTCATCTGGAAGAGACCCTGGGCTGGACCCCGGGGATCCAGGACGTGATGAGCGGTTTCGGCGCCGACGGCGACGTGGCCAACGGCAGCTTCGAGCTCTCGGCACCCTTTGGGGGGTACGGGTGGCGGTACTACACCGACGACGGCGTCGCCCGGATCCAGGACGCCGGCCGAGCCCACGACGGGGGGTTCTTCCTGCAGCTCACCCAGGACGCCGAGGTCCACCAGCCCAACCCGGCCGTCGACGGTCAACAGGTCACGGTCACGCTGTGGCTGCGCGGCGGCAGCGAGGCCGACCAGGCCAGGCTGACCCTGGACTTCCGGGACCAGCAGATGTGGACCAAGCCGCTCCAGTCGGACACGAGCACGGTGCCGCTCACGACCAGCTGGCAGCAGACCACCGTGTCCGCCACGGCGCCCTCTGGCGGCGCTCGGCCGGTCTTCCACACCCGCCTGACCGTCCAGGCGGGCAGCGAGAGCACCGTCGACGTCGACCACATCTCGATGACGATCGAGTAGCGTCGGGCCCCTGCTCAAGCCGCCCCTCTCCGGGGCCGATGGGGCCAAGGTGAGGATGCTGCTCCCCCTGCTGCTGCTCTGCGCCTGCGTGGACGAATTCGGCGACGACTGGGACGGTGACGGCCACCTCTGGACGACGATTGCGACGGTCGGACCGACAACGGCACCGTGGACTACGACGACGACGGCGACGGCTGGAGCGAGACCGACGGGGACTGCGACGACGGGGACGACAGCGTGCACCCGGACGCCGAGGAGCTGCCCGATGGCGTGGACGACGACTGCGACGGCACCATCGACGACGGCACCGTGAACCACGACGACGACGGCGACGGTCGGTCCGAGGTCGACGGGGACTGTGACGACGAGGACCCCTCGATCCATCCCCAGGCGCCGGAGATCTGCGACGACGGGCTGGACAATGACTGCGATGGCCAAGCGGCGGCTTGCCGGGCGGTCGGCGAGCGGCTGCTGGGGGACGGGGACCTGGTGGTGACCGGGGAGTCCACCAACGACGAGCTCGGCAGCGCCGTGGCAGGGTCCGACGTGGACGGGGACGGCTGGCCGGACCTGCTGTTAGGCGCGAGCTCCCTGAACACAGACGGCGCCGACCACACCGGTGGCGCTTACCTGGTGCTGGGTCCCGTCACGGCCGACCTGGCCCTGGACGACCTGTCCAGCCGGCTCTATGGCGAGTCCATGGCGGACTACGCGGGCAGCGCCGTGCTCCTGCCAGGCGACCTGGACCAGGACGGCCACGACGACCTGGTGGTGTCCGCACCGCGCAGCGGCCAGGGCGGCATCTCGGGCAACGGCGCGGTGTACTGGTGGTCCGGCGTGCCCGAGGGCCGGGCGTCCCTGGGCGACGCGGACGGCCGCATCATCGGGGCTGCCTACAACGACGAGCTGGGAACGTCGGTCGGCTGGGCCGACGTGAACGGCGACGACGTGCCGGACCTGTTGGTGGGCACACCCAATGCCGGCGCCGAGATCGAGGCGGGTGAGGTCTGGCTGTGGCTGGGCCCGGTCTCCCGCGATGCGCGTCCGGTGGACGCGGACACGACCTTCGAGGCCGCAACGGACCGGGACTGGCTGGGCGCGGCCGTGGCGGGTGCCGGGGATCTGGACGGAGACGGCAAGGACGACGTGGTGCTGGGCGCCAGCCGCGAGGACACCGCCGGCAGCAACGCCGGGGCCGCCTATGTGCTGTCCGGCGCTCGGCTGGCCCCGGGTGTGGTGCGGATCACCCAGGCCGACGCCGTGCTCCGGGGCGAAGCCGACGGCAGCGAGGCCGGGAGCCACCTGGCCGCCCTGGGCGATCTGGACGACGACGGCTACGACGACATCTTGGTCGGCGCACCCGAGCTCAAGGTCGACGGGGCGGACGGTACTGGCGCCGCCTATGTGCTGAGGGGTCCCTTGGGGGGATCCAACGGACTGGCCGACGCCGATCTGCGCATCCTGGGCCCCCACAACAAGACCCAGACCGGCGCCTCGGGCCACGCCGGGGACTTCGACGGGGACGGGGTGCTGGACCTTGTCCTTGGGGGTCCCGGGGTCACCCACGACGGCCACGGCGACGCAGGCATGACCTGGGTCTTCTATGGGCCGCTGATCGGCGGTGATCCGATCGGGGACGTGGGCGATGCGGGGCTGGCGCTGGCAGGCCGCGTCGGGGGAGAAGGGGCGGGCACGAGCCTGTGGGCGGCCGACGACCTGGACGGCGACGCCAAGGACGACCTGGTGGTCGGTGCCACGGGCCAGAGCGACGCCGGCAACGACGCCGGCGCGGCCTACCTGGTGTTCGGCCAGGGCCTGTGATCGGCGGGGGTCACTCCGCCCGGGCCACCACGCGAATGAAGCCGGCGTCGTTCTCGGTGATGATCAGCTGACCCAGGGCGTCCATGGTGATGGCCCGGGGCTCGCTGATCTTCTTGCCCGGCGTGTCGAAGCGCTCGCCGTCGCCGCTGTGGCTGTGGTCCTGGTCGCCGTCGATGAAGAGGTGGATGATGCCGTCGGTGTCGACGTACCAGATCTGGCCGCCGCTGTGGGTGGCCAGGAAGTAGCCACCCAGGGGATGGAACCAGAGGCCGCGGACTTCGGACAGTCCGGTGTCCAGGGCCGCCTGACCGTCGCCGCCGCCGGTGGTGCCGCCGGTGCCGGCGATGACCTCGGTCGAGCCGTCCGCGTGCACCCGGGTGACGTCGTGGCCGCCCCGGTCCGCGGCCACTGCCAGGCCGTCGGCGTCGACGACCACGCTGCCCAGGGACGAGAAGCCCGATGCATGGGTCTGGACGCCGTCGTCGGGCGTCCAGGATCGCAGGGTCGAGCCGCAGGAGACGTAGGCAAGGGACTCGTCGTCGGCCACCCACAGCCCCCGGCCGGTGCTGGAGCCACCGGTCTCGAACAGCGTGGTCAGCTCCCCGTCGGGCGTGAGCTTGCGCACCTTTGAGTTGCCCATGTCGTGGATCCAGACCGTGCCGTCGGCGCCGGCCCACAGGCCGTTGGGAGAGCTCAGCCGCCGCTCGTCCCCCTGGCCGGGATCGTCGCCGTCGTCCCCTGCGACCCCGGTGCCGGCGACCGTGGTGATGATGCCCGCGGTGTCGACCTTGCGCACCGCGTGCGCGTCCTTGTCGGCGATGTACAGGTTGCCCTGGGCGTCGGCCATGGTCATGTGAGGCCGGGACAGCTCGGCTTCCAGCGCCGATCCACCCTCGAAGCTGTCGTCCCAGCCGTTGTAGCCCTTGGTGCCGATCTCGCCGGTGCCGGCGACCGTGTCGAGCAGGCCGTAGCAACCCACCAGGGTTCCGAACTCGTCGCCGTCGTGGCTGGCGCACCAGGGCTCGATCGGGGCGGAGTCGGTGGCCGAGTCGGTCGAGGGCGTGCCCCCTGTGCAGGCGAGCAGGAGCGGGATCAGGGTCACAGGCAGGCTCCTCGACCGAGCTTCACGGTCGTCTCCGGAGTCCCACCAAGCCGAGCAAGGCCAGCCACACCGGGCCCGCTCCGGCCGGCGCTCCGGCACAGCCGCAGCCTTCGTCGTCCCGGAGATAGGCCCACCAGTTCTCGTCGAGGGGCTGACAGTCCGCGTCCAGGCCCTCGGACTCGGGGAAGACGCTGGCGTCGGTGTCGTCGCAGTCCAGGGCGACCTCCCAGCCGTCGCCGTCCTGGTCGTCGTCGACGCCGTCGCAGTCCTGGTCGACGCCGTCGTACCAGACCTCCTCGGCCCCGGGGTACACGTCGGACCGCGCGTCGTCGCAGTCCTCGCCGCCCCAGTCCTGGGCGTCGAAGCCGTCGCCGTCGGCGTCGTACTCGTCGGACCCGTCGCAGTCGTGGATGACGCCATCGCCCGGTTCGTCCGGCGCCCCCGGCCAGGTGTCCGGGTCGGCGTCGTCACAGTCCTCGCCGCCCCAGCTCTCCGAGTCCCAGCCGTCCTGGTCGGCGTCGTAGTCGCTCTCGCCGTCGCAGTCCTGGTCGGTGCCGTCGTAGTAGATCTCGTCGGCGTCGGGGTGCACGTCGGTGGCCTGGTCGTCGCAGTCCTGGCCGTCGGGCAGGCCGTCCCAGTCGAAGCCGTCGCCGTCCTGGTCGGTGTCATTGCCGTCGCAGTCCTGGTCGATGCTGTCGTACCAGATCTCCACCGCCTCGGGGTTCACCGAGGGGTCCGTGTCGTCGCAGTCCGTGGGGTCGGCGGAGGTGCCCTCGGGCTGGACACACGACGTGCCCAGGGCGACCACGTCTCCGTAGCCGTCGTCGTCGGCGTCGGGGAACCAGCTCGGCGCACCCACGCTGTCGTCGGGGTCGACGATGGTGTCGCAGTCGTCGTCGATGCCGTTGCAGGTCTCCACGCCGTCCGGATTCACCGCTGCGTCGCTGTCGTCGCAGTCGGTGTTGTCGCTGCTGGCGCCCGACGGAAGGGTGCAGGCCTGGACCGTGGCGACCATGTCCCCGAAGCCGTCGCCGTCGTCGTCCAGGTGCCAGGACTGGGCGTCCACGCTGTCGTCGGGGTCGATCCGCGTGTCGCAGTCGTTGTCGATGCCGTCACAGAGCTCGTCGGCGGCCTGGTTCACCGCGGGGTTGGCGTCGTCGCAGTCGCTGTTGTCGGCCACCCGACCGGACGGCTGGGAACAGGCGGTCTTGTTGTTGCCCGGATCGCCGTAGCCGTCGCCGTCGCCGTCCAGGTACCAGGTCGGCGCGTCCAGGCTGGTGTCGGGATCGGTGTCGCCGTCGCAGTCGTTGTCGATGCCGTCGCAGTACTCGTCGGCCCCGGGCACGACGCTGCTGTCGGTGTCGTCGCAGTCGTTGTGGTTGTTGACGTAGCCGCTGGGGGCGCTGCAGCTCCGCTCGCTGACCCCAGGGTCTCCGTAGCCGTCGAGGTCGGCGTCGGCGTACCACGTGGCGGCGTCTGACGAGGTGGAGGGGTCTGTTTCCCCGTCACAGTCGTTGTCGACCCCATCGCAGCTCTCGGCGGCACTGGGGTGAATGAGCGGATCCCCGTCGTCGCAGTCCCCGCCCTGGCTGGTCAGGCCCGAGCTCGCGCCGCACGAGGTGACCTCGGTGGCGGGATCGCCGAAGCCATCCCCATCGGCGTCGGTGTAATAGGCCGTGCCCCCGTCTGCGCCGGCCTCGTCCACGGTGCCGTCGCAGTCCTCGTCCAGGCTGCCGTCGCAGGTCTCCTCGCTGCTGGGGCTGACGAAGGGATTCGTGTCGTCGCAGTCGTCGGCCGAGGTCACGTAGCCGGACGGCTCGGAGCAGCTGGTCGACGAGACCCCCGGGTCTCCGTGGCCGTCTCCGTCGGCGTCGGCGTACCAGGTGGTGCTGCCCGTCACCCCTTCGTCGACCACGCCGTCGCAGTCGTCGTCGGACCCGTTGCAGGTCTCCGTGGTGCCGGTGGTGACCGTGCCGTCCAGGGGATCGCAGTCGCCGTCCGACGCCAGGACCCCGTCGCCGTCCCAGTCCTGGGCGTCAAAGGTGTCGCTGCCCGAGCTGCCGTCGGCACCGCTGCAGCCCCCGGCCCCGCCGTCGAGCTCGACGGTGCAGGCCAGGCCGTAGCCGTCGTAGAATTGCTTGACCACACCGCCGGCGCCGCCGCCGCCGCCGTCGTCGCTGATGCCACCACCGCCGCCGCTCACGCGGATCGTGCCGCCGCAGTAGAGCTCGTTGGCGAACACCAGGACCCCACCGCCCGCGCCGCCGCCCATCGCGTCGCCGTTGGTGGTGGAACCACTGCCGCCCAGGGCGGTGAGCTCGCCGTCCAGCAGGATGACCTCGGCCTCGAGCCAGATGGCCCCACCGCCGGTGCCACCCGTGCCCCCGTCGTCGCCATCGGCGGTCCCAGCGGCCCCGCCGCCGGAGCCCATGTCGATGTCCACGGCGGTCAGGTCCGCGTAGGCTGCACCGCCGCTGCCCTGGCTCCCGCTGCAGCCGTCGCCGAGGCCGGTGCCGCCCGCACCGCCGTGGCCCCCGCCACCGCCGGCGTCGGTGCAGCAGCTGCCGCCCTGGCCCCCGCCTGGGCCTTCCCCGTCGGCATTGGCCTGACCCCGGTAGCCCGCGCTGTCGGCGATGATCGCCGAGCTGGCGTCGACCTCGATCTGCTCGGCGATCAGGGTCAGGGTGCCGGTGGTGCCCGTGCCGTCGTAGGGGGTCACGGTCAGCCGGCCGCCGTTGATGACCTGGACCTGGGCGTAGCTGTGGCTGCCGTCCAGCGTCAGCGTGGTGCCATCGACGATCAGGTCGGCGGCCTGGGCCAGGCCACCGATCAGCAGAAGGAGAGGAGACAGTGAGAGCCCCCGGTTGCCAGCGATCAAGGTACCACCGGGCTCGGGCGCCCGTGTTGGCTTCTGGAGGCGGTCAGACGATGCCTGGCCTGCCCAGCCGCCAGCGCACCCGGGCGACGGTGAGCGGGATCCGCGCCCCCTGGTGACCCACGGCCTTCAGAGCCCGGGCCGCCTCGCGCAGGGTGGCGCTGGAGCCGGCGTAGTCGTCGAGCAACAACAGGTCGCCGTCCGGGGGGTGCTCGGCCACCATGCGGCCGGCGACGTTGGCCCGGCGCTGGTCGTTGTTGAGCAGGGTGCCCTGCCGGGCCTCGGGCTGCGCACCCCAAGCCAGCACCGAGGCCACCGGGATGCCCAGGGCCCGGGCCAGGTGATCGGCGACCTGGGGGCCTGCCGCCCAGCTGCCCGTGGGCAAGGGCACGACCGCGACGAAGTCCCCCAGGGTCCTGGCGACCGCGACCAGGCGCTCGAGCACCGCGGGATCCGACCGGCCCTGGGTCCGCCCGCCCATGAAGGCCCGAAAGGCCGGCGACCGCCGGCTGCTGTCGAACAGCGCCCGGCCCGCCGCCATGTCCCGGCGGTACCCGGCCAGGGCGACAGGCCGCTCGGCGAGCCAGGCGCTGGCCTGGGCGCCGTCGAGGGGCTCGGGCGGGACGCCGAGACAGCCGCCGCACCGCCCGCAGGTGTCGGCGTGGTCGTCGCCCAGGCACTGGCGCAGGGTCTGCATCAGGCAGCCGGTCTGCCCATCGGCGTAGGCCATCATGCGGGCCAGGCCTTCTCGTCGGACCTGTTCCTGGCGCTCGTAGCGCGTCAGCTCGGGGGCGCCGGGCCGGCCCGTGCCCACGTAGTACTGGGTCCGCTTGCGGGCCTCCTTGACCACGAAGCCCTGCTCGACCAGCTCGGCCACCACGACCGTGACCCGGGTGGGGTGCAGGCCGCTCAGGCGCTTCAGGTCCGTCAGCCGCCGCGGCTCCTGGTCGATCAGTCCCTGGAGCTTCTCGAAGTCCCCGCGGCTCGGCCGAGCGGAGTGGATGAAGTACTCCTGGATCCGGCGGTCGTCGGGGTCCCACAGGAGCTCGCCTCGGGCTGGCAGGCCATCGCGTCCGGCGCGGCCCACCTCCTGGTAGCAAGCCGTGATCGAGCCCGGCACGTCCACGTGCACGACCGCCCTCAGGTCTGACTTGTCGATGCCCATGCCCAGGGCGTTGGTGGCCGCGATGGCCGCGTACTGGCCGTCCAGGAAGGCCGCCTGGAGCGTGCGCTTGCGATCCGGCGGCAGTCCGGCGTGGTAGGCGGCCACCCGGTGCCCCCGCTCGGCCAGGTACTCGGCCACCATCTCCGTGTTGTCCCGGGTCGCGCAGTACAGCAGGCTCACCCCCTCCCACCGGCCCAGCCGGTCGTGGAGCCAGGCGAGCTTCTCGCCCATGCCGTGGACGCGGTGGGTCGCCAGGGCCAGGTTGGGGCGGTCCATCGACCGACGCATGACCCGGATCGGCGCGAGCTGACCCCGGATGTCTTCCTCGGTTCGACTGTCGGCCGTCGCCGTCAGCCCCAACACCCGCACCGCGTCGCTCTCGCGGACCGCGGCCACCAGGCGAGCGATCTCCCGATAGGCTGGCCGAAAGTCATGGCCCCAGGTGGAGATGCAGTGGGCCTCGTCGACCACCACGAGCCGCAGGTCCAGGGACGTGAGGAAAGCGAGCCGCTCGACGTTGTCCAGCTGCTCGGGTGCCACGAAGAGGATCTGGATGTGCCCGCTCGCAGCCAGCGCCCGCGCCCGCTCGTTCTCGGCGTCGTCCTGGTCGCTGTTGATGCTCGCGGCCGGGATGCCAAAGCGCCGCTCCAGGTGGTCCAGCTGGTCCCGCATCAGGGCCAGCAGCGGGGAGATCACCAGCGTCACCCCGCCCAGGACCACCGACGAGACCTGGTAGATCAGGGACTTGCCGTGGCCCGTGGGCTGGATGCACAGCAGGTCCTCGCCCGCCAGGAGCGAAGTGATCGCCTCGCGCTGCCCCGGGCGGAACGCCGGAAATCCGAACCGATCGATGAGCAGCTGGTCGAGGTCCATTCCCAGTGGCCGGGCAGGGGTCCAGCACCCGCTATCCTCGCGCTGGGCGGTGTGGTCGGCAGGCTAAGCTCGCCGCCCGGAGTCCCCGCGTTGTCGCTCACTTCTCCCCTGCTCGGGCTGGCCCTGACCGCCTGTGGTTCCGAAGCCCATGAGGTGCCCGTGTCCCCTCCAGCTCCCGTGCGCCAACCGCTGCTGGTGCCCGTCCGCTCCAAGCTGCTCGTGCCCCGCAGCGAGCTCAACGCCAGCCTGGTCCTGACCCCCGACCTGGCGCACCACGCCCGGGTCCGGACCCAAACGGACGGGTCCTGGGAGGTGATCCACGACGGGCGCCCGGTGGCCAGTGGCCTGGGGGGCGTGCTGGACGGCACGCCGGTGCTCCTGTCTGGGGGACAGCGGGTCGCCTGGGGCGAGCGATCGGGCCAGGGCTGGCGGGTGGTCGTGGCGGGGCAGGCGACAGCGGCCTTCGCGGCGCTGGGCAAGGTCGGCATCGCGGTGAGCACGGACGGTGAACACCTCGCCTGGCAGGGCCAGGTCGACGGTGGCTGGCAAGTGCTGCTCGACGGCGAGGCGGTCGGGACCTGGGCCGACGTCGGGCCGCCCGTGCTGTCGCCGAGTGGCGGGCACCTGGCCTTTGCCGCCCAGGGGACAGAGGGTCAGGTCCTGGTGCGCGACGGGCACGCCACCCCTCTGAGCGGCACCCCGATCGCCGCGGCCTTCAGCGCCAGCGGCGACGTCTTGACCCTGGTGGTGCAGCGCAGCGACGGCTTCTGGTCGGTGCGGAACGGCGTCGACGACGGACCGTTCGCCGACCTGGGCAGCCCAGTCCATGCGCCTCGCGGGGACCGCTGGGCCCTGCCCCAGCAGGTCGAGGGACGCTGGGACGTGCGGGTGGATGGCGTCTCGGGTGTCCAGCACGAGCGGGTCGGACACCCGGGGCCCCAGTTCGACCCCAGCGGTCAGCACGTGGCCTGGTGGGCCCAGGACGACGGCGTCCTGCGGGTCTACCGAGACGGCAAGCCCGGCCGGCCCCAAGGGGGCGTCGGAGACCTGCCGCTTGTCTGGAGCGCCGACGGCGAGCACCTGGCGTGGCTGGGCCGGACCCCAGAGGAGACTGGGGACCGATCGTGGCACGTGGTGGTGGACGACGTGCCCTTCCTGGCTCGGGAACAGGTCGCCCAGGTGGCGCTGTCCAGCGACGGTGCGTTCGTGGCTTGGGTCGGCCGGGAGGGCGATGGTTGGGCCGTTCGGTTGGGACGAACGCGGGATGGTGAGATCTCGAGCACGGATCTCGTCGAGGGGGTGGGCACTGACTTCGGTGGCGGGATCGCGTTCGCGGAGGGGATTTTGCGCTATACGACGATCGATGGGTTGGGGTTGGTGGTGAACGAGGTGGAGATTTTCTAGCAGCCCAGACCCAGCGCGACACAACGGTCCACCGCCGCGGCCGGATCCAGCTGGGCCGAGAGGGCCTGGGCCCGCTCTTGCAGGGTCTGGTTGTCCAGGGCACGCGCCAACATGGCGCTGAGCTCGTCCGGCGCACCGACTGCCACCCGCGCGGCGACGGTGACGCCGACGCCCACCCGGGCCGCCGCGAGGCTGTTCAGGGCCTGCTCCAGGTGGCCCGGCAGGCAGACCACGGGTGTGCCGGCGGCCAGGGCTTGGTAGATGGTGCCGCTGCCGCCATGACACACCACCAGGTCCGCTCGGGCAGCGGCCTCGGCGCCGGGCAGCCAGGACGCGGCCCGGACGCCAGAGGGGGCCTGATCGGGCGCGAGGCCCGTGGCGAGCACCTGGACGTCCAGCGCGCACAGGGCCTGCAGCACGGCATCCCGAGCGGTCAGCGTGCCGGTGGAACCAAAGCTCACCAGCACCACCGGGCGATCCGGGGAGAGCGTGTCCCACCAACGCGGCAGCCCGACCCGGAGGCACGGCAGGACCGGCCCCACCGGCTCGACCCCGGGCGGGGGGTCCTGGAGAGGGTGGAGCGCCGGGTGGTCGCAGACCGCGGTGACGTCGCCGAGGGACAGGTGGTGCAGCGCCGGTGGGACCGGCAGGCCGGCCCGCTCCAGCCCGGCCCGCAGCGCCGGAGGCACGAGCGCCTGCTGCAGGGGCACGGGCTCGTGGGGCGCCCGGCCGGCCAGGCTCGGGTTCTGGCGCAGCCGCTCCGGGTCCAGACCCAGCACGGGGCCCAACAGACCCAGGAAGCTCTCGACGCTCGGCGACCACCCCAGGTGCGGACCGAGCAAGGGGGCGTTGGTCAGGCTCAGGGTGCGCACACCGGCGAGCCTCGCAGCGAGCCCTGCAGTGCGCCGGTTGTCGAACACCACCAGGTCGGGGGCCACCCGCTCCAACAGGGCTCGATCGTCGGCCAGAGCACGATCGAACCAGCCCGGGCCCTGGCCTTGACCGATGATCTGGGCCAGGCTGGGCTCGGCGACCCGGTGTCGCATGAATTCGTCCGACGACACCAGGATCGGGTCGTCCAGGAAGCCGGGCCCACCGGCCAGGTGCACCTCGTGGCCTCGCTCGGCGAGCGCGCGGCCCAGGGCGACGACACGAGAGGCGTGGGCCAGGGATCCGGAGAGCCCGGAGAGCAGGATGCGCAACGCGGGTCAGGCGTTCTCGGCCGGCACGTCGAGCAGGGCCGACCCCGCCGTGCCGATGTTGCGGATCAGGTTCTCGAGCTGCTCCACAGTGGGCCTGGCCCCGTCGCCGAGCTCCTCGAGCAGGTTCCGCTCATAGGTGATCGCGCCGGCCACGTTGCCCTCCAGGCGGACCTTGGCGCCTTCCGAGGCCTGGGCCCCCGCCGCGGCCCCCAGGCCGAACACGCCGCTGAAGTCGAGTTCGGTCAGTGAGTCCAGGAGCCGCTGGGCGACGCTGCGAACGGTGCCCGACAGCGCCGGCGAGACCTCGCCGCCGGTCAGCAGGGCGATGACGTCGTTCTGGAGAGACTGAAGCACAGGCCCACCCTCGGCGTATTCCTGGGCCCCGGAGATCACGTCGTTGTAGATACCGCGGATCTGATCGCTGGTGATGGCACAGGTGACGTCGATGTAGCCCTCGACCCGGAAGCCGTAGCGGCGATACTCGGAAGGGAGCATCGTGTTGAAGGTGCCCTGACGATTCAGGGCCGAGACATAGGATCGGCCGAAGTCCCCGCCGATCGACGCCCGCCGTCGGAAGGTCGCACCGCGCTGGGCGGCCAGGAAATTCTCCACCGACGCGAAGGTCTCGGGGCCGATGGTGCCCAGCTCGATGTCCGTCTCGCTGCCCGCTCCTTCGAGTCGGTCGAAACCCGCGCCCGTCTTGCCGATCAGGTGAACGCTGGGCTCGCTGAAGACCCCCTGTTCGTCGTCCGGGCTGCCGGACACCTGCCAGACGACCTTGACCCCACCCCCGGTCTCGAACGACGGGAGCTGCCCCATCATGCCCGACAGGATTGGGATCGCGTGCACGATGCCCGCGGTGGCCGAGCCCTCGGCGCCCAGCGCGAACTCCATCTCGCTGGGCACCCGGGTGCCGTCCGGGTTGTCGGTGAAGCTCTTGACCTCCATCTCGGCGCTCACCCCGGCTTCGGCCGCAGCGTTTCCGGTGACACTGGCACGGATCAGGCTGCGCAGGTCGTACCACGGTGGCCGCCCGCCCGTGTCGCGAGAACCTTCGGAGCTGTCCCAGGTCGATCCGCCTTCCTCGGTGTTCTCGCCGGCCGTCCTGACCCCCGCCTGGGCCGCGGCGTTGCCTTCGGCGAACACCTTGAATTCGAACTTGTTCGCGGTGTTGTAGTTCATCGGGTTGAGCGCTCGGAGCTCGTCGATGAACACGCTCGCCAGCTGGAACACGGCACCTTCGCTGACCCCAGCGGCCATCAGCAGGAAGGCCGAGAAGCCCGCGTCGTTCATCACCGGGAACTCAAAGGTCTGGCTCACGCACTGCTTGAGGCCTGCCTGGAATTGCGCGCCGGCCTCGGCGCCGATTCCAAAGCCCCCTTCGCGGTTGCCCCCGCCGGTCTCCTGGCCGCCGAACCCGATGAAACCGCCGGCGCCCACGCCTGTGTCGAAGGCTTCGGTCAGCTGCCCGCCGCGCTTCATCCGGATGGTGTCCGGGGCGGAGTGGCTCACCTCCAAGAAGGCGTCGACGCCCAGGTAGATCGGGTAGCCGAACGTGGCGCCGAGCCCGGCGTCCAGGGACATGCCCACACCCACCGGCCAGGCGGTGTTCACCGCGGCCTGGAGCAGCTCGCGGGTTGTCTCGGGGAGGGCGAGCAACGCCCGGCCCAGGGCCTCGGGGCTGAAGGCGGACAGCACCTGTTCCTGCTGCTCGGGCTCCAACAGGGCGATCGCCGGCAGGATGTAGAGCAGGAAGGGCCCGGCTGCCAGCAACGCGATGAAGCCCACGAGCTGCTCGGTGGTCAGTCCACCCAGCACCTCGGCGATCTGCTCGGAGTCCAGCTTGCCCAGGATGTAGGTCACCAGCGCGTGGGTCGGGTTGCCGGTGATGAACGCGATGAGCACGCTCACGTTTGCCGTGGCCAGCTGGTCGATCAGCTCCTTGGCGACCGTCTCGCCGGCCTGTTGCACGCACCGCAACAGGTCACTGGGGCCCCCGATCTGCTCCAGGGTCCACTCGGCCACGCTGGTCGCAGCCCCGTAGGCACCGAAGGTCGCGACGTTCAGGGCCGTCTCGGCGACGTCGGACCACTCCCAATTGTAGGCCTGGCCCGGCCTCGCCGACGCGGCCAGGTTGGCCCGGCCGCCCCCGAGCACCGTGGCGGCAGCGGTGTTCGCGTCGGCCTCGACCGCGCCCTTGGACGACGGCGAGAACTCGCCTGAGGTCTGCTGGGCCTGGTGGGCGAACTCATGGGCCAGGACGAAGTCCTGTTCCTCGGCGCTCATGTCGGCGAAGTCGCTGCCCACGGTCACTGTGCTGCCCTGGGACGTCGCGACGGCGCTGCCCGAAGTGTCGCCTTCCTGGACCTGGGTGCCCCCGAAGCCCTGGCCGAAGCCCCCCTCGATCAGCTGGGCCAGCCGAGCGGGATCGCCCTTGTAGCCCTCGATCCCTGCGATTGCGCCCAGGCCCCGTCCGCCGCCGCGGGCCTGGTCCAGGGCCGCAGCGTTGCCGCGCCCGCCGCCGCCGCCCGAGGAGGGTCCCTGTGCTCGGTCGGGGGCGGTCTGTTCGGGGGCGGACTGGTGCAGCTGAGAGCTCATGGCCCTGCTCCGGGTGCCGAGGAGGACGTGCAGTCTACCCGTGCCTCGCGCAGCTCACCACGTGCTCTTGAGGTCGACTGGGGGGGCGCCGCAGGAGGGACAGCGGCAACCGGGCACGAAGGGGTAGAGCGTGCCACAGAAGGGGCAGTGGGAGGCCCGGTCTTCGGACCCCGGCTCCAGCCCTGCTGCGGCTGCCCAGAGCAGGTCTCGCAAGGGCGGCCCGAGCCCCGGATCGCGCCCGGGATCCAGCCGGACGGTGCCCGCCCGGGTGACCACCCGCAGCTGGGCCCGCCGCCGAACGACCGGTGCGTACCCGAGGGTGGGGCCCCAGACGACCCCCAGCCACTCCGAGCGGGCCGCGGTGAGCGCCCAGGACTCCGTGTCCCCGCGCACACGCCGCACGCGCAGGGCATCGGAGTCGACGGCGATCATCAGCGCGCCGGGCGGCGTGCCCAGCGCATCGAGCAGGCCCTGGGCCAGGCCGGCACGCCCAGCCCGGGTCCACCCGGTCAGCGGCAGCCCGACCACCACGCCTAGCCCCGCGGCGAACCGGTTCCGGCGCCGGTCTGAGAGCGACACTTCGAGCCCCTCTGCCGACCGGGTCACGACGGCGCCGGATCCCGTCAGTGTCCGGGCCGCTGCGCCGGCGTCCACGGCCACCGGAGACGCCAGGGCGGGTCGGCCCCCGAAGAAGGTCGCCAGGACCTCGCTCGCCAGGGTCTCCACCACGACCAGCCCTGCCTGGTTCGCCGCCTGGAGGACAGCGGCCAGGACCCCGTCGCCCGCCTCCTCGTCGAGGGGGTCCAGGTGTACGCGGCCCAGCTCGGTGGCGCCCCGGGCCTGGAAGACCACCTCGACGCCATGCCATCGGTGCCAGCGCCGTCCCCACAGCCGCTCCAGATCGAAGTCCGGCGTGTCTTCGGCGGCCACCGCCAGCAGGAGCACGAGCGGGACCAGGCACAGACAGGTGAGCAGGCTGAGCAGGACCTCGAGCAGGAAGAGCCAGCGGAAGCGTCGGCGAAGGTGGTGCTGGACCTCGATCCGGACTGTGCCCTGGGGCAGGTCCTCCAACAGGGTTCGCAGGTCCGACACCGGCGCAGCATAGCGGTCAGCCCTGGCGCAGGACCCGCCTGAGCGTCGTCATGTCGAGGCACGATAGGATCCCCTCATGTCCGGCTTCACCCTGACCCTGTCCCCGGCCTGGGGCGGGACCGCCTTTGGGCCCTTCGACGGCACCGCTGTCCAGCTGGGCAGCGACGCCTCCAGCTGTCAGATCCAGCTCGGCTCCGAGCTCGGGGTGGCCCCGCTCCACGCGGTGATCTGGCGCGGGGCCGACGGATCCTTTGGCCTGCAGCCGGCCACCCAGGGGGCCGCCGTCTACCTGTTCAGCCAGGGCAACCCCCTGGCCCGTCCCGTGACCAGCGCGGTCCAAGCCCACCTGGGGGACGCCTTTGCCCTGGTCAGCCCCCAGGGGCCGCGCTTCACCCTCGGGGAGACCCAGGCGGTGCGACCGGCGCCGCGGCCCATGGGCGGGGGCCGAAGCGTGCTGCCGTCCGCGTCGGCCATGGAGCGCGAGGTCCGGCGACAGGTCACGAGCCGCCTGGGCGCAGGACCCCTGGGCGGCGTGAACCAGCTGCTGCACAAGCTCCGCTCGGGACAGCTCATGCAGCCCCGCTACATCCTGGCCGGCCTGGTCGCCCTGGTGGCCGGTGCCGCTGCGGTCATCAGCCAGTTGCTCGGTCTGGGCTGACGGTCCCGTCTCAGTCCAGGTCCATGCCGTCCAGAGCCTGGCGGGACAGCCAGGCGGTGGACCGGGTGTCTGCGGGGTCGCCGTCGACGCTCTCGTGGGCGCGCCGGGCTTCGGCCGGGAGACCGAGCTCCTGGGCGATCAGGCCCCGCACGTAGCCCCACCCGGTGAACAGCGGCGACTTCTGGTTGGCGTAGAGGGACCAGGCCATGGCGAAGTCCCCCTGGCGGGCAGCCAGACAGGCCAGGGTGTGCTGCTGGGCTGACGTGCGGTCTCGCGTGGTCGAGAGCGCCTGCTCCAGCAAGGCATGTCCTCGGGCCAGATCATCGCCCTGGTCCCGGAGCAACAGGGCCCAGGCCAGGTTGTTCGCCACGGGCCGACTGGGCGTGTGGCCCCGCTCGTCCACGATGGTCAGCGCCGCCGCCAGGTCGACACGGCCGATCAAGGACACCAGCTGGTCGAACAGACCCGGGTCCGCGGCCACCTCGTCGACCAGAGCCAGCAGGGCCTCCCGATCGCCCCGGGCACCGAGGACCTTCATGCGCAGCACGTCCTGGGGCGCGATCAGGTCCTGGATCAGGGGCCAGCCCTGCCACCACCGTGCGCTCAGGTCGTACAGCGTGGCGCTCTCGAGGATCTGGCCCGCCATCATGAAGACCACCTGGCGCACGTCTTCGGGCAGCGGGGACAAGAGCGCTTCCTGGTCATCGATCAGCTGCTCGGGCCGCGCCACGGCCGCCGTGACGGCGCCCAGCGCTCGCAGGCGGTCCGCGTCGGCGGTCGCCGGATCCGGGACCACCAGCGACGAGAAGCGCGCGGGGCCGCCGGAGCGGGTCGCCTCGGCGTCGATGATCTCCCCGGCCCACAGGCGGGCCAGGTCCAGGTCCCGCTTGTCCAGGGCTGCCAGCAGCTCCAGGCCCAGCCCCGGTGTCCACGCCGAGGTGCCGAGCACCCGCCAGGTCCGGCCGCGCTTGATGATCCAGGTGAGGTTGGGGTGCGTCGACTCGCGCTCCTCGGCCCGGCGGACCCGCGGCGTCACGTCGACCAGGTCATAGGCCAGGAAGACGTCGGCGGTGAAGTCATCGCTGAAGTCCGCCAGGGGCTCCACCATGTCCTCGATCGCCTGGTCGGCGGCGCTGCGCTCCCACCGGGACAGCTCGACGGCCTGGGCCAGCGCGTCGGCGTCGTGCACGGCGAGCACGTAGTCCACCAGGCCACGCTCGGGGGTGCCCGGTCGGGTCACGTCCTCCCAGTGCTGCATGCCACGCAGGAAGTCCGCGCGGCGTCGCTCGGCCTGGGGGTCGACCGTGGTCTCCGCCGTCGCGGCCACCACGTGGCCCTGGGCGACGTACTCCCGCTGCTTGAGCAGGACCTTCTGGGCCGCCGAGCCCACCTTGAACCGGTCTCCGCCGCTGAACCGACCGATCGCGTTGGTGAGGGCGCGCTCTCCCAGCATGGCGTTGCCCGCCACCCAGGCGCCCAGAGCGTCGGCGTCGGTCAGGTGATCGATGCTGCTCGTGCGTAGAGCTTCCCACTCTCCCAGGTCTCCGAGCACGTGCAGACGGAGCGCCCGGAGCGCCACGTCGTCAGGGACCCGCTCCAGGTGCTCCTCGAGCAGCCCGAGCGCCTCTTGGAGGGAGGCCTCGTCGGCGCCGGGGTAGCCGTCTGCGTCGCGCCGCAGCAGGTCGACCAACACCCCCACCATGACGGTGTCCTCGGGCTCGAGCGCCAGGAAGGCCCGGGTTGCCGCCACGCCAGCGTCTCGGTCATAGGGCTGCAGACCCGACCGCCCGTGGGCGTCCAGCTGGGTCGCCACGAGCTCGGCACGCCACAAGACGGGCTCGTCTGGCCAGCGCACCAAGGCGTCCGCCACCGCATCCCGCGCGGCCTGGCCGAATCCGAGCTCGGCCAGCACCACCGACAGCCCGGCCGCAGCCATCGGGTCGTCCGGGTGCTCAGCGAGCACGGCACGTGCGGCCGCCACGGCGCGGACCGGGTCCTCGCGCGCCAGGCGCAGGGCCTCTGGCGACACCTGGATGCTCCAGGGGAGCTGCTCCGCCTCGATGCGATCGATCTCCTGGGCCAGGGTCTTGGCATCGGACAGGGCCAGGCTGCCGCCCGGACTGGCGTTCACCAGCGTGACCTGGATCCAGGCCGGTCCGGACTCCCAGAGGGCCGTGCAGGAGAGCCCGGGGAGCTCGATCGCGTAGCCGTCGGGCAGGCTGGCCGCGCCCCAACCCGGTGGCAGGTCCCAGCGAATCACCCGCTCGTGGTGGAAAGACGAGACCCGCAGGCCGGCGGCCGCGCTGCCCTCGATCTGGGCGTCGATGCCCTCTTGGAGGGCTTCGATGCCGGGCAGCGGCACCCCGTTGAAGGCGTCCCCGAAGCTCGGCGTGAGCCAGCCATTGGTCAAGGCGACGTTGCCCGCCGAGCTGGCTGTACCGCGAAACTCCCGCACCGCCACAGGGTCGTCGGGGGCCAGCCCTTTGACCAGGTGCTGGTCATAGGTCGCCGAGTACTGGCTCTCCAGGTGGCTCTCGGCCCAGTTCGTCCAGCGTTCGTCGCCGGCGCTGGCGCCCCAGGAGCGAATCGGACCGACCATCCAGCCGGTGTGCTCGGCGCGGTCCACCAGATCGCTGGCGCCGCCAGAGCTCGCGTCGACCGTCACGAGCTCCCGGGTCGTGCCCTGGGCCCAGGGTGTCGTGACGAGTCCCCGGGTGTCCGGCCGGATCACCAGTGCGCGCCGGCCGGAGTCGGCCCGGGGAAGCTCGCCCACCGGGGCGGTCCGGTCGGTGGGATCGATCCACAGGGGGGTGTCCCCCGGGACATAGACAATCGCGTGGTTGAACCGGCCCATCCTGGGGAGATCGTCCGGTGCGTTGGGGTCCATGGAGGCCTGGAGGAGCGCCAGGTGGGCCGGAATTTCGGACGCCCGCAGCACCGCGACCAGCGCGGTCGCCTGGTCCTTGCAGTCCCCGAAGCCGCGGGCCACGGACTCCGACGGCAGGAAGGGAATGAGCGCCTGCTCGCCGAGCTCGAGGCCGGTGTAGCGGATGCGCTCCTGGACCCCCCGCAGCGCGATCCTCAGGGCCTCGCTGCGATCGGGCGCTGCCTGGACCTGGGCCACCAGATCCTCGAGCCCCGCGGCGTCGATCTTCGACGCCACGCGCTCGCCATAGGACTTGGCCAGCGTGTTCCAGCTGGGCGCCGTGCTGATCGCGAGCCAACGGCCGGTGGGCCTGTCCAGCGGCAGCTCGAGCTCCCAGTCGGCGATGGGCACCAGGTCCGTCACGTCCAGGCGCAAGGTCGTGCCGCGGCGGGAGCGCTTGAAGCTGAGCGGGACATCGCCGCCGACCGTGGCATAGGCCAGCTCCACCCCGGGGGCGGCCTGGATCAGGATCCGGCGGCGCGGCGTGTGGTTCCGAGACCGATCCACCGTGAAGACCTCGTCGGACCAGGTGCCGAACACGGCGCGGTGTTGGGTGATGTGCGCGACCTCCTCGACGAGCGCACCCGGTGCCACGTTCGGAAGCGGCCCCTCCAAGCACTTCCGGTCCTCGTAGATCTCCTGGCTGCCGCGCACGTCGTCGGCCTCGAGCAGGGTGGTGGGGTCCAGGGCATACACCTGCCCGTCCTCGGCCATCACCCGTGCCGTGACCACCGGGCGGTCCTGGTTCCAGGGACTCCAGCAGCGCTTCACATGGCCCCAGGCCGAGACCGCTGCGGGGGTGCGGAGCTGGTAGACCAGCCGCCGGGTCACGTCCTCCCGGCCTTGCTCGTCGATCCTCACGACGTCCTCGTGCAGCAGCATGATGATGCCGTTGCCGTCCAGGTCCTCCTGGCTGTCCGCAAGCTCTCGAAGGGCCTCCGGGTCCGCGGTCCCCGGGGGCTCCTCTGCCCAGTCGCCCGCGTGCGCGGGGCCGGCCGCCAAGACCAAGATCAGACCCCACAAGAACCGCCGCGCCATGCCGCCTCCGTGACAGACGCGGCAGTTTGCCACGGCGACGGCGCCCAGGCTGGGCACTCCTGGGTCACCGGCCCCCTGCGCCCGACGGGTGGCTTCCCGTAGCGGCCCGGATCCCCGATACTGTGGCCGGTTCCCGCAGGGCTCCCTCCGCCCACGCACCCCAGAGGTAGATCATGGCCAAGCCCACCCCCGAGGCGCTCGCCGAGATGTTGGAGCAGACCCTGCTCTTCCGCGGTCTGCCAAAGGCGACCGTCGACCGTGTCATCGGAGAGCTCGAGGTCACCCGACATGAGCCGGGCGAGGCCATCTGCACCCAGGGCGACGAGGCGGACGCGCTGTTCATCATCTCCCAGGGCCAGTGCACCGTCTTCCACGAGGACAAGCAGCTGTCGGTGGAGCGAGAGGTCACCCAGCTCAAGCCCCCCGACCCCTTCGGCGAGATCGGCCTGGTCCTGGGTGAACGCCGGAACGCCACGGTCCGCGCCGCGACCGACGTGGTCTGTCTGCGGCTGAGTCGGAATTCCTTTGGGATGCTGCTGATGGACGAGCCTCAGCTCGGCGTCAAGATCAGCCAGAACCTGGCCCGGCGTCTCACCGAGCAGACCCAGAACCTGACACACAAATACGTCGAGCTCAACGACCACGTCTTCGATCCGGAGCTCTACCGCATCCTGCCCCAGGACCTGCTCATCAAGCACAGCGTGGTCCCCCTGGAGCTCAAGGACCAGCACCTGCTCGTGGCGCTGCCCCACCCCGAGGATCCCGTCGCGATGGATGCGCTCCACCGCGCCGCCCCTGGCCTGACCCTGCGCCCAGTGGCCTGTGGTGTCGCCGCCTACCGGCGCTACCTGGAGCACGTGATCCGGCCGGCCATGCAGGGCCGCGTGATCCAACAGGTGCGCCAGCGCCGAGCCGAGGCCGAGGACCTGAAGCCGCGGGACCTGCAGATCCACCGGGCCCGCATGCTCATGGACGAATCGGCCAAGGAGATCACCGGCGACGGCGTCACCCGGCTGCTCAAGGAGATCTTCACCGAGGCCATCGTCCGGGGTGCTTCGGACATCCACATCGAGCCGGCAGACCAGTGCCGGGTCCGGTTCCGCATCCACGGACGCCTACAGAAATTCGTGCACGCCCCCTACACCTTCCACCTGCCCCTGGTGTCCCAGCTCAAGGTGGCCGCCAACCTGGACATCGTGCAGAAGCGCAAGCCCCAGGACGGCCGCATCTCGGTGAGCAACGGTGGCCGCTCCTTTGACGTGCGCATCAGCACCCTGCCGACCATCGACGGCGAAAAGGTCGTCATGCGGATGCTCGAGACCAGCGGCGGGCTGTTGCCCCTGGATGCGCTGATCCTGAGCGGAGACCTGGTCAGCCGCCTGCGCCAGGCGATCATGGGCACCATGGGCTGCGTGCTGGTGGTCGGACCCACCGGCAGCGGCAAGACCACCACCCTGTACTCGGCCCTGGCCGAGCTGAGCAAGGCTTCGCCGGACATCAACATCAGCACGATCGAGGACCCGGTCGAGTACACACTCCCGAACATCGTCCAGACCCCGATCAACAAGTCGGTGGGCATGGACTTCCCCCAGGTGCTCCGCGCCCTGCTGCGCCAGGACCCGGACGTGATCCTGGTCGGAGAGATGCGCGACGCCACCACCGCCCAGATCGCCATGGAGGGCGCCCTGACCGGTCACCTGGTCCTGAGCACGCTGCACGCCAACGGGGCCCCCGAAGCCGTGACCCGTCTCGTGGAGATCGGCTGTGCGCGGTACCTGGTGGCCAGCGCGATCAGCATGGTCATCGGCCAGCGGCTGCTGCGCCGGATCTGCCGTCGCTGCAAGACCGCCCACACCTTCAGCGACAACGTGCGCGAGCACCTGGCCCGCGCCGACATCATGCCGATGGACGACAGCGCCAGCCTGTGGCGTGGCCGCGGCTGCGACGAGTGCAGCGGCTCGGGCTTCCAGGGCCGCGTCGGCGCCTACGAGGTGCTGCAGATCGACCCGCGGATGCGCGAGGCCATCATGAACGAAAGCCTGTCCGATCAGCTCAGAGCGAGGGGCGTCGAAGACGGCACGTTGACCACGTTCAAGCAGTACGGCGCGTTCCTGTTGCGAATGGGGTACACGGAGCCGACGGAGATCTTGCGGAACTTCGCGACCTGAGCAGCACCCAGTCAGGCGCTGAGCGTCAGTAGTACTCGGGGTTCACCAGATAGGGATCGCCGTCGATGTACCCCAGCGACAAGAACAGGTCGTAGGACTTGGGCGAGAAGTCGTAGTAGCCGAAGTAGTACCCGTCGCCGTCGACGTCGCAGTACGCCCCAGCGTGGTAGAGATCACCCAGAGTCGGCGATGTCCAGGCAGAATCGGCCATCAGGTAGTTGCACCGAACGAGACCGTCCGGTTGGTACCCGAGTGTGTCCCAGGCCTCGGACCCGGTCTGCCACTGTCGCTGCTTCTTGCCCAGATCTTCGTAGCCATAAGCCGGATTCCAGGCCGTGCCGGCGCCGCCGCCAGGCGCCGTGACGCCCGCGTCGTTGACCACGCGGAAGGCGGTCATCGCGGTCAAGATGCCCTCGACGTTCGAGGGGGCTTCGGCCCGGCGGGCCTTGTTCTGGGAGTCCAGGTAGGTGGGCAGGGCCAGACCGATGATGGTCGCGGCCAGCGCGATCGCGGTCATCAGCTCGATCATCGTGAAGCCGCGGCGTTCGCGGGTGTTCAGCACGCTCATCACAACAGCTCCGGATTCGGTTCATAGGGAGAAGTGAAGCCAAACGCCGCCTGGGCGCCTTCGTTGCCCTGGGCGTACTGGTACGGAAGTCCGTCCTGGTCCAGGTCACACCAGCCCCGAGCCAACAGGGCGTCGCCGACCGACGACCCGGTGCCATCACAGGCGTACATCTCGTAGTTGCAGCGGACCTGGCCGTCCGGCGAGAAGCCGATCTGGTTCCAGGCGTCCTGGCTGGTGTCCCAGTCCCGCAGCTGCTTGCTCAGATCCGTCGTGTTCTCGGCCGGGTTCCAGTGGGACTCGCAATTCGCGACCGTCGCAGAGCTGCTGCCGCCGCCGTCGGAGCTGCCGCTGTCGTCGCTGCCGCTGCTGGAGTCGTCGGATCCGCTGCTGCCGCCGTCGCCGCCGGTGATGAAGTCGACGAAGGTGGCGATGTAGCCACTGGCGTCGCTGCCGCTGTCGGCATCGCTGTCGCTGTCGGCATCGCTGTCGCTGTCGGCGTCGGCGTCGGCGTCGGCGTCGCTGTCCCCGTCGGCATCCGTGTCCGCATCGGCGTCGGCTGCCACGTCTTCCTCGGCGATCTGGGACACATTCCAAGCGACCAACGCGGTCAGGATGCCGTCGACGTTGACGGGCGCCTCGGCCTTGCGGCTGCGCTGCTGGAAGTCGTAGAAGCGAGGCACTGCGAGGGCGGTCAAGATGGCCACCAGCCCGATGCCCAACATGAGTTCGATGATCGTGAAGCCACGCCGAGATCGCATGACGGCTCCTCTAGGGGCGAGGGCAGGCGGGAGAATCCGCCCTCGTGCTTGCCTACCTGGCGAACCCTACCACGATGGCCCTGGCGCAAGTCATGGCCCCAGAGGTCTCGAGACGTCACAGGCGGTCATGCGTGTCGTAGACTCGTGACCGGCAGATCGAAGCAGGGGTGCCCATGGCGAACACACACGAGTCGTCTCCCAGCGAGGAGGAGCTCCGAGAGCAGAGGCTGCAGGCCGAAGTCGCCAAGAACCGTCAGGCATACGACCAGCGCGTGCAGGCCGAAGAGTCCGCCAGCCACAAGGCCGAGCTGCGCAAGCGCGTCGTCCTGGTGGTCCTGGTCGCGACAATCCTCTTCGGGACTGGCTGGTACGTCACGCACCGCAAGCCCGCCCCGGACCGGAACCGCAGCGCGGAGTTCGGCGCCAAGGTCGCGACCAAGGAGCTGCGCCTGATGCCCCGGGGCAAGTGGATCGCCAAGATGCCCGAGAGCTGGAACGGCGAGTCGAACCCCGACGCCGCCCAGCGGACCTGCAAGGCCATCCTCAAGGCCGTGTGCCCCTTGCCCGACGGCTTCTCCTCGGTGGAGATCCAGTCCGCCAGCGGCGCCGCGGTGATCGAGTGCAGCAGCACCGCGCTGGACTTCCGCAGCAAGTTCCCGAGTCCTGGTTGAGCTTCGCGCTGCTCCTGGCCCTGGTCGGGGCCTGCGAACCCGAGCCCGCGGAACCCCCACCGGGACCGCCCCCACAGACCGCGCCGCGCAACCTGATCCTGGTGACCCTGGACACGCTCCGCGCCGATCACCTGGGCTACGCCGGCTATTTCCGTGACACCTCGCCCGCGCTCGACACCCTGGCCGGGGTCTCGCTGGTGTTCACCGACGCCCAGAGCCCGATGGGCACCACTTTGCCGACCCACCGATCGCTCCTGACAGGGGCCTGGCCCATCGAGCACGGCCTGCTCGGCAATTTCGGCAACGTGGCCCCGGGCGGCAGCAACTACGGGGCCAACCCGGCGTTTCGATCGCTGGCCGAGCACGCCAAGGATGCGGACTACGCCACCGCGGCCTTCGTGAGCGCCGCACCCCTGAAGCGCCACACCGGTATCGACAGCGGCTTCCAGGTCTTCGACGAGCCCGCGGGGGCCGAGCGCAACGCCGGCGAGACCACCGCCCGGGTCCAGGCCTGGCTGGCCGAGCGCGATCCCAGCCAGCCCTTCCTGTTGTGGGTGCACTACTTCGACCCCCACTACCCCTATGCGGCGCCCGAGGACTTTCCCGTCCGCTACGAGACCGACGACGACCACGTGGCCTGGCTGCACGACCGCCAGGTGCTCAAGCGCTTCCCGGCCAGCATCCCCCAGCCCGACGGCACGGTCTCGCGGGTGACCCTGGACTCGGCGACGCTGAACAACGACTACGACCGGGAGATCCGGTACCTGGACACCCAGGTGGCGACCCTGCTGCACAGCCTCCAACAGGCGGGCGTCTGGAACACGTCGGCGCTGGCGGTCACAGGCGACCACGGCGAAGGGCTGGGCCAGCACCGGGAGTGGATGCACGGCAACCATCACCTGGAGCAACTGGCGGTGCCGCTGATGTTCCATGCGCCGGGCCTGGCACCGGGTCGGGTGTCCCACCCGGTCTCCGTGGTCGGCACGATGCCGACCTTGCTCGAGCTGGCCGGGTCCCCGGCGTGGGCCGCGCCCTGGCTGAGCCAGGCATCGGTCTCGTCGCTCCTGGACGCGCCGCCCGAGCCGGTCTTCAGCCAGCGGACCGGCGACCACCGTCCCGAGATGAAGGGCGAGGCCTGGGTCATCGACGACGGGCGCTGGCGCTACGTGCAGGAGCCCGACGGCCAGGACCGGCTGATCCACCGCGAACAGGACCCCCACGCCCTGCAGGACCGGATCGCGGATCCGCCCCCCGAGCTGCAGGCCCTCCGGGACGCCCTGGCCCAGACCCTCGCAGCCCAGCGCGCCCGAGCGGCTGCGCCATCGGCCTCCGCCCCGGCCGAGCCCCTGGATCCCGCGCTGATCGAGCAGCTGCGGACCCTGGGCTACACCCAGTAGTCGGGCGTCTGGCCGTGCCTCGGGTCCCCAAGACCGTGCTGCTGGCCGGACTCACGGCCACCGTGCTCGCTCTGAGCGTGGCCTTCGGCGCCCTGGGGGCTGTGCCTCACGTCCAGGACGAGATCATCTACACGCTCCAGGCCCGACTGTTCGCGGGGGGCCTGCGCATGGGCCCCGGGGTCGAGACAGCGGGGCTCATCCAGTACCCCTTCTGGGTCAGCACGCCGACGTCCTACGGCGTCTTTCCCATCGGCTGGCCCTTGCTGTTGGCCCTGGGGGAGCTCCTGGGCCGAGGCTCCTGGGTGAACCCACTCCTGGTCGCCGGCCTACCGTTGGTGTGCTGGGGCCTGGCGCGCGAGCTGGCCGACGCGCGCACGGCGGTGCTCGCGGCCTGGGTGGCGGCCCTGTCGCCAGGCATCGTGGTGCTGGCCGGGTCGCGCATGGCCCACACGTCGACGACCCTGGCTCTGGCGGTGGCGGCCCTGGTGGTCCTGCGGCGGCAGGACCGGCCGCTCGCGTGGCTTGGGGCCGGCCTGGCTGTGGCCTATGTCGTGATGGCCAGGCCCTTCGATGCCCTGGTCCTGGGCGGCCCCCTGCTCGTCCTGGGCGGCCTGCGGTCGGCGTCTTGGCGCAGCCGAGCGGCCCTCTGGACCCCTGCCCTGGTCGCCGCAGGGCTGACCGCCTGGGACAACCAGACCATCACAGGGAGCTGGTCCACCTTTGTCGTGGGACCCTGGTTCGACAGCTGGCACCCGGATCCGACCCGACCTGCCGGGTGCAACGCTCTGGGCTTCGGCGACGATCGGGGGTGCCACCGCACGCTGGGGACCTGGGGACACGACCCGGCCAAGGCTGCGGTGCTGGCTGGCCAGGCCCTGGTCCGCCTCGACCGTCTCCTCTTGGGGTGGCCCGGCGGCTCGGCCCTCGCCGTGCTGGGACTCTGGCGCTTGGGCCGCAAGGCGTCGTGGACGTGGGCCTGGTGCGGCCTGGTGGTGCTCGCCTACGCCCTGTACTGGAGCCCGGGGCCGTCCTATGGCGCCCGCTTCTATCACCCGCTCTACCCGGTCCTGGTCCTGTGGCTGGCTGCCGGCCTGCGGGGGCTGCCCCGCTGGGCCTGGGGCGCAGCGGCGCTGGTGCCGCTGTGCGCCGCACCGGGCCTGTGGGCGGAGCTCTCGGACCGCTACTGGTGCGTGGACCATCGGCTCGCGGTCGAGGCCCGGGAGCTTGGCCTGTCCAACGCCGTGGTCCTGGTCAGCGCTTCGGGGTCAAGGTCCGCCGCGTGGCCGGCGCTGGGCACACCAGAGTTCCGCTGCGATCCGCTCATGGCCTTTGGCGAGGCCTTCTTGCTCGAGGACCCGACCGGTCAGGGGCTGCGCATCCGTCACGGGCCCGCGGCCCCAGAGCGACACCAGGACCAGCTCAGGGCGCTGTGGCCCGACCGGCCAATGTGGCACCTGGACCAGGACGTGGCGCACGGGACCCACCGCTGGCAGCAGCTGCCTTGATCAGGCCCGCGCCACCAGCGCCGCGGCCATCAGGTAGGCCCCCACCGCGACGACCCCGAAGGCCGCTGCACCATGGGGCAACATCACCGGGTAGATGAGCGCATAGCCGGCCAGTGTGCCAGCCGCGTCCACGGCGACCAGTCCGGGCAGCTGGGCCGGCGCCGCCCGACGGAGGCCCACGGGCAACAGCGCCCCCATGAGCACCCCCCCGGGCAGGGTGGCCACCAGTGCGGCGAGGCCCCGGATCCAGGCCTCGTCCCGGTGGAAGGGCAGGTGCGACAGCAGCAACCCGTGCAGGGCCAGCAGTGCGGCAGCGGCGACCAGCCACCGCCCGGATCGCAGCCAGGCACGGGGCAGGCGGTCCAACAAGGCGCTGCCGACCACCCCCCAGCCCAGGAACAGGACGATCATCACCAGCACGGTGCGCACCGAGTCCTGGAAGTAGGTCCGCGCCAGGTGAAAGGCATGGAGCTGCAGAGCGATGTGGCCGACGCCCACCCCGAGCACGAACAGCGCTGCCCCCCGCCAGGCGTCTGGCGCCGTGGCCCGAGCGCGCTCCCGCCAGGCCAGGCCCAAGGCCGCCAACACCAGAAGCGCCGCGACCCCGCGCAAGAGCACCCGATCCCCCGCCTCGAGCTTCTCCCAAGCGGTGAAGGGTCGGTCGTCGGTCAGCGGGTCCAGGACGCGCTTGGGGCCTTGTTGCAGCCACTCGTCGTCGTCGCGCAGGGGGATCTCGGCGATCAGTCGATCCCCGCAGCCGGGCTGCTTGCAGGCCATCACGTACAGGTTCTGCAGCAAGCCGCTGGACAGGACCCGGACCTCGAGTCCCAGCGCCTTGAGCCCGGTCCAGGCCCGCCAGGCCATCTCCCTTCGAGGCCCGTTCTTGCCGGCCCGGTTGTACTCCACGATCAGCACGCCGCCTGGGTCCAGCCGCTCGGTCATGAGCGCGAAGGCCTCTTGGGTCTGGTGGAAGTACGGGGCGCTGGCCGGCAGGAGCAGGTGCGCTGGGCTGTACAGGCTGGACTCCACCACGATGCCGCCCCACCCGGACGGCAGCCGCTCCAGCACGGTCCTGCCATCCGCAGCGTGCACGCTCACCCGACTGTAGAGGCCGCCGTTGAGCTCGGGCGCGAGGTCGCGGAAGAGCCGCACGGCTGCGGGGTTGCGCTCGACAGCGTGGACCCGCTCGTCCAGGGTCACCGGGAGCGACAGCAGGCCCCGCCCGGCGCCGGCCCCGATGACGATCACCCGCTGGGCACCGTCCAGCACCTGGTAGATCCCCGTGCGCCGCTGTCCGGAATTCTCATCGGGCCCCGGTGAGAAGGCCCGGGGGTCGACCCGGTACTGGTTGGTGAAGTTGTAGAGCATCCGGAACTGCTTGCGATCGCCTTCGAACTGGCTCAGGGAGACCAGCCGCGCCTGGGAGCGCCGACTCCAGCCCATCCACACCGTGTCCTCGATGGTCCCGATGCGGCGTTCACCGCCATCCAGGGCATAGGTCTCCGGGAGATCGGGCATGAGCCCATCGAGGGTGCGCAGGTCCTCGAGCCCGGCATCGATGGGGAGCCACAGGCCCAGGACCTGGAGCGACGCCCACACCGGCAGCGCGTGGCGTGCACCGGCCAGAAGGCTCAGGCCTGTGAGCGCGACCACGGCATTGGCCCCGATCTGGACCGCGAGGGCCTCGGACAGGCCATAGCCGAGCATCAGGCCGGCCAGGTGCAGCGCCCACCCCAGGGAGACCCGGTCCTGGCGCCGCAGGCGGAGCAGCGACGCCGCGACTGCGGCACCGAGCAACAGGTACCAGCCACCCAGGGTCAGCAGGACCGGCAAGGCCAGTCCCACAAGGAGCACACCGCCCTCCGCGCCCTGGGGCCCCCACAAGCACCAGGCCAAGAAGGCCAACAGCAACAGACCCGCTCCCCGCAAGCCACCGTCTCCCCCCAGTCCGGGCCACCGGTGAAGCAACAGGGCGCCCAGTCCCGTCAGGGCAAGGGCCGCTGGGTAGAGCAACAGGATCAAGGTGCGAACCAGGGCGCGGTACGGGCTGGCCGTGATGGCGATCTCGAGCGAGAGCGCCAGGTGCACCGCCCCCATGGCGACCCCCAGCAGGAGCTGGAGCGCCAGGTCTCCCCACAGGCCCGATCGGGGATCGCCAGCCATCACGCTCCGCTCCGTGGATCGCGGCCCGAGCATAGTTGTTTCGGTCCCGAGGGGCTGAAACCGAACCTCCTCCCAGGGCATCCTGGGCCGATGGTGAGCGTCCTCTCCCTTGCGGCGGTGATGTCGGGCTGCAGCGAGCCCTGCATGGAGGGCTACGGCCGCGACGCCGACGACAACTGCGTGCCCTACCGCCTCCACGACGACACGGGCATCGGGGTCCCGGACACCGGTGACAGCGGTGACACCGGCACCGCCGCCGACACCGCGACCACCGGCGTGCTCGACATGACCTGGGGCGATCCCATCCTGAGCTGGGCGGGCGACGACACCTGGAACAACAACACCTGGGAATTCGTGGACATCGTCGGGCTGGACGCCGACCAGGCCCTGGGCGCGGGCCAGGGGGGCTACGCCCTGGTCGAGCTCGCCGACGCCAGCCATGTCTGGCAGGTGGACTCGCCCCGGATCTACGACCTGGCGTGGGACCCGAGCATGGCGCAGGCCTACCTGGGCACCCGGCTCGAGGGCGTGAAATTCCTGGACCTGACCGACCGGGACGATCCGCAAGAGTCCGGCGAAGTCACCGAGTGGGTCGGCGTGCACGAGGACCTGGCCGCGTCGGACGGCCTGCTGCTGGTGGCTGCTCCGGCGTCAGGTGCCGTGCTGATCGACGGCGCGACCCGGGGTGTGCTCAGCACCATCGAAGCCGGCTGGGCGTCGGCGGTCGGGCTGCACGAAGACCGGGCGGTGGTCGCCGACAGCAACGCGATCGTGTTGTACGACATCAGCGAGCCCACCGCGCCGGTGGAGCTGGACCGCCAGAGCCTGCGTGCCACCGCACGGGACCTGGAATTCGACGGCACCCACATCGGCGTGGCGCTCGGCGGCCACGGAGCCGCCGTGCTGCGCGTCCGCGAGGACGCCCTGGTGGTGCTGGGCGAGCTGGACCTCCCCGGCTCCAGCTACGGCGTCGCCCTGGACGGCGACTACCTCTGGGCTTCGGCCTGGAGCGACGTCGCGCTCATCTGGCTGGGCGCTGGGGGGCCCGTCGTCCTGGGCACCGAAGACGTGAAGTACAGCACCCTGGGGATCGGGGCTGGCGGCGCAAGGGCGGTCTGCGCCGACTGGTTCGCCACCACCGCCTTCGAGGTCGTGCCGGGTGTGGCCGGACCGGAGCTGGTGGTGCCCACCGACGTCTTCGCCGTCGGCGACGACCCCCCGACGGCAGAGTTCGAGCTGTCCAATCTGGGCGCCATGACCCTCGAGGCCACGGTCAGCGCAGTGGACTCCTCGGTGCAGCTGTCCCAGACCGACCTGGTCCTGGAGCCCGGGGACACGGTCCGGCTGGTGGTCACAGGCGAGACCGGGCGGCCCCTGTCGACCGAGCTCAAGATCGACAGCAACGACCCCGACGAGCTCAACAAGTCGATCAGCGTGCGGACCGGCGAGCAGTCCCTGGGGCAGGAGCACGAGGACTTCACCGTCGAGGGCTACGTCGCGCCTGACACCACCCTGCTGCCCTACACCCTGAGCGAGCAGCGCGGGCGGGTCACCGTGTTGGCCTACTTCGCCGTGTACTGACCGGTCTGCAGTCTGGAGGTTCCAGACCTGGAGGCGGCCCTGGCGGAGCCCTTTGCCGGCGAGCCGATGGACCTGTGGCTGATGGACGTCGAGGACTCGTTCGAGCAGTCCTACAGCTGGGTGTCGACCGCAGGCGTCACGTCTCCGGTCCTGTTGGACTCCGACAAGGCGCTCTACAGCGCCTACTCGATCTCCGAGGCCGGCCACAGCGACTCGCCCTTCCCGCTGCACGTGGTGGTCGATGGGGACGGGGTGATCACCTACCTGTCCAAGGACAACCAGCCGGAGCGGGTGCGCGACGCGGTCCAGGACGCCCTGGACGCCTTGTGATGCTCGCGCCAGTGGGTTTCTTCTCAACTCGGCCTTCGTGGGATCCGACCTCTTCACATGAGGCTCTCCGTTCCCATGTTCACCCTGCCCATCCCCCTGGCCGCTGCCCTGCTCACGCCCCTGGCGTGGGCCCAGGATGTCGGGGAACCCCAGCCCGAGCCCGCCGAGATCGACGAGCTCGCCGGGGCCGAGGCTGACCCCGAGCCCGCCGAGCCCGCCCCCACGGCCAAGCCCCGGGGCGACCTCCAGGCCCTGAGAGCCAAGATCGACGCCAGCGTCTACGCCGACGTGGGCATCGTCTCCAGCACCGCGGTCGACAACTTTCAGCCGTCGTTCAACGTCGGCATGGTGGACCTGTTCGCCCGCTCTCAGATCGCCGACTCCGTGCAAGCCCTGACCGAGGTCATGGCCGGTGAGGTGGACGGCATGCTCATGGTGCACGTGCCGCGGATCTTCATCGACTATCGGGCCACGGGCTGGCTGAACTTGCGGGCTGGGCGCTATCACTCGCCGCTGGGGGGCTACACGACCAGCTACCCGCACGGTGGCGGCGTCTACCGCCTGGCGGTCGACCGCCCCCGCCTGCTCAGCATGGACCACGGCGAGGAGATGATCCCCAATCACCTCGAGGGCCTGATGGCGACCGCGACCCGCTCGGGCGCCGGGCCTGCGATCAGGCTGGACGCCACGGTGGCTCGAGACCACCACGATGCCTCCCCAGGCTGGGGCTCGGGCCTGCGCCTGACGGTGTTTCAAGGAGGCATGGGCGGGGCCGTCGAAGCCGGAGTCAGCGCGTACGTGAACCGCATCTCGGCCGCCGTGATGGACCACGGCTCGATGGAAATGAGCCACGGCACGGACGACGACGACGAACTGGACCTGTCCTGGGAGCAGATCGCCGTGCTGCACGTGGCGGTGCACCGATACCCCATCGAGGGCGCCGCAGAGGCTTGGTACATCCGTCACTCAGACGCCCTGGACCTGGGCGACCACACCGCCTTGGTGGGGGCGTTCGCCCAAGCCGGGTACACCTGGAACCGGTACACGCCCTACGGCCGCTACGAGTACTTCCAGCGCGACGCAGGAGACCCGGTCTTCGGGGCGCTCGGTGCCCCCCTGGTCCAGAACAAGCTCAGCGCTGGCCTGCGCACATCGGTCAACGAAAAGGTCTCGATCAAGGGCGAGTACGGATTCGACCTGGCAGCCGTGGAGCACGCGGTGACGCTCCAGGCGGACTTCGGGTTCTGAAATGACGACCCCCTCCACCCGCGCCTGGCTGCCCCGAGCCCTCCGCGCCGCCCTTCGCCTGGTCGTCGTGGGGGCCCTGGTGTGCGGCCTGCAGTCCGACGCGCCTCGTGCTGCATCCACCGGCTTCAGCATGGTGGTGAACCGCGCGACCCTGGACGGTCAGATGGACAAGAAGCAGCTCCGCGGCCTGCTGCTCGGCGCCTCGAACTGGCCCGATGGCAGCCCGGTGGTGCTGGTCCTGCTGCCCAAGGGCCACCCAGCCATGACATGGATGGCGGAAGAGGTCCTGGGCATGCCCGAGGCCGCGTTCCGCAAGCAGTTGCTGCAGCGGGTCTTCCGGGGCTCCTCGACCCGGCCCACAGAGGTGGGCAGCGTGGCCGAGTCCGTTGGCGTGCTCCAGAGCACCCAGGGCGCCCTGGGCCCGCTTCCATCCGAAGGACTCCCCCCAGCACTTGCCCCGATCGGGCAATGAGGTGAACTCATGCGCATCCCACAGATCATCCTCGTGCTGCTGGCCAGCACCTCGCTCCTCGCCGCCTGCACCAGCGACGTCGAGGTCGAGTGCGAACACGGCGAGCAGGAGTGTCTGGGGTCAGACTCCCTCCGAACCTGTGTCGACGGCGCGTGGCAGGAAGCCACGCCCTGCGACGAGATGGCGGTCTGCATGTTCCATGACGACATGGGCATGGAGATGTGCATGGAAGACGCCCACATGGACGACTCCGGCATGCACTCGGACTCTGGCATGACCGGCATGTAGCTGCGGTCGGGCACTACTCCAAGGCCACGCGAGCGGTCGCAATCACCAGTGGCGGGCCCCCCTCGGTGTCGTTGTAGGCCTGCTCCAGCGAAGTCCCCGATTCCTCGGCGCCCAGCCCCTCGATCAGCGCATCGATGTAGTGCCGCGTGATCGACTGGTAGAGCACCCGAGCCTCGAGCGCCACGAGCGTGGGCGCGTCTTCGGGCACCACCACCACCAGCTCGGCGTCGTCGTAGTGGCGGTAGCGTCCGAGAGAGTCCACGTAGTCGATGGTGTCGTAGGGGTACTCGCTGAACTTGAATTCCTGGGTCGGCGCGGTGACGGCGCTGGGGCGCATGCCCAGCGGCGGGATGCGGGTGTCGACCAGGACCATGTCCTGGAGGACCAGGTTGGACTCCTCGACCCCGCCGTCGTCGGTCCATCGACCGGGCACCGCCCGATAGATGTGGGTCTGGCGGGGAGACACCAGCTCCCCGCTGGCGGCGTCGTAGTCCCCGAGCAGGACGGTCTCGGTGTCCGTCGACGAGAACCCGACGACCTGGATCCAGGCTCGCCTGCTGTCGGCGAAACCGGTGGGGAACTTGTGGCCGGTGAGGTTCTCCACCTTGACTCGGAGGGACTCGGTGGTCCCCGGTTCCAGCACGCCCGGGAGTCGGGTGAAGCCCACACTCACCGCCCTTCCGAGCTGCTCGAGGGTCTCGTCCAGCGCGAGCTGGAAGGCCGCCGGGTACTGCGCGGCCCGGTCCGGGTCCGCGGCCATCACCGCCTGGATCCCCCAGTGGTTGCCACCCACGAAGGCGTGGCGGCGCGGGGCGGGCCGGACCGGGGAGCCAGCCACGTTGGAGACGGCCTGGTCCTGGTCCGCCGGCAGCATGTGGCAGTCGATGCACCCGGTCGTGACGTCGCTGGTCGAGAGGGCGTAGTCGCTCTGTTGCCACTCCAGCCACGTCGTGTCGAGGGGGTAGTCCTCGCCCAGGGGGTAGCCATCGATGCTGACCAGCTCGCGTTGGGTCGTGACCAGGTGGCACTGCCCGCAGAAGGCTGACGAGGACAGGTTGGGGTCCTGGAGCGACCCGTGCTCGGGCACGTCGAAGTCCCCGTAGGGGCCGCGCACCACCCCGTCCCCGGGGTAGGTCAGCTGGGCATTGCCAGCGGCATAGGGCGCGGCCTCCTGGGTCGAAGCGGCCAGGTGACAGGCCTCGCAGCCCACACCCTGGCGGTCGATGTCGTCCAGTCCGCTGCCATCGCTCGCGCTGGTGTGGCCCCGAGCCGCGCCGATGGGGCTGTGGCAGTCCAGGCAGAAGGAGCCGACGCCGGGCTCGGCCTGATCCGCCCAGGCGACGGCGGCTCGGAACAGCGGGTCCCGGGTCGCGTTGGCCATCATCGTGCCAGGCCAGGTGTCCGAGGGCAGGTCGGTCCCGCCGGTCTCGTGGCAGGCTCCACAGGCGTCGGCACCGACGTACAACGGCGCTGCTTCCTGGGACCCCGTGTCCGCCGGAGTGCCTGTGCAGCCCACGAGCAGGATCCAGGGTGCGGAGAGCAGCGCGGGGATGGCACACCTCGAGGAGCAGGTCGGAGTCTACGCGGTCGTGTTGCTGCCCCGCCCGCGAGGCTCTACGTTTCCGCCCGACGCACCCGAGGTCCCCGATGCGCGCAGCAGTCCTCTCGATCCTGTCCCTGGGCATGGTCGCCTGCACCGGCGACACGACCTCCGACTCCGCCGGCGCCTCGGTCGACGGCACGACCTGGCACGCCGACGTCAGCCCGGTCCTCCAGACCCACTGCACGCGCTGCCACTACGCCGACGGCATCGGCACCGGCGACTTCACCGACTACGCGACCGCGTCGGCGATGGCCGAGGTCATGCTGGAGCAGATCGATGCCGGCCTGATGCCGCCCCCGGCGTCGGATCCCGAGTGCCGCGACTACCGGGGCTCCGAGGGCATGCACCTCTCAGACGGGGCCCGCGAGGTCCTGGCAGCCTGGGTGGACAATGACACCGCCGAAGGCGACGTGGCAGACAGCGTCGACGTGGACGCGCTGGTCGAAGACCTGGTGGATCCAGACCTGGAGATCCGCATGGACACCCCCTACGTGCCCACGTTCTCCAACCCGGACCAGCCGGGCAACGAGTACCGCTGCTTCGTGCTCGACGACGTGCCCGACGACGACTTCTACGTGACCGGCATGGCCCCCATCGTCGGGACCCGACCGCTGGCGCACCACATCGTGCTCTACACCGCCCAGTCCAGCGCACTGACCGATGCGCACCGGGCCCCAGAGGGCTTCGACTGCATCGACGGCCAGGAGTGGAACGTCGTCAACAGCATCGTGGGCGCGTGGGCCCCGGGGACCCTACCCATCGAGCTGCCCGAAGGCGTGGGGGTGCGCTTCAACGGGGGCCAGGAGCTGGTGATGCAGATGCACTACTACGACCCTGGCACGCTCGCGAAGGGCACCTCGGACCTGTCGGGCTACGCCTTCGACATCACCGACAGCGTGGAGACGTCGGCCTACTTCGACTTCTGGGGCATCCAGCTCTTCCAGATCCCCGCCGGAGAAGAGGCCTACCAGCGCCTCGGCAAGGACGACATCGACCGGGACCTGACCGTCTACACCATGCTGCCGCACATGCACGTGCTCGGGAGCGAGTTCCAGATGTCCTACACCGACCCGGACGGCGACGAGAGCTGCATGGTCGACGGCTCCTACGACTTCAGCAACCAGGTCATGTACGAGTACAAGGAGCCCATCCAGCTCGAGCGGGGTGGCGAGGTCGGCTTCTCCTGCACGTGGAACAACTCCACGTCCAACCCGGACCTGATCCACGACCCGCCGGTGACTACTGGGTACGGCGAACGCACCGACGAGGAGATGTGCTTCTTCTTCGGGCTCATGAGCCGGGACTGAGCGGGCCCTTGCCCCTTCACCCCGCCTGCGCTGCGCTGCTCGGAGTCCTGGCCCTGGGCGGCTGCCAGGGCCAGTCCGGCACCGTCGGCACGCCGGGGACCGACGACGCGGACAGCGCCGGGACCCTGGACACACGGGACAGCCAGCCACCGGCGCCGCGCACGCTGCGGTTTGCCGATGTGGGTCTGCCCCAAGACGAGGACGCCGGCCGCACGGCCCGGGCGAGCCCCCAGGTCTGGCTGGACGACCAGTCCTATGCGACGGCGTACCAGATCCAGCTGAGGGGGCGGGACAGCCCCGACGGGGACGCCGTGTTCGGGCGCCTGATCGGTGCCGACGGCACCCCGCTGCTCAACGGCGACGGCGAGGAGATCGTCTCGGCCGACCAGGAGTTCTCGTCGCTGCACCAGACGTCCAGCGGCGCGATCGTCGGCATCAGCCACGTCGAGGACAGCCCCGGCGCCCTGTACCGGACCCTGCTGGACCAGGACCCGGACAGCGGCACCCTCACAGCCACGGCGACCGCGCCGCTGGACCTGTCGGACCTGGGCGGTCTGCACGTGCCCTGCGCCGCCAGCATGACCCCCTGGGGCAGCCATCTGGGTGGCGAGGAGTACCCGCCGGACGCCCGTCGCTGGGAGAACGCCGAGGAGTGGTCGGACCTGTCGTCCTACATCAAGGGCTTCGCGCGGTACTGGGGCCACGACATCTACACCGACGACGACGAAGACCGGATCCCGGACAACATCGTCCTGGACGACCTGCGCCAGGACTACGACCCCTACCGCTACGGCTTTCCCTTCGAGGTCAGCGTCAGCGACGACGACACCGACGTGGTCCGACACCGCAGCCTGGGCCGCACGAGCGTCGAGCTGGCCCTGGTGATGCCCGACCAGCGCACGGTCTACGTCTCCGACGACGAGTCCAACGGGGCGCTGTACCTGTACGTGGCCGACGTCGCCGGGGACCTGAGCGCCGGCACGCTCTACGCCATGGTCTGGACCCAGACCGACGACGCGGGCGCCGGCCAGGCCGATCTGGACTGGGTCTCGCTGGGGCACGCCACCGACGCCGAGATCGACGGGCACGTGGCCGCCGGGACCTCGTTCTCGGACCTGTTCCGGGCCACCGACTCTTTGCGGGACAAGGAAGGCTCGCCCACCTACACCTGCCCCGTCGGCTACTCCCCGGTGAACACCACCTTCGGGTTCGAGTGCCTGGACCTGATCGACGGCATGGCGGTCGCCGCGTCCCGGCTGGAGACCGACCGCTACGCTGCCTTGATGGGGGCCACCACCGAGCTGCGAAAGTCCGAGGGCATCACCCACGACCCGGACAACGAGCGGCTGTACCTGGCCATCTCCGAGATCGACCACGGCATGCTCGACGAGGGCAAGGGCGGCCACGACGACGGGGGCCGCAACGACATCCGCCTGGACCAGAACGACTGTGGTGCCGTCTACGGGCTGGCGCTTGGCACCGACCACACCGTGGGCAGCGACCACGTGGCCCAGCGGGCTTCGGCCGTGCTGGTGGGGACCGAGACCCCCTTTCCCCTCAGCAAGCTCTTCGCCGAGAACGGCTGCCTGGTCTCGGGCATCGCCAACCCGGACAACCTGCACTACCTGCCCGGCTACCACCTGCTCCTGGTCGCCGAGGACTCCCGCATGCAGCAGAACGACTCGGTGTGGGCGTACCACGTGCGGGACGGCACGCTCGATCGCATCTTCACCGCGCCCTATGGGGCCGAGAACACCGGGATCTACACGTTTACCCTGGGGGCCTGGACCTACCTCAAGGTGGTGGTCCATGGTCCGTTCGACGAGCGAGGGCTGCCGGCTGCGGAGACCCCTCAGGACAAAGAGGGGACCGATGGGATCATCGGGCCGCTTCCGGCACTGTGGTGAGCTGCTGTCTCCTACCGGAGCCACTCGGATGCGGCGGCGCAGGCCCGGGTCCAGGCCTCGCGGCCCGGTAGGCCTGCTGTCCGAAGGAGCCGCAACAGGTCGTCCCCGTCCAGCAGCAGCCCCTTCTTCTCCCACTGCGCCACCATGCCCTGCACCCGCTTCGGGCGATCCAGCAGCTCTGAGTAGCGCTGGGGAGAGCGGACGAGCGCGGGCCAGCGGATCGACGCCACGACCACCATGGCCACGACGTGGTCCGAGATTGGGGGGTCCTGGCTGCCCAGGGCCTGCTGCAGGCTCATGAAGCGACTTGCGGCCAGGCGGAGCCCCCGGGGCGTCGGCTCCAGCCAGCTCTGGAGGGCGACCAGGGCCTCACGCCCCGCGACGCCGTCCAGAGCCCGCTCCAGCCATCCCAGGAGCTGCTCGGTGCCGGGGAGGGACAGGTCGTAGATCGCGTCCAGGTAGTCGTCGATGCCCAGCTTGCGGCGGCCCAGGGCGTAGGCCAGGGCATCCGTGCCAGCGGTCAGGACCACTCGGAACGACGCGCCTTCACGGGACTCCACGAGCTCGCTGAGCTGCTCCAGCAGTTGGGACTGGCGCGTCGGCCGAATCTCGTCGAACCCATCCACGAACACGATCCGATCGCCGCCCAGGCTCTTGAGCGACGCCAGAGTGGATTCGAGCTCAGCGGCACCCAGCTCGCGCGGGAGAACCCAGGTGACGCTGTCGTCGTCCAGGCTGCTCTCGAGCAGCTTCAGGAACGTCGACTTGCCGGATCCCCGGGGCCCTAGCACGCCCACCAGGCGGGCTGCCCCCGGTTCCAACAGGAGGGCCCGGACCCTGTCGACCGCGCCCCCGAAGTCCATCAGGTCCGTCTCCAGCGGGTCCACCTGAATAGCTGGGGGCCAAGATCCGGCCTTGGTCCCGACCTCCTCGAGCTTCTGTCGGGCCCGCTCGGAGCCCAACAGCCTGGACTCCAGGCCTTGCTGAGCCGCCAGGTCCTTGAGCTGGCCCGCTCGGGACTGCACGACGTCGGTGCCGATCCCCATGTCCAACAGGTCCAGCAGCGACTGTGCAGCGTCGCCCAGGCGCTCGCTGCCCTCGCCGCCGACGTCCGCCCACAACAAGACCCGGTTCAAGAAGTCCTGGACCAGCGCCTCGCGCTCGGCGTACTCCAGCCTGCGCATGCCATCGACCGCCCTCGAACGGGCCAGTCGATCGGGAGAGCTCAGCGAGGCCAGCAGGGTGTCGTGGAGCAGCGGCACCGTGGACTCGGGCTCCGGCGGCGCCCCAAAGAAGATCAGCGGGATCGGGTCCACCGGCGCCTCGCCCCCGAACGGCGGCTCCAGCCCCAGGAAGGCCATCAGCTCACCGTCCTCGGCAAAGGCGCGCAGCGCCTGGTTCCCGCCGTGCCCCACCTGCTCCGCGAAGGCCTTGCGCTCCTCGGGATCTCGCGCGACGCGCTCCAGCACCGCCAGGGGCGTCTCCCGCAGCAGGGCCGCGTGACCGGCGACCTGGTGGTTCTTCATGAGCTCGAAGAGCGCCTGCCAGCGGTGGTGCTCCCGCAGCACCAGCAGCTTGGCCAGGTGCAGCTCCCGACCCTGGCTGTGCCGGGTCTCGCCCTCGGGCAGGCTGTCCTCGTGGGCCTGGAGGACCTCGAGGTGGTGCCTGTAGATCGTCGCGAAGCGCTTGACCGAGCGGGGGTTGCCGGCGAAGCCCCGGATGCCGATGTCCAGCCAGGCCCCGTCGTCGCCGTCGGCCAGCAGCTGCTGTGCCAGCCGGCTGGTGCCCAGCTTTTCCGGCGAGATCGGCGGGATGGTGAACGGCAGCTGGACGATCTTCTCCAGGTAGCGCAGGCCGTCCACGCCCAGCAGCTGGCCGTCGGTGGGCGCCAGTCCCCGCTGGGCGTAGTGGACCTGGATGCCCCGGGCGAGCACCTGGACGTCGACCCCGACCACGAACACCGTGTTCGGCACGCTCAGGAAGAGCTTGATGCCCTCGAGCACGCCAACCGCCTTGTCGGGCAGGCAGCGATCCAGGTCGTCCACGAAGATGACCAGCCGGCGCCCATCCAGGAAGTGTTCGACCACGTGCTGGAAGGCCGTGGCGAACTGCTCCACGTACTCGACTCGCTGGTGGACCCGCAGCACGTCGTCGACCACCTCGAAGGCCCCGGAGAGCTTCTTCGCCAGGTCGCCGGCCAGCGCCTTCTTCTTGTCCTTGCGGGGCTTCCAGATCATGGCGCCCTGCCACAGGGTGCCGGCACCTCCGGCCCCCAGGGACATGGCCACCGCGTCGAGCACCAGGGACTCCTGACCCGAGTCCATGGACCACATCGCCCAGCCCAGCGACGCGGCGACGGCCAGGGCGCCGCCCAGCCGGGCCCACAGGATGCGCAGCCTGCGCTGCTTCTCGACGACCTCGCCGTACAAGGTCTCGCGGATGCGCTGCAGGTCCTGCTGCCGCTTCCAGCGCTCGGCGTCCCACTCCTGGACCGTCCGGGTGGACTTTCCCCGGAGCCGGGACCAGGCGCGCTGCCACCTGGGTGGTGGCTCCGTCACGTCGTCGTCCAGCGCCAGCACGCCATCCAGCACAGTGCCCACCAGCGCTCGCCACAGGCTGGCCTCCTCGTTGTACTTCCACGCGGTGAAGGTCACGCACAGGCACTCGGCGTGGGCCTTGGGGTTGAACCCAGAGGCGGTGTCGTCGCCGGCCACGAGCCGCCTGAGCATGTTCATCAGGCTGCTCTTGCCCGACCCCCACTCCCCATAGACGCCGACCACGGTGGAGTCCCGCAGGTCCCGGTCGGCCACCCGCCGGGCCAAGGGCACGACGAAGCGATCCAGGAAGCCGAGGCCGTCCTCGGCACAGGTTCCCACTGCCTGGTCGCCCAAGGGGGTGACCGGGCGTTCCGGTGAGTCTTCGACCATGTGCCTCACGCCCTGGGAGGAGGGCGTCCTGGGGCGAGTCTACATCGTGGTCAGGGCCAGGGGTGGGCGGCGAGGGCCGTTGGCGACGCGCCAGTTGGCGATGTGGCGTGGTTTCGTGCCACTACGGCCGTTGGCGCCGCGCCAGTCGGAGATGTGGCGTGGTTTCGTGCCACTACGGCCGTTGG
>CAZFLE010000023.1:65691-75080 GCA_964519895.1 uncultured Enterobacterales bacterium | reverse complement strand
CGGCGAACCACCAGGCCGTGCCGGAGTAGCTGCCCTGGGCGGTGTGGATCACGACCGTGTCGATGTCGCCCACGCCCCGGTTGTCGTTGCTGTAGTTGCCGCTGTAGGCCGCGATGAACTGGCTCGTGCCGCCGTAGTCACTGCTGACGCCGCCCAGGGGCTCCAGTCCCAGGGACGGGACCTGGACGTCCTGGGGCGGCAGCACGATGCGCTCGCCGTCGGACAGGGTCACGTCCAGCCCCCGGTCGATCCAGCGGTAGACGTCTCGGGCAAAGGAGCGCTGCATGCCTGGATCGTCGATGCCGGCGTACCAGGACACGATCGGCGCCCAGTCGCCCAGGGATTCGATCGGCGTGTCGGTCTCGTCCTCCCAGGCGTCGGCCTGGGCCCGCAGCTCGCTGGCGGCGCCCAGGATGTTGAGGAACTCGTCCTGGCTCAGCACCTGGGGTCCGACCCCCAGGGCCTCTGCGGCGGCGTCCAGCGAGGGCCCGGTCGGGGCACCCTGGGCCAGGCCCATGATCCCGTGGTGGGTCGCGCTCTCTCCGCCGTGGCCATGGATCTCGGGGGTCTCCAGGCGGGTGACGGTCCAGCCCAGGGCCACCAACAGGTCCCGGGGCACGTCGAATTCGTGGGCCGCCTCGGTGAAGGCCTGGTCGGTGGTCTCGACGCTCGCTTCGCCCAGGAAGCTCGACGAGCAGGCGGTCAGCGGCAGCAGGGAACAGGTGGCGAGGAGCAGACGCACAGATCCTCCGGCGGGCCTGCGGTGCTGACGTGCGCGGGAGCACGTCCAGAGCCACCCGCAGTGGACCCCGGATCGCCGTCAGGGCGGTGTCAGGGACCCGCCAAGGACTTGTCAACCCAGCCTCTGGGATAGGCCGGGATGGCTGGGGGTTCCCAGGACGCTCCGGAGGTCGCGCGTGCTCATCGGGTTCCTCACGTTGGCCGCCCATGCGGGCCAGCCCCTGGACGACTGCCAAGCGATCGCGGTGGCCCCCGAGACCGTGCTCCTGACCTGTGGGGACGAGACCGCTTGGTTCAGCGATCGCCCGGCCGGCACGCTGGAGACCGTCCTGGTGGAGTTCTCCAACGCCTGGGTTCGCCAGGCCGGCGTGCAGATGACCAGCACCGAAACCCAGGTGATCATCGGCGCCACCAGCTATCGGGGCTTCAAGGTCACGTTTCCGGACAGCGGCAAGCGCCACCCGACAGAGGGCGTGCTGGTGGCCCAGCCGATCCTGGGCGGGATGCGGGCTGCGGGCTGTGTCTCCGCGCCCTATGGCGTGACCTGCGAGCGCATGCTCCAGGCCCTGCTGGCCGACGGTCTGCCGGCGGGGCTCCCCCGGCGCAGCGCCACGGTCTGGCTCGACGTGCCCCTGGAGGTCCCGCCGGGCTGTGCCTATGGCGAGATGGGCAACAATGGCGGTGGCATCTCCTGTGGCGAGAACCTGTTGGTGTGGGTGAACACCCGCACCCGGACCGAAGCCGAGCAGGCCATCGCCGACACCTTCCACGGCTTCGCCGCCGAGCTGGGCGGCACCATCGGCACCACGCTGCCCTGCACCGTGGGCGGCGTGAAGCACACCTGTCAGACGCTGCTGGACGACACCGGCGTGCGGGCGTGGTTCACCGCGGTGGAGATCGGGGAGCACACGGCGTTCCAGTACTGCCTGAGCGAGACCGCCGACGCGATCCCGCCCGTCTGCGCCCAGGTGCTCAGCGTTCCCTGAAGCTGCTCAGCGCAACACCTGGGTGATCGGCGCGTCGGCATAGCCCGCGTCGGCACCGAAGCTCCCCATGGACGCCCCGGCACCTTGGACAGCGGTGAGCACGGCCTGGCTGGCGTTGCGGCTGCTCGACGAGCGGTAGTGGTGGCCGCCCTTGAGCCGGCCATCGCCCAGGCCGGCGATCAGGATGGGGTACTCGTCGTTGGTGTGGGCGTAGCCGTCGCTGAGCTCGCTGGTGCACAGGATGCTGCAGCGGTCCAGCAGGTTGCCGTCGCCTTCGGGGGTGTCCCGCAGCCCACCCAGGAACGTGGCCAGGTTCTCCATGGTGAAGGTGGTGGCCGCGTGCACCGTGGGCTGTGGGTCGGCTTCGTCGTGGCTGGTCTGGTGCAGGCTGTCCGTGGCGCCGACCTGCCAGACCACGACCCCGGAGCCGGCGGTGGACCACTGGACCGAGAACACCCGGGTCAGGTCACAGGACAGGGCCAGGGCGGTCAGCTCGGACATCAGCGCGTTTTTCTCCTCGATCTGCTCCTGGCCGTTGACGTCGGGGATGGCGGCGGGCTCCTGGTCCAGGACCTGGCAGCTGCCACCGTCGCTCGCCAGGCGGGTCTCCAGGGTGCGGATCGAGTCCTGGACCTGCTCCAGGCGGATCTGGTCCGCGGCGCCCAGGCGGCTGTGCAGGGACGTGGTCTGGTCCAGCACGGCGTCGAGCACGCTGCGCCGGGCCAGGTCCAGCTGCACGTCCGACGAGATGCCGAACAGGCGCCGGTACAGGGCGCCGGGGTCGTACTCGCAGGGGTTGGGGTTGTTCGGCCCGTTGTGGGACAGGTGCTCGAAGGTGCTGCCCTCGTCGGTCCCGTGGAACTTGGTGACCCCGATTTCCAGGGAGCGGAACGGGGTCTGGCCGGCCCACAGATCCGCCACCTGCTGGTCCACGCTGGGCCCGGCAAAGGTCGAGCTGATGGTGTCCCGCACGTCGTCGAGCTTCTGGTACTTCATGCCGGTGAAGATGCCGGCCATGCCCGAGTGGTGGGGGTGGGTGTCGGTCTTGACCTCCATGCCCGACAGCACGCTCACGTAGGGCACCAGCCCCGACAGCGGCGCCAGCTCGCTCGACGGGCTCCAGCCGTCGCCGGTGGTGCCGGGGATCCACTCCGACGGCTTGATGCCGTTGCCCCAGAACCAGATGCCGAAGCGGGTCGGCAGGTCGTCGCCGTTGGCCCACGCCGTGCCGTGGCTGTTCAACAGGCCGTCGAACAGCGGCAGGGGCACCGAGACGGCGGCACCGGCGACGAGACCCCGCAGCACCAGGCGCCGGCTGGGCTGGGCGCGACTCACAGCGCCTCCGGGTGGGTGCCTACGCAGGCCACGTGGGCTTCGTCTTCGTGGTTCTCGAGGGGCCCATACCCGCTGCGGTGGCCCAGGTCGCGGCACAGCTGGTGCATCGCGGCGCTGCACACCTCGCCGTCCCGGGCGGTCTCGCCGTCACAGGTGGGCTCGTACGCCTCGAGCGCCGTGTAGGTCGTCTGGACATAGGCGGCCCCGGGGGTGCAGGCGACCGCCAGGTCGTCCCCGCTGTTCTCCAGCGGGCCGAAGCCCGTGACCAGGCCTTGGCTGCTGCAGAAGCGGCTGATCGCGGCGTTGCAGTCCCGCCCGAGCCGGCTGTCGGTGTTGCAGCCCCCGTGGATGCTCTGCAGGTGGCCGTAGGTGGTGCTCACCACGACCGCCTCCACCGAGTCCAGGCACAACAGCGCCGACTGGCTGCTGGCGCCGTCGAGCGCCACCGGGCCCCAGCCCGTGACGCTGCAGGCCTGGGCCGCACAGGTGCGGTTCGTTGCGGCGTAGCAGGCGCCACTCAGGCTGGTCGAAGCCGGGTCGCAGTCCCCGTGGGCCGCGCTCAGGGTGTCCCACGACACCGCCACCACGTCGGCACCCAGCCCCTCGTCCACCGCGCCGTCGGCGTCCTGGTCCTGGTCGTCGCAGACCTCGAACCCCGGCCCAGGGCCTACGCAGGCGCCCCAGTTGCCGGCGTCGCACAGCTGGGTCCCGGTGCCGTGGACGGCGTCACAGGACCGCTCCAGGGTCTCGTCGACCCGGCCATCCAGGTCTTCATCACGGCCGTCACAGAGGGCTTCGTCAGGGGGGCTGCCGCCCCCGTCGGCCGCCGTGCGGAAGACCTGGTCGGTGACCATCGTGAGCAGCAGTTCGCGGAAGCTGCCGCCGCTGTCCAGCAGGGCGTCGGTGAACGCGGCCAGCGCCAGGTGCTCCTGGCCCCGGGCGAGCTGACCGGTGGCGTGGCGGTAGAGCTGCTGGACCAGGCAGCCCGCCAGGCTCGGGTGGCCCGCCACGGCTTCGCCCAGCCCACCCGCGCCATCGAAGGCCACGCCGTCCAGGTCCCCGGTCGCGTCGATGGGCAGGCCGTTGTCCAGCTCCCGCCGCTGCCCGATGGGGTCGAAGTGCTCCATGCCGAAGCCGATCGGGTCCATCAGCGCGTGACAGCCACTGCAGCTCGGGTCCGACATGTGGACCTCGAGCTTGTCCCGCAGGGTGCCGTCCTCGATGGACTCCAGCGACGTCACGACGCCCGCCGGGGGTGCCGGGATGTCCTGGCAGAGCAGGGTGTCTCGCACGAACCGCCCCCGGTGGGTCGGGGAGTTGACCGTCGCGTGGGCGTTCAGGAACAGGAAGGCGGCTCGGCCCAGCAGGCCCCCGCGGTCCTCCTCGCCGCTCAGCCGGACCCGCTGGAGGGTGTCGCCACTCATCGTGGTGCCGTAGAGCGGTGCCAGGTCCTGGTTCACCCACGCCAGGTCCGTGGTCCACAGCCCCAGGAAGTCCACGTCGTCGAAGGCGAAGTCGTCGAAGAGCAGCCGGATCTCTTCGACCATCGCCCGACGCAGCTCGTCGTCGACCTGGGGGTAGAGCGACCCGTCCTTTTCCACCAGCGCGACCCGATCCAGGTCCATGTACTCGGCCCAGAAGTCCGCCAAGGCCAGGCGGGCCTGGGGGTCGTCGAGCATGCGCTCGGCGTGGGCGCGAATGCCGTCCGGTGTGTCCAGCTCCCCTGCAGCCGCCGCGGCCAGGAGCGTGTCGTCGGGGCCCGTGTCCCACAACAGGAAGCTCAGGCGGCTGGCGGCCTCGGTGCCGGTGAAGCACAGCCGGCCGGGCACGGCCGGGTCCGGCACGCCTCGGTCCACCCGGAACAGGAAGTGGGGACTGGCCAGCAGTCCCGCCAGGCCGGCCCGCACCCCCAGGGTCGCGCTGCCGGACACCTCTTGGACCTGGTCCACCAGCCGGGCCAGGGTGTCCAGCTCCAGGCTGGTCAGGGGCCGCCGCCACGCCCGGGTGCCTGTCTCGCTGAGCCAACCCCGCAGGCAGGCCGCGCTGTCCGGCACCAGGTCTTCCTCGCCCAAGGGGGCTGACAGGGTGCAGCCCAGGGCGGTCGTCGCGTCGGGGATGGCCTGCTCGGCGACGACCCACGCGGCGGCCTCGTAGTGCTCCAGGTCGGTCGGGGCGATGGTGACCTCGGCCGCGCCGACCGCGCTGTAGCCCTGGATCACGTAGTCGCCAGGCAGCTCACCGGTGAACCGCACCCCGGTCACGTCTTCGGCCGCGTTGCGCCACTGGCTGTCGCTGAGCCGGTGCAGGGTCGCCTCGGCCGGGATGATCGGCCCTTCGGCGGCGGGCGCGGCCGTGTCTTCCTGGAAGGACAGGCTGCAGGCGGTGAGGAGGAGGATCAACGGCGAGACGCGGTGCTGGGGGAATCTACCCCGGGCCCCGTCAACAGCAGGTCAGCGGATCGCGGTCTCGGCGGTGTAGCGCGCCACCAGCAGCGCGATGGCCCGCTCGGCGTCGGCGCGGGCGTGGATGAAGCGACAGCCGACCTTGAGGGAACCGCCTGGGGGACAGCTCAGGTGGACGACCTCGATCTTGGCCGTGGTGATGCGGTCACCCCGCTGTCGCAGCCGACAGGTCAGGCGCTCCCCGATGTGCGGTGGCAGGTCCTGGGCGTCAAAGGCCAGGGCCACGCCACCCATGCTCAGGTCGATCACGCCCACCTCGACCACCTTGCCGTCGTCGTCGGCCAGCTCGGCGGTGATGTCGGCCGAGCCCGGCACGTGCACCCGCGGCTCGCCTCGTGTGGCCAGGTCGGCGAGCTGCTTGGGCACCTCCAGGCGCCAGGTGCTGCCCTCGATCGCCACCACCCGCGTCGAGAAGCCCTGGACCCCGTCCGGGTTCTCATAGGTGGCCCGCAGCGGGGTGTCCGGATCGGGCACGGCGCCGTCTTCGGGCCGAAAGCGCAGCTCCTGGCCGACCCGCCGCAGCAGGCGGCCCCGGCTGCCGGCGTCGGCCCAGCTCAGCCGGACCTGGACCCGCAGGTCCGCCAGGTCGTCGAGCACCTGGAGGAGCCCCGTGCTGATCGAGTCGTTGGCCAGCCCGATCGCCGCCCTCTGCCCGCCCGGGATCCACGATCCCTTCTGGTGTGCCAAATCCCGTGCTCCGTCATGGACCCACAACCATCATCGCACCAGAGGGTCCCGGACTTCAGCCTGATCCTCACAGGGCTCCGGCGATCGCGGCGAGGGCCTCTTCGACCCGGAGATCGCAGGTCCCAGCGCCCTCTTCGTCGGTGAGGGCTTCAAATGGCAGGCCTGCGGCCGCCGCGGCGTTGATGTAGCGCTCGGTCGACCAGGTCTCGGCGATGGCGCCGCAGCGATTGGCCCCGGAGCTGTCGATCTCGGGCCCGATGACAGTCACGCCGACCGGCTCTTCAAGAGCGGCGAACAGGTCCAGGTAGGGGGTCACGTCGGCGTCGCCCAGGGCCAGCCGACGGGAGAAGTCGCCTTCATCGCTCAGCACCAGCGCCACGTGGTCCGTGTCCTCCCGCCACAGGCCCAGGCTGGTGTCCGCCTCGATCTCGGTCACGACCGACGTGTTGTCGAAGCAGGCTGCCGGCACTTCGCCCCCCGCCCGACAGGTCGCCTCGAACACGGTCTCCAGGCCCTCTTCGGTGCCCGAGCCGGCTGTGCCGATCCCGCTCACCAGGGCCTGGAGGTCTTCGAGGGCACCGGCGGCGTCCAGGTTCACGCCTCCCAGGTGGGCGCCGGCGTGTTGTTCCACGCCGATGGGGATCACGTGGGCCTGGGCGTCGCGGCCCGCCAGCTCGTCGACCAGGATGTCCAGGGCGTTCACGAAGGCGCCGATCTCTTCCGCCATGCTGGGGGAGTCGTCGATCACCAGCAACAGGTCGACGGGTGCGCTGCCAGCGGTGCCGCTGTCGCCGCAGCTGGCGGTGTCACAGGAGGTGTCGGTGCCGGTGCAGCCAAAGCTCAGCAGGATCAACGGGATCATGGGGTGCTCCAGTGTCGAGAGACGGCGTGTAGCCGTCTTGTCGACGAGGAGAGTCCCCAGGACCTTCATGAAAATTCAGGGCGTCGGCGTCGGCCGACGCCCTGCCCCCTCCCGGGGGACGAACTCTAGAGTCCGCCGTAGATCATGCAGGCCTGGCCGCTGTTGGTGCCCCCGGTGTTGGCGCCTGGCACACCGACGATCAGGTCATCGATGCCGTCGCTGTCCAGATCCCCCGCTGCGTGCACGCTGTTGCCGACCTCGTCCCCGGAGATGGTGCCGGTGAACACGTTGTGGGAAGGCGAGAGGCTCAAGTCGTAGGTCCCCAGCCAGGCCCCCCCGGCGACCATCGTGACCTGACCGACGTTGGTTCCGCCACCGTCGACGCCGATCTGTCCGATGACCACGTCGTCCCGCCCGTCGTCATCCAGGTCCAGCTCGCCGGCGAGTGAGTAGCCCGCGTAGTCGTCGGTGGTGACGCCGTGGATGATCAGGTCGGCCGCGCCCAGGCTGGCGGTGCCGCTGGTGCCGCCGAAGATGACGTAGGCGGTCCCGCTGTCGGTGCCCCCGTCCTCGAGGGCGCCGTCGTCGTTCAGGGGTGCGCCGACGATGGCGTCGTCCAGGCCGTCGCCGTTGAAGTCCCCCGCTGGGCTCACGGACCAGCCGGCGTAGTCATAGGTCGTCTCGCCAGTCCACTTGGCGTCGGCGCTGGCCAGGCCCACGCTGCCACCCGAGGGGCCCAGGACCAGGTAGGCCGCGCCGGCGTCTGTGCCGCCGGCGTCGTCTCCGGTGGCGCCGATCAGGTAGTCGTCGAAGCCGTCGCCGTCGAAGTCTCCGGCGCTGCTGACCGCATAGCCAGCGGCGTCGCCGACGCTCTCGCCGGTGAACACGGCGTCGGTGCTGGTGGTGCTGCTGCTGGGGTCCAGGATGACGTAGGCCCGTCCCTGGCCGCTGTTGTAGCCATAGGCGCCGACGATCAGGTCTGCCACGCCGGTGCCATCGGTGTCTCCCGCTCGGGCCACGCTGGTGCCCAGGTAGCCACTGGTCGCACCGCCGATGAGCGACAAGGCGGCGTCGCTGCCCGCGTCGAGGGTGCCGCTGGTCGGGCCGTAGAAGAGGTAGGCCTTGCCGCCGTCCGTGGTGCCGTCGTCGTTCAGGGGGGCGCCCACGACGAAGTCGTCGTAGCCGTCGCCGTTCACGTCGCCCAGGCCGTCCAGGGACGTGCCCAGCCGATCGTCGGCCTGCTCGCCCACGATCTTCACGTCGGCCAGGTTCAGGCTGGTGGAGCCGCCCGGCAGGGTGCCAAAGGAGACATAGGCCGCGCCGGCGTCGGTGCCGCCCGCGTCCTCTCGCCAGGCGCCGACCAGCAGATCAGCCACACCGTCGCCGTTGTAGTCGCCAGCATCGGCCACGCTCATGCCCGCCTCGTCGCCGGCGCTCTGGCCGATGAGCTCGGTGTCGAAGCCCGACAGGTCGCCACAGGCGCCGCTCTCGTCGACCTGGCGGTCGCCGTCCTCGTCGGTGCCGTCACAGGTCTCGTCCGTGCCGTTGGGGCAGAAGGCGATGTCGTCGATCCCGTAGTCGCCAAAGGCGTCGATCATCATGCCGCCGATGTCGCACACGTCGAAGGCCATCGTCTCGACCGAGTTGTCCCCCAGAGCGGCCATGTCCGCCTCGTAGACCAGGGCCCCCGACGTGTCGTACAGGTAGACGATCGCGGTGCGCTCGGACTCCTCCACGTCGATGACCTTGAGCTCGTGCAGGCAGATCGGGTCGGCGAACATCAGGACGATCCAGGCGCCGGAGTCCTCGGGGTCCGGGTTGTCGCAGATCCCATCGCCGTCGGCGTCGGTGAAGTCCTCTGTGCTCACGCCGATGTTGTTCAGCGCGGTGTCGTTGGTGTCGCCGTCGCTGCCCACACCGGGCCCGCCAAAGGCGCTGTTCGGGGTGCCGTGGTCGGTCTCTCCGGCGGTCGGGCTGCTGGAGTCGAAGGCCGTGACCTTGCCCACGCTGGTCATGGCGGTGTCCCGCCAGACGCTGATGTAGACGCCCCAGTCGCTGTAGGTCCAGTAGGTGTCCTCGCCGGCCAGGATCGGGTTGCCGTCGGGGTCCGAGTCGAAGTCGATCACCTTGCGGCACTCCTGGCAGTCGGGCACGCCGTCGCCGTTGCTGTCGAAGCCCTCGTCGACCGTGCCGTCGCCGTCGTTGTCCAGCTCGTCGCACTCCTCGGTGTCGACGCAGTCCGCGATGCCGTCTGAGTCGGTGTCGGTGTAGCCCTCGTCGACGGCGCCGTCGCCGTCGTTGTCCAAGCCGTCGCAG
>CAZFLE010000023.1:0-65591 GCA_964519895.1 uncultured Enterobacterales bacterium | reverse complement strand
GTCACGTCGGCCCGGTGGTTGTTGCCCGTCTCCCCGCTCACGGTGTCCGTCGCCAGCGTGTTTCCGTCGGCGTCCTGGTACAGCAGCTCGGCGTCGCCCTGGTGGTTCTGGATGTCCAGGATCGTCAGGCCGTCCACGCAGTGGGGCTCGTCGAAGGTGATGACGAAGGTCGCGCCGTCGTTCTCGTCGTCCGGGTCGTCGACCAGGCCGTCGCCGTCGCTGTCGCGCGTGTTCTCGGCGTTGATGAGCAGGTTCTGGAGTGGGGTCAGGTTGGTCCACGTGCCGCCGCTGCCGATGCCGGGCCCGCCGTGGGCCTCGTTGGGGGTGCCCAGGTCGTCGTCGCCACCGGTGGGCGCGGCGGAGTCGAACGCGATGGGGGTGCTCGGCACCGTGCCGCCCAGGTCGTACACGGCGATGTGGATGCCCCACAGGCTGCCGTAGGCCTCGGACACGTCCTGGCCCGCCTGGATCGGGTTGCCGCCGCCGTCGGTGTCGAAGTCCAGGATCAGCGGGCAGGCGCTGTCGCAGTCCGCGGCGCCGTCGCCGTCGCTGTCGGCGAAGCCTTCGTCGGTGGCGCCGTCGCCGTCGTTGTCGGCGCCGTCGCAGGTCTCGGTGTCGACGCAGTCCGCCAGGCCGTCGCCGTCGTTGTCGTCGAAGTCCTCGTCGATGTAGGTGTCCCCGTCGTTGTCCAGGCCGTCGCAGTCCTCGGTGTCGATGCAGTCCGCGGTGCCGTCGCCGTCGGTGTCCGAGTAGTCCTCGTCGATGGCGCCGTCGCCGTCATTGTCCAGACCGTCGCAGGTGTCGGTGTCGACGCAGTCCGCCAGGCCGTCGCCGTCGGTGTCGGCGTAGCCCTCGTCCACGCTGCCGTCGGCGTCATTGTCCCGGCCGTCGCAGTCCTCGGTGTCCACGCAGTCGGCGATGCCGTCGCCGTCGATGTCGCCGTAGCCCTCGTCGGCGGTGCCGTCGCCGTCGTTGTCCAGGCCATCGCAGGTCTCGCTGTCCAGACAGTCGGCGGTGCCGTCGCCGTCGCTGTCCGGCTGGCCCTCGTCGATGGTGCCGTCGCCGTCGTTGTCCAGGCCGTCGCAGTAGTCCTCGTCCAGGCAGTCCGCCCGACCGTCACCGTCGCTGTCGGGGTAGCCCTCGTCGACCGTGCCGTCGCCGTCGTCGTCGTCGCCGTTGCAGAACTCCAGCTCGTCGCAGTCGGCGGTGCTGTCGTAGTCGACGTCTGGGAAGCCCTCGTCGGTCAGCCCGTCGCCGTCGTTGTCGACCCCGTCGCAGGTCTCGGTGTCCACGCAGTCGGCGGTCCCGTCGCCGTCGGTGTCGGCGAAGTCCTCGTCGGTGTCGCCGTCGCCGTCGTTGTCGAGCCCGTCGCAGGACTCCTCTTCGCCCTCTGCGCAGAAGGACACGTTGTCCACGCCGCCGTCGCTGTACAGGTCCACGTACAGGACGCTCACCCCACAGGCGTCCAGGTCCAGGTGCACCACGCTGTTGTCGCCGTTGTTGCCCGGGCTGCGATGGAGCAGGAGCGCACCGTCCAGGCCATAGGCGCGGACCTCGGCCGGGTCCTCGTCGGGGTCCACGTCGACCAGGTCCAGGCCGTGCACGCAGGCGGTGCTGTCGAAGTCGAAGCGGAACCAGCCGCCGTCCGTGTCCGGGACGGGGTGGTCGACGTGGCCGTCGTGGTCCAGGTCCTCCCAGCTGGGGGTGGCGATCAACAGGTTGCCCAGGGCCTGGTGGTTGGTCAGGCCGTCGTCGGCGCCCGAGCCAGGTCCGCCGTGGGACTCGTTCGGGGTGCCCAGATCGGCCCAGCCCGGGGGCGGCGAGCTGGAGTCGAAGGCAGTGCCCGTGCCCGCGATGGTCCTGTCCCGGACCTGGTGGGTGGTCAGGGTCACGCCCCAGGCCCCGTAGGCGTGGGTCAGATCCTGGCCCTCGTAGAGCGCGGTGCCATCGGGCCCTGTGTCAAAGGACATCACGGTCGCGCAGGACCGGACGATCTCCGACGTGGGTTCGGTGTCGCTGTCCGGGCCGGCCTCGGTGACCACGGTGCGGGTGCAGGCGGGCAGGCTGAGGACCAGGACGAGGGTGAGGAGCGGGCGAAGGTCTGCGGTCAGGCGCATGGGGCGGTCCCGTCGAGGCTGGGGCGGTGCTGTGACCTCCTCCCTGACGCTCGAGCCGCCTCGCGACGGTCCACCCTCGGGGTCCTGGAGAAGAATTTCCTTGGAGAGGAAAAACTTCTTACTGCAAGGTCTGGACCACGGCCGGGGAGACAGCGCTATCGGGGCTCGCGGGCCGAGTGAGGCCTTTTTGTCTCAGAGTCCGTCTGGGTGGGTACACCCCGGTGGGATCACCGCACCCCGGTCTCATCGTCCGGATCGGGCTCGAGGCGGTAGCCGACGAAGGGCTTGTAGACGGCGTAGACCGTGGCGCCCGGGGCGGGGATCGCGTCGTTGTCGAAGCGCAGGGAGTTGTCGCCGATCTCGTAGGTCCAGCCGGGCTCGGTGTTCGCTGGCACGGGCTCGTCGTCCACGTAGACCTCCAGGCTGGAGGGATCGGGGAAGTTGTTGAACAAGAAGCGGTCGACCATGCCCAGGGCGTGCAGGCCCACCCGGTTCAGGAGGGGCCCATAGTCCGGGCTGCAGATCGACTCGCGCAGGCCGCCGGTGAGCTCTTGGAGCGCCAGGTAGCGAAAGCCGGGGTCTGCGGCGGCCTGGAGGGACGCGCAGCCTTCGGGGGCGTCGCCCACGATCGCCGTGACCCGCACAACGACGCCCGGTCGGGGATCCTGGAGCGCCTGGAGGACGTCGGCGGTCTCGGTCTCGCCGTGGTCGTCTTCGTCGGAGAAGAAGACAATCTCCAGGTCTGCGTCGGCCCGGGCGAACTCGGGGAGCTGGGTCGGATCTGCGGCGACCAGCGCCGCCGCGATCCCGTGCTCGTCTCGGCTGCCGGTGGTCGCGACCGCCAGGAGCTCCTCCCAGGCAGCGGCCAGGTCGGCGTGGTCGGGGGTCAGGACCGGGCCCAACAAGGTGCCGGCGGCTTGGTTCTCCACGTCGGTCGAGACCATGGCCAGGTGAAAGTCCACGTCGGCCTGGCTCAGGCCGGTCACGAAGGCCTCGGCGGCCTCGAGCAGCAGGTCCTGCTCTTCGGTCATGGTGGCCGAGTCGTCTCGGACCCAGAGCACGTCGACCCCCCGCGGCCGCTCTCCCTGGACCCAGGTGTCGGTGTACTCGATGGCCGTGATCGACGTCTCGACACAGGCGAGGGACAGGAGCAGGAGCACGTGCAGAGCGTAGCTCAGACGTCAGAAAGCAACGAGGCCCACGCCAGATGGCGCGGGCCCGGGTCCGGTGTCGGAGGCGGTCTAGTGGGGAAACGCGGTCCGGAAGCCCTGGTGTGACAGGGACGCGGCGCCGCTGTTGCCAGCGGTGTTGGCAGCAGCTGCCAGGCGGTCCAGTTCGGCCTTCTGGGTCTCGGTCGCGTTGGCGCCGGTCTGGTCGCCCAGGTGGCTGTTGTTGCCCTTGGGGCAGGGGTTCGCAAAGGCGGAACCGGAAGCGACCAGGAGTGCGAGGACGACGATCTTCTTCATGGGATCTCCATGGTCGGTGCCGGAACGGTCCCCACATTAGCAAGGTCCGTACCAACCGGCTGCCCCCGCATTGTAGCGTTCCGGCAAAGGGATCTGGGGTGCGCACACCCCAGATCCGGGATGCGCCTGCCCCGAATGCGGTGGGATCCCGAAGTCCCGGTGAAGTTCGAGACACCAGGATCGTCGGAGTAGCGCTTTTCGGTCTTGTCAGTGTCCAAGAGTTCAGTGGAGGTCCTCCCATCATGATCGCGCTCCTGAGCGTGCTCGCAAGCACGCCTGTTCACGCCAGCCAGCCCATCACCCGCACCCTGCCCGCGGACATGCCCGCGCTGGAGATCGACAACCCCAAGGGGGTGATCGAGGTCCGCTACGACCCCGACGCCTCCCAGAGCACCCTCACCGCATCCCCGATGGTGTGGACCACCGGGTGCGACCTGGCCTTCACCGGCGACGCGAGCATGGCCCGCGTCGAGGTCCAGAAGGACGGAGAGCGGGCCGGCTCCGGGTGCCGGACCCGCATCGAGGTGGTGCTCGCCGGACCGACCGCCCTGCACCTTCAGGGCTCCAAGTCCAAGCTCCGCGTCTACGAGGCCCGAGGTCCGGTCGACATCGACCTGAACCGCGGTCGCGTGGAGCTGTACAAGGTCTACGGGCCCACCGATGTGACCCTGGTGGCCGGCCGGGTCACCGGCTCACCGGTGAGCGACGAGCTGCACATCGCGGTCGATCGCGGCCGGGTGCACCTGGACGGACTGCGGGTCCCGGTGCACGCCCAGGTCGGCATCGGGGGCATCAAGCTCGACTACGAGCTCGCCCTGGAGGGAACCGCGACCGCCCACGTGGGTGTCGGCCGGGTCCGGGCCAGCTTCCCCTACGGCACTCTGCTCGACCGCCAGGCCACCGCCAAGGTCGGCACCGTGAAGACCGAGATCCCCCACCGGTCCACCAGCCGCACCCGGCTGGAGGCCAGCACCGGGCTCGGGGTGGTCGACGTGGACACGAGCTTCGAGGACGAAGAGGACGAGGCTGTCGCTTCGAACTGACCCTCAGCCGCCAAAGCTCAGGTCCAGCTTGATCAAGACGTCGTCCTTGATCAGGTCGTCGGGCTTGCCCGGGTAGCTCACGCCCCACTGCTGGCGGTCGATGGTGAACTCGGCCTTGGCGGTAGCGCTGCCGTCGGTCACGGTGATGGTGGCGGGGAAGGTGATCTCGTTGGAGACGCCGTGGAAGTCCAGGGCGCCGGTCACCGTGTAGCCCGCGTCGGCCGCCACGATGCTGCTGGACTTGAAGCTCGCCGACGTGAACTTGCCCACGTCGAAGAAGTCCGGGCTCAGCAGGTGCTTCTGGAGCTTGGGGTGGTCGGCAAAGGTGCTGGCCATGTCGATGGTCACCTGGGTGCCGACCGGCTTGCCGTCGGCGAGCTCCAGCCCGCCCTTGAAGCCGTTGAAGCCGCCGTCGTGGCTGCCGGTGATCTTGGCGCCGACGAAGCCGATGCTGGAGCCGTCGGCCTTGAGGGGCAGGGCGTCACCAGCCGCTGCGGCGGGCTGGGCCGGGGCTTCGGGGGCGGTCTTGGCCGGGGTCGGGGTGACCTGGGCGGCGGGCTTGTCGTCGATCTCGGTGGCGCAGGCGAACAGCAGGGAGAGGGTCAGGAGCATCGGGGGCCTCGGGGTGGGCCGGGGCGGTAACGAGTCCGCGCCGACCTGGCCCGCTCCCTGTCAGCCGGGTCGGCACTCCTTCCAGTCGGGTTCGTAGCGACTGTCCGCGTTCAAGGGGCAGGTCGTGTAGACGCGGCCCAACAGGACGACGACGAAGGACCCGGGTCGAACCCAAGCCGGGCAGGCGCCCAGGGTCTTCGTCACACCGTCCACCTTGTAGCGGGTGCCGGGCGGCGCGGAGAAGCGGTGGTGGCCCGCGGGCTTCGGGGCGCACACAGGCCCGACCGGGGTGGCCGGGGGCACGGATGCGCGTGGCTTCGTCTTGGGCTTCGGCTGTGGGGTAGCCGCCCTCGTCTCGGGCTCTGGCGGAGGGGGGGTCGGGGGCTTGACCGTGGCCTTGGGCTGTGCCTTGGGCAGGGCCTGTGGCGGCGCGGGCACCGGCTCGGGCGCGACCTCAGGCGCTCTCATCGGCTCGGGCAAGGGCACCCAGCCGGTGTCGGGATCCTGGCTCGGCGGCACGGCAGCGGGGTCCCTGAGCGGCGGGGAGAGGAGCGACGCCTGGGCGGTGGGCGCGATGGGCATGGGCGGCCGGAAGAGCATGCTGAAGGCCGTCGCGCCGACCAGGACGCCGATCAGGACGGTGAACAGCACACCGATCCGACGCCGGGTCCTGCGTTCCTCGCGCAGATCTGCGGCCGCGTCCGCGATCATCGGCGCGGGCGGTGCCATGGGGGGGCTCGGACTGGGCGGCGCCATCGACTCTTGGGTCGACCGGATGACGCCCTTCGTGGGCGCCGGCGTGGGACGCGGCCCCTGGGGGCTGGGCCGAGGGGGTGCTGGCGCGGGCTCCTTCATCGAGGGGCGGGGCGGCATCGGACTCCAGCGGGTCAGCTTCAGGCGCTTTGGAGGCGCCAGGTCCTCGTCGTTCAACATCAGCTCCCACTCGTGCTTTGTCTGCGGGTTCGCGAACACCATGCCCGCCTTCAAGGTGATGGGGTCGAGCGTCACGGAGTCGTGTCGCTTGAGCCAGTAGTAGAGGGATGAAAGGGTGTCGGGCAGCGACTTGCGGCGGTAGACCGGCGCCACCATGCCGCTCAGCGCCTCGGAGGGCCCTCCGCGCATCAGGGTCAGGTAGCGCGCAATGAGGTCCTGGGGCTGGTAGTCCTCCAGGCGAAGAGAGGTGGTCCCCTCGATGATGATGCAGCCCCCGACCAGGACATCGTCCTGGCGAGCGGCACTCCGCGTGAGCTCGTCCTCCTGATTGGTAGGGCCGAAGCCCACCATCCGGACGTCGCCACCGGGGCACAGCAGGATGTGGTCCATGGTCAGGTTCCCGTGGGCCCGACCATGATGCTCGAGCTTCCACAGGGCCTTGTAGACGCACGTCACCAGCTGCACGTGGGTGAGGGCTTGGCGGTTGACCAGGCTCTGGAGGGTCTCTCCGGCCAGGTCTTCCAGCACGACGGCCTCGTGGCCCGCCTCTGTCCGCCCGGTGCCGTAGACCTCGGGACCGAGACCCGGGGGGAGCGCCGCGAGCACGGCCAGGGAGCGCTTGAATGTGTCCGGCGGTCCAGTGGTGGCCTGGTCGACGATCTTGACGACGGCCCGCGTGTCCTTCCAGATGACGCGGACGAGGCCGTGGTCGGCCACGCGCACGGCGTCGATGGTCAGTTTCAGGGTATTGGACATCCAAGTTCTCCTCAGGACGGCTTCGATCAGGGTCTTGAACATCCGTGTTCTCCTCAGGAACCGAGGTGGCCGACCCTCAGCCGGCCTTCGAGGCCCACCTCGACCACGGGGGTCTCGAGGGCCGGGGACCACCGGACGGCGATGCGCGGGCCGCAGCGGGTGCGGTGCACGGTGCTGACCAGGGCGCCCTCCAACAGCGGTTGAGGGCCATCGAGCCACGTCACGCCGAAGGAGATGCGGGCCTCGCCCCAGCCCAGGGTGGTGAAGCCCCGCAGGTACCCACCGGCCAAGACCGTCGGCCCCACCGAGCGCAGGGCGCTGAGGCCGCTGATGTTGTCGCTGCTGGTCTTGACGGCCAGGGTGGAGGGCAGGAAGGCCACCGTGAAGACGGCGCCCATCGGCCCCTTGTCCAGGCTGAGAGCCATGCCCCCGGAGATCGTCATCGACGGGGTGGCGTACAGGCCATCCCCGACACCCCGCTGGGCCAGGGTGTGCCACCCGTGCAGTGCCCAGCCCTGGTCCTTGCGGCACTCGGGCCCAGGGAAGAGGGTCTGGTGGCCGCGCTCCAGGGTGAGCCACTCCTGGCAGCCGTTCTCTTGCCAGGTCACCAGTGCCGGCCCCGCCATCAAGGAGGTGTCGTCGCTGCCGTGGATGGCCAGGGCGAAGTCGCTGCGCACGGTCACGTCCAGGTGGCCAGACCGGCGGCGCTCCGACTCGAGGGCGGTCAGGACCGCGAAGACATCTTCAACGCTCTCCGGGTAGTCGGCGGCGACCCGCTGCAGCTCGGTCGGGTCCTCGAGGGCCCACGCCGCCCGCTCCAATTCTTCCAGGGAAGGGCGGTGGCTCAGGTCCAGCAGCTCTTCGAGGCGCCGACCCTGGGTGTAGCGGTCGATCCTGTAGGCCTGGGCCCCGGGCAGCATGGCTGCCCAGAGCCCGAGCGTGGCGGCGAGGCCCATGGTGTCACTCGCAGGTCTGCAGGTACCAGGTGCCTTCGACGCGGGCGACCTCGCCGTTGGGGCCGATGATCAGGTCGTCGGTGACCAGCTTCTCGGCGTCCAACCCCGTGAAGTCCCAGCAGTTTCCGTCGATGCCCAGCGGGCATGGGTCGTTCAGCGGGTGCTGGGCGTCGTCGGCGATGCGGCCGCGCTGGAACAGGATCGAGGCCACCTCGGTGCGGGTCACGCCGGTGAAGCTCCAGTCCAGGCCTTCGAGGGTGTCGAAGCCCAGGGGCACGGCGGACTCCTGCAGGACCTCGCCGTCGATGTCCAGGCTGGTGCCGGTCAGGTCCACCACGAAGCGGACCTCCTGGAAGAACTCCGAGGAGATGGCCGCGGTCATGGTGGTGGTCGCGTGGGAGCCGTCGCTCTTCCGGCCGCGGGCGGTCACGGTCACGATGGTGCCGGCGAGGTCGATCGCGATGTACTGGTACTCGGACTCGACGAACACCACGCGGCCGCTGTAGAGCGGGTCGGCGCGGATGAGGAAGCGGAAGGCGAAGCCCAGCTCCAGGTCGTAGATGGGCTCCAGGAACAGCAGGGGGTACTGCGACGCGGGCTCGATGCAGGTGCCCCAGACGTCGAGGGGGTTGATGGTGACCTCTTCGGAGCTCGTGCCGGGGTCCCAGCCCTCGACGTTGGCCGTGCACAGGATGTCGAAGGCCGCGCCGACCGGCGTGGCGAGCACGGTCTCGCCCAGCAGGTGGGTGTGCTCGGCGGTGCCGGAGCTGGTGTCCAGCACCACGTCGAAGGTCTCGTCGCCGACGTTGCAGGACAGGGTCGTCTGGGGCGCCAGGGAGGTCACGCCGATCTGCACGTAGGGGTCGGGCTCGGCGCGGGTCATGACCGGCGGCTGCACGTCCAGGGTGACGACGGGCTCTTCGGCCACGGGCAGGTCCGTGTTGCCCTTGTTCTCGTAGATGCCGTCGATGGAGCAGGTCCAGTTCAGGCGGATGGGATCAGGGCCGACGGCCTCGATGTCCCCGTTGTCCTGGAGCACGCCACCGCCGGCCACCGCCAGCGCCACCTCGAGCTCACCCAGCGGGGTCTCACCGGCCGCGCAGTCGCACCAGAACTCGTCGGCCGCGAGGGTCGTCCAGCGGTCGACGAAGCCCTTGTCCAGGGCACTGGAACCCAGGGCGCACTCCAGCGGGGGCAGCACGTTGAGGAAGGCGGTGTTGTTCTTGAGGGTGAGGGTCTGGCCGTTGTCGGGGAAGGTGACGTCGCCCACCTCGCAGGTCAGGGTGCCCTCGGGCACGCTGTCCAGGGTGGCCACCGTCGTCCAGTCGATCTGGGTCGGGGCCAGGATCTTGTCGTAGTAGACGCACGGCTCGGGGTGCTCTTCGCAGAGCTCCGACGTGGTCATGCAGGGGAATTCGAGGGTCAGGCCGCTGTGGCTGAAGCTGGCCTGCACCTCGACGTGCTGACCGTCGACGGCGGTCTTGTCCGGGAGCTCGAGCCCGGGAATCTCCGGGACCTTGAGCACGATGTCGCCGTCGACGTGGGCGGTGAGGCCCTCGGAGTCGAAGAGGCAGCCCGTAAGGAAAGTAAAAAGAAATGCGACCAGGATCGAGAGGGTGTCGTAACGCATGAGCGCACTCCGGAAGGGGGGTGCGCAGTGTACGAGCGAAGTCAGTTTGAATGCAATCCGAAAGTTTTCGAAATCAGGGTCGCGTCCTGCCCCTCAGGCCCGTCCGCGGTTCGCCCCACCCCCCCGCAGGTCGAAGGGCAGATCCGGCGGTTCCGTCGGGAGCTCGTCGAGATCCGCGCCCACGGTGCTCGGCAGTGGCTCGCTGTACTCCAGGCCACCACTGGCAAAGGAGGTCAGGTTGTCCATCCTGGCCATCAGCCCGTCGCGTTCCTGGCTGAGGCGGGACACGTGGGTCTGCATGGCCTGGCGGGTCGCCTCGAGCAGCTCCTGGCGGGACTCGTCGCCGACCTGGAGCTGGTGGACCTTGCGGTTCTGCAGGGCCAGGCTGTCCAGGAGCCGAGCCGTGTCGCTGCGCAGCCCGGCGATGCCCATCGCCAGCGCATCCAGGGCTTCTTCCGTGGAGTCAGGCTCGTCCCCGGCCAGCTGGCGAGCCAGCCCCCGTACCCGGTCGTGTACGTCGGCTTGCCCGAGCTGGCGCCGGGACCGCTCCCGGTGCTGCCAACCCAGGGTCGCGAGGGCCGCTCCGATGAGCGCACCGAGACCTGCTGCGATGACTGGATCCATGGCACCCCTCCTACCGGGCGTGCGGCACTGTAGACACCCCGAAGTGTCGCGGCTGTGACGGCGCCCGTGCTTTGCAGGCTCGTCACAACCCAGGACGGAAGGGGACTACTCCCACTCGATGGTGCCCGGCGGCTTGGACGTGATGTCCAGGACCACGCCGGAGACACCGGGCAGCGCACCCAGGGCCGCGGCCAGCTCTTGCAACAGGTCGGCGGGGAGCTGGGTCGGGGTCGCGGTCATCGCCCGGTCCGAGTTCACCGGGCGCAGGATCACCAGCTCGCGGCCCCGTCCGTCCAGGGCCAGGGGCACCAGCACGGTGGGGCACTGCCAGATGCTGTCGTAGAGCCCGTGCCGGCGCAGGGCCGCCATGACCAGGGCGTCGCAGTCCCGGAGCAGGTCCAGGCGCTCGCGGGTCATGGTCGCGGCCAGGGGCGTGGCGGTCCGCGGCGCCGGCCCGGTCGGGTTCCAGACGCAGCGGTTCAGGCCCGGGGTCTGGGCCAGGATGCCGCTCGCCACCTGCAGCAGGCGCTCCCAGCCCACGTCTCCGGTCAACAGCACCGGGTGCTCGTAGCACCGCAGATCGGCCTTGACCCCGACGCTCTTCAGCGGGAGCGGCGTGCCAAACAGGCCCGTGTCCGCGGTCTGGGTGTCGACGGCGGCCGCCAGCTCGGCCAGGTCGGCCGACTCGCCGGTGCCACAGAGCAGCCGCACCCCCAGGCCAGGCCCGGGAAAGGGGTGTCGCCAGATCGCGTCGCGAGGGATGCCCAGGCGCTCGCCCAGCTCCCGGACCTCGACCTTGTACAGGTCCGCCAGGGGCTCCACCACCCGGCCTGCGGCGATCATCTGCTCGATGATCGGCACCCGGTTGTGGTGGGTCTTGATCGTGTCCGCCCGCTTGGCCCCACCGGACTCGATGGTGTCCGGGTAGATCGTGCCCTGGCCCAGCAGGTGGTCGGTCAGGCCCAGCCTTCGGGCCTCGCGCTCGAACACGGCGATGAAGGTGTCGCCGATGGCCCGGCGCTTGGCCTCGGGCTCGACCAGGCCGTCCAGGGCCGCCAGGAAGTCGTCGGTGGCGTCGATGAAGTGCAGGTCGTCGCCCAGGCCCAGGTCCCGGAACATCTGAAGCACCCGGGCGGACTCGCCCTTGCGCATCAGACCGTTGTCGACGTGGAGCAGCTTGACCCGACCGGGGCCCAGGGCCTGGTGCAGGACCTTGGCCGCGACGGTGCTGTCCACCCCGCCCGACGCCAGCAGGAACACGGACTGGTCGCCGACCTGGGTCCGGATCGCGGCGACCTGTTCGGCCACGTAGGCGGCCATGTCCCACGTGGGCTCGCAGCCGCAGATGCCCTTGACGAAGTTGGCGATCATGGTCTCGCCGCCGACCGTGTCGTCGACCTCGGCGTGGTACTGGAAGCCGTAGCGGCGCAGGGAGTCCGAGCCGATGGCCGCATAGGCGTGCTTGCCACCGCCGCCCAGCTCGGTCCACCCAAGCTCCTCGAATTCGGGGCCCACCGACGCCACTGAGTCGAAGTGGCTCATCCAGACCTGCTCCACCGGGCCCAGGCCGGCGAAGAGCGGGTGGTCGCTGCGGGTCAGGTGCAGGTCGGCGTGGCCCCACTCCCGGCCCCCGTGGATGACCGTGCCGCCGTAGTGCTTGGCGATCTCCTGGTGGCCGAAGCAGAAGCCCAGGATCGGCACGTCCAGGTCGTAGATCGCCTTGGTGTACTCGGAGTCCTCGCCGTGGGAGCTCAGGCTCGGGCTGCCGCTCAGGATGATGCCCTGGTAGGGCGCGAAGGCCTCGATCGGGTCCTCGGGCTGCCGGATCTCGGCGCGGACGCCCTGGCGCCGGACCTTGGTGGCGATGAGGTGGGCGTACTGACCGCCGAAGTCGACCACGGCGATGGCGTCATGTCGCGGCATTGCTGGCGCCTCCTGGAGGGGTCCTCCTATGCCGTCGGGCACGACGGAATCCACCTCTGGGGCCCTGTTGCAGGCGGATCCGCAAAAAAGCGCTCATGGATCCTGTGTTTGTGATCCGAAGGGCCACCTGAGGTCCATCGCAAGGACACTGGAGACACCCATGACCATCGTCGGAACCACAGCACTCCCCGAGCTGGCGACACCGGCAGCCCCCCGCCCCGTCGCCGCCGACGGCACCGCCGCCCCGCACGAGGGGCGGCCCGGTGTGCCTGAGGCCCCCCCGGAGGGCGCACCGTCCCGAGGCGATCTGCAGGCGATGCTTCGGGCCCGCTCTTCCCACATGGCCCGCGGCGCCGATGCCCCTGGCCGGATGATGCGCGGCGCCCAACACGGGATGCAGGAGATCAAGAGCGCGGTGAAGGAGAGCGTGCGAGACGCCCTCCAGAGCGGCGTGCTGACCGACGAGCAGGCCGAGGGTCTCAAGGACGCCGCCCGCGAGCTGCGGGCCGAGCTCCGGGACGCGCGGCAGCTGATCACCCCCGGGGACCCCAGCAGTGCCGAAGCCGCCTTTGCGGCGGTCAGTTCGGCCGTCGAGGGCTTCTTCGGCGAGCTCGATGCGCTCACCGCGGCCTCTGGCGAGGCCGGCGCCGAGGTCGACGCCGAGGTCGACGCCGTCGACGTGGCCCCGGTGGCCGTGGAAGACGCCGAGGGTGCCGAGGTCGTGGCTCTGGCCGACGAGCCCGACGTGGCCGCCGCTGCCGACGACGAGGGTGCGGACGTGTCCGCCATCCCGGTCGACGCCGAAGAGCCCGTGAGCACCACCCCGGACCGGGGACCCTTCGACAGCGTGCGCGAGGCCATCAGCGCGGCCCTGGACAACTTCTGGTCCACGGCCAGCGGTCAGGGCGGCGGCATGGGCACCACCAACCCCTACGCCGGGTTCTACGCGGCGGTCGGCGAGCTCAGCAGCCCGTCCACCGAGGTCGTGAGCACGACGGTGGCCGTGGGCTGACGCCGACCGGCGCCACTCCGGCTACGGTGGCCCCGATGTTCGCGTTGATCCTGTTCGCCTGCACGGCCGGCTCCACGAGCGCGGACAGCGCGCGCGACAGCCCGATCGGCACCGCGCCGACCGACACCGCGCCGGTGCCCCTCGAAGGCACTCTGACGGTGACCCCCGACCCGGACATGGTGACCCGGGTGACCGTCAGCGCCGCCCTGACGGCGCCCGTCTCGCTGGTCGTGGCCTGCGAGGGCGACGGCGAGCACCCGGTGCCGGAGACGTTCCGAGTGGCCGCGGCCGAGGCCAGCGACCAGCCCACGCTCTCCCTCGATGGCCTGTTGGCCGAGACGACCTACACCTGCTCCGCCGAATCACACCCCGGGGTGGAGCCGGTGACCTTCACGACCGGCGCCTTGCCGGCGGGACTGCTGGGCCACGGCGTGACGCTGGAGCGGTGGGAGACCGGCGCCGAGACCGGCTGGACCCTGATCAACCCCTGGACCTTCGTGACCCTGACCCAGCACGAGGACGCCTACCTGGTGGTGCTGGACATGGCGGCGCAGGTGCGCTGGTACCAGGCGTCGCCCGGGGACGGGGTCGCCACCTGGGACTTCAACGCCGACGCCCAGGCCTTCTGGACCGGGGGCGGACTGCGGACCGAGAGCCCGGCCACCGCCATCGGCATCGACGGGGGGCAGCTGCACCAGACGTCGTCTGTCGCCGACCACGACGTGGACTGGGTGGGCGAGCACGCGTGGACCCTGATCGAGGAAGCGGACGGGTCGTGCATCGAGCAGCGGCGCTGGGTCGACGACGCACTGGGGGCACGGGTGTGCATGGCCGAGCTGGGCCTCGACGGGCTGTTGCTCAACAGCCTGGACGTGGTCGCCGTCGACGACGGACACGTGGTCTACGCCGGCAGCGGCAGCTCGGCGCACATCATCCAGGTGCACGCCGAGCAGGCTTCCTTGGGCTGGGTCTACGGGCCGCTCCAGGACTTCAGCGGGCACGTGGACTTCACCTACACCCACGACGTGAACCGGGTGCCCTGCGACGACCACGACGTGTGCCTGGCGTACTACGACAACGGGGCGGAGTCCCGGCAGTCGGCGATCGAGATCGTGGGCCTCGACGAGGATGCACGCACCGCGACCCTGCTGCGCACGTGGACCGAGTCCGGGTGGTACGAGGCCCGCCTGGGGGGCATCCAGGTCCTGGCGGGGGACCACCTGCTCGTGGGCATCGGCCATGTGGAGCAGTCGTCCCCTGACGGGGGGCCGACCCGGGTGGTCGAGGTCGACGGCGAGGACGCGATCGTGTGGCAGGCCGAGCTGACGCCCGCCACGTCGGCCATCTACCGGGCCCGGCGGGTGGGGCCGTGCGATCTGTTCAGCCACACCGGCTATTGCCCGGAGCCCGAGTAGGGCCTCACGGCCCCCGGGCCAGCCGCAGGCCCGTGTCCGGCCAGCGGTAGGCCACGCCGGTGGGCTGGTGGTGGCCCAGGCGAGCCTCTCGGGGCCCATGGGCGTAGCTGCCGCCGCGCCGCATCACGGGCCAGGTGATCCGCTGCTTCACGCGCAGGGTCCGGGGCGCGTCCGGCTCCCGGTCCCACCAGACCCACTCCGCCACGTTGCCCGTCACGTCGTACAGGCCCCAGGCGTTGGGCGTGTGCGAAGCCACCGGCGCCAGGGCGGCGTGGCCGTCCTCGCAGGGAAAGTGTGCGGCGGCCCGGGACGGCGCGGTGGCGTCCAGCACGTTGGCCCGCGCACAGGCGGCCTGGGGTCGATCCGCGCCGTCCCAGGCCTGCTCGGTGCCGGCCCGGGCGACGACCTCCCACTCCAGGTGGGTCAGCAGGCGGTAGCCGTCGGCCTGGCGGTCCCACTGCCAGACGCCTTCCTCGTCGCGCGAATAGGGCGGCGTCAGGTTCCGCTGGCTGGACAAGGCGTTGCAGTAGAGCAGGGCTTCCTCGAAGGTCACGCAGCTGACCGGCAGGGCGTCACCGACCCCGAAGTCCGCGCAGGGGGGACCGGGGAAGAAGGGGTTCGTGGCGCTGCGCCCCTGGGCGGTGGCGTTGGGGTTGCTGCCCATCACGGACGCCCACTGCTCCTGGGTCACCTCGGTCTTGGCGACGGTGAAGGGCAGACCCACGGCGACCGGTCGCCAGCGCTCCTCGGGCTCGGCGTCGGGGTGGCGGTCGCCGATCATGAAGCGGCCCTTGGGGGCGGTGGCGAAGCCGGGATCGGTGAGGGCGTCTGCTCCGGCCCCGATCACCAAGGCGCCGGTCAGGGCGATGGAGAGGGTCAGGCGGGAGCGGCGGGGGGACACAGGCCAGTGTACGGCGCGGCCCTCCCCGGCGTCAGCGTGCGCCCCGGGTCCGATCCAGGGCTTCCCGCATCCGCTGGTCCAGGGCGGGGTCCTGGCCCCACAGGTCTCGACCGTCGGCGGGCGGGCCGAGGGATGTGAGCCGATGGTGGTTGGCCCGCAGGTCCCAGGTGAGCTTGTGGCCATGGGCCCAGACGGCGATCAGGTCCTGTTGGATGTGGCGGTCGGGGACCAGCTCGGTGAGCACCGGCCGGGCGCCCGCTGACCGGCCGGACAGGGCTGGGACCTGGGACTGGCCCAGCACGCTCGGCGGCGTGGTCAGCCCGGCCAGGTCCAGCAGCGTGGGGAAGAGGTCGACCAGGCTGGTGGGCGCGTCGACCCGGCTGGGAGGCAACCCGGGGGCCGCGATCACCAGCGGCACGTGCACGACCTCGTCGTAGACCGTCTTGCCGTGGAAGTGCTGGCCGTGCTCCTGGAATTCCTCGCCGTGGTCGCCGAAGACCGCGACCAGCGTCTGGTCGGCCCGGCCCGAGTCCTCGAGGGTCTCGAGCAGGCGAGCCAGGGCGGCGTCGGTGTGGGCCACGTTGCTGTCGTAGCGGTCCTGCAGGCGGTCCCCGAAGTCCGGCGCACCCGGAATGGCCGCGTAGGGAAAGTGGGGATCGACGAGGTGGAGCCACAGCAGAGCCGGGGGCGCGTCAGTGGGGCGGGCCAGGAGCCAGTCCCGGGCCCCGTCGACGATGGCGTGGGCGCTGTAGTGGCGCTGCTGCTGCTGGGGCACTGCACCGAAGTCCACGGCGCCGAAGCCCGCCACGGCGCCCTCGGCCCGGGTGAAGCCCTTGGCAAAGGCCAGCATGGCGGCCGTGTCGTAGCCGGCGGCGGCAAAGGGCTCGGCCAGCAGGGTCTGCCCGCCTGGGGCCAGCCGGGCGCCGTCGGTGACCAGGGCCGAGACCGGGCGGCCGCTCAGGATGGCCCAGGTCGCGCTCAGGGTGCTGGGGCTGGGGGTGATCGCCCGGGTGAACTCCGTGCCTCTGGCTGCGAGGCCGGCCAGGGCCGGCATCAGCGGTGCGCCGTCCCGGGTGGCGTGGAGTCGGTCGGCCCTCAGGGTGTCGATGCTGACGAGCAGCACGTCCAGACCCGTGGGTGGCCCGGCTGCTGTGGAGGGAATGGCCGCTGGAGCGGACCGGTCCGTGCCTGTGCAGTCCTGGTCCAACCCGTCGCCGGGCACGTCCTGGGCACGGGGGTGCACGCCAGGCGAGCGGTCGTCGCAGTCGGCGCCCTGGAGCCACGGGCCCGGGCTGCCGTCGCCGTCCCGGTCTGCCAGCGCCTGCAGGGCTTGTAGCGGGGCTCGGGAGATCAGGCCCTGGACCCCGACAGCGGCACGACTGGAGGGACTCTGCTGGAGGGCGATCCCGCCCAGGGGCACCAGGAGCAGGGCAGCCAGCCAGGCGCCGCGTCGGGCCGGCGTGGCCCGCACCACCAGCGCGCCCCACAGCCCGCCCAGGCCCAGCAGCAGGCCGCGGGCGTAGAGCTCCAGCACGAGCACCGACGTGGCCTGGCCTCGGGCCAGAGCGATCCAGGTGGCGACCGCGACGAGCGCTGAGACACCGACCAGCGCCCGGACCAGCGCTCCGGGCGCCACACCATCCGGCCAGCGGGCCTGGCAGGCGCGGTCCAGGCGGCCCTGGACGGCCCAGGTCAGGAGCCCCGACAGGGCCACCGCCGCGGTGACCAGGCCCGCGACCAGCAGGGCGACGGATGTGCGGCGGTGGTCCAGGGCCCAGAAGGCCCGCTGGGTCGCCAGAGCGATCCAGAAGCCGGCGGCGAACACCAGGGCCAGGGCCGCGGCGCCTTGGGCGAGCCTGGCCAGGAGGCGGACCTGGGCGGTCCCGGGTGTGCCCAGGGTCCGGAGCCCGCGCACCAGCGGGCCCAAGCGCTGGAGCCCCAGCAAGCCCGGGGTGGCGGCCAGGACGGCGACCGCCACGGACCCGCCCAGCACGGCCGTGGCCGTCGACAGCGGCGCCGCTGCAGCATCCGGGTGGCGCGCGAGCACCCAGGCCAGCTCCACGAGCCCGGCCCCGACCCCCATCCCGATCGCCAGGTGCAGCGCCGCGTTCACCGGGCGATCCTACTCGGGGCCCCCGGTATGCTCCGCCGATGTGGTGGTTGAGCCTGTCAGCGCTGGCTGTCGAGCCGGACCGGACCGTGTACATCGGGGTCAACGCCGAGCGGCACGGCGTGCTGGCGGCCCTCGCCGGCTACCCGGTCGATGCGCCCTTCGAGCGCCGCGTCCAGGCCGATGTCTACGACGAGGGCAACACCTCGGCCAGCCTGGCGCTGGACACGCTCGCGGGGGTGATCTACGCCCGGGAGGTCCACGGGGCTGGCATCCACGCCTTCGACGCGGCCGATCTGGGGCGACTGCCCGAGCTGGACCTGGACTCCGGGGCCGACGGCGGGGGTGCCCTGGAGGTCGACACCCACCGCCGGCTGCTGTTCTCCCAGGAGCCGGACAACGTGCTGCGGGCGTGGTCCCTCGACCACGGGGACAGCTATGGGGCCGTGCTGGCCGACGGCGAATTCTTGCTGGGGCGGGTCGACCTGGGGCAGAACCAGCTCGTGCGCGACCCGCTGCTGGACAGGCTCTACGAGGTGCCCAACGGGAACGGGCCGGAGCGGGTGCGGCTGATGGACCTGTCCGGGCAGTCCTTCCGGTCCTTTGTCTGGGCCCAGGCGATCCCCCTCCCGATCCTCGTGGGGGCGGGAGAGGGCCTGGCGCTGGATCCGGACAGCGGTGAGCTGTGGGCGCAGACCACGGAGAACCGTCGGGGGCTGGACCGCTACACCGTCGACGCCGACGGCACCGTGACCCTGGTCGGATCCACCACGACGCGGGATCAGGACAGGGTCGACGGCAACAACGGCGTGCACTGGGTGGCCTGGGACGACGGGCTGTGGCTGGTCGAGGTCGACCACATGGACCACCGCTGGACCGTCACGGACCTGGTCTCCGGGATCTCGACCGAGAGCCTCTACGAGTTCAACATGGGGGTCGAATTCAACCCCCTGGACCTGCGCGAGGCCGACGACGACCAGGACGGGCTGCCGGACGCCCTCGAGCTGGGCGCGGTGGGGCTGATGCCCGGCTTCACGGACCTGGACCCGGCCTCGACGACGGACCCAGACGACCCCGACAGCGACGCCGACGGTCTGTTGGACGGTGCAGAGGACGCGAACTGCAACGGCCGGGTCGACCCGGGAGAGTCCGATCCCCGGGCGCCGGACACCGACGGGGACGGCCTCGAGGACGGGGTCGATGTCTGCCCTGTGGACGCCGATCCGGATCAGCTGGACGAGGACGGCGACGGGGTCGGGGATGCGTGTGCACCGACGGTCGATGAGCCCGAAGCAGGGGGCCGAAGCTGTGGCGGCGGCGACGCGGCGTGGATCGTCCTGTGGCCGCTGGTCGGTTGGCGACGGCGCCGGGTGTGAGTCGACCCCGCGCGAGCTTCTGGGCGGCCACAGCACAATTCCTCACCGGCACCGCGGCAGCCCAGGCCTTTGCCATGGTCGCGGCCCTGCTCACGGCCCGGCTGATCGGCCCCGAAGCCTTTGGCGCCTTCGTGGTCTTCGCGTCGTTGTTGGTCGCGGCGCCACACCTGCACCTGGGGCTGCGCAGCGCCCTGGAGCGCGAGGTCCCTCTGGTCGCGGCCCAGGGCAAGCAGGCCTGGGGGCGGGAGCTGGTGCAGGCGGCGTGGGCCGGCACGTGGGGCATCGCCGTGGGGGTGGGGCTGTTGTGCGTGGCGGCCGGGCTCCTGGTCGGGGGCCCTGTGGGCATGGCCTGGCTGGCGGCGGCGGTGGCGGTGCCGGTTCGTCAGGAGCTGGACCTGCGCATCGCCTTGGCCCGGGTTCAGGAAGACGCCGCCTGGGCCTCGCGGATCATGGTGGCTACGTCGCTGGGCCCGTTCGGGGGCGCCCTGGTCCCGGCGCTGCTCGGGTGGGACGCGTGGGTCTGTCCGGGCGGCGCGGTGGGCATGTGTCTGGGGGCCCTGGTCACCCGGGGCGGCACGGGGTCGCGGGTCCGACCGGCCTGGACCGCACGAGCCGGCCGGACGCTGTGGCGGGTGGGCATCCCGATCTATGTCGTCGTCGTGATCGACGTGGCCCTGCGCATCACCGACCGGGCGCTCGTGCTCTGGGGGCTGGGCCAGGAAGCTCTGGGGCAGCTCGGGCTGGCGTCGACGGCGGCGTGGACCCCCTGGCTGCTGGCTTTTGCTGCTGGCTTCGTGCTGCTGCCGCGCCTGCTGCGGAGCCTGGGCCAGGGCGGTGACCCCTGGCCGCTGATGGTGCAGGGGGGCAAGCAGCTGGGCCTGGTCGTGGGGGGCAGCTGTGTGATCGGCATCGGGATCGGACCGCCCGTGATCGACTGGCTGCTGCCGGAGTACGGCGACGCGGGACGGGTGCTCGTGGCGTTCGTGCCCGGGGTGATGGCTCGCTCGGTGGCGCACTTCGGCATGTTGTTGCTCATCGCCCAGGGGCGGCTGCGGCCCCTGCTGTGGGTCCAAGGGCTGAGCCTGGTCCTGAACGTGGCCGGTGATCTGGCGGCCATCCAGCTGGGCTTTGGGGTGGTCGGGGTGGCGTGGGCGACCACTGCGGCGCTGTGGGTCCAGGGCGCCTCGATCGTGGCGGTGGCCTGCACCGAGGGGCCGCGGGCTCCGGCGCGACGACACGCTGTGGGGGCTGGCTTGCCCGCTCTGGTCGTGCTCCTGGTCGCTGCGGGGAGTCACCTGCTGCTGGGGTAGGGTCCGGCCATGGACCCCCGCACCCTGTCCCCAGCCGAGCTCAGGCGGCGCGTGCGGCGACCCGCCGGGGAGCACCGGGCCACGCCCTGGCTCAAGCGGATCAACCGGTGGCCGTCGGCCTACATCACCTGGCTGTTCCTGCGCACCCCGATCACGCCCAACGGGGTCAGCGCCCTGGCCCTGGGGGTCTTCGCCCTGGGCGCGGTGGGGGTGGCGTCGGCCAGGCCCGGCTGGGTGTTGGTCGGGTGCGTGCTGTGGCTCCTGTCCCTGGTGCTCGGGGCGGTGGACGGGGAGCTGGCACGGATTCGCGGGCTCAGCTCCTGGCTGGGGGTCTACTATGACTACCTGGTGACCTGCTGGCTCAAGCCCACGCTGCTGGTGGCGGCGGTGGCGGCGAACCGCATGGCTGTTCACGACGCCGACTGGCTGCCGCTGGTGGCGCTCTGGGCGGTGATCGCCGCCACGCCCTTCGAGCACGCGGCCCGCTACTGGGTCTGGATCCAGCGGCTCAAGGCCACCGACGATGCCGCTCGGGCCTGTGCCGAGCCCCAGGACGCGGGACCCCCTGAGCCAGAGCACCGCGGCCTGGTGGGCAGCCTGGCCGCGGTGAGCGATGGGCATGCCCACGCCGGGGCCTGGCTCGTGACGCTGGCCGTGTTGTTCGACCAGGGGGTGCCGCTGGCCTTTGGCGCCCTGGACTTCCTGTTCGCCTGCTGGGTGGTGCCGGGTCCGCTGCTCAAGCTCTGGCTGGCCCTCGGACCGGGCAAGGTGGCCGCCCAGGAACGGGCCTATGCGCGGATGCTGGTCGAGATCGCCGACCCCCACCTGCAGAATTTCCAGCGGGTATCGTGGGCCGATCCCGACGCCAGCGGCCCCGAGCCATGACCCTCCTGCTCCTGCTGACCCTCAGCTGCCGGCCCGCGGCCACGACGGACAGCGACACCGACAGCGGCTCGGACTCGGCGGTCTCGACGGTGCCCGAGGGCACGGTAGCGGCGAGCCTGACGGCGGGCCCCGAAGTCGTCTGTGCAGACCCCGCGGCCCGCATGGAAGGGCCCATGGTCGAGCTCCAGGGCGGGGACTGGGACCGGCAGCTGTGGCCGCTGACCAGCGGCTCGCCGGGCCGGGGGGCCGCGGTGGCGGACCTGGACGGGGACGGGCACCTGGACGTCTACCTGCCGAACCTCCAGGCCCAGGACCAGCTCTACCTGGGTGACGGGACCGGGCAGCTCCACCTGGCGCCGGCGGGCGCGTTCCCCGACCACGAATTCCGCACCTACAGCACCTCGGCCGCGGACTTCGACGACGACGGGGACCTGGACCTGCTGGCGGTGATGCGGTTCTCCCCGAACATGCTCTACGTCAACGACGGCACCGGGGTGTTCACCGGGGCCGAGGACCTGGGTCTGGCGGTCGAGGTCGGCGGCAGCACCGGCAGCGCCTGGGGAGACCTGGACGGCGACGGGGACCTGGACCTGGTGGTGCACTCCCACCGCTCCGCCGACGTGGACCCGGGGACCTTCGACCCGAACCAGCCCGGCACGGGGGACCCCAGCGAGCTCTACCTGAACCAGGGGGACGGCACGTTCAGCGATGCGTCGGACCTGTTGCCCCAGCAGGCTCACGATGGCTTCACCTACATGGTGGGGCTGCAGGACCTGGACCTGGACGGGCGGCTGGATCTGTACTTCGTCAACGACTTCGGGGGGCTGGGGGACCCGCCGGCCCCGACCAACCGGGCGCTCCACAACGACAGCGACGCCGGCAGTCTGGCGCTGAGCGACATGTCCGACGACGCGTCTCTGGGGGTCACGATCTTCGGCATGGGCCTGGGGGTCGCGGACATCAACGGGGACCGCCACCCGGACATGTTGATCATGGGCTGGGACGACGTGGCTCTTCTGGAGAGCGAGGGCGCGGCTCGCTACCACGAGTCGGACCAGGCGCGGGGGCTGACGCCCGAGGTCGGCGTGCGCGACGTAGGCTGGGCTTCCGAGTTCGCCGACCTGGACAACGACGGGGTGTTGGACGTGGTGATGGCCTTTGGCTGGCTCCAGGAGGAGCACGAGAGCCTGCAGAACCCCGAGAGCCAGCCCAACGCGCTCTACCGGGGCCTGTCCGATGGCAGCTATGTCCAGGAGGCCGAGGCTTGGGGGGTCGACGACCCCGGTCAGAGCCGCGGCATCGTGCCGGCCGACCTGAACGAGGACGGCTTCCTGGATCTGCTGGTGCGCAACCTGGACGGGCCGGCCCGGCTGTTCTTGAGCCGGTGCGACGACGCGGCCTGGCTGCGGCTCCAGCTGGCCCAGCCCGCCCCCAACCGGAACGCCGTCGGGGCGCGGGTCGAGGTGGTGATCGACGGCGTGCGCCAGGTCCGCTGGGTCACGGCCGGGGGCACGGGCTTCGCCTCCGGGGGCCCGCCCGAGGTGCACTTCGGGCTGGGCGATGCGGACCGGATCGACCACGTGACGGTGTTCTGGCCGGACGGGGAGACGTCGGTGCTGCTGGACGTGCAGACCCGCCGCCTTGCCACCGTGACCCGGGACTGACGCGGCCATGACCGGCACCGTGGCGGTGATCCTGGCGGCTGGCCGAGCCCGGCGCTTGCAGTCGTCGGTGCCCAAGGGATTGGTGTCGGTCGGCTCCGAGACGGTGGTGGGCCGGCTTTGCCGCCAGCTGCTGGACCGGGTGGAAGAGGTGGTCGTGGTGACCGGTCACCGGGCCGACGAGCTCGAGGCGGCTCTGGCCCGGCCCGGGGTGCGCTTCGTGCGCAACCCCATCGCCGCCGACTCGGATCTGGGCTGGTCCTGTGGCGTGGGGCTGGGAGCGGTGGGCCCAGCGGCGTCGGTGCTGGTGGTCCTGGGCGACACGATCACCGACCCGGCGCTGTTCGACCGGGCTCTGGGGGCCGAGGGCGAGCTGAACCTGTGCATGCTGGACGTGCCCCTGGACGAGGAGTCCATGAAGATCCGCCTCGATGAGGGTCAGCCGGTTCGCATGGGCAAGGCCCTTGGGGCGCCGGTGCACGGCGAGTTCAGCGGGGTGATGTCCTTGCGAGGCCCGGCGCCGGGGGCCCTGGCGGCGGCCATCGGGTCCTTCGACCCCCAGGTCGATCTGTGCCACGGCCCCCTCAACCAGCTGCTGGCCGGGGGGGAGCTCGACTGCCGGGCCGTGGACTGCACCGGGCTTCGGTGGATCGAGATCGACTTCCCCGAGGACGTGGTGCGGATGCGTGCGCTGTTCCCTGGGGATCCGTGAGCCTGTGGGTCCTGGTCCTCTGGGGGTCGGCTTGTCGGCCTGCGGCGGACCCTGACGAGCCGGGGGTGGCCGTGGCCGTGCTGCGCCTGGCGTCGGACCAGGCGGGGGAAGGCCTGGGGGATGCGCTGGCTTCCGGCGACGTGACCGGCGATGGCTTCGACGACCTGGTGCTGGGGTCCTGGGGCTGGGATCCCGACAGTGGGCGGGTCAATGCTGGCGGCGTGCACGTGCTGCCCGGTCCCGTGGGCCCCGAGACGAGCCTGGCCGACGCCTGGACCCTTGCCGGGCGCGTGGCCCTGGATCACGCCGGAGCGGCGATCGCCGTGCCGGGGGACGTGGACGGAGACGGGATCGAGGACCTGTGGGTCGGTGTGCCCTTCAGCGACCGGGATCAGGACGAGGTGGGTGCCGCAGTGCTGGTCCTGGGGCCGGTGACGGCGTCCGGGTCCCTGGAGCCGGGCGCGGCGCTCTGGGTCGGTGAGCTGGGGGCGGACTACGCCGGTCACGCGGTCGCCGGAGCGGGGGACACCGACGGCGATGGCCTGCCGGAGCTCCTGGTGTCGGCGTGGTCCAGCGACACGGACCTGAAGGACGTCGGGGGGGCCTGGCTGGTGGATCCCGAGCGGAGGGGGGAGCACGGTCTGGCCGCGGACGCCCTGGCGTTGTCGGGGGTCGACGTGGGTGGCCGGACCGGCGCGGCGGTCCTGGGTCCGGGGGACCTGGACGGGGACGGGCTGGCCGACGTGGTGATCGGGGGTCCCGAGGTGGACCTGGGCGCCCAGGACGCCGGGGTGGTCTATGTGGCGGCAGGCCCCGTGACCGCGGCGCTGTCGCTCGACCAGGCCTCGGGACGTTGGAGCGGCTCGGCGCCGGGGCAGCTGGCGGGCTGGGCCTTGGCTGCTGCGGGGGACGTCGACGGTGACGGGCTGGTGGACCTGGTGGTGGGCGGTCCCGGAGGCGGGCCCGACCAGGAGGGCCAGGTCTGGGTCCTGCTGTCCCCAGCGCCCGCGGACGGCAGCCTGGACCACGCCTGGGCTCGGTGGACCGGGCCGGTTCCGGGGGCCCGCCTGGGGAGTGCCGTGGCCGGTCCGGGTGACCTGGGCGACGAGGGGGACCAAGACCTGTGGCTGGGCGCCCCCTATGACACCGCGGGCGGGCCGGACGCCGGCGCCGTCTACAGGGTGAGCGGCCCGACGAGCGGCGCAGCGACCCTGAACGACCCCGACTGTGTCGGCACCCCCGGCGATTTGCTGGGCCGGGCGGTGGCCGCAGGGCGCGAGCTGACCCAGGACCCCGGCCCCGTGCTGTTGGTGGGGGCCCCCGACCACAGCAGCGGCGCGCTCCTGGGCGGTGCGGTGTACGTCCTGGATCCGAGGCCGTCTACGAACGATTGATAGTGACTTATGCCCGGAGCCAACTGTGTTCAGGGCAAGGATCCAAGTTCATCGAGCTAATGCTTAACAAAAGGTTCCTGACCCCTGTTCGGGCGCCCTTGTTCGGGGGTCCCTCCGGATCTCGCCCAACCCCGTCCCGCGCCGCGGGTGCAAGTCCGAAGGCGAGCGACAGCGAGCCCGGACCCTCGCCCCCTGAACAACAAAGAAGGCTAAGTTCCCGCCCCGATGAACTCCGCCATCGCCCAGTTCAGCAAGTCGTTGCTGTCCCCGAGTCGCTTGGCCTGGCTGGGGGTCTTCGCGGTGCAATTCGCCCTGGTGGGCCTGTTCCTGCTGGACTGGAAGCTGCCCGTGGCGGCGACCCTGGCCGGGGTGGTGGCTGTGGTGGCCCTGCGCTTCCCGATGATGGCGGTCGGGGCGCTCCTGGCGTCGCGCATCCTGTCCACCGGGTCGATGTCCTTTCTGCGCATCGGTGGCCTGAACATCGGCGTCTTCGAGCCCATGCTGGGGGTCGCCCTGGCCGTGCTGATCATCCGCGCGGCAGACCGTCGCCTGTCGGTGACCCCGGCCTTCCCGTGGCGCACACCCCTGATGGTCTTCTGGGCCTGGCAGGTCATCGGTCTGGCCTGGTCCAGCAAGCCCGGCAGCGGCTTCGGCGACGTCATCTCCATCGGTGTGGTGGTCGCGACCACCACGGTCCTGCTGGTCTTCGTCGACGACTACGACAAGTTCGAGCTGACCGTGTTGGCGTGGATCCTGGGCACGCTGCTGACAGCAGTCCTGTCCATGACCACCAGCTTCAACGACGTCGCCTCGGCGGGCAAGACCTGGGAGATCGCGTCCAAGGGCGGCCGCGAGACCGGCCTGGGGCAGCAGCCCAACTGGTTCTCCATGAACCTGATGTTCGGGGTGGCGCTGTCGTTTGCCCTGGCGGTGGTCCAGCGGCGCACGCTCTACCGGCTGGGCCTGATGGGCATCGGCCTGTTCATCCTGCTGGCCCAGCTCCGCTCGGGCTCACGCGGGGGCACCTATGCCCTGATCATTGGGGCGTTGGTCATGTCGGTCTCCCTGCCGCTGGTGCGCAAGTGGATCCTGCGGCTCGGCGGGCTGTCGCTCACGGCGGGGCTCTTGTGGGCGTTCTTCGGAGACGACAGCACCTCCCAGGCCCTCCACCGCATCGCCATGAACGTGGGCAACACGTGGGGCTCGGACATCCGGGAGCGCAACTGGATCGTCTGCATGAAGATGGCCCAGGACACCTGGGGCATCGGCATCGGCGCTGGGGGCTACCAGGAGCTGGTCGCCGACTACGACTGGAAGATCTACGACTCCATCCATCGGTACCCCCACGGGATCTTCTGGGGGGTGCTCGGCCACTTCGGCCTGGTCGGGGTGCTCTGCTTCGTCGCGCTGATCCGCCAGGTCTTCCGCATGAACCGCGAGCTGGCCAGCGTGACCCGCGGCACCCGGGCCGAGGTGTTCACCTGGGCCTTCCCGGCGGTCATGTGCGGGTACTTCGCCTGGTCCTTCGTCGAGTTCAACTTCGACGACAAGCCCTTCTGGGAGTTCCTGGGCCTGTACACGGCGCTGTACCTGATCTCCCGGAGAGTGGTCGCCGGCGAGCTGAGCTTCCCGCCCCTCGAAGGGGGTCTGGGTCTTCCCTGGGCCACGCCGGCGGCCGATGACGCGGCCGCGGAGCCCGCGTAGCCAGGTCAAAGCCCGTTCCCTCTTCCGCTTGTTGGCCGCAAGACCGGGAATTCGGGGGTTTCTGGCGGTCTGGGCACCCGCTCAGCCCGTTCTAGACGGCAAGCCGGAAGAAAACAATGGCTTTGACTGCCTTGGCGGAAGAAGGCAGGTGCTTTGACCGCGTCACTGGCCTCACGCTTCCAATTCTATCCCCCGGTCAGGCCGGCCAGCGCGACGCGCGCCTCGTCGAGCCCGTCCCGGTCCACCGAGAGCCGGTGCTCGACCTGGTCCAGGCGGTCCTCGGCCACCGCGAGCTGGTTCAGCGCCGCGTTGGCGCTCTCCACCGTCACCAGAGACAGGCTGCCGGTGTCCATGCCCAGCACCGTGGCCCGCAGATCGGACAACCTCAGCTGGGGATCGGCCACGCCGGCCTCGATCACCTCGGCCGGCAGGAACAGGTCGAACAGCGTGGTCGTGCCGTCGTGCAGCGCCGTGCCCCCGTACTCCCCGCTCTGGGCCAGGCGGTCCTGGTCATTCGCGTGCTGGAGGAACGCGTCCTGGGCCGCGTCGCGCTCGTCGGCGTCGCCGTCGGCTGCAGCTTGGGCCAGCGCCACCATGCGCGCCAGGGTGGCGCGGGTCGCCCGGTGGCTCCGGGCACACAGGCTCGCCGTGGCGTGGCCGTGGTCCACGGCCGCAAGCCCCAGGTCGACCTGGACGTCCCCGCTGCTCCCCGGGGTCTCGTCGAGCACGTCGTCGACCCTCCCCAGCGCTTCGGTCACCACGCCGCGGTCCCAGTCGATGACGCTCCGGTGATCGCGCAGCACCGCCACCGCTGCGTCCGCTGCGGCCTGAGCGTCCTGGGCAGCGGCGGCCGCCGTGAGCACGACGTCGCGCCCGGTGAGGCCCAGGTAGGCACAGCTCAGGTCCACGGTGCGCAGCGCGACGTCCCCGGTGAGGCTGTCCTGGACCGAGTAGGGCAGGCGAACGTCCACGGTTCCGTCCTCGTAGTGGGCGAACCACTCCCCGCCCCAGGTCGACTGGGACAGCGCGTCGAGTCGGCCGCAGCCCTCTTCGAACTGTGCCTGGAGCCCGGCCCGCTCTTCCTCGGTCGCTGCCACATCCGCGGCATCCACAGCGAGCTCACCCATCGCCACGGTCAGGGACAGGGCCTCTTCATTCATGTCCTCGAGCAGCGCGACCATGGCCTGGGCCGAGCGCAGCGCAGCCGCGGTCAGGCGGAGCAGGACGAGCTCATGCTCTGCGCGCGGTGCGGCCCTCGCAAGGTCTGTGGCCCCAGCGGGCAGGCCGCCTTGGGCGGGGGCATCCCAGGCGCCCTGTGTGAGGGGTGTGCTCGGCTCGCACCCGAGCAACAGCGAGCTCGCCAGCAGCAGGGGCAGGGTGGGGTGCGGGGTCACTCTGCCTCCCATGCGGCCGCGCCCAGCAGCCAGTCCAGGTCTCGCTCGAGCACCTGTCGGTCCGTGATGGCCTGCTGCTCGGCGGGGTCCAGCCTGACGACGGCCCCCCAGAGCTGGGCCAGGCTCTCCTCGATGCCTGCTTTCGTGGTCAGGTCCAGGGACTCGGGCTCGAGCCTCAGGCAGTCCAGGGTCAGGCACGACAGGGCCACCTGTGCGTCGGCGATGCCCAGGTCGTGCACCGGCCCGGGCAGCGCGATGGCCCAGCTCTCTGCGGTGCCGTCGTGCACGGTCGCGTCGTCGAAGCGCCACGTGCTGACCCTCGCGTCCAGGGTCTGGATCAGAGCGTCGAGACCGGCGTCCGCCGCCGCCTGCCCGTCGGCGTCCGCGAGCGCGGCCTCTTCGGCCAGGGCCACCATGCGATCCAGCAGACCCCGGACTTCGGCGTGGTCCGCGTCCAGCTCGTCCACCAGCGCCAGGCCGGCCTGGAGCTCGGCTCGGCCCAGATCCAGCAGGGGATCTGCGAGCGATGCCTGTTCCCCCCCAAGGCGTCGGAGCACTCTCGCGAGGGCCCCATCGACCGTGCCGACGCCGCCGCTCAGGGTGCCTCGGTACGTCATGGCGGCGTCCACCGTGCCCGAGAAGCGGTCGATCGCGCTCTGGGCGGCCGTCGCGGTCGACAGGTCGATCGTCGCTGTGTCCAGGCCGAGGGTTGTCATGCGCTGGTCGACCAGCTGGACCCCGACGTGGCCTGTCAGCTCAGACCGGACGGACTCGGGCAGGTCCACTTCCAGGATCGTCACCGTGCCGTCCGCCAGCGGCAGGGCACCCCAGCGTGCGGACTGGGCAGCCCCATCCAGCCGGGCGATCTCGGCCTCGTAGTCCTGCTGGATGTACGCCCGCTCGTCGTCGTCCAGCGTCTCGCTCGCCGACTCGTGGGCCAGCTCGGTCAGCCACGCGAGCGCGTCGACCAGTCCGTCGTTGTGTCGCACCGCCTGGGCCATCATGCCCTCGGCCGAGCGCAGCTCCGCCGCTGCCAGGGCCAACAGGGCCTGGCGCTCCGGACTCAGGGGCCGATGGGCGAACCGGGCCTCGTCGAGGATCGGTGCCACCGGACCGCTCGGGCGCTCCGACACCGCCGACCCAGCGCTCAACCCCTGGCCGGGCTGGCCCTCGGCACAGGCCGCGAGTGCTGTCAGGAGCGAGAGTGGGAGACAGAGCTGTGCGTGGATCGTCATGGTGTCCTGTTGGCTGGTCCTCCCCACCCCCGGGAGTGCAGCTCTGGTCGGCCGGGGCAGCCCACACTTGAGACGCGGTCACCGACCGGACATCCCAGGCCCCGGATCCGCCCGAGGGAATCTCCACGCGGATCGAGGGAATCTCGCACGCCAGACCGTTCTGGAGTATCGTTCGGGCCTCCGGATCCAGGGCCCGGAGAGCGAGGCACACCGGTCGATGGCACCCACGAATTCCATGGAAGAACAGTTCGATGATCTCTGCGCGGAGCCGGAGTTTTTGGCGGAACGGCGCCAGGGTCTGGCCTTCGAGAACATCGGCTGGACGGTGGGCAACCACTGCAACGCCCGCTGTGGCCACTGCTACAGCTGGAAGGTCCGCCGGGACAGCCGGGAATTCCTGACCCACGACGACATCGATCGGGTCATCTGGCAGCTCAAGCGGCTGGGCATCGGGACTGTGAACCTGGGGGGCAACGAGCCGATCTACACCCACGGCCCGGACATCTCCAAGACGCTCTTGCCCTACATCGTGCGGCGGCTGACCGAGGAGCAGATCCCGGTCGGTCTGACCACCAATGGCGTGTCGTTCACGTGGCTCGACGAGCACTACCCGGAAGAACTCCGGATGATCAACGACATCGACTTCTCCCTGGACTCGCCGTTCGAGGCCGAGCACGACCTGAACCGGGCCAGCAAGCTCTACAAGCTCATCCTCAAGTGCATCGAGCGCTCCCTGGCCATCGGCATCGACTGCAGCGTGATCGCCTGTGGCATGAAGAAGAACTTCAACGAGGACTACCTGGCGGCGTACCTGTCCCTCACCCGCATGATGGGCAGCGAGTTCCGCATCAACACCCTCAAGCCGGTCGAGCCGGCCCTGGTCGGAGAGATGCCCACAGCGGTTCAGTTCTACAAGGGCTTCGAGTTCCTGATGAACAACACCAGCTGCATCACCCTGGGCGAGTCCTGTTTGACGTCCTTCACCCAGGCCGGAGGCGATGGCTGCCCCTGTGGCACCACGTCCTTCCGGATCAACGCCAAGACCAAGGACGGCACGATCCCCATCAACCCCTGCGTCTACATGCACGACTACAAGTCCGGGGACCTGCTCACCCAGGACATCTTCGACATCCTGCGCAGCCCCCAATTCCTGGCCTACTCCAACCGCCGCAAGGCCCTGCCCAAGCAGTGCACCGAGCGCGGCTGCGAGTTCCTGGAGACCTGTCGGGGGGGCTGCACGGCGCGGTCCTACTTCATCTACGGCGACCTGGAGAGCAAGGACCCCTACTGCCCCCAGGACTACCTGGAGACCCACGGCCGGCCCGACCTGCCCCACAAGCCCGAGATCGGCTGCCACGAAGGCATCCGGGTGCACGACAACTACCTGTGCACCTGGATCGGCGAGGCCGACGAGTCCTTCAGCGACCCCCGCTTCGACAGCGTCGACGCCTTCCTGGGCAACGCGGGCTTCGTGGGCGACACCGACCACATGTCCGGCTGTCGCCAGCTGGGCCCCAATGAATCCACCGCCAGCCTGGTGCACGACAAGGAGTCCTGAGCGTGGCGAAGCGCGGCCTGCTGATCGACTACGAGTACTGCACCGGCTGCCACGCCTGCGAGGTCGCCTGTCGCCAGGAGCACGGCTACGCCCTGGACCAGTGGGGCATCCGCGTCGACCAGCTGGGCCCCCTGCGCATCACCGACGACCGGTGGACCTTTCACTTCGTGCCCACCCCCACCGAGCTCTGCAACCTGTGCAAGCAGCGCACGGTCAAGGGCGTCGACCCCTCCTGCGTGGTCCACTGCCCGACCGCGTGCATCTCCTTTGCCCAGGACCCGGCCCAGGTCCGGGACGCGCTGGACCGCGTCGCCGGCAGCCAGCGCGTCGTGTTCTTCAACAAGTAGGGAGCCCGCTGTGATGAGCCCTGCCCTGCCTTCGCTGTCCGGTGCGGTCACGCCGACCAACCGCATCTACCACCACGACGACCTGCACGCGGTGTTCCAGCGGGGCGACGACGTGGCGGTGGTCCACCGCCACAGCCTGCAAAAGGTCTACGTGCGGGCCGCGGAGTGGGAGCGGGACCCGGCGCCCACCCTGGCGCAGTTCCGGGCCCACGAGCTGGTCAAGCCCGACACCACCCCGCGCATCCTCCAGGCGGTGCTGACCCAGGCCTGCAACTACCGCTGCAGCTACTGCACGGTGTTCAACAACCCCCAGCCGGCCCCCAGCGAGACCATGTCCCTGGGGGTGGTCGACGACATCATCGGCATCTGGAACGAGCGGGTCTCGGCCAACAACGGCCTGCTGATCCTGCACGGTGGCGAGCCGTTGATGAACTGGAAGGGCCTGACCCGGCTGGTCGAGGGGGTCGACGCCAACACCGTGCTGTTCACCAACGGCTCGCTGATGACCCCGGACAAGGCCGCCTGGCTGGCCGAGCACCGGGTGAACGTGCTGGTGAGCATCGATGGCCTGCCCGAGGTGCACGACCAGCAGCGCATCGACGTGATCGGCCGCGCGACCTCGGACCGCACCTTTCAGGGCTACTGGAACGCCAAGGACGCCGGCTGCGTGACCGGCGTGTCCCTGGTCATGGGCCCCCACAACTGGCACCGGGTCCCCGAGACGGTGGAAGAGGTCATCGACCTGCTCGAGCCGGCGTCCCTGGGGCTGAACCTGCCGCACTTCGCCGACAACTACCGGGACTGCCAGCTCGACATCGACCGCTACGCCCAGGACATGGTCCGGCTGTTCCGCCTGGCCAAGGAGCGGGACTTCTACCTGTACCCGATCACCAAGTTCGTGAAGCACATCGTCCAGGAGCGCTTCAAGTGGTTCGACTGCTCGGCGATGGGCGAGAAGCTGGTGGTGTTCCCCAACGGCAACGTGTCGAACTGCATCAACTACACGGCCAACGCCAACGGCCTGGAGCTGCTCGACGTCTGGAAGCACGAGCTGCCCATCTACAACGACATCTGCCGGGGCTGCCACGCCCTGGGCATCTGCGGCGGTGGCTGCATCTACGACGGCAAGATGTTCAACGCGACGGGCGAAGGCCTCGAGGTCGCGGGCGGTGCCCCCATCGCGCTCCAGGCCGAGCGCGAGGAGCGCCCGGCGGACTGGAATAGCTGGGGTGCGACGACCGTCGACCGGGCCCCCCAGACCGGCGCCCAGGCCCAGCAGCTGGCCTACGACGGCGGGCGTGAGCACGCGGCCGACGGCGAGGGCAAGCAGGGGTCCTGCTCGACCCACGGCTTCGACCTGCGCTTCTGCCGCTCGTCCTTGGCCCTGATGGAGGAGATGGTCTGGGACATCTTCGAGGAGTTCGGGTACGGCAGCCCGGCCGTCGCAGAGCTGGAGGCCCGGTATTCCTGCTTCCTCAGCCAGCCCGGCGGCTCCCGGGGCCTGGCCATCGGCATCGGCCACGAGACCATGGACTGATGGCCCGCTACCTCTCTGGCTTTCGCACCTCGGGGTGGCGCTACTGGCCCCTGGACCTCACCCTCCAGGAGCTGGCCCGCATCGGCTATGGCGCGGTGGAGTTCTGCCTGGAACACCCCGACGCGGCGCCGCGTGTCATGACCGAGGACCGCTGCGCCCGGGTCGTGGCGATGTTGGAGCAGCACGATCTGGCCCTGGCGTCGGTCAGCTTCCACGGCAAGCGCGAGCACCCGGCGCTCAAGACCGACTACACCCGCCGGCTGGTCGACGTCGCCGCGCGCATCCGCGACGCGGGCGCCCCGGCCGACGTGCTGGTGGTGGGGTCGTGCCTGCCGGGCCGCGATCCCGACGACCAGGAGCAGCGCTTCCAGCACATCGCGGGGCTGATGCGGGAGACCTGTGAGCGGGCGGCCGACGCCGGCTTCGTGGTGGCCCTGGAGCCCGAGCCGGACACGGTGATCGAAGGCACCGCCGAGATGGACCGGCTGCTCGACGCGGTCGACCATCCGGCCCTGCGGGTCAACCTGGACCTGGGTCACGCCGAGGTGACCGAGGGCGACGTCGAGGGCTCGATCCGCCACTTCGCCAGCGTCCTGTCCCACGTGCACGTCGAGGACATCGCGAACCGGGTCCACCACCACCTGGTCCCGGGCCAGGGCACCATCGACCTGGCCGGCGCGTTCCGCACGCTGTGGGAGGTCGGCTACCGGCGGCCTCTGACCATCGACATGTTCAACATCAACGACGACGCACCGGGCTGGGCCCAGCGCTGCTACGACGGGCTGAGCGCCGCCCAGGCCCAGGCTTTTCCAGAAGCATGATCGACGTCACCGGCGACGACGGCTGGGTGCTGCGGGCCTTCTTGTCCCGGCTGGGGTTGCCAGCCGGCGAGCTGTCCGAGCCCAGCTGGCTGGCGCGGCTCCAGGCTCCGGGTGCCAAGGGCCGGCTCAAGCGCTCGCCGCCGGCGGCCCATGCCTTGCGCACTCTGCTGCTGACGGCCGGGTACGACCCGCGGGCCCGGGGGGCCAGCTCGGCCCGGCGGATCTTCAAGGCGGCGCTGGCCGGGGACCCACCCGCGACCGACGTGCTCACCCGGGTGCGCAATGGCGCGTCGCTCCAGAGCGGCCTGTGTGTGAGCCAGATCGATGGGGATCGCTGCCAGGGCCCGCTCCAGATCCGACCGGCCAGTGGTGTGCTGCCGGTCGCCGCAGGCCACGACCACGACGCGACGGGGCTCCTGGCCCTGCACGACGGTGTCGGACCCTGTGCCTCGCCGGTGTTCGACGCTGCTCGGGTCGCGGTGCACCCCGGCACCCGAACCGTGCTCTCCATCGTCTGGGGCACAGGCCCCGAGCGCCACGTCGATCGCACCGTCGCCTGGTACAGCGAGATGATCGAGCGGCTCGACGCGTCGTCGGAGCGACTGCTCTGGACCCCCCGCTTCCACCACCTCCCCCACGCCTCCAACCCCGCCTGAACGGGAGCCCCGATGCTCGCGCCCTCGGCCTTTGCCCACCGCTATGACCTGCCCGACGGCAGCTGCGCCGTCTACCACGCCCTCAGCCTGGACTGCGTCTACGTAGGCCCCGAGGTGCGGGAGCTCTTCCGGCCCGTGTGGGACCGCCCGGTGCCCTTCCCGATCCCCGACGGGGGCATCGGCGACGTGAAGCAGCCCTACCCGGTGCCCGAGCACCAGGTGCTGCCCCACGACTGGGTCGCTGCGGGGGCCGACGACGCGGCCCGTGCCAAGCGTCAGGAAGTGGTCGACCTGTTCGCGTCGATGCACATCCTCCAGGAGGACGGCGACACCTTCGACGCCACGTGGGTCGGCCAGCTCCAGGGGCTGGCCCAGCACAGCCCCATGAAGATGCTCACCATCGTGCCGACCACCCTGTGCAACTTTCGCTGCACCTACTGCCACGAGTCCGAGGAGTCCCGGTCGGCCCGGGACAAGATGAGCATCGCCCAGGTCGACGCGATCATCGGGGCCTGGAAGAAGTACGCCCGCCGGGCCGAGGGCAAGAAGGACGTGCTGCTCTACGGCGGCGAGCCCATGCTGGCGCCCAAGATCGTGCGCCACGTGATCGAGCACTTCTCAGAGGCCGGGCCCGACGAATACGGCGGCGAGGTCTGCATCATCCTGGTCACCAACGCGTCCCGCATGACGCCGGAGTGGGCCCGGTTCTTCAAGAAGCACGACACCTTCCTGATCGTCAGCTGCGATGCGATGGAGGACGAGAACGACACCGGCCGGGTCACCCAGGGCGGCCGGGGAACGTTTCCCCTCATCGAAAAGGGCTACCGGATGCTCCAGAAGGAGGGCGTGCGCACGGCGATCTCCGTGACGGTGGGTACCCACAACGCCCGGAACATCCACAAGAGCTTCCCCGACGTCATCGACCACTTCAAGCCGCTGGACATCGGGCTCAACAGCTGCCTGCACCAGCCCTATGGCCAGGCCGAGAACGACATCGCCTGCACCGCACTCGAGGGCACGGAGCGCATGCTCGAGGCCTACGCCGCGGCCCGGGCCCGGGGGGTGTACGTCGAGCAGTTCAACCGTCGGGTGCGGCCCTTTGCCATCCGGGCCCACCGGGTCAAGGACTGCTCCGCCTGTGGCGGTCGGCTGGTCGCACAGCCCAACGGCAAGTTCTCGTTCTGCGACGGCTTCTCCTTCACCGACGAGTACACCTATGACTTCGACGGGGACTTCGACCTGGAGACCAACGGCGACTACGCCCGCTGGTCCGAGCTCTCGCCCCTGAACTGGCCCGACTGCTACGAGTGCCCGGCTGTGGCCCTGTGCGGCGGGGGCTGCCGCTACGACGCGGCGATGGCCTCGGGCCGGATCGACGGGCTGGACCCGTTCCGGTGCACCCAGGACCGGGAGATCCTGCGCTGGACGATCAACGACCTGTCCGGGATGCTGAGCGCGAGTGCGTTGACCGGCTGCGACGTGATCATTCCCAGCGAGGCGGCCCGCAAGGCGCTCCTGGGCGAGCTGACCCTGGACGCTCTGACGATCCCGCTGGGCAACGCCAACCGCTACGGCGAGCGCGTCGGCCGGCCCCAGGCGCTGCACGAGACGTCCCGGGACTGATGGCGATGGGCGTGGAGACCTGGTCCGCCTACTGGGCGGCTCATGCGGGTGCTGAGCCCTGGGATGCCGAGCCGGACGTCGGCGTGGCCAAGGCCTGGCCGCGGCTGCGCTGGCTCATCGATCCGCTACCGATGATCGACGTGGGGGGCGGTGCCGGCGGGCACGGGACCTGGCTCGCGGACAAGGTGGAGCGGGTGCTGACCCTGGACGTGGCGGGTCCGGCGCTGGGTGCAAGTGGGGGCGAGACCCGGCAGCTCGACGTGCTGGACGCGGCTGCGGTTGCGGCCCTGCATGGGGAGCTCGGCGACGCCAACGTCTACTGCCGGGTGCTGTTCAGCACCCTGGGGCCAGCGGACCGGACCCGGCTGGCGGACAACCTGGCGCTGCTGATCGGCACGTCGGGGGTGCTCTACTGCGTCGAGCCGGCACCCGCGGCCGAGCCGCTCTTGTCCGAGCGGGCGGGTCCTGCGGTGGCGGCGCTGCTCGGCGCCGGGGTGAAGGTGGCGGGGCTGGAGCGGGCCCAGTTCCACAGCCTCTTTCCCGGCGACCGCTTCCGCTTGTTCGGCGAGGGCTACACCCAGGTGGGGGCGCTGCCGGGGTACTGGGTCATGCTGCGCCGGGGGCGCGAAGGCGACGACTTCGCCCACAGCGCCGATGGGCTGGGCAGCACCGATCGGGTGGCCGAGGAGCCGACGTGAGCGGATCCCTGGACGCCCTGCTGGCCGAGATCTCGGTGAGCCCGCTGCGGGAGCCGGCGTTGATTGCGCTGGCCGAGCGAGCGGTGGCGCACATGGGTCCTGGGCTGTCCGAGCTGCTGGTCAAGTCAACGCCGGTGCACGGGGCGCTGACCAAGGGCACCGCCCTGGCCGGGCAGATCCACGTCGACGTGGGGGTGGTGGTGGCGCCGCGCAGCCCCCAACAGCGGGAGCTTCCCGTGCTCCTGGAGCGGGTCCAGGCCGCAGCGGCGGGGCTGCCGGACTGCGACGTGGTGGCGGGGGACGCGCGCGTCGACCTGGTGCACGATGGGGTGACCGTGTGTGTCCGTCCGATGCTGGCGATGGCGGACCGACACATGCAGACCCTGCTCGGGGTGGCCGAGTACCCGGTGCGCACGTCGGTGCAGCGCCACTCCGAGTTCATCCAGGCCCGCATCGAGTCCAGCGACCTGGCTGGTGGCGAGCCCTTCGACGGCTGCCTTCGGCTGGTCAAGCACTGGCGGGACCTGGCCGGGCTCGGAGACACGCTGCCCACGATGGTGCTGGAGCTGTTGTTCAGCGACGCCTACGATCGGGTCGGCACCGCCGGGAGCCTGGACGACAGCCTGGCCCGGTGGTTCGACACGGCGGCGGAGACCGTGAGCGAGCGGCGGCCGGTGGCGTTCAGCGACTTCGCGACCCCGCGGGAGGACCCGGATCCCTTCTCGCACTGGTGCGTGCTGGACCCGGTGAACATCTTCCACAACCTGGTGATGGCGTGGACGCCGGAGCAGGTGGGAGCGTTGGCTGCCGCGCTGTGGCGTTGGCGAGCGGTGCTGTACTGAGTGTCCGGAAAGCGGTCACTCGGGCGGCTTGGGGTGGCCCAAGGGGGCTGAGTGTCCGGAATTCGGTCACTCGGCTGCGGCGCGACTTACTCCCCCTCGACCCACGGCGGTAGCGCCGCCCCCGCCATGCCGGTCCTCGGCGGCTGCTCGTCCAGCCGGATCACAGCGTCGGGGTCCTGCTCGGTCAGCGCCGCCCAGTCGTCGAAGCCGTCCGGCGGCCCATCGGCTCGCTCGATCAGGCAGCGCATGTTGCGGAAGGGGTAGCCGAAGCCGCTCTTGCCCTGGAGCCCAGAGGGCAGGAGATTGTTGATGTTCAGCTCGAACAGGTCGAACAGCCCGCCCTGTTCATTGGCCTGACCCGCCGGGTTCCACCAGCTCGCCTGGGCGTGGATCATGCCGGGGGTCACCTCCAGCGACACCCGGACCTTGCGCTTGGCCCGCCCGTAGTGGCTGACCAGCCAGACCCACAGGCCGTCTTCGACCTGCCAGGTCTCGGCGTCGGTCGGGTGCACGTCGACCAGGGGGTAGGGGTTGAACACCCGCAGCCCCGGCACGTTGCGGTGCTCGGCGTTGAAGAAGACCGACACCCGCCCACCGGTGACCAGCTGGAGGGGGTAGGCCCGGTTGAGCTCGGGCATCCGGGCCGCGTCGTAGTGGGGGACCTGGAAGTGGGGCAGGGGGTCCAGGCCGAAGCGCTCGAGCTCGGTGCTGTAGAGCTCGATCTTGCCGGTGGGGGTGTTGAAGCCGGGCTTTCCATCGGGCCTGAGCTCGCCGCGCTCATAGCGCCGGTAGGTCACCCCCGGGCACATGGGCATCTGCTCCCGCAGCTCCTGGAAGCTGACGCCGGAGTGGCGGATCATGTGGCTGTACTGGGCCTGGATGTCTTCGAATTCAAAGGCCTCCGGCGCCAGCCGACGCCCCATGTCCAGGCAGATCTGCATGTCCGAGCGGCTCTCGCCCAGCGGCTCGATCGCCTGGTTGATCGCCGAGAGCTGGTAGAAGCTGTTCCGCAGCCCGTCGCGCTCCGCATAGGTGCAGACCGGCAGCACCACGTCGGCAAAGGACACCGGCGTCGGCGTCATGAACAGCTCGCAGCAGGCCACGAACTCCAGCTTGCGGAACGCCCGCCAGGCGCGACGAGGATCGGCAAAGGAGCCGGTGATGGTGCCGGTGGACTGGATCCACGCCCCTCGGATTGGGTAGGGCCGGCCGCTCTCCATCTGGTCGAGCAGGGCGTCGCCCTGGCCATAGGGGATGCCGTGCTCGAACAGCGGGTAGCGATCCAGGCCGATCTTGTCGGCCTGGACCTGGGGGAAGCTGGCGCTCTTGGCGCCTCGGCGGACCACGCCGAAGGGGTGGCGCACGATCATCATGCCGCCGGCGTTGTCGACCTGGCCGCAGATCGACCACAGGCACGCGATGGCGTGGGCGGTGGGGATGCAGTCGGCGTTCATGTCGATGCCGATGCCCCACTGGACCGCGGCCCGGTCGCTGCGGCCGAACAGCCGCGCCGCCTGGCGGATCTTGTCCGGGTCCAGGCCGGTCCGTTCCTGGGCCCACTCGGGGGTGCAGGGTCGGACCCGCTCGGTCAGCGCGTCGAAGCCGTGGGTCCAGTCTCGGCAGAAGTCCGCGTCGAAGAGCTCTTCGGCGATGATCACGTGGAGCATGGCCAGGGCCAGCGCGGCGTCGGTGCCCGGCCGGATCGGTAGCCAGTAGGCCGCGCGGGAGCCCAGCCAGGTCAGCCGCGGGTCGACCACGATGAGCTTGGTGCCGCGCTTCATGCAGCGCACGATCCACGAGCCCAGGAAGCCGTCGGGGTTCGAGTAGACCGGGTTGCAGCCCCAGATCAGGATGGTCTCCGGGGGCTCCCAGCCCGGGTGGTCGTAGCGATCGGTGTGGTACTGGCTGCAGTCCGCCACCTGGAAGTCGCCGCTCGTGGCGTACAGACAGCTCATCCGGGGCATGAAGCAGGCGTTGCCGTTGGCCGGCCCCAGGGCGAAGTAGTTCGGGCTGCCGAAGCCATAGGCCAGCCGGCTGATGTAGGGGCTGATGTCCCGGCCCGTGCCCTTGAGGAAGGCCACGCTCTCGGGGCCGGACTCGTCTCGGAAGCGGCCAAAGGCGTCGGCGATGGTGTCCAGGGCCTCGTCCCAGCCGGCCTTGCGCCACTTGCCCTCGCCGCGCTCGCCGACCCGGATCAGCGGGTCGGTCAGCCGGTCCGGGTGGTAGATGGTCTCCAGTCCGGCCAGGCCTCGGGGGCACAGCTCGCCCTGGCTGAAGGGGTTCGCCGGGTCCCCCTCGATCTTGACCAGCCGGCCGGCCTTGTTGCTGTAGAGCAGCACGCCGCAGCCGCAGTGGCAGCCCGGCGGGCTCCAGCAGATGCTGCGGGTGACGGTGAGCTCGCCGTCCTGCCAGCGCCAGTTCTGGCAGCCCTTGCCGCGGGGGTGGAGGGGATCGCTCACGGGACCTCGCAGCAGAAGAGGGTCATGGGGATGGTGCAGTTCCCGTCGTGGGCCTGGAGCCACGCCAGATCGGCGCGGGCCTGATCGGTGTCCAGCACAGCGTAGCGGTCCAGGGACTCCCGGCGGCGAGGGGCCAGGGTCTGGCGGACCCAGAGCCCGGCGCCGGCCAGGCGCTCGCACCAGTCCTGGTGGCTGGGGTGGGTCTCGCCCTCGTGGGCGCCAAGCTCGCGCCGCAAGCGCATCAAGCGGGTCTCGGCCTCGGTCCGCGGCTCGAAGGCCCAGTCCTCGACCAGCGCGAGCTGGCCCCCGGGGCGGAGCCAGCTGGCGATGTTCCCCAGGACGTCCCGGCAGTCCGGCTCGGGCAGGTGGTGCAGCACCGCCATCGCATAGACCGTGTCCAGGCTGTCCGCGGGAAGGTCGAGCTGCCGGCAGTCGCTGTGCAGCACCCTGAGCCCGGGTTCGAGGGCCTGGGCCATGGCGCAGAAACCCCCGGACACGTCGGTGACGACCAGATCCGAGGGGCCGCCCATCCGTTCCAGGAGCTGAGCGGTCACCACACCAGGCCCGCAGCCCAGCTCGAGCACCTGCCCGCGGGGCGGCACGGCGTCCAGGGTGGTGGCGTCCACCCCCGACGGGGACCGACCCTGGGCGTAGGCACTTGCCTGGGCATCCCAGTAGGCGGCGCTGTCCAGCTCGGGCATGTCGCCACCGGCTCGGGTCCGGGCGCGAGTGTAGCCCTACAACACCGGCGCCAGGTCCGACGCGTCCAGCGTCAGGGTCAGGCTGTAGGTCACCGGGCTCGCGTCGCCCTCGCAGCCGATCTCCAGGTAGTAGGCGTCGTCGATCTGGGCGTCCAGGGTCAGGCTCGGCCCGTCCAGGATCGACACACCGGTCTCGTCGAACACCGCGATGGACAGGAAGTGGTCGGTGCCCCAGTCCACGTCCAGCGCCACCGGTCCGTCCTGGCCGAAGGAGACCTTGTAGGTCTGGGCGTTGGCGTCGGGGGCGTCACAGGTCGTGGTCTCGATCATGCACAGGCCGTCGTTGTCCAGGTGGCCTAGGTCGTAGATGTCCGTGCCCCCTTCGCCGATCACCACGTGCGCCCCATAGGCGCAGCTGGGACCGGCGTCTTCCTTGCCGCCCAGGTCGAACTCGGCCTCGGCGTCGGGGGCGCCGGGCCGCTCGCTCAGGTCGTTCAGGCTGGACTGCACCGGGTCGTCGGCGGCATCGGTCTCGGGGGTGGCCTGGTCCGCGGGACCGCAGCCCGTCAGCAGCAGGGCGATGAACCAGGAGAGGCGGAGGGCGGATGCGGGGGTCGACATGACTGCTCCCTGAGGGGTTTTGATGGGTCACCTCACCACAGGCGCAGGGCCGGATCGCAGGGTCGGGACAGGGGGTGACAGTCCGGGACGGCGGGAACCCGGTCGCGACATCTGTGGTCTCAGCGAGCACCCCCAGGAGCTCAAGATGGCCAAGTCCTCCCGCCGCCTCCCCGTCATTCCCCTGCTGGTCGGCATCAGCGCGCTCGGCGTGCTGGGCACGACGGTGTTCGCCTTCATGGCCGGGGCCCTGGACAGCTCCCCGGTGCTGCCGTCGGTCTACAGCTTCGACTCCACGCCGGATCGCTTCACGAAGATCCTGCTCGACGGCGACGCCGGCGGCGAGGGTGAGGGTGAACGGGCCAAGCGCGAGGAGGGTCGCGCGGGCAAGAAGGACGCCAAGCTCCGCCGGTCCGTCCGGGAAAGCCTCGAGTCGGTCGGCTATGTCGGCGACAACGAGGTCTCCGGCAACGGTGGACTGTCGAGCCGGGGCTCGGGCACCGGCGGCGGGGCTGTCGGCGATCTGTCCGTGCGCAGGAGCGCCTTGGAGAAGCGCCCCCAGGGCCTGACCGCGGCCAAGGGCACAGCGCGTCCGACCGTGGCCGAGAAGCAGGAACAGCCCCGCGACCGCCACCAGGACCACGGCACCAACCCCTTCACGCTGACCGCGACGGACCGCCACAGCACCTTTGCCGCCGACGTGGACACCGCCAGCTACACCCAGGCCCGAGGGCGCCTGAACGCAGGCGTGCTCCCCGTCCCCTCGTCTGTGCGGGTCGAGGAGTTCGTGAACGCCCAGGACTACGGCTACGCCACCCCCACCGACGACGCGCCCTTTGCTGTGCATCTCGAGGCCGCCCCCCACCCCTGGACGGCCGGCCGCACGCTGTTGCGGGTGGGGGTCAAGGGCGAGGAGATCGACGTGGCCGACGCGCCGCCCGTGCACCTGACCTTCCTGGTCGACGTGTCCGGCTCGATGTCCTCCGCGCGCAAGCTGCCCTTGGTCAAGACGGCGCTCCACACCCTCGTGGCGAACCTGGGCGACGACGACACGGTCGCGGTCGTGACCTATGCCGGGGCCACCGAGGTGCTGCTAGAGCCCACGTCTGCTGGGCGGTCCGATCGGCTCCACGAGGTCATCAGCGGGCTGGGCGCCGGTGGCTCCACCGACATGGGATCCGGCGTGGACCTGGCCTACCAGCTCGCCCGGGCGGTCTATGTCGAGGGCCACGAGAACCGGGTGATCGTGCTGAGCGACGGAGACGCCAACGTCGGCGACACCTCCCACACCGCCATCCTGAACCGCATCGAGGAGCACGCGGCCAACGGGGTCACGCTGACCACCGTGGGCTTCGGCCAGGGCAACTACAACGACACCCTGATGGAGCAGCTCGCCGACAAGGGCGACGGCGCGGCCTTCTACATCGACTCGGCCGCAGAGGCGCGCCACCGCTTCTCTGGCGAGCTCACCGGCACCCTGCGCACCATCGCCAAGGACGTGAAGCTCCAGGTCGAGTTCAACCCCAGCGCTGTGCACAGCTACCGCCTGGTTGGCTACGAGAACCGCGACGTGGCGGACCGGGACTTCCGCAACGACGCGGTCGATGCCGGTGAGCTGGGCAGCGGCCACCAGGTCACGGCACTCTATGAGCTGATCCTCGCCGACGATGGGGCCACTGAGCTCGCGACGGTGCGGGTGCGGGCGCGGGCTCCTGGCCCGGACAAGCCGGCCCGGGAGTGGGCGACGGTCCTGGACACCAGCCAGGTGCGGGCCGAGCTGTCCGAGGCCTCGCCCGGCTTCCGCAAGGCGGTGGCCGTGGCGGGCTTCGCCGAGGTGTTGCGGGGGTCCCGCTACGCCCAGGAGCTGAGCCTGTCCGACGTCTACCGGCTCGCGGCCGACGCGGTGACCCAGGAGAAGCGGGACCAGGAGCTGCTGGGGCTGATCGCGATCGCAGGATCGCTGAGTGGAGAGACCATCACGGTGGCCCGCCGCTGACGCCGCGCTATCAGCAGCCTCGATGGCCGAGCCTGTAGACGATCAGACCTACCGAGTCCGTGGCCGCGCCACGGTCCGCATGTGGCGCATCTACCTGGGCTTCCTGCGCGTGTTCGGGCGGCTCCCACTCTACGTCTCGATGCTCGTCACCACGGCCGTCTACACCCTGCGCTCCTCCGACGCCCGCCATGGGCTCGAGGCCTACCTGGACCGGGTCTTTCCCCACGACCCGCGGTGGCTGCGGCTGGTCCGGATCTACCGGACCTTCTTCAACTACTCCCTGTGCATCGTGGACCGGTTCGTGGCGCTGGACCGCGGGGGCAAGGCCTTTCGGATTCGGCGCGAGAACACCGCGGCCCTCCAGGACCTGCTGGTGGGCCAGGGCGGCTTCGTCGTGCTCACCACCCACTGCGGCAACCCGGAGCTGATCGGCGCGGCCATGCACGGCCTGAGCGCGGTCGACAAGCGCGTGCACATCGTGCGCTACGTGTCCAAGGACGACCCCTACGTGCAGGTGGTCGAAGGGCTCGAGAGCCCGCACGCGCCTTCGATCATCTCCCTGAACGCCGGCAAGGACATGGCGTCGCTGAAGGTCATCCGGGCCCTCCGAGATGGCGCTGTAGCCGCCTTCCTGGCCGATCGCCCCGTCGACGACCGCATCGTGAGGGCGCCGTTCTTGGGGGACGACGTTTCCCTGCCCTTGGGCCCCTGGCTGGTGGCCAGCTTGGCCCGGGTGCCGGTGGTGCTCTTGACCTGCTTCAAGGAGGGCCCCTTCACCTACCGGCTGCTCGTGAGCGATCCCGTCGACGTCCAGATCCAGGACCGCCGCCAGCGCAACGAAGAGCTCGCGGTCCACGTGCGGGCATTTGCCGCGCGACTCGAGGGCTGGGTCCGCCGCTACCCCTACCAGTTCTACAACTTCTACGACGTCTGGGACGAGGACGGCGCCCGCCGGGCCGCCGAGAGCTACAGGCCCGCTGCGGAGCGCCCGGACTGAGGCGCCGGCTGGATCCGATCCAGCGAGCCGTCGATCCACAGGGCCTGCATCTCATCGCGCACCCGCTCGTACTCGGGGGTGCGCTCGGGACCGTCGAAGAGGCCGTCGGCGTCCCAGCGAGACGGGTCCAGCGAGAACGCCCGGGCGTTGAGGCGCTCGGCCTGTTGCACCCTGGGGAAGTCTCTGGCGGCCCGGCGAAAGATGACCTCGCTCATCGCCTCGATGATGTCCAGGTTCTTGGTCACCCGGTAGCGCAGCGTGTCGGCGTCCACCCGGCGGATCAGGGACACGTAGAGCCGCCACAGGGTGGTGATCTCGAACTGGTCGATCATGCCGCTCTGCAGGGGCGGGTCCTCGCGCTCGGCCCACTGGCGCAGGGTCCGCTGCATCGCGGCCTGGACATCGATCATGCGGGCGACCTGGTCCGGGATCGTGTCCATGAAGTCCGGGTCCGTCAGGCCGCCGTTGCGGAACAAGAGCGTGGCCCAGCCCCAGTAGAACGCCGAGTCGAAGGCCAGCTTGGCGGCCATGACCTGGCTGTTGCCCATCAGCGGGTAGGCGTCGTGGTAGACGCGCAGGAACTGCTCGTAGACGATCTGGTAGTAGTGCTCGCTGCGGGCTGCGCGGTCGCGGATGTCCTGGCCGTCGAGGTCCCGGGTGATCAGGTCCGTGTGGAAGGAATTCGTGATCCCGATGAAGTCGGTGCCGGGCGAGTAGAACGGGTCCACGAAGCAGCCGGCGTCGCCGGTCAGGCCCCAGCGATCGGCCGAGAAGGTCTGGGTGACCTCGCTCGGGTACTGCCGGCGGGTGTGGAAGTCCAGGGGCTGCGCATCGCCCAGGGCGCGCCGGATCTGCTCGGCGGCCTGGGCCTCGTGACGGTCCAGCCAGGCCATGGCCCGCTCGAAGTCGGCGATGTCGGACAGGTCGTGCACCTTGTCGTCGATCACGATGCCCACGGACATGTGGTTCGATGGCAGGGGGATGAACCAGACCCAGTAGCCCCGGTCCATGAGGTGGGTGGTGGACTGCCAGCGGATGGCCTGGGCCATGCGGCCGGTCCACTCGGGGTCCTGGGACCAGGTGTCGGGCTTGACCCGGCCTGCAAAGCGGAACCACACGGCGCTGGCCTTGTGGCGGGATGGCCGTCCCAGGCCGAGCTGCTTGCGCAGCAGGGCCCGCCGGCCGGTGCCGTCGATGACCCAGCGGGTCTGCACGGTCCGGGTCTCGCCCCGATGGTCCAGCTGGACCTGGTGGAGGGCGTCGGGGCCGTCGGCCAGCTCGATGGCGGTCGCCTTGCAGCGGTCGAGGAATTGCACCTCGGGGGGCAGGTCCTGGGCCAGGAAGGTCTCCAGCCGCCCGCGGTCGAGCTGGTAGGAGGGCAACAAGAGCCCGTTGAAGGGCACCGGGATGCGCTTGCGGATCGGGCCCATCTCGAGCCGCTGGCTGATGTCGTCCTTGCCCCGTCCCGGCAGGAAGAAGCGCAGTCCGAGCTTGGGCAACTGGCAGCTGTTCAGGTGGTCCGCCAGCTCCAGGGTGTCGTGGAGCCAGCCGCCCCCGATCTCGACGCAGGACTCGCCGACCTTGTGGGCGGCGGTGGGCGGTGGGTGCGCCGACGCCTCGGCGATCAGGATCCGCGTGCCGGGCCGGGCCAGGCTGAGCTGCCGGGCCAGGGTGAGGCCGGCCAGGCCACCGCCCAGGATGGTCACGTCTTGCGAGGTCTGCGCTGTCATGGGGCACGTCTATCGCGGCATAGAATCAGGGGGTGCCGGCTTCGAGCGACCCCTCAGACACCGTGCTCCGCGCCCGTGCCCTGGCCGAAGGGGGGCAGCTGGGCCTGGCCCGGGAGCTGCTCGCGGCGGCGCTGCCCAAGGTGGAGGCCACGGGGTCCCACGACGAGCGGGTCGACACGCGGCTGCAGCTGGCCGGCGTGCTGACGGATCTGGGGGACTCGGCGGGCTGCCTGGTCCACGCGGACGTGGTGTTGATGCAGGCTGGGCTGACCGGGGAGCAGGAGCATCGGACCCGGGTCCTGCAGAGCACAGCGGCCGCCCGACTCGGCCGGCTCGGGGACGCCCTGGTGGCGTCCGGCCGAGCCCTCGCGCTGGCGGAGTCCTCCTTCGAGCGGGGCAATGCGCTGGCCCAGCACGTCGAACAGCTGGTGGCTGCCGGGCGCACCCAGGACGCGGAGCGGCACCTGGAGGGCGTCGAGGAAGGCCTCGAACTGCTGGCCGCCGACCCGCGCGTCCGCATCCAGAACGCCCTCGGAGAGCTGCACCGGGGCCAGGGGCGGCTGGACCAGGCCGAGCGCTGGTACCGCCTGGCGCTGCGGGACGACCCCCGCCCGGCGCGGCGAGCCCTCATCGCCCTGAACCTGGCCCTGATCGCGCTGCAGCGGGGCGATCTCGGTGGCCTCGCCGCTGCGCTGGAGGAGCCGCGGGACCACTACGGGCGCTCCGAGGGGGTCGGCGAGGCCTGTGTGCTCGGTCTGTCGCTGCCGCTGTTGCTCGGGACGCCGCCGGCCTTCGACGCTGCGTTCGCTCGCATGCGGTGGCTGACGGGCCGCCACCGGCTGCTGGAGCCCGATCTGGCCCGGGCACTGGATCGGGTCGCCGAGCTGGCCCAGGCCCAGGGCGAGCTGGCACGGGCGGTGCGCTGTCGGGCGGTGGCCCTCGCGTGGTGGCGGGCCCTGGACGCACCCCAGGCGGCAGGGACGACCCAGGCGCTCCGGGCGCTCGCCGCCCGAGGAGCGCCCCTCGTGGTGGGGCGCTTCGAGCTCCTCGGCACTCTGGGGGCAGGCGGGACCGGGACCGTCTACCGGGCCCGGCACCTGCCCACGGGTCGGGATGCAGCGGTGAAGCTCCTCGACATTCCCCAGACGTGGCTGCTGGACAGCGAGGTCCGGACCATCGCCGGGCTGGACCACCCTCACGTGGTACGGGTCTTCGACCACGGGCCGGTGGGGCTCGCGGCCCAGGTGATGGGGGAGCTGGCGCCGGACACCCGCTTCGTGGCGATGGCCCTGGCCGACCAGGGCAGCCTGGCGGAACGGGTGGGGCAGATGGCCTGGACCGCGCTGGAGCCCCTGCTGCTCCAGCTCTTGGAGGCCCTGGCCCACGCCCACGCCCGGGGCCTGGTCCACCTGGACCTCAAGCCCAACAACCTGCTGCTTCACCAGGGGCGGCTGGTGCTCGCGGACTTCGGCATCGCCCGGGCGGCGGGTCCCGTGACCGGTCGCAAGCTGGCGGGTACCCCCGCCTACATGGCGCCGGAGCAGATCCAGCCGGGGCTCGGGGCCCTGGGTCCCTGGACGGACCTGTATGCGCTGGGGTGCACGGTCTGGGAGATGGTGACCGGTGTGCCGCCTTGTCCGGGCGGCGCCGTGCGCGAGGTCTTGAGTGCTCACCTGCGGGGGGATCGGCGGCCCTTCCAGCCCATCGTGGCAGTGCCGGCTGGACTCGAGGCCTGGCTGGGGTGGATGCTGGCTCGGGACCCCGAGGGTCGCTGTCACCACCCAGCGGTGGCTGCCGAGGGGCTCGAAGCGCTGGGTCCGGCGGTCTCGACCGGCATCTCGGCGGCGCCCGCCAGGCCGGCTGGGGCGTCGCTGACCTGGACCACCGGGCTCGACATCCCAGCGCCCCACGCTTTGGTGGGCCGTTCGGCGCCGCGCAGCGACCGGCCTCTCCGGGGTCTGGAGACGGACTGGCGAGCCGGCGGATCGCCCCCCGCCGTGGAGCGGGGCAGTGGTCCCGAGCTCTTCGCCTGGCGGCGCCCGCCTCTGGTGGGCCGGGAGCGCGAGCGTGATCGGCTGTGGGCCGCGCTGCAGCGGGCCGTCGGTGACGGACAGGCCCAGGCGATCCACGTGGTCGGCGCTGACGGCGTGGGCAAGAGTCGGCTCGTGACCTGGTTCAGCGAGCGGGTGCGCGAGCTGGCTGTCGCCACGACCTTGAACGACGCGGACCTGTCCCAGGACGCGGGCCTGGACCAGGACGTGGCCCGGCTGGTCGATGCCAGCCGCCAGGGACCGGTCGTGGTGGAGCTGGACCAGGCCCACGGGCTGGAGGAGCTGGTCGAGCGGGCACTGCGCCTGCCTCGGGCCGTGGTGCTGGTCACCACTGGGCTCAGCGAGGAGAACCGGCCCGAGGGCGCCGAGCTGGTGACGCTCCAAGCGCTGAGCGAGCAGGAGTCCGAGGCCCTGGTGGACGATCTCTTGCCCCTGGCGGACAGCCTCAAGCAGGGCCTGATCGAAGCCAGCGGCGGCAACCCCCAGTACATGGTGCAGCTGCTCGCCCAGTGGGTGCACCAGGAGCAGTTGGTCCTGGGTCCTCGGGGCTACGAGGTCCGCCACGGGGCCGAGTTGCGCATGCCCGATCACCTTCACGATGCCTGGCTGGGGCGGCTGGAGAGCACCTTCACCGCGCCGGAGCGGCAGTGCCTGAGGCTGGCTGCTGCGCTTGGCGGCGGCTTCGGGCTCCGGACCTGGCAGCGGGCCTGTGAGGCCGCGGAGCTGGGGGCGCCGGACGCCGCCCTCGAGACAGCCCGACGCGCTGGACTCATGCGGGGCACGCGAGCGGCGCGCTTCGTGGCCCCGGGCCTGCGGGAGAGCCTGTTGCGCCAGGCGCGAGAGGCCCAGGCCATGCCGGCGCTCCATGCCGCCTGCGCCGCCGCGCTCCAGGCCCTGCCGTCGTCCAAGGTCGGCCGCGAGCTGGGGGAGCACCTGCTGGCGCTCGGCCGCTGGGAAGAGGCGCGGCTGGCGCTGGTCCTGCGCGCAGCGACCGTGGCCAACACCGGCTGGCAGGACGACGCGGTGGCGCTGCTGGCGCGGGCCAGCTTCGCCAGCGACGTGGGGGGCCTGGGCCCGAGCGCCGAGGAAGCATTGGCCCGGCTCCACCTGGCGAACGCGCGGTACGACACGACCGCAGGGGCCCTGGCGGCCAGGCGCTACGCCGAGCTGGCGGACACCGACGGGGCGCGAGCGCTGGCGGACCGGTGCGCGGCCACGGAAGCTCGGAGTCGGGGCGACCTGGGCCGCGCCGAGCAGCTGCTCGCCCGGGCGGAGCGGTTGGATCCGTCGCCTGGCAACCTCGCCAACTGTCGGGAGTCCCGGGGCCTGGTGCGGATGCGGCAGGCCCGCTGGGCCGAGGCGCGGGCGGACCTGTTGGAGGCCGAGGCCCTGTTCGTGGAGCTGGGGGAGCACGCCAATGCGTCGTCGGTGTGCGTGGTCCTGGGCCAGCTGTGGCCCCAACAGAGCGCCGAGGCAGAGGGCATCTATCTGCGCGGGCTGGCCCTGGCCGAACGCTCGGGGCTGGCATCGAAGCTGGCGGGCATCCTGAACGGGCTGGCCGAGGTGGCCCGGGCCCGAGGCTCCCTGGACGTCGCGGAGCGGCGCTACCGGGAGGCCATGGAGCTCTGGCGGGCCTTTGGCGGGGGTCGGGCGATCGTCGCTGCCCTGAACCTGGGCATGGTGCAGATCGCTCGGGGGGACGTGGCGGCAGCCCTGGCGGGGGCTCGCACCCTGGACCGGGAGCTGGTGGCGCTGGGTCGCCAGGACATGCGGGTGTTCGCGGCGTCGGTGGCCCTGCCCGGTCTGGCGGCGGATCCAGACGCCGAGCTGGACGCGGGTGTCGCGCAGCTCAAGGGCCTGATCGAGGAGACCGGTCTGATGGAGCGGGACGTCTACCGCTGCGCCCAGGCCGCGGTCGCACACGCCGCGACCCCCGACCGGGCGGAGACAGCCCGGGCGTTGCTCGCGTGGCTGGCGCGGCATCACCCCCTCGAAGGCCAGGACGGCGCCGGGTGAGTGTCCGGAAAGCGGTCACTCGGGTGCCTTGGGGGGGTCGAGGGGGGCTGAGTGTCCGGAATTGGGACAGTCGGAATCCCCACCCCTCAGCAGCACCCCTCCGGCCCACACTCCGCAGCATCCGTGGTCAGCGCATATCCGTCGCCCTTGGTCGCCCGCGGGTGCCGTCGCAGCACCCCCTCGGTGCACGGAAAGAGCTCCGCATCTTCTGCCGCGATCGGAACCCGCGGCTCGATGCCGATGAAGTGTTCCGCATAGGGCGCCTGGGTCAAGAGCTCAAAGGTCTTCCTGCACACCGCCACCCGCTCCCCCCGCGGGTAGGTGTGGCCGTCGTCGTCGGCGATGGACGAGAAGGGGCCCTTGTAGATCACGGCCTGCTTGTGCTCGAAACACGGCCCCTGCTTGCCCTTGAAGGCCTCGACCGTCACCGAGCGGAACTCGATGCCCTCGACCGTGCGCCAGGGCTGCTCGTCGCGGACCAGGATGCGGATGCCGTAGAACCCCGCGGCCTCGAACGCCCTCAGGAAGTAGGTCTCCTGGAAGGCGCCCGACACGCAGCCGGACCACAGGGTCGGGTCCTGGCGGAGCTCGGGGGGGCAGACCTCGTCGCTCACGATGTCGCTGATGACAGCCCGACCGCCGCGCTTCAGCACCCGGAAGATCTCGTCGAAGAGCGCGGCCTTGTCTTCCTGGGCCACCAGGTTCAGCACGCAGTTGCTCACCACCACGTCGACGCTGTCGGAGTCGACCACGTCGGCCATGTCCTGGATCTGGCCGCGGCGGAACTCGACGTTGTCGTAGCCCAGCCGCTCGGCCACATGAGCCTGGCTGCTGCGGGCCAGGGCCAGCATCTCGTCGTTGGTGTCCACGCCGATGACCCGGCCCTGGGGGCCGACCACCTGGGCGGCGATGAAGCAGATCTTGCCGCCGCCGCTGCCCAGGTCCAGCACCGTCTCGCCGGGCCGCAGGTGCCGGCTGGGATCCCCGCAGCCATAGTCCCGGGCGATCACCTCGTCGGGGATGATCGCGAGGTAGCGGGGGTCGTAGTCGACCGGGCAGCACAAGGCGTCCTCGACGGTTTGGCTGGCGGCGCTGTAGCGGCTTCGCACCGCCTCCTCGACGTTCATCTCTCGCTCCGTGGTTCAGTCGGCCAGTGCGCCGCCGCAGCTGGAGCCAGCGCCGGCCGTGCAGCCATAACAGTGGTCGTCGAAGGCGATCGGCACCCGGTCCACCGACGCCAGCTCCGTCAGGTCCGAGACCCGGCGGACCCCCCAGCCCAGCCCGATCTCGAGCATCTGGTTGAAGTCGCAGTCATACAGCTGGCCGTCGAAGCCCACGGACAGGGTGTTCCGACACATGACCCCCGCCGCGGCCGCGGGATTGAAGGCCCCGACCAACAGGTCCATGTACTCGGCCAGGCGGCCCTGGCGCCGCAGCTGGTCGGCCCAGCGCTTGATCGGCATGTTCGTGATGGTGAACAGCCGGTTGAACACGATGCCGAAGTCGGCCTTCAGGATCCGCGCATAGTCGTCCTGAAGGCCGGCCTGGGCCGGCGGCAGGAAGGCGCCGCCGGGGTTGTAGACCAGGTCCAGGACCAGTCCCGAGCCCGGGCGGCCGTAGCCGAGCGCGTTGAGAGAGAGCAGCCCGTCGATGCTGCGTCCGAAGACCCCGTGGCCCCGCTGCTTGTCCACGTTGTCGCGGGTGTAGCAGGGCAGCGACGCGACCACGTCGACCCCCTGGTCGGCCAGGAAGGCCGCAGTGTCCTGTTGGTGGGGCTCGGACAGCACGGTGAGGTTGCACCGGTCGATCACCCGGCGGTCCAGTGCGCGAGCCTGGGTGACCAGCCGACGAAACTCCGGGTGCAGCTCGGGGGCGCCCCCGGTGATGTCGACGGTGTGCACGCCGGGTGCGTCCGCGAGCAGCGCGAGCAGCCGGTCGATGGTCTGGGAGGACATCGCCTCGGTGCGCTTGGGGCCCGCGTCGACGTGGCAGTGGCTGCAGGCCTGGTTGCAGCGCTTGCCCAGGTTGATCTGGAGGATCTCCAGCGGTGTGCGCGGCAAGGCGGCACGCCGGACCGCCTCCTCGAACGCAGGCCACGACGGGGCCGACCCCCCCAGCGCTGAGCGCGTGCTGCCTTGGGCGGTCGAGGACCCCATCGCAGTGTGCTCTAGCCCGCTGGCGCGGCATGCGTCAGAACCGCATCGCCACGTCGAGCATCGGCTCCAGGAAAAAGGTCTCGCCCGAGTCGAACTCCGGGCCGTAGGGTCCGGCCATCAGGGGGACGTTGACCCCCAGGCCGGCCTCGATCAGGGCGCTCGGTCGCCAGCGGACGCCGCCCTGGGCATGGTGCATCCAGCCGCTCAGCACGCCCCCCCCGAGCACGGCCCACTTGTCGCCGATGCTGTAGAAGCCGTGGGCCGAGACCCACCGCTTGCTGGCGTAGTGGGAGCCGTTGCCGCCGTGGCTCGCCTCGACCGCGACGCTCAGCGGGCCGCTGGTCAGCGTGGCCTGGAGACCGACGTAGGGCCCGCCGGACCGCACGGTCTCCCCGCCATGCACGAACAGAGCGTGGGTCTCGTCGCCGAGGCCGAGTGCCACGGTGCTCCCCAAAAAGCCCGCCCACTCCAGGCTGCCGTGCTGCCAGGTCAGCGTGCCGTGCACCCACTGTTCGATCTGGATGTTGCCCAGGCGGAACCCCATGCGCTCCTCGGAGGGCACGAACATCCACGTGGAGCCCACCCGGATTCGGGTCGCGGTGCCCACATAGGTCCAGTCCTTGTCGGGGAACCAGGGCAGGTCGCCGGTCAGGCTGGTGAAGGCGTAGGACGTCTCCAAGGACTGGGGCACGACCGCTTCGCTCAGCCGCACGCTCAGATCCTGGGGTGCGACGCCGCGTCCCGGGGTGTGCCACGCGGGTTCGGCGGCCAGGGCAGTGCTCAGGGCACACAAGAGGAGGGGGGCCATGTCAGATCCCTCCCGTGTCTTGCTGGAAGCAGTCGTAGACCTGGCCGTACTGCAGCAAGTGCCCGCCGTCGGTCGGGCTCACCGGGTACTCCTGGGTGGAGAACGAGGCGCCGTCCTGGGCGAGCACGTGGTCGGCCAGGCCCACCACCTGGTCGAGCAACAGCGTCGGGTCCCCCGTCACCTCGACGGCCAGCCCGTGCTCGACCCGGTCCGAAGGCTGCGCCTGCCCCAGGCTCACGCCTTCGGGCAGGCCGTCGGAGACCAGCACCGGGTCCTCGCCCAGGCTGTCGTGGTCGACGGCCTGGGACAACACCAGCTCCAGGGTCGCCGTGTCGCCGCCGTCGTCCACCAGCCACACGGCGAGTGGGCGCGGGTTCGAGGCGGTGCTGAAGCGGGCCGTGTGCGAGGCCCCGCTGCCGCTGATCTGCTGATGGGGCCCGGCTTGTTCCGTCGAGTCCACGCCAACGACTTCGTAGGAGTGGTCCGGGGTCAGCGGGTCTACCGGCGTGATGATCAGCTGCTCCAGCTCGAAGTCCAGCGCGACGTCGATGTCGATGGCGTAGCCGCTGTGGACGTCACGCACGGTGACGCTGTCGTGGACGTGGGCCGGGTCCGAGCGCTCCACGTTGTAGACGCCCAGGATGATCTGGGTGTCCAGCGGCACCGCGGTCGCGCCATCGATGGGGTGGTGGCCGGCGTAGCAGGTCGTTGAATCCAGCTCCTCGCTGGCGATCGATGCCGCGACGCCCACGGTCAGCGCGGCGCTGGCCAGGACCTGTCGAGTGCGGTTCATGGGTGTCTCCGAGGTCTGCCCGACCTTGCCATGGCAACGTGTCCTGAGGTCCGGCTCCCTCTCGGAGGGTGGCGTCGGAACCCGCACCCGGGGTGTGCCAGCTTGTGTCAGGCTACGACACCATCACACCTCGCCGCGCCCCGGCGTACCTCATGAGGGCCGATGACCTCCCTTCCCGCGCTCGCGCTCCTGATGGCCTGCAACGGCTCCGACACCGGTGCGCCCACCGACAGCGGCACGGCGACCACCCTGCCGGTCGAGACCGCCTGCAGCGAGGCGGCCGAAGCCCTGGGCTACACGCCCTGCGTGCACGTGGTCGACAGCGACCAGACCTTTACCGACATCACGATCGCCAGCTCCAGCATCGACCAGCTCCGGGTCGGCAAGTACCTGGCCCCGGCGGTCGACGGCGCCCGCATTCCCACGTCCTGGCTCAACGTCCAGGTCTTCTCGCTGCACTACGACTTCCTGATCACGTCCTTTCCAGACCTGTTCAGCGGGCTCACGACCACCGAATACAACCAGCTCATCCTGTACCCGGACACCCGCGAGTTCTTCGCTGGCACCATCGCGGTCTACCTGAGCAGCGAAGGCGGCGATCCCTACTACGGCTTCACGGTCTGGGACGACCCCGCGGACTCCAGCTCGACCGTGACCCAGGCCGACGTGACCAACGCCTGGGAGTACCTCCAGCCCCGGTTCGACGTGGGCGAGCTGTTCTTCGTGCCCGGCTCCAGCAACCAGGAGACCGCCGCCAGCACCTGGCGGGACACCCCCTTTGGTATCGCCGGGCTGGCCGACGTGCCCTACGAGGTCTACAACCCGGGCGAGGCTTACGGCACCCTGCGCCTGTACACCCTGTCCGAGCTGGCCGACGCCAGCGCTGCGGCCGAGTTCGGCCACCAGGACATCGTGGTCATCGACGAGGCGCCCCAGGACCTGGAGCGGGTGGTCAGCGGCATCGTGACCGGCACGCGCCAGGGCGACCTGTCCCACCTCAACGTGCTCAGCGCCAACCGGGGGACCCCCAACTGCTACCTCCAGGATCCCCTCGAAGCGCTCGCGGACTGGGAGGGGCAGCTGGTGCGCTTCGAGTGCGGGGACACCGACTACAGCGTCGAGGCCGCGGACCAGGCCGACGCCGAGGCCTGGTGGGAGAGCATTCGGCCGGACCCGGTCGACGTGTGTGCACCCGACACCTCGGTCACCGCGCTGCCGGGGCTGCTGGACCTGGACACCAGCACGGCCCAGGCGCGGACCGACGGCGTCTGCGCCTATGGCGCCAAGGGCACGAACCTGGCGGCGCTCTACCAGAGGATCGACAACGCCTACGCCTTCACGGGTTTCAACATCCCGGTTCACTACTACGACAACTTCGTCAGCGAGGGCACGTGGACCGTGGACCTGGGCGACGGCGAGGGCACCTACTCCTTCCAGCAGACCCTCATCGCCTGGCACGCCGACGAGACCTTCCTGACCGACGCCGCGGTGCGTCGCGAGTGGCTCGAGGACCTGCGCACCGCCATGATGTCGGCTCCCGTGGACCCGGACCTGGTCCAGGCTCTGGGGGACCGGATCGTCCAGGTCTGGGGCAACGACACCACCATGGTGCGGTTCCGGAGCTCGTCCAATGCCGAGGACTCCCTGGAGTTCAACGGCGCCGGGCTCTACGAGTCCGAGAGCATCTGCCTGGCCGACGAGCTCGACGGCAACAGCGTCGGCCCGAGCCTGTGCGATCCGGACAAGAACAACGAGAAGACCCTGACCGATGGCATCCGCAGCGTCTGGTCGAGTCTCTGGTACATGGGCGCGTGGGAGGAGCGGGACTGGTACGGCATCGACCAGTCCAAGGTCGCGATGGGCATCCTGTGCAACGACCGCTCCAAGGACGAGCAGGCCAACATCGTGGCCTTCACCGGCAACCCGACCAGCGACGACGACGACCGCTTCCTGGTCAACGCCCAGGAAGGCGAGCTCGAGGTGGTCGCCGCCGAGGCCGGGGTCTACCCCGAGAGCATCCTGCTCACGCTGGACGGGGGCGAGGTCACCGAGATCTTCCGGGTGAGCCCCGGCAGCGAGGTCGACGAGGTGCTGACCGACGCCGAGTTGACCGAGCTGGGCCAGGTGCTCGACGACGTGCGCGACGTCTACCCGGTGGACCTGGACGTCCCCGACGACCGCGACCTGTTGTGGGACACCGAGTGGAAGATCACGAGCGAGGGACGGCTGGTGATCAAGCAGATCCGGCCGTACATCCGGTAGCGGCGCTCAGCGCCATCGGTCGCCTTCAGTCCCAGAGCTGCCGAACTTCGTCGGAGCGCCACTGGACCCACTCCCGCATGTCCTGCTGCCGCCTGAGCACGTCCATCGGGTCGGTGCAGGCGCGGGGGTCCCGGGACGAGTGGTCCTCGGTCAGGGTCACCATCGCCTCCAGGTGTTCGGCCAGTCCAGCGCCCTCCACGGCCTCCAGGACCTCGTCGGACGCGGCCTTGAGCGCGGTCATGCAGGTGTCGTCGGACACGCAGAACGACGCCAGCTGGCCGGCCGGACGGTCCCAATTCATGCCCCAGTCCGACGAGTGGTAGAAGCTGTAGTCCATGTCCCAGGGCAGCATCTCCATCAGCCCCGACGCGGGGTTGAAGTACACCCGGTAGTTGTTCTGGTTCAGGAAGTAGCCGTCCAGCTGTCCGACCCACTGCTCGGCGGCCCAGACCCGCAGGATCTGATCCCAGTCGATGACCGCACCGAGCAGCGCGTAGCCGTCGTCGCTGGACCGGGCTGCCATGAGGGCGTCGGTGACCGCGGAGACGTCGACCATGCCCACGTCGGTGCCTTCCTCGAGCTCGAAGTACACCTGGAGCCCGGGGGTGAAGTCCACCATGCTCACGAAGTCCCAGTCTTCGGTGAAGATGTACTTGCCGTCGTACAGGTTGCCGTCGGGGTCGTCGAAGGTCTCGTCGAGCCAGCGGTCATCGGGGGTCTCGATTAGCACGTAGAGCCCGTAGTCCTGGTCGTTGAGGGTCACCCAGACATAGGCCGTGCGGGTCTCGTGCAGGCCGACCGCGGCGATGGTCGTGTAGGCCATGTTCTCGCGCAGGAAGGAACAGTCGACCTTGCTGTTGTTCACTGTGAGCTGCTCGATCCCCCACAGGGTCTGGCCGTCCACATAGCGGTTGAAGTCGATCTTGAAATTGGCCTTGCTGTCCAGGCTCTCAAAGGACCCCCAGGCCCCCTTCAGGCGCACACCGACCGCGTCGACAGCCTGGCCGTCGAACACCACGTCGCCTTGGGTGTAGGTCCAGGGGTCCTCGGCCAGGGCCTGGTAGCCATCGAGCGGGAGCGTGATGTCCAGGGTGTGCACGAAGTCCAGGTTGAAGATGGGGTCCGAAGGGCTGCCGAGCTCCTCGGTGTCGTCGGCGTCGGGGACGCCGGTGTCCGTGTCGACGGTGGGCTCGGTGGCCTGGGGCACGGTGTCGACGGTGTCGGTCTCTGTGTCCGTGGCGATCGTGACGGGGCCACAGCCCCAGGTCGTCAGGAGGAGGAGGGTGGGCCACATGAGCCGAGGATAGCTCGGGTCCATCACACTGCGCCCCCGCACAGCGTACTCTGAGGAACCGCACCCGTTCCCCGAGCTGCCCCCGATGCTGTCCATGTCCCTCATCTTGCCGCTGCTCTGGCTTCCCGCCTGCACCGACGACACCACCACGACGACGGACAGCGGCGAGACCGACGCCGACACGGACTCGGACGCCGACACAGACACCGACACCGACACGGACACGGACACCGACACGGACATCACCGATCCGAACTGGACCCACTGTCCGGCCAACGACACCTACACGGGCGACGATGGCTGGTCCGGCGTGCTCCAGGTCACCCTCGATGCGACCTACTGCGGGGGCTACAACGAGGGCCGCACCCTCCAGGAGGAGCAGCAGCTCAAGGCCCAATTCAAGATGGTGCCCGGGACCTATGGCGTGCCGGTCGACGAGGGGGACCACAGCCTGGGCCTGCCCATCTGCACCCGGGTGGGCACCGGCTCCCCTGGACCGGTCATGGACGGACCGGGCGACACCTCGGTGACCCTGAACACCTGGAGCGGCACGACCTACACCTATGTGACCGGTTCACAGCCCCTGCTCGATCCCGTGGACGCCCCCTTCATCCTGGAGCACACCCTGGTGCTGACCGGCGCCGAGGGTGTGGCGCCCGACGTGCTCGTGGCCGACGGGGGACCGCCCGACGCCACGACGGGGGCTGGGGTCAACTTCTTCCTCTACCCCGAAGGCGGCTCCCGCTACGACATCGACGCCGTCGCCTTCTGGACCTGCCTGGACCCGGCCTGGACCCCCGAGTCCCACACCGTGGAGTTCGACGGGGGCGACGTGACCCTGGACCTGATCCTGGGCATCAACACCGTGCAGACCGCGCCGGGAACCTTTTCCCAGGCCGCGGGCACCCTGGACGGCACCTCCTTCGAGCTCACCGAGTTCTTCCAGCTCTTCTACCGGCCTGACCACCACCACTTCGGCCGGCACTTCGCCTTCCTGTTCGACGCGCCCATCGGCGATGCGTGCGGGCTGCTCGTGGAGCACGTGGACCCCCTCGAGGGCGATCCCACCGCCGTGGTGAGCACCGCCACCTGCGACCTGGTCCCGATCGAGGTTCGGGAGACCCTCGCCGAGACCTACACCTACGGAGGCTGACGTGGCCCCGACGACCCTGATCTGGCTGGCTCTGTGGGCGTGCGCCGACGGCGGTGACACGACCGTGGACCCGGACGACGCCGACGGCGACGGCGTGATCGCCGCCGACGACTGCGACGACCTGGACGAGACCGTGTACCCGGGCGCCGTCGAGGTCTGCGACGGCGTCGACAACAACTGCGACGGCGTGGCCGACGAAGGCGTCGAGTCCGAGTGGTGGTACGACCTGGACGGGGACGGCTACGGCGGCAGCAGCGCATCGCTCCAGGCCTGCGACGCCCCCGACGGCTACGTGGAGCTCGGCAACGACTGCGACGACAACGACCCCGCGGTCAACCCGGGTGCGCCCGAGGACTGCAACGGCCTGGACGACAACTGCGACGGCCAGGCCGACGACGGCGCGACGTCGATCTGGTACACCGACGCCGACGGGGACGGCTACGGCGACCCCGAGACCGGCTTCGAGGACTGCGTGGACTCCACCGGCTTCGTGGCCGACGGCACGGACTGCGACGACGACGACCCGACCGTGCACCCCGACGCCGAAGAGGTCTGCGACGGCGACGACGACAACTGCGATGGTCGCCCGGACGAGATCGAGGTCAACCGCTGGTACAGCGACGCCGACGGCGATGGCTACGGCCACCCCGCCGAGTACGAGGACACCTGTGCGCCGGACGAGGGCTGGGTCCTGGTGGGCGACGACTGCTCCCCCAACGAGGCCTGGGTGCACCCCGGCGCCGACGAGGAGTGCAACGACGACGACGAGGACTGCGACGGCGAGATCGACGAGGACTTCGACCTGGACGGCGACGGCTACCAGTCCGACGAGTGCGACGGTGGCGACGACTGCGACGACAGCGCCGGCGACGTGCACCCCGACGGCGACGAGATCTGCGACGACGGCATCGACAACGACTGCGACGGCAAGGACGCCTTCTGCGGCCTGTCCGGCGAGTACGTGGCGGGCACCGACACCGAGGGCAAGTTCTACTCGCCGAACGCCAGCTACGACGCGGGCCGGCTGGTCGACGTGGGCGACGTGGACGGCGACGGGGTCAACGACGTGGTCGTCGCGACGCTCTACGCCAATGGCTACAACGGCGGTGGGTACCTGGTCTACGGGCCCATGTCCGGGACCCAGGACCTGTCCACCTATGGCTACCGCTTCGAGGGGGCCCGGGACACCTATGGGGCGGGACGCTCCGTGGGTCTGGCCGACACCAACAACGACGGCTTCGACGACATCATCTTCGGTGCGCCCTACACCGGCTCTCAGTCCGCGTTCATCGTGTACGGCCCGGTCACCGACGACATGGACCTGACCGACGCCGACGTGCAGATCGAAGGCGAGTACGGCACCTACTGCGCCCACGGCACCGACCTGGGCGACGTGAACGGCGACGGCTACGCCGACGCCATCATCGGCGCCTACTACGAGGACATGGGCGGCGGCTCGGGCTCGGGCAATGGCTACCTCAAGTACGGGCCGTTCACGACCAGCGAGATCGACATTCGGGACGAGTACGACGGCCTGTTGATCGGCGAGAACCCCAGCTCGTACACCGGCCGCATCATGCGCGGCGGCGAGGACTACAACGGCGATGGCATCGGCGACGTGCTCGTGCCGGCGGTCTACGACTCGACGTCGGGGCCCTATGCCGGCTCTGTCTACATGGTCTACGGCCCGGCCAGTGGCGACATGGACCTGAGCTCGGCCGAGGTCATCATCCGAGGGGAGAACTCCAGCGACTACCTGGGCTACTCCATCAACCAGGGGGACTTCGACGGCGACGGCTACCACGACGCTGCGATGGGCGCGTACTACGCCAATTCCACGACGGGCAAGGCCTATGTCGTGTTCGGCAACGGCAGCACCGGGGAGATCTCGGCCGCCGACGCGGACTTCATCGTCACCGGGCACCAGGCGAGCATGCAGACCGGCAGCGGCGTGGGGTCCTACGACGTGGATCAGAACGGCGCCGACGACTTGGTGGTCGGTGCGCCGACGGACAGCTCGAGCGGCGGCAGCACGGGGTCGGCCTACCTGTTCTTCGGGCCCCTGTCCGGCAGCGTGCAGACCGACGAGGCCGATGTCTGGATCTACGGCGAGAATCCGAACAACCAGTTCGGCACCGGGGTCGCGGCGGGCGACCTGAACGCCGACGGCTGGGGTGAGCTGATCATCGGCGCTCCGGGCGAGAACACCGGGGGGTCGGGGGCTGGCGCGTTCTACGTGAAGTACGCGGAGTATTGACCCGGGTGTTCCCGGAGTCCTCCATGAAAATTGGCCTAAATCGGACCAATGTTCATGGTTGGCAGACCTGGACCGGCTCAGAGTTGGCGCGGGCCCTCGGCCTGAGCGGCAAGGCCGTTCGCCGGATCCTCGATCAGCTCACCGAGGCCCGGGACTTGGTTCCTCTCCTGGCGGCGCTGCGCACCGGTTTGGCGAGTCGCTGACCCCAGCCGCCCCACGGCTCCGGCACCATGGTCGCGCCGGAGGCCGCTGTGACCCTGCTGATCTGGATGGTGCTCGCCTGCACCGACGAAGAGCACGCCTGTGACGAGGCCACCATCACCCTGGAGTCGATCACGTCGGACCCGCTGGGCATGTCCGGGACCACCGGCATCGCCTGTGGCGCGATCTACGAGGCCCGGGACGACGGCATCACCAACGACTGCGCGACCGACACCGGGCTTGGCGAGCCGGACTACCGCGAGGGCACCTATGCGATCTGGCCCAGCGACTGGGGCCTGAGCCGCAACGGCTTCAGCGTGGGGGTCAACCCGCTGGACGTGGTGGGCTACGCCGTGCCCGGCATGCCCGAGGGCAACGTGGGAGACAGCATCGCGGTCGACGTGGTGGTGCGGTTCGACGAGGTCTACGACCCCTGCTCCCACTCGGTGTTCGGGAGCGCCTATCTGGAGATCTCAGCCGGGGACGTGGGGCTGTAGGGGGATCTCAGCGCCGGGTCAGCCGACCCCTCGGGCCCAGGATCCAGTCCCCCTCCGTGACGTCCACCACCAGGGGCGATCGGGCCACGAGCCGGTAGCCTCGGATCGCCAGATCCGCGGGGTGCTGGCCGTGGCCCAGGGCTTCGAGGGCTGCGCCCGGCCCGTCGAGGACAAGGCCATCGATCTGGACGCGGGCGCCGGGTGCCGCCCGGACCGTCAGCGCCGCATTCCCCGTCAGGACCAGGTCCGTCAGGGTCACGTCGCCCGCCAGGTGAAGGTGGCAGCGAGGCCCGAGCTGCGCGCGGCCGAGGGTCACGTCGTCGAGCACCAGGGCGAAGCTTGGGTCCAGCGAGACCCGGGCGCCACCGTCCACCGGGATGCCTTCCCAGGTCTGGGGCTCGGGTGGGGCGAGCTCGGCCCCAGCGGCCGCGAGGGTGCGGCGGCCCTGGTCATACCAGTCGTCTTCGGCGGTCGCTGCGCACTCGGCCGGTCGACCGGCGGCGGCCTTGGCGCGGGCGTCGACCAGGTTGTTCTTGTCCGCCGAGAAGACCCAGCGCCGATCGAAGACCGTCACGCCGACCCGCTCGCCGGCCGCGAACAGCCTGGGCAGGTCCTGCATCATGGTCTCGAGCCGGGTGGGCTTCTTGAATCGCATCTTGTCCGCGTCGGCGTACTTGGGGTTCACGAATTCGGCGATCACGCCGCCGCTGGCCTGCAGGACCGGCAGGTAGGCGTCCAGCGCGATCAGCAGCGTGTTGGTGTTGCCGGGGAAGGGGGACAGGCCCTGGGCATCGCCCACGTCGCCGCGGGGCTCGACCGTGTTGCGCAAGAGGCCGTCGAGCTGGTTGTACTCGACGTTCACGGTCAGGTCGCGAACCCCGCCCCGGAGCCGGGTCATCGCGCCGACCGCCTCGCCAGCGACCCGGGGGACCGCGACGGAGTTGAAGGCAAAGTCCCGGGCCACGCTGACCCCCAGGGTCGGCAGCAGGGAGTTCACCACCTGGGCGTTGGTGTCCTGGATGAAGGCCAGGTGGGTGAAGCCTTCGTCGGCGAGCCGGGCCGCGACGCCTGACTGGTGCAGCAACAGGTGCACGTCGCCGTGGCCGTGGGGCTTGAGCAGGACCCGGGTGGGGCCTTCGGTGGCGATGCGGGCCTGGTCGTCGGCCAGGGCGGGCACCAGCTGCTGCTGGAGCACGTGGACCCGCTCCCGACCCAGCCCCAGCCAGTCCAGCCGCGCCAGGCTGGCCAGGGTCGCGGCGTGGGTGTCCCCGCTGGTCATGATGACCAGGGGGTGCTGACGGCCGGTGCGACGACCCAAGGCTCGGAGCCAGCGGCCGTACAGGTCCAGGTAGGTCTGGTCGCTGGTCAGGTCGACCCGGATGTCGACCTTGATGCCGGGGAAGCCCAGGCGTTCGCCCAGCCCGCCGGCCACCAGGACCACCGCCAGGCCCTGGGCATGGGCCAGACCCAGGTTCTCGTGGTGGCGCAGGTCGGGGCCCAGCTCGGACAGGTCGACCCGCTCCGGCCGCTCCGGGACCAGGCCGTCGTAGGGGTTGCCGCCGGTCCGGGCACCGGCCAGGAGCCGGCGGGCGTTGGTCACATAGGCGCCCAGGCCGCCGGGGTAGGCCGCGTGCGCTCTGGCGAGCACGTCCAGCATGGCCAGCTTGTCCGCGTCGCGGTCCCCCGGGTCGGGCCAGCCATCGAACAGGTGGCGCTGGCCGGCGTCGAGCAGGGTCTGGACCAGGGCGTCGTGGTGGGCGGGAATGGCGCCGGCGGCGCGATGGGCGGCCAAGGGGTTGCTCACGCGCCGGCCTGGTGGGTGCGTTGGGACTTCATGAGCGGTCCCTAACGCCGGGCAGGCTGCTCCCACGGAGGGGTAGAGCCACCCATTTCTTCCGCTTGGTCAGGTAGAGCCCCGAGCTTCTTCCGCTTTTGCAGCCATGGCCGGCTGATCGAGGCAATTCGGGGGCCAGATCCGGTCGATCGGTCCCTCTTGGGGGTCCAAGCGGAAGAGGGAACGGGCTTTGACTTGAGCCGGCTCTCCCCGCCGCTCAGGAGAGGCTCTCCAGCAGCGCCGCACCCGGGGTCGCGTCACCCCGGGAGATAGCCCAGACCGCGTCGACGGCCCGTGCGTTCACCGGGGTCGGCACCCCCAGGGCCTGACCCCGCTGGACCACCTCGCCGTTGAGGAACTCGATGGGCGGTGTGCGGCCTCGCTCGATGGCGGCGAGCATCGACGACCGCAGCCGCCGGTAGCGGGTGCCGACCGCCAGCATGACCCCGTGCTTCACACCCAGGTTGGGGGACCACAGCGCGGCTCGTTGAGCGGGAGTCAGCGCGAGCCAGGTCAGGTCCACCCCCGCCATTCGCTCCGGCGTCACCCCCGACGCCAGGGCCACATCCACGGTCTCGCTGATGATCTCCAGGCCCAGCCGGCGGCCGCGGCGGGTGAACAGCACGTCGCCCAGCCGGCCTCCGCGGATGGTGCCCAGGGTGGAGACCATGCAGTTCAGGGCCAGCTTGCCCCAGCGCTTGCCCGCGAGCCGGTCGGTCGTGCGGACCTCGCCCAGCGGGGCCAGCAGCGCGGCCAGTGTGTCCAGCCGCCCATCGGGTGCATCGTCCAGCCGGCCCAGGGTCATGGTGCCGGAGCTGGTGCGCTCGAACACCCCGGGCTCGGGCATCGAGGCTCCCCACATGACCACGCAGCCGACCACCCGGTCCGCCCCCACGATGGCCTGGACGCGCTCTTCGCACAGGCCGTTCTGCAGCACCACCATCGCGCCGTCGGGGGCCAGGGTGGGGGCGGCGTCCCGGGCCGCTTCTTCGACGGCGTTCGGCGGGGTGGCCAGCACCACCAGGTCAAAGGGTCCGGCGCCTGGCTCGAGCTGGGCCACAACCCGACCGGGGACCGTGTGGTCGCCCCCGTGCCCGGTCAGCCGCATGCCATGGGACGCCACAGCCGCCACGATGGCGGTGTTCGGGCTCAGCCCGGTCACGTCGACACCGGACCGGGCCAGAGCGCCGGCGATGCAGCCCCCGAGCCCACCGACTCCGACGACCAGGACGCGGGGCGCTGCGGACATGCGCCTGCCCTATCGCAGGTCATCGGCCGGATCAGGGAAAGAACGCGCTCGCCGAGGCCGCGACCAGGAAGTTGTTCTTCATCAACAGGTCCACCGCTCCCAGAGTCTCCAGGTAGTGCACGTTGCGCCCCTCGACCCGCAGGGCCCAGGTGTTGGAGAGGAACAGCCGCGCCCCGGCCCCGGCCGTCGCCACACCGTGCCACTGGATCGCGGTCGCCTGGGACAGCGGGTCGTCCGTGGCCCCCATCGCGTCCAGGTCGTCGACGGTCTGGGCGAAGCCGCCACCCACCAGCCCGAAGAGCTCGAAGTGCGCCACCCGCCGACCGTTCCAGGCGAACTTGCCGTGGATGGGCGTGAACTGGAACGCGCCGGTGCCCCACAGGGTCAGCCGGGACAGCTCGACCACCACCTTGTTCTCCTCGAGGAGCTGCCAGGTGATGGGCTTCCAGTCCGCGGTGCCCAGGTCCGGTCCCCAGGCCAGGGTGGTCTCCACTGCGAAGATGTCCGAGAGGTGCCAGGCGAGGGACGCCCCCACGAAGCGGCGCCGCAGGTAGTGGCTGTTCGTCACTGCGGCGAGCATCGGGGTCACCGCGATCCGCCCCACCTTGAGCACGTGCTTGGGCTGCACGGTCTTGATGACGTCGTCAGCGGCGGCCGGGGCGGCCAGAGCGGCCAGCAGGGCGAGGGTCACGAGGGCTCCGGGGAAGGCACACCTCGGATACCCGCGCTCGACCTGAGCGGTTTCGTGCGCTCAGGCGCCCAGGGAGCTCACCTCAGACGCGGCCACCGCAGAGGCTCGGTCGGCTCTTCGTCGGCGAGCACGATCGGCAACGCCACGTCGGTCGGCTCTTCGTCGGCCAGGCGATGGCGCAGACGGTTCGAAGCGTCCGGGTCCGTGGACACGCGCCCAGTGATGGCCACGCGGATGCGGTCGCGGAAGTTGTGCAGGTCCTTCACGTCATCTCCTGGGCGAGGGGACAAGCCTGTCACGGCATCCCCCGGGGCCGCCACCCACCGGGGAACTCTGTGGCACACCTGACACTTGTTTTTCTCCAAGTTCTCGGAAAACTCCCAACCCTAGGCCCGCCGTGACAACGGCGTGCCGCCCGGATCCGCGCTCGCCCGGCCGGATTAGTCCGTGTCCGCACGGTGCAGGAGTTGAGATGCTCTACGACTTCGAGGGACGCCTCGAGCGCCCGATGGCCCAGAAGATCGCCGAGTTCTCCCAGAACGGGCGGCTGCAGCACGTCATCTTCGCCAGCCAGTTC
>CAZFLE010000022.1:16782-78352 GCA_964519895.1 uncultured Enterobacterales bacterium | reverse complement strand
GTTGTCCAGATCGAGCTTGGTCTCGACGGTGCCCTCGAAGGGCTTGCCCTTGTAGGACTGGTCCGACGAGTCGATGAGCAGGTCGCCGTCCTCGTAGGGTTCCAGGATGACGGCCACGGCGCGATCGCGGGTGAGGTACTTGTGCCCCACGGCAGCGACCTTGTCGTATTCGATCCGGTTGTAGGCCTCGATCTGGCGGCTGAAGTAGGCCGGGTCGCCGGTCATGTGGGTGTAGACGGCCACCGCGTTGCCACGGGTCCCGAAGATGGAGGCCACGTTCTCGACGGACTGGAAGGTCCCGACCATGCCTTGGTACTTGACCAGCTGGGAGATGTAGTCACCGGCCTGGATGCGGAAGTTGACCTCCCACTGGAGGTAGAGGGCGTCCAAGACGTCGTCGAGGGCTTCCTCGGGGTCCTTGCCGGCGGCGACCTCGATGCCGCAGATGCCGATGCTGGCGTGTTCCTCGGAGTAGACGCCACAGTCGGCGCTGGACAGGTCCTCGACCGAGTCCGTGGCCCAGTCGAAGTCCGGGTTGAGGAAGGCCTCGACGACGAAGTCGAGGTTGACGCCGGCCGCAGGGTAGTTCGCCGCGTCGGCCCGGTAGCCGCCGGGCAAGCTCCAGCCCACCAGCACGGTGGTCTTCTCGACCCCGGCCTTGTGGTAGCTGATGCCCTGGTCGTTCGGCGCGGGGGGCTCTTCGGGGAGGGAAGTCGGGTCGACCCTCTGGGGGCAGTCCACGAGCTCGAGCTCGGCGTCCGGGTTCTCCGGATCGACCAGCAGCTCCAGCGGGAAGTACTCGGCGATCATCTTCCAGGAGTCCTTGACCTGGAAGTCGCCGATGACCAGCATCGTGGTCTTGGCCGGCACGTAGTTCTCTTCGGTGAACTTCTGGACGTCCTCGACGGTGATGTTGTCGAGGCTGTCGTGGGTTCCGATGCCCAGCTTGCTGTAGGGGTGGCCCTCGGGGAACAGCTTGCCGTAGAGGTAGCCGATGCCCGAGACCTGGGTGTTCTCGTACCGCATCCGCAGCTCGTTCCGGGCGATCTCGCGCTCCAGGTTGACCTCTTCCTGGGTCACGTTGGCCACCGAGAGGGCACCGGAGATGCGCCGGGCTTCCAGGGCGAGCAGCGGGCCCATCTGGGAGACGGGCGCGGCGGTCAGGTAGGTGGTGACGTCGCTCGCCGTGTAGGCGTTCAGAGATGCGCCGACCTCCTTGAGCTGGTCCCAGACCTTGATCTCACCGTCCAGGTGGGACCGGAACCACAGGTGCTCGACCACGTGGGCGATGCCTTCGAGACCCGGCGGGTCGGCGTCGGAGCCCTGGTCGATGACCTGGGTGATGTTGACCAAGGGCTGGGTGTGGTCTTCCTGGAACATGATCCGCAGACCGCTGGGGAAGCAGTAGTCGCTCAGCGTCAGCGAGTACGGATCCAGCGCGAGGTCGATGCTCGGCTTGGCGCTGCTGGCCGAGAAGGCGGAGACCGGGAGCAGCAGGGCGACGAGAGGGAAGAGCTTCTTCGTGTTCATCACGGACCTGGGGAAGGGGCTTCATAGTGCGGCTTAATCGGCCGAATGTTCACGCGCTGCAAAGGCCGTCGGTGCGCTTTCGCGGGTGCGGTCGGCGGCTGTGGATGGTATTTGGTTGGGCCTGCCGGCACGCCTCGCGTGTGCGCGTTCGCCCAGGGAGCCCTCGATGCGCGTCATGATCGCCTACCCGCCACTGCGCGGAAAGGGCAGCCCCATGCTGACCCAGAACCGCCAGTTCCAGTGGTTCCACGAGCCCAGCTACCTGTACCCGTGCATCCCCGCATGGGCTGCCACCCTGCTCGAACAGGACGGCCACGACGTCTGCTGGACCGACTGCATCGCCGAGCGGCGGGACTGGAACCAGTTCCTGCGCATCCTGCGGGACCACCAGCCCGAGCTGATCGCCATGGAGACCAAGGCCCCCGTGGTGCGCCAGCACTGGGAGCTGGTCGACGCGATCAAGGCCGAGGTCCCCGGCGTGCGGGTGGTGTTGTTTGGCGATCACATCTCGGGGAACCCCGAGGAGACCCTGGTCCAGTCCAACGTCGACTTCTGCATCACCGGCGGCGACTACGACTTCATGCTCCAGAACCTGTGCAACTGGATCGAGGGCAAGGGCGAGCCCGCGGGTGGCCTCTGGTACAAGGAGCCCGACGGCACGGCCAAGAGCACGGGCCCCTACAAGGACATCGGCGACCTGGACGCGCTGCCGTTCATCAACCGCGACCTGACCAACGCCCACCTCTACTTCGAGAAGTGGAAGTACCGCCTGCCCTTCATGTGGACGATGGCCGGTCGCGACTGCCCCTATGGCCGCTGCACCTTCTGCTCCTGGACCGTGACCTACCCGTCCTTCCGCACCCAGAGTCCCGAGCGGCTGGCGGACGAGATGGAGTTCCTGATCGACCGCTACGGCACCCGGAACATCTTCGACGACACGGGCGCGCTGCCCACGGGCAACTGGCTGACCCGGCTCTGCCACGAGATGATCGACCGCGGCATCGCCGAGAAGTCCGTCTTCGACTGCAATTTCCGGTTCGACTACTTCACCGAGAAGAACGTCCAGCTGATGAAGAAGGCGAATTTCCGCAAGCTCATCCTGGGCATCGAGTCGGCCAGCGAGCGCACCATCGACATCCTCGACAAGTCCCTGACTCGGGAGAAGATCATCGAGGGCTGCAAGATGGCCACCAGCGCCGGGCTACAGCCGCACCTGACCATGATGGTCGGCTACCCCTGGGAGACCAAGGAAGACGCCTACGAGACCCTGGAGCTGGCCCGCTACCTGATGCACAACGGCCTGGCCCACCACCTCCAGGCCACGGTGGTGATGCCCTACCCCGGCACCCCCCTGTTCGACCTGTGCCAGCGCAACGGCTGGATCCGGTTCGAGGAGACCGAGTACGAGCGCTACGACATGACCGAGCCGGTCTGTGTGCTCACCGACATGCAGTCCGAAGAAGTCGTCCAGATGGCCGGCCAGTTCTACAAGCTCTACATGAGCCCGAAGTTCCTGGCGCACCAGCTCACCCAGATCAAGCACCCGGACGATCTCGACTACATGGCCCGTGGCGTGAAGGCCATCTGGGGCCACATCAAGGACTTCGCCAAGATCCGCGGGGACGACTACGTGGAGGCCGCCAAGTAGGTCTCGTCGATCGTGGGGCTAGGTCGTTTGGCCGCTGTACGGGCTGGGCCCAGGTCAGACGGGACTCTTTGAGGGCATCGCGCATCGAGGCGCTGGTGGATGGGTACCGCTGGGTGACTCTGGGGGGCGTCGGGTGGTGCCTGCCGTCCCTTCACGGGTTCCGGCGTGGGCGGGGTGGCCGGCTGGATGGCGATCGGTGGCGAGTTGGGTGTTTGCGAGTGGGGCGCGGCTTCGGGGTCGCCGGGCAAGCGCTGACGTGTGCGCGAGTCGGCGAGGATCGTCGTAGACTCGCCGCCCTGCGCGCGGGAGCCTGCGGATGAGCGAGAAGTGCAAGGTCGGCATCCTCACTGGCGGCGGGGACGCGCCGGGTCTCAATGCGGTCATTCGGGCCTTCGTCAAGGACGGGGTCGGTCGGCGGCAGTGGACGGTGCTGGGCATCGAGGACAGCTTCAATGGGCTGCTGGAGTCGCCCTACCGGGTGCGCCACCTGACGCCGAAGAGCTGCAGCGGACTGCTGGCCCGGGGGGGCACGCTGCTGGGCACCACGAACCGGGGCGATCCCTTTGGGTTCGGCAAGCCGCCCATCGACCGCTCTGCAGAGGTCGCCGGCGCCGTGCGGGATCTGGACCTGGAGGGCCTGGTCGTGATCGGCGGCGACGGCACCCAGAAGATCGGCTGGCAGCTCATGCAGCGGCACGGCATCCGGGTGGTCGGCGTGCCCAAGACCATCGACAACGACCTGAGTGCGACGGACTACACCTTTGGCTTCCACTCGGCCGTGGCGGTGGCGACCGAGGCGCTGGACCGCCTGCACACCACGGCCGAGTCCCACGATCGGGTCATGCTGCTCGAGGTCATGGGGCGGGACGCCGGGCACATCGCGCTGAGCGCGGGCATCGCCGGCGGGGCCGACGCCATCGTGATCCCGGAGCTGCCCTACGAGGTGGACCGCATCTGCGCCAAGATCGAGAAGCGGCGAGCGGTGGGCCGCCAGTTCACGCTGATCGTGGTCGCCGAGGGTGCCGAGCCGGCGACGGGCGCCCCCACCACCTCCAGCCAGGCCCACGGCAAGGGCGTGGTGTCGGTGGGCGGGCCGGCGGTGGTGCTGGCCCACCAGCTCGCCGAGCGCATGGAGATCGAGTCACGGGTCACGGTGCTGGGCCACCTCCAGCGGGGCGGCTCGCCGGTGCCCTTCGACCGCATCCTGGCGACCCGCTTCGGCGTCAAGGCGGTGGAGCTGGTCGCGGCGGGACGCTGGGGCGAGATCGCGGTCTTGCGCGACGGCCGCGTCGTCGGCGCACCCATCGCCGATGCCATCGCCACCTACCGGAGGGTGGATCCCGAGGGTGAGCTGGTCAAGACGGCGCGGGCCGTGGGGATCGAGCTCGGGGCCTGAGGCCGCTCAGACCGCGGAGGCGGTCAGGGCGATCGGGTCTGCGCCGTTCAGCTTGCCCCCGACTTGGACGTGCACGTTGGCGTCGCCCAGGCTGCGCCGAGCGGCCGCGGCCGCCAGAGCCGGGCGGTTGTTCTCGTCGGACAGGTGCGCCAGCACCAGGTGGCGCAGGCGGTCGCTCAGCCCGTCCTGCAGCAGCCGGCTGGCCTGGCGGTTGGACAGGTGCCCGTGGTTGGAGCGGATGCGCTGCTTGAGGTGCCAGGGGTAGGGGCCGCTCAACAGTAGCTCGGCGTCGTGGTTGAACTCCAGGACCGCCGCGTCGCACTGGCGCAGCTGCCGGGCCACGAGCGCGGTCGGCCGACCCAGGTCCGTGATGACGGCCACGGACATGGCGCCCGCCTGGACCCGGTAGGCGACCGGATCCAGCACGTCATGGGGCACCGGGAACGGGTGCACGGCGAAGCCGCCGACGCGGAAGGACTCTCCGGCCTGACACAGCTCGACCCGCTCCGGCAGCACCTTGGCGTGGGCGCCCTCGTGGGTGCCCCGGGTCATGTAGAACGGCACGACGCGGCCGAAGCGGCGCTTGAGCCGGTCGGACAGGATGCGGGCGGCGCCGATGTGGTCGCTGTGCTCGTGGGTGATGCAGACCGCGTCGATGGGGGCGTCGGCGAGGCCCTGGCGCTCGAGCGCACGATGGATGCGGCGGGTGGAGATGCCGCAGTCGATGAGCAGCCCGGTGCGGCCGTCTCCCACATAGGTGCAGTTGCCGGACGACCCAGAGGCCAGCACGGCGAGGGTCAGGTCACGACGAAAGAGCGGCAGCACGCCGAAGCCCTATCCGGGCAGCGCGACGAGCCGGCTCACTTTGTGTCGCTCACCGGCACCGGGGGCTCGGTCGTGACGGCGTCAGGCGGCAGCCAGCCGAAGTCCCCGCCCTTGCGCACCCGGATCTGATCGGGCTTGCGAAAGACGATCTCCACCTTGACCCCCTCGATCAGGTCGACGACCTTGGGGTTCGCCGCGTCGCCCACCTCGGTCGGCCAGCGGGTCAGCTCGACGGCGCGGGTGGTCCACGCGTCCTCGGCGGCGGCGGTGTGGATCAGCGCGAGCAGCAGCGTGGCGATCATGGGCGGCTCCAGCGGGGTTAGTCCGACCCCGTGCTGGCGCTCCTATCGCCCTTGGCTGGCCTCGGCCGCTTCGCCACGTTCAGCGCAGCCGTGCTGCTGCGGGTGGTCCGCGGGGGGTGGTCCGTCTCGGCGGTGATCGGCGACCTGTACACCATCAGCACCCGGTGCCTGCTCCCGGTGATCGCCGTCACCTTTCCCTTCGGCATGGTGCTGGCGCTCCAGGGGCTGAAGATCTTCGCCATCTTCGGGGCCCAGCGCATGCTGCCCAGCCTGGTGACGGTGGCGGTGCTGCGGGAGCTGTCGCCGGTGCTGGCGTCTGTGCTCGTGGCCGCCCAGGGGGGCTCCAGCTGCGCGGCTGAGCTCGGGGCGATGGCCATCAAGGAGGAGCTGGATGCCACGGCGGTGATGGCGGTGGACCCGCTCACGATCCACGTCGTGCCGCGGTTCCTGGCCATCGTGCTGGCCTGCCCGCTCATGAACATCGTCGGCAGCGCCGCGGGCATCCTGGGATCGTTCGTGACGGCGGTGTTCATGAAGGGGGAACAGGCTGGCGTGTTCCTGGCCGAGCTGTGGGTCCGGGTCGGCACGGTCGATGTGTGGGCCGGCAGCTTCAAGACCACGGTGTTCGGCGCCGTCATCGGCATGACGGCTTGCTACATGGGCACCCGCGCAAGCGGGGGCGCCGCCGGTGTCGGCCGGGCGGTCAACGACACGGTGGTCTACGGGGTCACGGGCTTCATCATCGTCAACTACGCGCTGACGTCGGCGCTCTTCGGCGTGGTGGGGGGCTGATGCGCATCCCCTTCGACGCGGTCGGGCGCTTCGTGTTCTTCCTGGCGCGCTTTGTGCGGGCGGCCGTGCGCCAGCCGCCGCCCCAGGGCATGACCCTGCACCACGCCTGGTCCATCGGCATCCGCTCGCTGCCCATCCTGCTGATCATCGGCGCCTTCGTGGGCACCAACCTGTCGATCCAGGGCTACTCGGCGTTCAAGCCCATCGGCGGCGAGCGCATGGTCGGCATGTTCGTGGCGCTGGCGGGCATCCGCGAGCTCGCGCCGATCATCGCGGCGTCCATGGTCGCCGCCAAGGCGGGCACCGAGATGGCGTCCCAGGTCGCCGTCATGCGCATCAAGGAGCAGATCGACGCGCTCGAGGTCATGGCGGTCGACCCGCTGTGGTACCTGATCACGCCCCGCTTGCTCGGCATCTTGATCGTCATGCCCGCTCTGACCACGATCTCGACCTTTGTGATGGTCCTGGCCGCCTACCTGGTGGCCGTCTACCAGCTGGGGCTGGGCTCCGCGGACTTCATCGAATTCGCCCGGCAGGGCATCGCGCCCACCGACCTGCTGTGGTGCAACCTCAAGGCGATCCTGTTCGGCATGGTGATCTGCCTGGTCGCGTGTTTCAACGGCTTCTTCTCCCGCCCAGGGCCCGAGGGCGTGGGCCAGGCCACCAACTCCGCCGTGGTGACAGCGGCGGTGGTCTGCGTGGTGCTGAACTACTTCATCTCCGAGCTGGCCTATGGCTGAGGGCGCCCAGGACTTCATCCACCTGGCCGGGGTGACCAAGGCCTTTGGGGACCTGGTTGTGTTCGAGGGCCTGGATCTGGCCTTCGAGCGGGGCCTGACCACCGCCATCATCGGCCCCAGCGGTGTGGGCAAGTCCGTGCTGCTGAAGCTCCTGGTGGGCCTGGTGCGACCGGACTCGGGCACGGTCCGGGTCTTCGGCACCGACATGGCCCAGGCCGGCCACGACGGGCTCTACAGGGTGCGTCGCCGTCTGGGCATGTTGTTCCAGGACGGGGCCCTGTTCGACAGCCTGAGCGTGGGCGAGAACATCGCCTTCCCCCTGGTGCACCACCGCAAGGACCTGTCCGACGCCGAGCGCCGGGACCGGGTGGACGAGGTGCTGGAACAGGTGGGGCTGCCGGGCCTCGCCGACCGGGACACCGCCGCGCTCTCGGGCGGTCAGCGCAAGCGCGTGGGTCTCGCCCGGGCCATCGTGCACGCCCCCGAGGTCGTGCTCTTCGACGAGCCCAACTCTGGCCTGGACCCGATGACGTCGGACGCCATCGACGATCTCATCCGGCAGATGCAGGAGGCGCTGGGCATCACCTTCATCGTGATCTCCCACGACATCGTGGGCACCCTGAACGTGGCGGACCGCATCGGCATGCTTTACGGCGGGAGGCTCGTGGCCTACGCCCCCACCACGGACTTCGTGCGCAGCGAGGTCGCGGTCGTCCAGCGATTCCTCCGGCGGAACGTGGTGCTGCCGTCCGACCCCACAGCCGCAGCTCGCCTCCCCGCTCTGGCTGACCTGAGGGCGGAAGAGCCATGAAGGGCCAGCGCAAGCAGGAGGTCGGGGTCGGGGTGCTGGTGACCGGTGCGGCCCTGCTCACCGGCTGGATGGCGATCCAGGCCGGGGCGGTGGGCCTGGGCGACCGGGTCGAGGTCACGGCGAGCTTCGACAGCGTGGTCGGGCTCGCCCAGGGCGCCGCGGTGATGGTCGCCGGCGTCGAGGTGGGCAAGGTCTCTCGGCTCTACGCCGAGTTCGATCGGGCGGGGGTCGGGCTGTCCTTGGAGCCCGAGGCCCAGCTGCGCAACGACGTCCAGGCGGTCATCCGCGCCCGGAGCGTGCTGGGCGAGAAGTACGTCGAGCTCGTGCCCATCGCCAAGGACACGCCGCTCCTCCAGGACGGCGACGTGATCGCCATCACGCGCAGCAGCACCGAGATCGACGAGGTGGTCACGGGCATCGGGCCCCTGCTGGAGCTGGTGGAGCCCGAGCGGCTCCAGGACGGGCTCGAACAGCTCCTGGCTGTGCTGGAGTCGGACCCCGAACGGCCCGAGCGCATGATCGCGGACCTGGAGGCCGTGCTGTCGAACCTGCGCACATTCTCCGACGAGGCGCTCCTGACCGGTCGCGAGGCCCGGGGCCTGGTCGACGATGCCCAGGGCCTGGTCACGGACCTGCGCCACACGGCGGGCCGGGTGGACCCGCTGCTGACCCAGGCCGAGCAGGCCCTGGCCGACGTCCAGGCCGCGGCAGAGGACCTCCCGGCGGTGACGGCCCAGCTCCAGCCCACCCTGGACGAGGCGAACGCTGCGATGGCCGAGCTCCGGGCGGGCCTGGCGCCCTTGACCGACGACCCGGCACGGCTGGACCTGATCCTGGAGAACATGTCCGAGATCGACAAGTGGGAGCTGCGCAGGCTGCTCCGCGAGGAGGGCATCAAGGTCCGGCTGGCGCCCCGCGAGGTCGTGCCAGAAGGCGACTGAGGGTCACTCCGGGTCTTCGGCGGGCTCGGCGCCGCCGGCTCGCAGCGGCTTGAGGCGGAACTTGGCGCTGACCTCGAGCTCGTAGTCGTTCACCAGCACCTCGAGCAGCTCGGTGGTGCCCAGGCCCTCCAGGTAGGCCCGGACCTCGCGCCCGATGGCCCGGACGAGCTCGGTCTTGGCCTTGTCCGACGTGCTGACGAAGGCACCGATGAGCTCCTTGGCCGAGACCGTGGTCTCGTCTTCGAGCAGCCGCCGGGCGACGTTCTTGAGCCGCGCCCGGGGTCCCGGAGGCGGCGGTGGCTCGGGCTGGGGCTCCCGGGGGGGCGGGGGCAGGATCGGTTCGTCGGTCATCCGGGCTCCTGGCGGGAATCATAGAACCGGGTCAGCTGTGCCACGACCGCCTGGGCCGGCCCCGTGACCCGACGGGCGTCGGGCAGGGACTGGAGGAACACCCGGCCGTACCACATGTCGTGCAGCCTGCGGTCCAGGATGGCCACCGCCCCCCGGTCCGTGCGGGCCCGGATCAGTCGGCCGAAGCCCTGGCGCAGCTTGATCACCGCCGTGGGCAGGGACCAGGTCCGGAACGGGTCCAGACCCTGGCCCTGCAGGCGCTCGTAGCGGGCCTGGCTGATGGGCTCGGTGGGCACGCGGAAAGGAAGACGAGGAATGACCACGAGGCGCAGGCCATCCCCCCGCACGCTGACCCCTTCCCAGAAGCTGTCGGTGCCCACGAGGATGGCGCCCGGCGCCTGGCGGAAGCGCTGGAGCAACCGCTCCCGGGAGCCCCGGCCCTGGACCAGGATCGGGTGGCGACCCCCCAGCGCGTCGGCGATGCGCTCGCTCAGGGCGTCGACCATGCGGTACGACGTGCACAGCACGAAGGCCCCGCCCCCGGACGCGCCGAGCAGGTCCAGCGTGACCTGGGCGACCCGCGGGACCCAGCCCGGCGCATCGGGCCTGGGCAGGTCCCGGGGCAGGGCCAGCAGCGCCTGGTCCCCGTAGGAGAACGGCGACGGAATGGAGGCCGTGCGGGCCTCGCTGACCCCGTGGCGCTGGAGCCATGGGGTGAAGGACCCGCCGACGGTCAGCGTGGCGCTGGTCACGCCGACGGCCGAGACCCGCGAGAAGACCAGGTCGTCCAGCAGCGGCCCCACGTCGACCGGCGCACCGCAGAGCCGCGCCCGGTCCCGGTCGCGCTCCACCCAGTGACAGCGGTTCTCGTCCGGATCGGACAGCACATCGGCCACAACAGCCGCGTGCTGCTTGAGCCGCCGGCGGGCCCGCCCCAGGTCGAGCAGAGGCTGCGTGGGCACCTGGAGCTCGGCGTCCTCGAGGTCCCCGAGCAGGGCCGCCAGCCGGTTCACCGTGTCCACCAGGCAGCGCCCCAGAGTGGCCAGGGCGGGGGCCAGGTCCGCGGTCCACAGCGGGGCCGCCCGGACCTGGGGGGTCAGACGCCGCTTGGGCTGGTCCGTCAGCAGGCCGTGTCGGACCGCCTCGAGGGTCACGTCGGCCTCCTCGCGCAGAGTGCCCAGGGCCGTGACGAGCTGGTCGCACCGCTCTTGGATCCGCGGCTGCCCAGCTCCGGCGGCGGTCTGGACCCGGGCCAGGGCCCCGGGGCGTCGGCGTGTGTGCAGGAGCGGCCCGACCGCTCGCCGCACGGCAAGGCTGGTCAGGCTGCTGGACGCCACCGACGTGGCCGCGTTCTCCAGGTGGTGCCCTTCGTCCAGGATGATCCGGTCATAGCGGGGCAGCAGGCCGTCCCCGCCGCTCTCGGCCTTGAGCGACAGGTCCGCCAGGAGCAGCGCGTGGTTCACCACCATCACGTGGCTCGCGGCTGCGGCCCGGCGGCTGTTGTAGAAGAAGCACTGGTTGTAGTGGGGGCAGCGCACCCGCAGGGTCTGATCGGTGTCGGACTGGAGCCGCTCCCACAGGGGCTGGTCCAAGGACTCGCCGAAGTCCTGGAGCGAGCCGTCCTCGGTGCTGTCGGTCCACTGGCGGATCCGCTCGAGCACGGCTGGGTCCTCCGTGCCCTCGTCCAGGAGCACCTGGAGCTTGCGGCGGCAGAGGTAGTTGTTTCGCCCCTTCAGGAGAGCCACTCGGAACTCCAGCCCCGCACGCTGGAGCGCGGGCAGATCCTCGCGCACCAGCTGGGCTTGCAGGGTGCGGGTGTAGGTCGAGACCACCACCTTGCTGTCGTTGGCCAGGGCCCAGAGCACCGCGGGTGCCAGATACCCCAGGGACTTGCCGGTGCCGGTGCCGGCCTCGACCACGGAGATGTGCTGATCGTCCAAGGCGTCGGCGAAATTCTCGGCCATGGCCAGCTGTCCCGGCCGTGGCTCGTGGCCGGGCATGACCCGGGGCAGGTCGTCGACGAAGAACGACCGCAGGCGATCCCGGGGCACCGGCTGCCGCTTGGAGCGAGCGGGCTCGACCACCCACAGATCCCGCTCGACCGCGTTGTCCACGATCACCACGCCGACGCCGTTGTCGCCGTACTGAGCGGCCAGCCCCAGATCCGCCGGCGACGCCTCGATCACACCCGAAGGGTGGTTGTGGATCACCACCTGGCCTGCCCGGGGACGCTCCAGCAGCGCCGGCACGCTGTCCCGGGTGCCTCGGCAGTGGATCTCCAGCCGGTGCACCTTGTGCGTCAGGTCCACGTCGCCGATGGCGAAGACCTCGATGCCACCGGCCTCCAGGATCGCTTCGCGAAGGACCGAGGCCGCTCGGGGCTGGAACCGCAGGGCACCCACGATAGGGGGGTATCGCGCAGGAGGACCGGATGAAGGTGGTGCTGGCAGGGGGAGGGACCGGCGGCCATGTCTACCCGGCCCTGGCGCTGGGGGATGCGCTGAGAGCCCGGGGCCACGAGGTGGTCTACGCCGGCGCGGCCGAGCGCTTGGAGGGCCGCGTGGCCCCGGAGCGCGGCTACGACTTCCACCCGGTGAGTGCACCGCAGTTCCCCCGCAGCGGACTGGGCGCCAAGGTGCGCTTCGCCGGCTCCCTGGCCGCCGCGATCCTGCGCTCCCGGCGTCTGTTGGCGCGGCTGGACCCCGACCTGGTGCTCGGCGTCGGCGGCTACATCATGGCGCCGACGGTGCTGGCGGCCTGGACCCTCGGCATCCGCCGTGCCATCCACGAGGCCAACGTCTCCCCCGGCCTGGCCAACCGGCTCTGTGCGCGGGTCGCGGACCTGGTGCTCCTCACCTACGACGCCACCCGTGGGCGCCTGCCGACCCCCGCCCAGGTCCACACCGTGGGCTGCCCGGTCAACCCCAAGGTCCTGATAAGCGATCCCCGTGCCGCCCGAGACCGCTACGGCCTGGACCCGGACTCCCCGGTGGTCCTGGTGGTGGGCGGCAGCCTGGGGGCCGCGGCCCTGAACGACCTGGCGATCGCTTCAGCCAGGCGGTCCGAGCGGGGCTGGCAGCTCCTGTGGATCACGGGACCCCGCTACCACGAGGCGGCGCTGGAGACCCTGGGGCCGGTCCCCCCGGGCGTCGTGGTGGTCGACTACGAGGACCGGATGGCCGACGCCTACGCCGCGGCGGATCTCGTGGTCTGCCGGGCGGGCTCGAGCACCTTGGCCGAGCTGACCGCGCTGGGCAAGCCAGCGGTGCTCCTGCCGTCCCCCAACGTGACGGACAACCACCAGGAGGCCAACGCCCGGGGGCTCGAAGCGGTCGGTGCGGCACGGGTGCTGCTGGAGCGCGGCCTGGACGTGGAACAGGCCATCACGGACTTCGGGCGGCTCCTGGCGGACCCAGCAGCCCTGGCGGTCATGGCCACGGCCTCCAAGGGCCAGGGCCGGCTGGACGTCGCTCAGCAGGTGGCGGATCTGCTCGAGGCCTGAAAAGCGCCGATCACTCGGGTTGATGGGCGAGTCACGACGGTTCGAACGCCTGGCGCCGCCCCTGGGGCTTGAGGTGACCCGGGCCACATCGGCGCCCCAGCGTCGACGCCAGGCGTCCGACCTGTCTGCGACTTGCCAGGATCAACCCGAGTGATCGGCGCGATGACGCCGCAGCACCAGTCCGAGCATCAGCACCCAGACCCCGAGGGGCAGCGACCTGGACCCAGGCACCCCTGCGCAGGACGTGGTCGCCGGTGGGTCGTCCCGGACCTGGACCCGCAGCCCGTCCCAGATGCGCACGGTGTCGTCGATGGTGAGCTCGTGCTCGCCCAGCGGGGCGTCGAGCTCGACGACCACGGTCAGGCGAAGCTCGTCGTCGTCGGTCCAGGCCACCTCGGACACCACCACGCCTTCGCCCAGATCCACCGTCGGCAGCGCCGCGAAGTCAGCCGATGCCACCACCATCAGCTCGGCCTCGGAGCCCTGGGTCACGAAGTCCGGTTCCACGGACTTCAGGTGCGGGCGCTCGGCGCCGTCCACGACCTCGAAGGCATCCGGCAGCGTCAGGGTGACGTCGCCGGAGCTCAGCACGACGTCGCGCAGTCGGGGGCCGGCGTTCTCGCCGACGGACACCAGCAGGCGGGCGGTGTCCACGTCGGCGACCTCGACCTCGTCGATCGTGACGCCGTCGCCCAGGTCCATGCTCAGGTCCTCCTGGACGAAGAACAGGTCCTGGCCCTCGATCGAGACCCGGATGCTGTCGCCCTGGAAGGCCCGGTCGGGCTCGATGGCCAGCACCTGGGGGACGTGACTGTCCAGGGTCAGCGACGCGCTCGGTCCGGACTCGCCGACATCGTAGACGGCGGTGACGGTGAACACGTCGCCGCCCTCGCCCACCAGATCCACGAGCCCGGTGGGCGCTGGGGTCTCGGACACCACGGCGTCCTGGCGGTAGACCCGGTAGGTCGACAGCAGGTGCGACGAGTCCGGCGCCTGCCAGCTCAGCTCGGCGGTCGTGGCCACCACGCGACCTTCGGGGCCCGTCAGGTCCGTTGGCGTGGCCAGCGAGATCGTGAAGACCCGATCCGCGTCCTCTGGGATGCGGGTCCAGTTCTGGCCGTCGGTGGCGTCGACCCAGTACTCCACGAGCGATCCGGGCTCCTGGCCGGGCAGCGCGCCGGTCCACTCGTCCGGCGTCGCGCTGGCGCCCATGGGAAGCGCGGGCTGATCCACCCCGTCGACCCGGTGGCCCAGCCGGACGAGCTGCAGGCTGACGTTGTCCACCGCGGTGACGCTGACCGGGTAGGGGCCGTCCAGATCGTCGGTGTCCGACAGAGCCGTGAGATCCGTCAGCAACGGCCCGATTGGGTCGCCATCGTAGAGAGAGAGGTCGTCCACGTACCAGCCCGTGGCGCTGACCTTGGCGTCGGCGGAGAACACGAGCTGCAGCTGGCCCAGGTCCCCCACCCCTGCCAGGTCCACGCAGACAGGCTCCCAGGCCCCGGTGAAGCCGTCGAACACGCCGCTGACCGGGTAGCCATAGATGGGCTCGACCACCACGGACTCCACGCCGTCGGTCCAGGTGATCCAGCCGGCGTCCCCCTGCTCCAGGTCCAGCCACTGCATCCAGCACAGGGCCGGGTCCTGGACAGCCACCAGGTCGCGGACCGGCAGCGTCAGTGTCTCCACGCTGTCGTTGCCGTAGGTTCCGTCCAGGTTCGTGCCCCAGGCGCGGCTGCCCGTGAACCCGCCGTCCGGGCCACTGGTCACGTCGCCCCACTCCCACAGCGCGATCTCGCCTGCGGGCACGAGACTGCCGTCGTCGGACTCCAGGTCCCAGCTCTCGACGACGTCTGCGGCCAGGACCGGTGCGAGCAAGGCCCCGATCAGAGTCACTGTTCCGCTGCCGCCAGGGCGTAGGTCACGACGATCCAGGCTCCGGCAGCTGGGGCTTCGTCGAACACGATCGCGGGGGGATCGAGCACCAGGGCCCAGCCGGCGTTGATGCGCTTGCCGTCGACGGACACCTGGGTCGTGTCGGTCAGGGGCTCGGCCTGCAAGGGGAAGCTGTCCGGCCAGCTGATGGCCAGCTTGCCCAGCGATCCCAGCAGCGCTTCCAGATCGGCCGAGCAGATGCTGAGCACGTCGCCCCCGGAAGCCAGCGCCGTCTCGGCGTAGGCCGTGCCGGGCAGCGCAGTGCCACCGTCTCCGCTGCAGCCGGTCGGCTCGTCGCCCACGATGGCGCTCAGCCTCGCCGGGCGGCCTGTGCGCTGCTCCTCGGAGGCCAGGAAGGCCAGGGCCTCGTCGACCGGGTCGTCGCCCAGGTCATCGACCGAGTCGTCGTCGGCGTCGGAGACGATGACGGCGAAGAGCGCGGCGGCGCTGCGCCGGAATCCGCGGTTCTCCTGGGTGATGAGCGGCTCGCTCAGTGCGGCGACCAGGGCCCCGAGCCCGGCCTGGGAGCTGCCGTCCAGTCCCACGTCGACGGCGTCGGCAAAGGCGCCGTCGGGGTCGCTCACCGATGGCGTGATGATCCAGGGGTCGCCTCGCAGCACCGCGCCCCCATCGCTCACGGACCCGGGCGTCACGACGCCGATCTGGTAGGCCAGCTCCTGGGCGTCGAGCCGGTTCACGAAGCGGGAGAAGCCGTCGGCGAGCGCGGCCTGCTCCTCGGCCATCGAGCCGGTGTCGTCGACGATCCAGAGCACGTCGACCGCGGGCAGCGGCGCCTGCTGGAAGGTCTCCTCGATGGGCAGGGTGTCCTGGACCTGGCGGTCCTCGTCGAAGAAGGAATTCTCGACGCATCCGGTCTGCGCCAGCAAGCCCAGTCCGATGATGGGGAGCGCCACGAACACCACATCCCTTGGAGCGCCGGTGCCTCCGGCCTCGGGGCATCCTCCCACGGCGCTCACCCCGGGATCAACGGCTCACTCAGCGCCTGGGATCCGTCTTGCGAACCTCGACCCAGCTGACCTCCTCGGAGCCCGGCTCGAGCCGCCCCATGCGGATGCGGTCGAAGCCGGCGTGGTGCCTCGTGTTGAATTCCCGGGTGAAGGCGTTCCACTTCCGCACCGTGGGGGGCAGCCCGAGGGCCTGGAGGGCGGTGCTGCGGCGAAGGGGTCCGTCCAGCGTGACCCGCACCTGGTAGATGCGCCCGTCCTTGACGCGCACGCGGCCCCGCTGCAGGCCGAGCTCGCGCCCGTCCCGGGGGTCCAGCTCCACGGTCTCGACCACGTCGCCCAGCTGCTCGGCGAGGACCTCGCGCACCGCGTCGAGTCCCCGACCACACAGGTAGCCCACGTCCACGTAGACCCCTGGGGGCTTCTCATAGGCGGTCCGTGGGCGGACCTTGAGGCCCTCCTGGGTCGTCTGATCCTGGGCGATGACGCCCGGCAGCACCGGCTCGGGGGGCCCGCAGGCCACCAGCAGCCACCCCCAGAGACACAGGATACAAACCACGGGACGATCCTACCGGGGTTGGAGATGGCGGTGGTGAAGGTGCTGTATTTCGCGGTCTTGCGCGAGCGCCGCGGCTGCACCGAAGAGCGCGTGACCGTGACCTCGGGCGAGACGGTCGAGGCGCTCTACCACCGCTTGTTCCCAGCGACCGCGGCGGGCCGCCTGCCCGTCGCCTACGCGGTCGACCAGGCGTACGTGGCTGGCGATCACCGGCTGCGCGATGGCGCCGAGGTCGCGTTCATTCCGCCGGTCGGTGGGGGCTGAGGTGCGCTACGGCATCGTTCAAGGCCCGATCGACGTGGCCGCGGTCCGGGCCCAGGTGGACCGTCCAGAGCACGGCGCCGTGCTGGTGTTCGAAGGCGTGGCGCGGGACCACTTCGACGGCCGAGCCGTGCAGGCCCTGGAGTACCAAGCCTACGCGGCGATGGCGGTCCCGGTGCTCCAGGAGATCGGGGCCCAGGTCACGGCGCGCTGGCCCCAGGTCCAGCTGGCCATCGTGCACCGGACCGGCCGGCTCGAGATCGGCGAAGCCAGCCTGGTCATCGCGGTGGGCTCGCCTCACCGCCCCGAAGCCTACGAGGCCAGTCGCCACGCTCTGGAGGCCCTCAAGGAGCGGCTGCCGGTCTGGAAAAAGGAGATCTACGCCGATGGCGAAGCCTGGAAGCCGAACGCCTCCTGAGGGGCGCTTTCGGGACAAGCAGCCCGACGAGTACCGCCTGCCGGACCTCAACCCCTACCTGAAGCTCCACCGGGAGTTCGGCCCGCCCGTGCTCACGGCGGACCAGGCCCTGGCTGGCCGGGGTCGCTGGCACCAGGTCTTCGGCCGAGACGCGCCCCTGCACGTCGAGATCGGCTCTGGGAATGGCTTCTTCCTGGCCGGCATGTCCAGCGCCCGCCCTCAGTGGAACTGGCTGGGCCTCGAGATTCGGTTCAAGCGCGTGGTCCAGTGCGCTCGCAAGCTCCAGGGCGCCGGGGCGACGGCCCAGGGCCGCATTGCCCGCTACGACGTGCACCAGCTCGATGACCTGTTCGGACCCGGCAGCGTGAGCGGCCTGTACGTGAACTTCCCCGACCCCTGGCCCAAGGCCCGCCACGCCAAGCACCGGGTGCTGGGTCCGGACTTCATGGGCACTGTGGCCAGCATTCTGCGACCGGGCGCAGAGCTGCGGGTCAAGACCGACCACCCGGTCAACGTCGACGCGGTGCACACCCACGTGGCCGGCCTGCCCCTGACGATCGCCGCGGTGAGCCACGACGTCCAGCGCGAGGGCCCGCCGTGGGAACACGACGTGGTCACGAACTACCAGACCAAGTTCTACAAGCGGGGGGAGCCCGTGCACGCCGTGCGCGTGGTCAGGCGCCCGGAGAGCTGATCAAGCCAGGGCCCAGCTCTCTCTGGCCCGCCGGACCAGCGCTCTGGGGTTCACCCCGTCTCGGGCGAAGAACCATGCCGCCGACGCCGCCTGGACCGCATAGATCCACCAGTGAATGACCAGGGCAAAGGCCAGCGCGACCCCGTCCAGCTCGCCGCCCACGATGCCGAAGAGCGCCAGAGCGCCCCGCACGAAGGCCTCGTAGACGCCTGCCATGCCGGGGGGCGCGGGGATCGCGATGCCGAGCATCGTGATGGCGAGCACCGCGATGCCCTCGCCGTAGTTGATGACGTCCCCGATGCCCAGCGCGTCCGCCAGGATGACGTAGAGCGTGCCCGTCATGCCCCATGTCGCCGCCGTCAGAGCGACCAGGAGGACCAGGCGCCCCGGGTTGCGCACGGCCTCGAGCCCATCGACGAAGTGTTCGGCGAAGCCCAGGGCGAGGCGACCCAGACGGGAGACGGCCTCCAGGGGCACCAGCCGCTCGGCGCCCCGCACGACCCAGGCCATGCCTGCGACGCTCTGGCGACGGAACAACACCAGCGCCACGAGCACGCCGAGCAGCGGCGGCAGGAGCCCCGTGGCCACGACACGGCCGAGCTCCACCAGCTCGATGCGGGTGTCGAAGACCTCGAGCGGGACCGGCGGCACATCGACGAACCACGCCACGCTGAGCACCATCACCAAGGCCGAGGCGAGGTCGAGCACCCGCTCCACGAACACCACCCCGAAGCCAGCCCCCAGGGGCACGTTGGACTTTTCGAGCAGCAGTGTGGGCCGGACGAACTCGCCCAGCCGCGCCGGGAAGGTGTTGATGCAGAAGAACGACATGCACAGGATGCCGAACTGGGTCATGAAGCGGGCGTCCGGCTTGACCGCCTGGACCAGGACCAGCTGCCGCCAGGCCCGGAGCAGCTGCTGGATCATGAACAGGACCGCCAGGGGGATGAGCACCCATGCGTCCAGGCGGGCGAAGGCGTCGCCGAGCTCCGCCAGCGGCACCCCCCAGAGGGCCAGGGCCAGGAAGACCGCCCCGAAGAGCAGGCCCACGATGATCTGCTTCTTCATGGGCGGCGGCGCCACCCCAACAGGCCCAGCGCCCAGAGCCACGTGCCCTGACCCGCGGGCACTGCCCCGCACCCTCCTCGGCAGCCGTCCTCGGCTTGCTGGGTCGGGTCGGTGCCCAGCAGGTACTCGGCCAGGTTGTTGTAGCCGTCACCGTCGGGGTCCTCGTCGCTGTCGTCCCGGGTCGGATCCAGGCCGACCTGGCGCTCCCAGGCGTCGGACATGCCGTCGTGGTCGTTGTCGATAGCCAGGACGAAGTCCACGCCGCCGAGGGTCTCGCCAGCGTCTGGAGAGAGGGTGCTCGCCCTGGACTCGTCGACCTCGCCGGGCCACCAGGTCTTCACGAAGCCGCCGTCGTCGGCACAGTAGGCCGTGACGTAGGCCTCGACCGTGTAGGGCAAGGCGCTCAGGCCCTCCAAGCGGTAGCGGCCGTCGTGGTCGCTGACGGCGGCCTGGGCCTGGACGTCGGCGTCGCCTGGGTCGGCGAACACGACAGCGCCGTAGACGGGGTCGCCCGCGTCGTCTGTGACCGTGCCCTCCAGCACGCCGCCGGCCACCGGGACCACCACCAGCTCGTCGCTGTCGTCGTCGTCGGGCACGCTCACGACCCGCCGCTCACCATCGTCGAGGCGCAGGTAGTCGTCCAGGTAGCCCTCGTCCTCGAGGTACAGGTAGACCCGGTAGTCCCCGCCGTGCAGGCGTCCGACGGAGAAGCGACCGTCGGCGTCGACGGCGCCCCCGACGCCGACGGTGTAGCTGTCGTTGTAGACCAGGATCGAGCCGCCGGACCAGTCGTCCCGATCCGCGTCGATGACCCCGACCAGGCGGCTCTCCCAGGGCAGGCTGAGGTCGACCCCTGTCAGGCTCGTGCCCTCGTCGGGGGCGGGCAGGCTCTCCCCCGGCCGATCGGCGTCCGGGTAGTAGGTCAGCCCATAGCCGTCGAGGGAGGCCCAGGTGATCACGTCGCCCGGGGGCAATCCCTGGGCCGCATAGGTGCCGTCGGCGTCGGAGACCACGGACTGCACCTGGCCCCCGCTGTAGACGTGCACCGACGCGCCAGCGACGGGCCCATCGGGGCCTTGGAGGCTCCCGGAGACGGCGATGCCCGGCAGCAGCGTCACTGTGCCCACGTGGGTGGTCTGGTCCTGGTCAGCGTCCCAGTCGGGGGCGTCGTCCTCGGTGTAGACCTGGCCCGCGAATTGCTCGGGCAGGCCCGCTGCGTCGACCTCGAGGCGGTATCGGGACGAGACCACAGAGTCGGCGCTCAGGCCCAGGATCTCGAAGTGGCCGTCGGCGTCGGTGAGGGCCCCGTTGCGCATGACGCGGGCGATCGGGTCGACCCCGACGGCCTGGACGTGGGCGTCGGCGACCGGCGCGCCCTCTGGATCCAGCACCTGTCCCGCGAGCCGGGCACCGGGCGGCAAGGGGAGCACCAGCTCGGTCACCGGCGCGTCGTCGAGGACAAAGGCCCGACCGTCGCAGTACTCCCACCCCGCCGGGTAGTACTGGTCCGGGTGGTCGATGGTCTCTGGGGGGTGGGCCAGGATCCGGTAGGGGTTGGCGGGCAGCTCGGTGATGGCAAAGCTGCCGTCGTCGTCGGTCACGTCGGCGGCGTAGCCCAGCCGCTGGTCGATGGCGTACACGGTGACGCCCGCCACGGGCTCGCCGGTCACCTGGTGGACGACCGTGCCGCTCACGTCGCCGGCACGCGCGGTCGCGGCCCAGACCAGGAACCAGGCGCTCACCGGGCCAGCTCTTGGAGGTCCGCGTCGAGGGACCACACCAGCTCGGCCCCAAAGGCCGCTGCCTCGCGCACACCGGCCTGGGGGCTCTCCACCCCGGCGTCAGGCTCGGGTTCCGAGGTCAGCACGAGCGCCCGCATCCCGGCCAAGGTCGGCACGAGCGCTCCCGTGAAGCCGTCGATGAAGCGCGGCTGGACGTGGCGCCAGGCGGGCTGTCGGGCCACTCGCTCCGCCACGGACGGCAGCGTGTGACGGTAGGTCACCGGGTCCAGCATGCGCTCGCCGATACCGAACACCAGCCGCCCCTGGTCCAGATTCTCCAACACCACCACAGACGTGTCCTCGCGGGCCCACTCGTGCCGGTGCTGCTCCAGGAGCGCCCGCAGGCCGCCCGCGTGGGCCTCGCCACAGCCCGTGACGACCAGTCCGAGCTCCAGGTGCTGGAGCGGACGCTCCTGGAGGGCGGCGCTCAGCTCCTCCAGGGCGGCGACCCCGGTGTCCCCGGCCCCTGGCCCAGGTCGCGTCGGCAAGCGGTGGTGAAGCAAGGACACGAGTGCACCGGCTCCGAGCATCAGGCCCGCCACGACCTCGACCCAGGGCAGGAGCCCGGGGGCCACACCCAGGAGCCGGCCCAACAGCGCGATGGCCAACACGACACCGGTGACCAGGCCCGGCCAGACGATGCGCCGGGTGAGCCTGAACCCCCGCCGTCGGATGTCCAGGTGCGCGGCGACGAGCAAGGTGCCCAGCCGGCGGCCCGTCGCCGGCCGTCGAACCACGACGTTGTAGGACGCGCCTCGGGGGATCAAGACCCGCAGGCCGCGGCCCCGCCCCCGAAGCTGCTGGACTGCCGAAGCGAGGGTCACCAGCACCAGACCGAGCCCCAGCAGGGGGAAGCGCCAGCCCAGAGCCGCGCTCACGGCAGCGAGGACCAGGTGGAGCGCGAAGTTCAGCGGCGCGCTGGTGGCCTCGACGAAGCCCTCGAGCACTGGGGTTTCGCCCGCCGCCTCCAACCGCCTGGCGACCAGCGCGATCGCGTCTCGCTCCGCAGCGCTCCCTGCCAGCCGGCGCTTCAGCTGGACGAGGTCCTCGATGGCCCCGCCAAGCGAGGTGTCCATGGTGCTCCCGATGGCCGAGGTCCAGCGTAGTCGCACAGGTCCACGCCGCCAAGGCGGGGGGGGTGCCCCCCTTGTGAGGCGCTCAGGGCCGCCATAGGATCCGACGCATCCTGCAGCCACCGGGAATTCGATGCGCTTTCGCGGAAATGAGTACACGGGCAAGGGGGTCCGGGTCGCCGTCATCGACAGCGGCATCGACGTCAACGACCCGCGCCTGACCGGGGCCAAGATCGAGGGCTGGTCGATCCAGCTCGGTGCCACCGGCCACGCCCTGCTCGGTGCCGACTTCCACGACGAGCACGGCCACGGCACCGAGATGGCTGCAGCCGTTCGTCGCATCGCCCCAGACGCCGAGCTGATCGGCGTCAAGATCATGGACGCCAGGCTCCGCACCAGCGCCGACCTGATGGCCGCGGGCATCGAGACCTCCTTTCGCAATGGCGCCCACGTCATCAACCTGTCCCTGGGCACCCCGAACATGGGCAAGGCGCTGCTGCTGCGCGACTGCTGTGCCTTGGCGGTCGAGCACCACACGGTGGTGCTGGCAGCAGCCCACCCCAAGGCCGAGCGGGCCTACCCCGCAGATCTACCCGAGACCGTCGGCACGGCCTCGCACCGTGACTGCCCGCTGGAGAAATTCTACTACTTCGCCCCCCACCGGTTCCCCCGCAAGGAGTGGGGCAACCTGAGCGGCAAATTCCTGGCCCACGGCCACGGCGTGCCCGAGGAAGGCGACGAGTGGGGCCCCTATCGGGGCTCCGGCATCGCCACGGCATACCTGTCCGGCCGGGTGGCCTGCCTTCGCGAAGCCCTGGGCGAGGTCGGCGCCGACGAGATCGTCGAGACCCTGCGCCAGCTCGCCCTCACCCCGGTGCCCGAGCTCGGCTACCGCTGATTCCCGCCATGACCCTGTCCAAGCCCCTCAGTGGCTCGGCCTGGAGGCTGCTGGCCGTCGCCGCCGCCTGCACGTCCGCCGCACCGTCTGCCCTGGCCTCACCGGTCGAATTCTACGGCTTCGGCGCCCGCTCCATGGGCCGGGCTCAGGGGGGTGTGGCCTACACCGACGACGCCGGCGCGGTCTTCCTCAACCCCGCAGGCCTGGCCAACATGAGCCAGCCTTCGGCCCAGCTCGGGGGCGGGCTGATCCGGTTGGACTTCGAGGACCTGCCCCCCGTGTACTGGGACACCAACCGGGACGGGGTGATCAACGAACACGACACCCCCCTGGATCCCGGACCCGAGGAAGAGCCTGGGGACGGGGGCTGGGCGTCGCTGACCCACCCCTACGGCAACCGGGTGGTGCTCGGCATGGGTGTGTTCCTGCCCAAGAACCGCGTGATGCGGATCGACACCTTCGAGCCCTCGATCCCGACCTACTTCATGTACCAGAACAGGCCGCAGCGGTACGCCTTTGCGGTCGGCGGGGCCGTACGGCTGCCCTATGGGCTCAACATCGGCGGGGGCGTGCGCATCATCCCCAAGGCCCAGCTCACCGCGGTCTTCACCATCGACGCCACCGTGTCCGGCGAGGAAGCCGAGAACGGCGAGGCGAGCTCCGGGGACTTTGTCGAGGGCACCTTCGACTTTCACGACCTGAGCGTGGACATCGCCCTGGACTACGCCCCGGTCGTGGGCTTCCAGTGGCATCTGGGAGAGCTGATCGACGTGCCCGTGCTGCGGGACCTGTCCATCGGTGGCGGCTACCGCGGCGAGGCCGGTCTGCCGGTGCTGGTCGACGTCGACGCCCAGATCAACGGTAGCGTCGAGGACGTCGGCGACCTGGAGCCCCAGGTCATCGCAGCTGCGGTGGCGCTTCAGTTCACCGTGTTCGACCACTACCTGCCCGCCCAGTGGAGCGGAGGCATCGCCTACAGCATCGAGGACACGCTCCACCTGTACGTCGACGCGCAGTACACCCGCTGGTCCAAGATGCAGCTCAACGTGATCGAGCTCGTGGCCGCCGAGCTCAACGCGACCCTGGCCGACGTGAGCGACGTGGTGATCGCCGACGGCAACCCCATGACGGTGGTGCTGCGAGACACCGTCGGCGTCCGGCTGGGCAGCGAGCTCACCCTGCCCAAGTGGGACGTGCCAGGGCGCATCGCCTGGGCCCAGGCCACCGTGCGCGGCGGCTTCGGCTACGAACCCACCCCGCTGGTGGGCCAGGGGTCCAACACGGCGCTCCTGGATGCCGATCGTCTGATCTTTGCCCTGGGTGCGGGCATCGAGCACGGCACCCTGCTCGACGTGCTGGCCGGACCCATGCACTGGGACCTGCTGTTCCAGTACCACCAGCTGGCGTCCGGCGAGCTCCAGCGTCCCGAGACCTCGGAGCCGATCGCTGGCTACCCGGTCGGAGGCGCACCGATCCCCATCGGCGGATCGATCTACGCTGCGGGTCTGCAGTGGAGCGTCGACTACTGATGTCCCAGACCCTGCTCAAGCTGGCCCGGTGGGCCGTGGACCTGGACCCGGCCGCCATCCCGGCCGACGTGCTGCGCCGCGCCAGGCTGCAACACCTGTCGACCGCAGGCGCCGCGAGGGCCGTCAGCAGCGGGCCTCTGGCCCAGGCCCTGGTGCGGGGCGGATCGGCGGGCAAGGCGCCGGTCATCGACGGCCGGCGCAAGGGCCTGGGGCGTCGGGACGCGGTCCGGCTGCATGCGGCACTGGCCAGCCAGCTGGTCTACGACGACGCGTTGTTCTCGGCCAGCCCGTCGGCGGGCGTGGCCACGTCCTGGGCCTGGGCGGGCAAGGCTTCGGTCGCGGACCTGTTGGCCGCAACGGTGGTCGGCAACGAGCTCTCCGGTCGCGTGGGCGCCGCTGGCCTGCTGGGGTCGAGCTGGGGCCGCAGCGCTGGATGGATCCCGGCGGTGGCTGCCGCTGCGGTGGCTGGCCGGCTCTCGGGGCTCGACGCGCGCACTCTGGCCCACGCCCTGGCCCTGGCCCTCCAAGCGCCACAGCCCCTGCCGTGGAGCAGCCTGATGGGCGGCTCCGGCCGAGGCCTTGCCCGCGCCACGCCCGCGTTGACCGGCCTCGACGCCGTGTCGCTCGCCAGCGCCGGCGTGCGTGGCGATCTGGACACTCTGGACGATCGAGACGGGTTCTTCTCGGCCGTGAGTCCCCTGCCCCTCCGCTCGGCCTTCACCGGTCTGGGCCAGGCCTGGCTCACGCGCACCCTGGCCTACCGCCTGATGCCCGGGGCCGAGCACATCCAGGTGCCCGTCCAGGCGGTGCGGGAGATCCTGCGCCGCCACGTCAAGGCCGCCGAGAAGCGGCTGCGGGTCGACCAGTGGGACCGGGTCGAGCTGGCCGTGGACGGCGTGGCCCATGGCATGGATCAGGTGGCGGCCCGCCACCCGGGCGTGTCGCCGGGTCCCCTGCCCTACGCCATCGCCCGCACCATCGGTGCCCTGGCGGTGCACTATGACTTCGGCCCGGATCAGCTGAGCGCGGACTGGCTCGGCGCCCACCACGAAGCCGTGGCCGACATCGCCCGGCGCATCGAGCTCTTCCACGACTGGCGGGCCACCGAGTCCTGGGTGGAGCACCTGCTGGACACCGCCGAGCCGCTGTTCTCCGGCGTGCGTCCCGCCGAGCTCCGGGCGGCCAGCAGGCGCATCCTGGCCACCCACGGCGCCAGCTTGGGCTCGCCCAATCCCCACGAGCTCTTCGAGGTGCTCAAGCGCCGACCGGACCGTGTCCTGGCCCGGGTGGGCCGCGGCAGCGGCGATCTGGCGGACATGGACGTGGCGGCCTTCCGCCACCACCACCCGGTCGAGGTCAAGCTCTACACCACCCGCGGCGGCTGGTGGCCCGAGCGGCGTGACACCCCCGAGGGCGCACCCGGTTGGTCCTGGGAGGCCACCGTCGATGGGGTGCTGGTCAAGGCAGCCCAGGGCGACCCGGAGCGTCGGGCCACCGCCGATGCGCTGTTGGCCAGCGATGGGGGGGAGTCGGCGAGTGACTGGGTGGGATCGCTGCTCGCCTGAGCCTTCAGTCTCGACGGCGGATCAACAACCCGACCAAGCCCAGCGAGAGCCCCAGGATGCCCGGCGACGCGCCAGCGCTGGCGCAGCCGCGCTCGTCCTCGCCGTCCGCGTCGACCGTCGGCGCGCCGCTGTCACAGTCCGCGTCCACCGTGGGACAGGCCGCGTCGCACACGCCGTCCCCGTAGAGCCCGCCCAGCTCGCACAGGTCCCGGGTACCGGCCACCGCTTCGGCCTGGTCCAGCACCCAGGGCAGGACCTCGTCAACGCGGGTGCTCCAGGTCTCCCGGTAGCAGTGGGCATCGGTCCACGAGGTGATCGCCCACTGGGTGGGCTGGCCGTCCGGGCCTGCGGCCAGCAGCGGCGCCCCCATGTCGCCCCAGCAGGCGTTGGCACCGGTGGGGTTCAGGTCGTCGTCGGACACCACGTGCTGGCCCACCAGGTCGTCGACGAAGAGCGCTGCGCTGCGACGGGTGCCTTCGTCTTCGAGGTCGTGGGCGGTCTTGCCGTAGCCCACCAGCTCCAGCTCCTGGCCCAGGTGGCTCTCGTCCAGCGCCGCATCGTGCAGGGGGATCGGGCGCACCGGGGCGTCCTCGGCCAGCACCAGGACCGTGACGTCGTCGGTGGCGGTGCCGTCGTCGTACAGGTCGCCCGTGCGGGTGTCCGTGTAGTCCGGGTGACGCCGGATCTCCTGGATGGCGATGACCGCTTCCGGCGCCGCGACATCGGTGCCGAAGTAGGCGCCGCCGACGGCCGCCACGAACTCCAGCGTGATGTCGTTGCCGCAGTGGGCAGCGGTCAGCACCAGCCGCGGCGCGATCACCGTGCCGGTGCAGCCGGTGTAGGTCACGCCGTCGATCTCGGCGGCCAGTGCCACCACGGCGCTGTGGTCCGAGTCTTCTTCGCTCCCCATGACGGCGACGGCCGGGGCCGTGAGCAGGGCGAGGGTGACGAGCATGGGTCCTCCTGGGGGAGAACCTTAGAGTCCCAGCGACGTCAGGTCCAGATCTCCGGCCAATTCCACGTAGCCGTTCTCGGCCCCCTCGAGCTGGACCGCGATGTTCGTCAGGCCCAGGCCCTCGAGCTCGGGGATCGGGATGGTGGTCAGGCTGTCGGTCAGCATGGGCAGCAACATGGGCACCAGGGCCTCGAGGAAGAGTTCGGTGTCCTGGGCGTACTCGGAGCGGCCGTCGGGCTCGACCAGATCGAAGGACATGTCCAGGTCGCCGAGCCCAGCGGCCAGGGTGCCCGAGTCCGAGGTCATGTCGAGTCCGGCCTCGATGTGCACGTAGACCCGCATGTAGACATAGGCTTCTTCGGGCGGACCGTTGTACAGCGTCAGCTCGAAGTCCCCGATCTGCATGTCGAGCAGTGAGCCGCCGGTGCCCGGCACCACGACCGGAGGCAGGTACGGCTGCACCTTGACGGAGAGGTCCGTCAGATCCGGCATGAACAGCTCGAAGTCCGAGATGTCGATGCCCAGGTCCTCGGACAGGAGCGTGATGTCCAGGAGCCCCCCACCCCACAGGGCGTTGAACAGCTGGTTCAGGAAGTCCTGGCTCATGGCCAGAGCCATCATGTCGCTGGAGGAGCCGTACAGCGGCGTGCTGTAGGGGTAGGTCACCGATCCGGGGCTGGGCGACGCGGCATTGACCCAGTTGTCGGCCTCGAAACCGGTCTCCAGGCCCAGGGTCAGGCCGTGGTCGTCGACGCTGACCGAGCTGGGGATCGCGTCGAAGTGGTAGGTGTTGTCCTCGATCGGGAAGGACTCGGCGATCTGCAGGCTGGCCAGCAGGTCGTTGACCAGGTCCGGGATCTCGTCCTGGGCGGCCGACGTCAGGTAGTCCATCAGCAGGTCTTCGATCAGGCTGTCCAGGGACAGTCCGAAGAACTCCAGCGCGTCGTAGACCCACGAGTCCCAGTCGAAGTCGAAGCCGCCCGCGCTCGCGTCGACCGCCGACACCGTCACGCCCAGCACCCCGCCGCTCACGTAGGGGTACATGTCCATCACGACCTGGATCCAGTCTGCCGCCACGTGGCCGTCGGCCCCGAACCCGATCTCCAGGACCACGGCGTCGATGTCGTAGCCGATGTAGATGTCGTTGATGAGCACGGCGGTGTCGAGGTACCCCCCCGACGTGGGGTCGATGCTCACCTCGATGTCGCCAAAGGACATGTCCACCAGGCTGACCTTCAGCGCGTACCAGGTCACGCACAGGCCCAGGATGCAGTCCTCGGACTCCTCGTCGATGATCGGGTTCGGGATGGACGTGATCAGGTCGTCCAGATCGACGAAGTCGGTGGCGGCCTCCTCGAAGGCGGCAAAGCCCCCTTCATAGATCCGCACCATGAAGCCGTCGTCGACCCCGTCGCCATAGGCCGTCCAGTTGCCGGACACGACGGCCCGTGCGTCGGTGGTGGGGTTGTCGTCGTTGTCCCAGGCCTCGGTCGAGAGTGTGTTCGTGCCGAAGTCGTAGTCGACCGGTGCCTCCCAGGTGCCGTCCTCGTAGACCGTGGCCGGCTCGCCATTGACCGTGATCGAGGCGGTGCCGCTGTACTCGTCGAAGTGGGTGCCGCTGACCGTGTCCGACACGTCGCTCGTGCGGTGGCCGCGCTCGGGGTGGATGACCACCAGATCCGGGCCGGTGGAGTCGATGAGCAGCGGTCCCACGGAGTCGGTGAGCACGCCGTCTTCGGTGGACGCCCAGACCGTGAAGAAGCCTTCCTGGCGGAAGGTCAGGGCGTTGTAGCGGATCTCGATGCCGTCGGCCGGGTCGACCCACAGGTCCCAGGCTTCGTCCACCGGGTTCCCGTAGGTGTCGGTGACCTCGATGTACGCCAGCGTGGTCTCGTCGCGCTCGAGGTCCTCGTCTTCCAGGGTGAGGATCAGATCGGCGGCGGGGCCAGGGGTGATGGTGAAGGCCTCGGTGTCGCTCACCAGGTCCGCCGTCGCAGTCGCGTGGTAGGTGCCCGGCCGGGTGCTGACCAGGTTGCCTTCGATGACCTTGGCGTCGATGCTGTCGGTGTCCAGGACCACGACGTCGTCGGGGATGGGGTTGTCCCAGGCGTCCCAGACATAGACGGCGTAGGGCAACGGCACGCCGGCCTGGGCCGCCAGGTCGCTGAGCTGCAGGTCCACCAGGTCCGGCACGTTGGGGTCGACCTCGACCACGTCGGTCGCCGTGTACTCCTCGCCGTCGTAGAACACCGTGGCGGTGATCACGTGGGTGGTCGCCAGCGTCGGCGTCAGGGCGATGTCGTCCCAGAGCAGGTCCTCTTGCACGTCCGAGACGAGGTCTGGCTGCACCCCGTAGGGCTCGGTGAAGCCGTCCAGGTAGGCACGGTAGCCCAGGGGCTCGCCGGCCCGGGCGACGGGCATCTCCAGCGAGAACACGAGCTGGAGCTCCGGACCCAGGTCTCCCTCGATCGTGTCGGGTTCCCCCGCATTGCGACAGCCCGTGGACAGGGCCAGCGCGCTGATCAAGATCGAGGCGGACGTCAGCATCACCCCTCCAGGGGCTCGCGGAGGCCGCAGAATTGCCCGCGTCGAGGCTGTTGTAAAGCGGATCCCAGGGATTCTTGTTGCACCCGAATGTAGTCACTGACTACAACAGGGTCAGGCCATGCCCCAGGAGGCCTTATGTCCGGCGTCAGCTTCCCCCCGTGGACCGAAGAGCACGAGATGATCCGCACCATGGTGCGGGACTTCTGCCAGCAGCAGCTGGCCCCCCACGCCGACGCCTGGGACAAGCAGCTCCACTGGCCTGCGCGCGAGGTCTTCCAGGAGATGGCCAAGCTCGGTCTGTTGGGCATCCGCTTTGGCGAGGACGTGGGCGGCCTGGGCTTGGACTGGTGGTCGAGCACCGCCTACGTCGAAGAGCTCGTGCACTGCCAGAACGCCGGTGTGATCATGTCGGTGCTGGTGAACTCGGACATGGCCACCCCGATCATCGACGAGATCGGCACGGCGGAGCAGAAGGCCGAGTTCCTGGCTCCGGTCGTGTCCGGGGACAAGATCGCCGCGCTGGGCGTCACCGAGCCGGGCGCTGGATCCGATGTGGCGAACATCCGGACCACGGCGCGCATCGACGGCGGTGACTTCGTCATCAATGGCGCCAAGACCTTCATCACCAACGCGAGCTTCGCCGACTTCATCACCCTCGCCGTGCGCACGGGCGACGACGGCTTTGGCGGCATCTCCTTGGTGCTGTTCCCCACCGACACGCCGGGCTTCTCCGTCGGCCGGAAGCTCGACAAGCTGGGCACCCGCAGCGTGGACTCCAGCGAGATCCACTTCGACAACTGCCGAATTCCGCGGAGCTACCTGCTGGGCGAGCTCAACCAGGGCTTCGTGCACATCATGCAGAACTTCCAGGGCGAGCGGCTGGTCGCAGCGCTCATGGCCACCAGCGGCATGGAGCACCAGCTGCGGGCGGCGATGAAGTACGCCGAGGAGCGCTCGGCCTTTGGGCGGCCGGTGTCCAAGTTCCAGGTCTGGCGCCACAAGTTCGCCGAGCACCTGACCAGCATCGCGGCCGCCAAGATGCTGACCTACCACGCGGTCGACAAGATCAACTGCAGCCCGGACGCGACCCTGGAGATCTCCATGGCGAAGCTCTTTGCCGGTGATCTGGCCCAGAAGGTCGCCTACGACTGCCTCCAGGTCCACGGCGGCTACGGCTTCGTCGAGGAGTACAACGTCGCCCGCCACTACCGGGACGTGCGCCTGATCACCATCGGCGGCGGCACGAGCGAGGTCATGAAGGAGATCATCTCCAAGTGGTCCGGCCTCTGAGGGGCTATGTTCCGGGCGTGATGGCGCCCCCCCGATCGGTGTTGGCCATGTCCCTGGCGGCTTGCGTGTCGGGCACGGCCTGTCTGGACGGCCGGGACGCCCAAGGCCCCAGCATGGCGTGGCCGCCGGTCCTGTTTCGCCTGCCTCTGCAGGACACCGCACTGTTTACGCCGCCGATCGGCGTGGACCATGACCCGGCGGTCTATGACGGCGTCGAGCAGGCCATCTGCACGAACTACAACGGCGACGCCTTTCCCGGCTGCTACGACGAACACGACGGGTCGGACTACCTGCTGGACGGGGACTGGGAGCAGATGGACGCGGGCTCAGCGGCCATCGTGGCGGCGGCGGACGGCCTGGTGGTCGACACCGAGGACGGGCACTACGACCGCTGCCACGGCGACGTGAGCACCTTCGAGTCCAGCTGCGACGGCCACAGTGGCATCGCCAACTACGTCGTGGTGGAGCACGACACGCCCTATGGTCCTGTCACCACCCGCTACTGGCACATGATGACCGACAGCGTGGCCGTGGCCGTGGGCGACCGGGTGGACTGTGGCGACGCCCTGGGCCTGGTGGGCAGCAGCGGCAACAGCAGCCAGCCTCACCTGCACTTCGAGGTGGACTTCGACGGGAGCCGGGTGGACCCCTACGCGGGCCTCTACTCCCAGAGCGAGTCGTGGTGGGCGGATCAGGGCGAGTCGTGGGAGCTTCCCGGGACGGCCTGCGACGGGTGACCACGCTGCGCGTCGCATCGGCAGACCGTCAGACAGGTCCCTGGCGCAACCGGATGGCCGAGGCCACGAGTCCGTACCTGCGTCAGCACGGTGAGAACCCGGTGGACTGGTGGCCGTGGGGGGACGAGGCCTTTGCCGAAGCCCGGCGGCGGGACGTCCAGGTCTTCTTGAGCATCGGCTATGCCGCGTGCCACTGGTGCCACGTGATGGCGCGGGAGTCCTTTGAAGACCCTCGGGTCGCCGCGGTGATGAACGCCCACTACGTCTGCATCAAGGTCGACCGCGAAGAGCGCCCAGACGTGGACGCCCTCTACATCCAGGCGCTGTTGGCCATGGGCGAGCCGGCGGGCTGGCCCGCGAGCCTGTGGCTGTCTCCAGACGCCGTCCCCCTCTTTGGGGGCACCTACTTCCCGCCGGACTTCCGCTACGGTACGCCGGGCTTCGGCGACCTGCTGCGCCGGATGGCCAGCGCCTGGCGGGACGGCCGCGAGGGCCTGCTGCGCGGCGGCGCCCGGGTGGTGGACGCGCTGTCGGTCCAGCCGGAAGCCGGGCCTCTGCCAGGTCCGGAGCTCTTGGCCCGTGCGGTGGACGACCTGGTGCGCGACTGGGACCCGGCGTGGCCCGGGTGGGGACCCCAGGCCCGCTTTCCCATGCCGCCGACGCTGTCGCTCTTGCTCCAGGACGCGGTCGCTCGTCCCGGGGGGCCCGCCAAGGAACCGCTGCTCCAGCTGCTGGACGCCATCGACCGAGGGGGGCTCCAGGACCACGTCGGCGGGGGGTTCCACCGGTACTGCGTGGACCCGGGCTGGGAGGTGCCTCACTTCGAGAAGATGTTGTTCGACAACGCGCAGCTCGTGCGGGTGTTCTCCCGGGCAGCGCGGGTGTTCGGGCGGCCGCGGTTCGCCCAGGTCGTGCGGGACACCGTTCGGTGGCTCATCGACGAGCTGAGCGATCCGTCGACGGGGCTGTTCTGGTCGAGCCTGGATGCGGACAGCGAGGGCGAGGAGGGCACGTTCTACGTGTGGCGTCCGGACCAGTTCAAGGCGTTGGCCGATCCCGAGCTGCACCGGGTGCTGGCCCGCTGCTATGGCCTGGGTGGCCCGATGAACTTCGAGGGCCACGCCATCGTGCCGAACCGGGCACCGGGCATCGATCCGGGGCAGCCCGTGGTCCGGCGCGGCCTGGCGGCCCTCAAGGCGCTGCGGGACCAACGGCCCCGGCCTTCCGTCGATGACAAGGTCGTGGTCGGCTGGAATGGCCTGGCGGTGGCCGCTCTGGCCGAGGCTGGGGCCCAGCTGGGCGAGTCGCGCTGGATCGGGCACGCGGAACGGGTCGCGACCTTGCTGTTGGAGGCCCGCCGGTCGGACGGCACCTTGCCCCGGACCCTCGCGGTGGGGGCACCCGCGGGGGTCCTGCTGGACCACGCAGCGGTGGCCGAGGGTCTGCTGGCGCTCCACGCGGCCACCGGCGAGGCACGGTGGCTCTTGGCGGCACGGGACCTGGCCCTGGCCACGGTGGCCGCATTCGGCGACCCAGCGCGGGGCGACTTCCGCCAGAGCCTGGACGGGGGGCTGTTGGTGGCGCGGCGCAGCCTCGATGACGGCGCGGAGCCGTCAGGCCAGGGACAGCTCCTGGCTGTGTTGCTCCAGCTCGCGCACCTGGGCTGTGAGGGGCTGGCGCCGGATGTCTGCCGCCGGGGCTTGGAGAGTGTCGCCGTGGCCCTGGCCCGCGAGCCAGCGGCCTGGCCCAGCCTGGTGGTGGCCCTGGACGACTGGCACCGAGGTGGGGTCCAGGTGGTCATCGCGGCGTCCGGGGCAGAGGATCCGGCCCTGCCAGGACTGCTCACCGAAGCCGCCCAGACCTGGGTGCCGGGTCGCGCCCTGGCCGTGGGCCTGGTCGATGCCCCTGGGTTGGTCCAGGCCTTCTCGGCGCTCGCCGGCCGGACCCCCGGGCCAGATGGCGCCCGTGCTTACGTCTGCGTGGGCAGGACCTGCGGGCTGCCCGCCACGACGCCGGCCAGACTCGGTCGGCAGCTCCGGGCCACCGCCCCGAAGTAACGGCCTGTTACGGCTCGCAAAACGGCCTCGATCGGCCCGGACGGCAGCGCCCCAGGACCCTAAGGTAGCGCCACGAACACGGACCGTGGAGCCACCATGACCCTGCCTGCAATGACCATCGTGACCATCACCGTGTCCCTCATGGGCGGGCTCCTCTACGTCCTGGGCCGCATCCGCCGGAATCTGATGGTCGACCTGGCAAGGCACGAAGCCAGCCTGGCCGCGCTGGACGAGACCGCTTGACTTGGCCCCATCCCGTGGTCCTGCCCTGAACCCGCATTGGCGCGTCCAGCGGCTACGGCCTCGCCGTGCTAATGCTTAACCAGAGGTTCCTGACCCCGGCGGAGGCGGAGGCCGCCGGACCAGAGGGGTGACCGCGAAGGCGAGCGACAGCGAGCCCGCGGCCTCACCCCCTGAAAACTCAGCGCTGCAATTCACGCAGCGCATTTGCGGCCGCCATGCGCACGTCGGCGTCGGGGTCGCCCTTGGCGGAGATCTGGAGCTGGAGCTCCAGGCCCTCGGAGTCGAAGCCGGGGAGCACTCGGGCTGCCAGCTGGCGGACCCGGGCCTCGGTGTCGTTCAGCAGGATCTCGGTGAGCACTTCGCCCGCGCCGGGGGGGGCCAGGTGGCCCAGGGCACCGACCGCGGCCTCGCGGACCTTGGGGCTGGCATCGAGCCTGGCCACCTCGAGCAGGAGCCCGCCCGCCAGGGTGGAGTCGGCCCGGGTGAGGCGATGCACGCCTGCGACCCGGGCTTGGGGATCCGGGGTCGCCAGCTCACGCCGAGCCCGGGCCACCAGGTCCTCTTTGTTGGCCGCTTCGTCGACCAGTGCCGAGCCGGCCTCGCAGGCCACGTACAGGCTGTCGATCATGACCCGGCAGCGCACCAGCTCGTGGCCGCTCTCGTGCCAGTGCCAGTAGGTGAGCTCGGCGTCCTGGAGCAGCGCCGGCTGAGCCAGGGCCTGCTGCTCGGGCACCCGCGTGTCGGTGGGGTCCGCCGCAGCCCATGGGGCGCCCCCTGCGACCCGGTTTCCCGGCTCCACCAGCAGCATCGCCAGGCCTGCCAGCAGGTCGTCCTCGACCAGGCCCAGGTCCACGTGGCGCAGGAGTGCTCGGAATGCAGACGGGCCCTCCAGGGGCACGGGCTGGCCTTCCACGGACATGGCCCCCCAACTGCGGTGGCCATCGCTGAGGCGGTAGAAGCGCAGTCCGCGCAGCACGTTCTCGCGCCAGGGCTCCACTTCGATCCCATCTCCGGCCCAGACCTGGACCTCGAAGAGAGAGGACTCGGCGGCCCGATCCAACTCTGGCCCGGGCTCCGTGCACGCCAGTCCCAAGCTGGTCAACCACCACACGTGGGCAGCCTACACCGGCAGCCCCGCCACCAGGGTCACGTCCCCTGCGAGCACCGGGTGCAGGCCCTGGGAGGTGGCCACCAGCAGCGCGCCGTCGTCGCGCAGGTCGACGGCCTGGCCCTCCAGGCCCGCCTCCCCGACCCGCACACGCCGGCCCAGGGTCCAGCTGCGGGCCCGCCAGCGGTCCAGGACCTGGGGTGTGTGGGAGCCGACCAGCACGGCGGTGTCCTCGATGGTCTCGACGAGCCGGGCCAGGAGCGCCGCCCGATCCTGGGGACCCTGCCGCCAACAGACCGAGGCCGCGTCGGGCAGGTCGTCCGAGAAGGCCTGCTGGTTCACGTTCACCCCGACCCCGATGACCAGGAAGTGCAGCCGGTCCACCTCGGCGTGCACTTCGGCCAGGATGCCGGCGAGCTTGCGGCCCTGGCCGTCCAGCACGTCGTTGGGCCACTTGATGCGCTCGTCGAGCACCTCGGCCACGGCGACAGCGGCCGCCAGGCACAGGAGCGGGGCATCCCGTGGGGGCAAGGACGGCCGCAGGACCAGGGAGAAGGTGAGGTTCTCGCCCCGCTCGCTCTCCCAGCGCCGGCCCAGGCGCCCGCGACCCCCGGTCTGGTGGTCCGCCACCACCACGGTCCCGCCGGGCGCAGCGCCCAAGCCCCGCTGGAAGGCCTCGTGGTTCGTGGACGCGCAGGTCTCTCGAAAGTCCACGGTGCGCGCACAGCGCCAGGACAGGGTCGCCGAACCGAACCCGGCCGGGTCGGTGAGGGCGTAGCCACGGCCCGGCTCGGCTGCGATCCCGAGCCCTTCGGAGCGCAGGCCTTCGATGGCTTTCCACACCGCGGTGCGCGACACCCCCAGGATGTCAGCGAGCTCCTGGCCGGAGCAGGGTCCTGCGGCCAGGCGCTCCAGCACCTGGAGCCGGGTGGTCACAGGGCCTGGTCTACCCGCAGGGACAGGTCGGCCCAGCGTGCCTGGTGGATCAGACCGCCCACCGAGACCTGGTCCAGCCCGCTGTCGGCCAGCCGGGCGATGCGGGGGCCGTCCAGGTTTCCCGAGGCTTCGGTGATCACGCGGCCGTTTGCGACGCGCACCGCTGCGCGGAGCTCGTCGTCTGTCATGTTGTCGAGCAGCACCGCATCGGCTCCAGCGTCCATGGCTTCTTGGAGCTGGGCCAGGCTCTCGACCTCGATCTGGATGCGCAGCAGGTGGTGGGCCGTGGCCCGGGCCGCGTGGATGGCCGCGGCCACACCGCCAGCGCCGATGATGTGGTTCTCCTTGATGAGCACGCCGTCGAACAGCCCGAAGCGGTGGTTGCCGCCGCCCCCGTGGCGGACCGCAGCCTTCTCCAGCGTGCGCAGCAGAGGCGTGGTCTTGCGGGTGTCGACCACCCGCAGCTGGCCGGCGACCGCCACCACCGCCGCGGTGTGGGTGGCGATCCCGCTCAGCCGCATCAGGAAATTCAGGGCCACCCGCTCGGCCTCGAGCAGCCCCCGCAGCGGGCCCTCCAGGGTCAGGACCGCCTGGCCGTCGTGCACCGCCTCGCCGTCGGACGCCAACGCCTTGCACCCGACCCCGCGCTGGCGAAAGGCCTCGGCGGCGGGCTCGGTGCCGCTGAGGATCAGGTCCTGCTTGGCCCGGATCCGAGCCACGCCCAGCGTCTCGGACCCGACGGTGGCGGCGCTGGTGAGATCCCCTGGCCCCAGGTCCTCCTGGAGTGCCAGCCGGACCAGCTCGGCCAGGGTCACGAGAGCGCCTCGCGGGCCGCGGCGAGCTGCTCCCTGCGGGCCTGGGCGGCGACCAGCTTGTCCCTGAATCTCTGGACGACGTCTGGAGGAGCCCGGTCCACGAAGCCCGGATTGCCCAGGCGCTTGGTCAGGTCGCGGATGTCCTTGTCCACCTTTTGAAGCTCGGCGTCCAGCCTGCTGCGTTCGGCGTCCAGATCCACCAGCCCGGCCAAGGGCACGAAGATCTCGGCCCCGGGCACAGGCACCGTCGCCGACGCCAGAGGGCGCTCGTCGCTGGGGGTGATGGAGACGACCCTCGCCATGTGGCTCAGGCCGCCCAGGTGGGCCGCAAGGGTGTCGGTGCGCTCGCCGCGGACCTGGAGCGCCAGCTCGACCCTGGGGGAGAGCTCCATGTCGTTCTTGAGCTTGCGCAAGCCCACGATCGCCTGCTGCACGAACGCGACCTCGCTCAGGATGGCGTCGTCCTGGGGGAAGTCATCGGCGTGAGGGTAGGGCGCCAACATGACGGTCTCGACCCCAGACTTGACCGCGTCGGGTAGCCGCTGCCAGAGCTCCTCGCTCAGGAAGGGCATCACCGGATGGATCAGGCGGGCGATGGCCGCCAGCACGGTCACCAGGGTCTGCTGGGCCGCGGCGCGAGCGGGCCCACCGGCCTTCATCGCCGGCTTGGACAGCTCCAGGTACCAGTCGCAGAACTCGCCCCAGATGAAGGCGTGGATCTCCGTGGCGGCGTCGTTGAAGCGGTAGGTGTCCAGGGCGTCGCGCACCCGGGCCGCGGCGGCGCCGGTGCGAACGAGGATCCAGCGGTCGTACACCGACGGTTCTGCCACCGCAGCGGCGTCGTAGTCCTCGAGGTTCAAGGAGGCGAAGCGGAAGGCCTGCCAGATCTTGTTCACGAAGCGGGCGCTCGCGTCGGGCAGCCTGGGGTTCCAGTGGGGGTCGCGGCCCTGGACCGTGGCCTGGGCCAGAGTGAAGCGGAAGGCGTCGCAGCCGTGCTCGTCGATGGCCTCGAGGGGATCGATCACGTTGCCCTTGGTCTTGGACATCTTCTGGCCGTGCTCGTCGCGCAACAGCCCGTGGATGCACACGTCCTTGAACGGCGGTGCGCCCATGTGGTGCACCCCGCTGAAGATCATGCGGGCCACCCAGAAGAAGATGATGTCGAAGCCCGTGACCAGCACCGCGCCCGGGTACCAGGTGTCCAGCTCGGGGGTCTTGTCGGGCCAGCCAAACACGCTGAATGGCCACAGGGCGCTGGAGAACCAGGTGTCCAGCGCGTCCGGATCCTGGATGAGCTTCACGCCCTCGCAGTGTGCGCAGGCCGTCGGGTCCTGGATGGCCACGGTCTGCTCACCGCAGTCGGCACACTCCCAGGCCGGAATGCGGTGGCCCCACCACAGCTGGCGGCTGATGCACCAGTCACGGATGTTGCGCATCCACGTGAAGTAGGTGTTCTCCCACTGCTTCGGCACGAAGTTCGTTGATCCGTTCTCGACCGCCGCCAGCGCCGGACCAGCCAGGGGCTTCATGCGCACGAACCACTGCTTGGAGATCATCGGCTCGACGATGGCGCCCGTGCGCTGGGAGCGCCCGATGCGCATGGTGTGGGCCTCGGTGCCCCGGTCCAGACCCAGCTCGGCCAGCCTGCTCTTGATGTTCTCGCGGGCCTCGAAGCGATCCTGGCCGGCGTAGGGGCCACCTGCCGCGTTGACCGTCGCCGTCTCGTCGAAGAGGGTGATGAACGGCAGGTCGTGACGCAGGCCGACCTCGTAGTCGTTCGGGTCGTGGGCGGGGGTGACCTTGACCGCGCCGGTCCCGAAGGCCATGTCGACCAGGATGCTGTCGCCGATGATCGGGATCTCCCGGTCCAGGATCGGGTGCCTCACCGTCTTGCCGATGAGATGCTGGTACCGCTCGTCTGCCGGGTTCACGGCGATGGCCGTGTCGCCGAGCATGGTCTCGGGCCGGGTGGTGGCCACGACGATCTCCCCCGAGCCGTCGCTCAGGGGGTAGGCAAAGGACCACAGCTCGGACTGGTGGGCCTCGTCGTACTCGACCTCGAGGTCGCTGAGCACGGTCCGGCCTGCAGGATCCCAGTTGATCAGGCGCTCACCCTTGTAGATGAGTCCCTGTTCGTAGAGGTTCACGAAGACCTGGCGCACGGCCCGGGACAGGCCCTCGTCCATCGTGAAGCGCTCGCGGCTCCAGTCGCAGGACACGCCGAGTCGACGGAGCTGGGTGGTGATGGTGTTGCCGTACTCGGCCTTCCACTCCCAGACCTTCTCCAGGAAGGCCTCGCGCCCCAGGGCCAGGCGCTCCACGCCCTGGGCCTTGAGCTTGCGGGTGACCATCATCTCGGTGGCGATGCCGGCGTGGTCCGTGCCCGGGATCCAGACCGTGTTGAAACCGTCCATGCGCTTGTAGCGGATCAGGATGTCCTGGAGCGTGTTGTCCATGGCGTGGCCCATGTGCAGGGACCCGGTCACGTTGGGCGGCGGGATGACGATGCAGTAGGGCTCGCCCGGGTCGTCGGGGCTGGGCGTGAAGAATCCGCTCTCCTCCCACCAGGCGTAGTAGCGCTGCTCGGCGGCGGCGGCGTCGAAGGTGCGGGGGAGCTCAGAGGCAGACATGGCGGTGCCCGATCGTTCGGAGGACGTGGAGAGCCGCCGCTCTAACGCGGCGAGGACAGGGTCAGGCTGCTGCGATCAGCGGTCCGACTGCTCCCGGGCCAGGACCTGCTCGGTGATCTCGGGCAGGCGTGCCTGGAGCACTTCGCTGACCGCGTCGGCGACCACCTGGCGGAAGTCGGGCGACGAAGCGAGCGCGGTGCGCAGGGCTCCTTCGACGACCTCGGGGAGGACCTCCAGGACGGCCTTTTCCAGGGCTGGTCCAACGACGGTGGGATCCACGGACACCCGCTTCACGGGCCGGTGGTCACGGGGGAGGAAGCTGGCCAGGCGCTCTTCGCTGGCCGGCGGGCCGGGTCTGGGGGCCGCCAGCGTGGGGAGCCCCGCCGGGCCGGCGTCGGCGTCCTCGACCAGGATGGCGCCGTCGTAGGTCGGCACGTCGCCAGAGCCTGCAGTGGGGAGGTCCGGCAGCCGCGGCAGCTTGCCCAGCTTGTCCTCGAGCACTGCCCGCAGGCCGATGGGGGTGAAGGGCACCCCGATGCGGCCGTCGACACCGCAGGACTCGGCCCGGCTGCCGTTGTAGACCTCGAAGCCGCCCGCGAGGAGGAAGATCAGGGCCGCCGGGAAGCGGTCGCGGAGGTTCCGCGCCAGGTCGTAGCCATTGGTGCTGTCGAGGGTGATCGCGCTGAGGACCACGTCGACCTGTTGGCCTTCCAGGACGTCGTCCATGCCTTCTGAGCCCCGCGCATGCAGCACCGGGAAGCCGGTCCGGCCCAGGGCCTCGTCCACCTTGCGGTGGGTGGCCGGGTTGGGGTGCACAACAAGGACGGTCTTGGGATCCATCTGTCCAAGGGGCCGCGACCAGTCGTTGGCAGGGGCGGCGGCGATGCTGACATTCGGGGGGCTGCGGTGTCAAACCGGGAGAGTCCCGGCGGGCTCAGTCTTCTTGGACCACGGCCACGTGGATGGCCCTGGAGTAGGTGAACACCCGCTGATCGGCGTCGGTCACCTGCTCATCGCCGTTCTCGAAGCCGACGTAGAGGTTGATGACGTCGGAGTTGAAGGTGGACTCGAGCAGGTCCCAGACCGCGTTGTCCAGCGTGAATTCGGTCTCGCCGGTGGTGTTGCAGGTGACGCTGAACCAGGCTTCGCCGTCGCGCTCCTGTCGGACCTGGATCCAGGTCGTGTCCCAGTCCTCGACGTCCCACTCCACGTCGATCTCGTCGCCGAAGGCGACGCCCTCGGACGGATCCGGGTCGAAGGTCACGTCGGTCAGGGTGCCCGCGCCGGGGGTGGTCGCACCGTCCAGACTGCCGGCGTCGCTCAGGGTCACGCCCTCGGACAGGGCCTCCTCGGCCTCGGCGCAGCCCAGGTAGTCCTCGGTGACCTCGTCGATGTAGAACCCGTGGCCCTCGTCGGCGAGCTCGCCGCTGCGCGTCGCCCCGGCCCAGTCCGGCTCGTCGTCGATGTCGGGGATGGAGGACCCGGACTCACCGGCGTCCCGGGGAAACAACACCACGTCGGCCGCGCAGTCTCCGGGGGCGGGGAAACTGTCTTCCTCGAGGCCGTCGGGTGCGTACTGGAGGGCGACCTCGAAGGCCAACACGCCGAGCCACTCGCTCTCGACCTTGCCCGAGGAGTCGAAGTCGGCGCACTTCCAGGTGAAGACGTCGGCCACCAGGCGCGCGTCGGGCTCGGGACCGGCCCCGAGCGTGATCTTGCCGGTGTTGCAGCCTGCGGCCAGCAGGCCACCCATGAGAAAGACTGCGGGAAGGGTGCGGTGCATGGGAACTCCAAGGCTCTCCAGGGGCAGCTTAGCGCCTGAGCGGGTCAGTGCACTGTCAAGGTGCGGTACGCCCGGATAGCCTGGTCCTGTGACCCATTTGTCGACCCTCGCGCTGCTCGCGGGCTGCAGCTCGCCGCTGCCGAACCCGATCGTGGACCACGGCGGCGGGTTCTTCGACGCGCCGATGCCGTCCTACCTGCGCGTGACGGCCAGCGGAGGCCCGGATCTGGCCGGGTTCCCGAACCCCAGTGCGAACCCGCTGCTCGACGAGTACGTGGCCCTGGCCGCCGAGCTGGACGGGGCGGGCACGAACCCGACCATCACCTTCCGCTTCGATCGCGGACTGGACCTGGACCTGCTGGGGGATCTGGACAGCACGGTCGCCCCCGGGGCCGCCATCATGCTCCTGGACGTGGACCCCGACTCGCCGGAGCGGGGCCGCCGCATTCCCCTGATCTGGGACTTCCAGGCCGAGCAGACCGCCTATCAACCCGAGAACCTGCTCACCGTGGCCCCCCTCCACGGGACCCCGCTGCGGTCCTCGACGACCTATGCGGCCCTGGTGACCACGGCGGTGGCCGCCCGACATCCGTTGTTCGAGGAGGTCTGGCGTGCCGACCATCCGGACCACGACACCTGGGCGCCGGTACACGCTGAGCTGCTGGCCCTGGGCGTCTCTGTCGGGGACATCGCCGTCGGCACCGTGTTCACCACCCAGGCGCCGCTCGAGGAGCTCGGGGAGTGGTCCTGGTGGGTGCGCAATGGCCTGGCGGTGCCCCCGTGGGACCAGGCCCTCGCGCCCGCCGAGGACAACCAGTTCTTCCAGGCCTGGGAGGGCACGCTCCAGGTGCCCCTGTGGCAGCACGGGGACCGGCCCTACTGGGACGAGGGCGGCGGCTTCGCCCGGGACGAAGACGGCCGCCCGGCCGTCTACACCTGGGAAGACGTCGCCTTTACCCTGGCGTGGCCGGCGTCGGGCGATCCCCCTGCCGGCGGCTGGCCCGTGGTCATCTACGCCCACGGCACCGGGGGCGATCACCGGACCTGTTGCGACAGCAAGAGCGGCTTGGAGCCGGCGAGCATGCTGGCCAAGGGGGGCTTCGCCACCTTGGGCATCAGCCAGCCCCTGCACGGTGATCGGGCCACGGGCGACACCCAGGTCGAGCTCCACACCTTCAACTACCTGAACCCCGACGCGGCCCTGTCCAACTTCCGCCAGGGTGCCCTGGACGCCGTCTACCAGGCCCACGTGCTCACCGGACGACAGCACGTCTTCGACGCCGACGGAGAGCAGGTGCTGCTGGACCCGGACCAGGTCTACTTCCTGGGCCACTCCCAAGGCGGGCTGACCGGTGCGCTGGCGGCACCCTTCCTGGGGGGCCTGGTCGATGCGCTCGCGCTGTCCGGCGCCGGGGGCGGACTGTCCTACACCCTGGTCCACCGCAAGCAAGGCGGACTGGACATCGAAGAGCTCATGCGCGGCGTGCTGGCCCTGGACCCCGACGAGGCCCTCGACGTGCTCCACCCGGTGACCGGGCTGATCCAGCTCCTGAGCGAGATCACGGATCCAATCAACTACGCCCCCCACTGGTTCCTGCTGGACCACCGCTATGGCCACGGCCCGGTCCACGTGATGATGACCGAAGGCCTCCTCGACGAGTACACGCCGTCCATGACGACCGAAGCCATGGCTGCGGCCGGCGGGCTGCCCATCCTGGACCCTCTGGCCCACCTGGACGACGCCCACCGTCTCGAGCTGCCCGACGTGGTCTCGCTGCCGACAGCCGGGACAGCCGTGGCCTTCGACGGCCAGTCGATCACCGCGGGCCTGGGCCAGTTCCCCGACGACGGGCACTTCGCGATCTTCGACAACAGCGACGCCGCGAGGCTGTACCGGGGCTTCTTGACCAGCGCCCGAGACAGCGCCGAGCCGACTCTGGGCGAGGACCAGTGATGCGCCTGCTGCTGGGCATCTCGGGCGGCATCTCCGCCTACAAGGCCTGCGAGCTGGTGCGCCTGGCGACCAAGGCCGGGGCCGACGTGCGGGTCGTCATGAGCGCCAACGCCACCCGCTTCGTCGGCCCGCTGACCCTGGAGACCCTCACCGGGCATCCAGTCATGCTGGACACCTTCCAGGGGGGCGAGACCGGCACCATCGACCACATCGCGTGGGCCAAGTGGCCGACGGTGGCGGCCGTGGCCCCGATGACCGCCAACACCCTGGGCAAGCTCGCCTGCGGCCTGGCCGACGACGCCCTGAGCACCGTGATGATGGCTCTGCCCCGGGGTGTGCCGGTGGTGCTCGGCCCGGCGATGAACACCGAGATGTGGTTCCACCCGGTGGTCCAGCGCAACCTGGGTTGGGTGCGCGAGCTGGATCGCTACCGCGTGGTGGCGCCCGTCGACAAGGCCCTGGCCTGTGGCGACGTGGGCCTGGGCGGTCTGGCGGCCCCAGAGGATCTATGGGCTGCGATCCAGGAGGCCGCTGGGTGCTGAGCCGCATCGGCAACACCCCGCTGGTGCGCATTCGCAGGCTGGCCCAGGGGCTGCCCGACGGCGTCGAGGTCTGGGCCAAGCTGGAGTGGTTCAACCCCGGGGGCTCGGTCAAGGATCGCGCGGCCTGGGGCATCGTGCAGGCTGCGGAGGCGTCTGGCGAGCTCCAGCCAGGCATGACCCTGCTGGACGCGTCCTCTGGCAACACCGGGATCGCCTACGCCATGGTCGCGGCCCTGCGGGGCTACCGGGTCAAGCTGTGCCTGCCCGCCAACGCCAACGCCGAGCGCAAGCGGGTCCTGGCGGCCTATGGCGTCGAGCTGGTCCTGACCGATCCCCTCGAGGGATCGGATGGGGCCATCGTCGAGGCCCGGGCTCTGGCCGCCGCCGACGACAGCCTGTTCTACTGCGACCAGTACAGCAGCGACGCCAATTGGCAGGCGCACTTCCGGGGCACGGGCCCCGAGATCTGGCGCGACACCGGGGGTCGGGTCACCCACTTCGTGGCGACCCTGGGCACGAGCGGCACCTTCACGGGCACCTCCCGCTTCCTCATGGAGCAGGACGCGAACATCCGCTGCATCTCCATCGAGCCCGACTCGCCCTTTCACGGACTGGAGGGGCTCAAGCACATGGAGAGCGCCCTGGTCCCGGCCATCTACGATCCATCTCTGGCGGCCCGCAAGCTCGGTGCACCCACCGAGGAGAGCCTGGCGCTGGTGCGGAGACTGGCCCGGGAAGAGGGCTTGCTGGCAGGCGTCTCGTCCGGTGCGGCCCTGTGGGGAGCCCTGGAGATCGCCCGGTCCCTGGACCAAGGGGTGGTGGTGACCGTGTTCCCGGACAGCGGAGAGCGATACCTCTCCGAGCACCACGTCTGGCAGGAGCCCTGAACCATGGCCGTGACCGTTCGCATTCCGACCCCGCTGCGGGCCTACACCGACCGCCAGGCCGCCGTCTCCGTCGACGGCACCACGGTGGCCGAGGTCCTGGCCGCCCTGACCACTCGCCACCCCGACCTGGCACAGCACCTGCGCGGCGCCGATGGTCGGCTGCGCAGCTTCGTCAACGTCTACCTGGGCGACGAGGACATCCGCTTCCTGGACCGCGAAGCGACCCCAGTCTCGGCTGGCGACGAGCTCACCATCGTGCCCTCCATCGCCGGGGGCGCCCCGTGAGCCTGCCAGACCTCAACAACGCCGAGATCGCCCGCTACTCCCGCCACCTCATCCTCGACGAGGTCGGCATGGACGGCCAGCGCAAGCTCAAGGCCGGCTCGGTGTTGTGCGTGGGCACCGGCGGCTTGGGCTCGCCGCTGCTGATGTACCTGGCGGCGGCTGGGGTGGGCCGGATCGGCATCGTGGACTTTGACGTGGTCGACGAGTCGAACCTCCAGCGGCAGATCATCCACGGCACCGAGAGCGTCGGCGTGCGCAAGGTGCTCAGCGCCCAGGCGCGCATCCACGACATCAACCCCCACGTCCAGGTCGACGTCTACGAGGAAGCCCTGACGTCGGACAACGCCCTGGAGATCCTGGCGCCCTACGACGTGGTGGTGGACGGCACCGACAACTTCCCCACCCGCTACCTGGTCAACGATGCCTGCGTGATGCTGGGCAAGCCCAACGTCTACGGCTCGATCTTCAAGTTCGAGGGCCAGGCCTCGGTCTTCAACCACGAGGGCGGGCCCCAGTACCGGGACCTGTACCCGGAGCCGCCGCCGCCGGGGCTGGTCCCCAGCTGCGCCGAAGGCGGCGTGCTGGGCATCCTGCCCGGGGTGATCGGCTGCATCCAGGCCACCGAGACGATCAAGATCCTCCTGGGTCAAGGCGACACCCTGAGCGGTCGGCTGTTGCTCTATGACGCGCTGAACATGACCTTTCGCACGCTCAAGTTGCGAAAGGACCCAGCGGCCAAGCCGGTCACCGAGCTCATCGACTACCAGCAGTTCTGCGGCATCCCCACCCCCCCGGAGACCCCCGTGGCCGAGCCCTTCCAGCGCCTGAGCGTGCACCAGATCGCCGCCCGCCGAGCCCAGGGCTGGAAGCCCTACGTGCTCGACGTGCGCAAGCCCCACGAGGCCGCCATCGTGCGCCTGGACTGGGCCGACCGGCTCCAGGCCCACGAGGACGTGGCCGCCATCGCCAGCGAGCTCCCGAGGGATCGGGACATCCTGATCCACTGCAAGGGCGGCGTGCGCAGCGCCACGGCGGCCACCACCCTGGCTGGGCTCGGGTTCGAGCGCCTGTTCAATCTGGAGGGGGGCATCAACGCCTGGGCGCGGGAGATCGACCCGTCCCTGCCGACCTACTAGACGCGAGGGTCAGCGAGCTCCGCTCGGCGCTGCGCGTCTTTGGCGAGGCACGCCTGGCGGCTCACGCCTACCCGGACTGCAGTCACCGGACCTGGCCGGCGGTGTGTGGCAGCTGTGGTCACCCGGTCCTGCAGGTGTCCCTGGAGCGCCATGCCCAGGACCGCCCGGGTGACTTCCGAGGGCGGGTGTGGGGGCAGTGCGGCGGCTGTGGCCACCAGGCTGTGGTGGCCGCCAAGGTGCGCCAGGATCCCCCGTCGGCCGAGCCCGGGGCGCTGAAGCGGGTGGACTGTGCCTGCGGCCAGCGCGGCCTGGCCTTGCTGATGGTCGAGCGGTGGGACGACGGCTTCTACGACGAGGGCGTGCTGGGCGGCGCCTGCGTGGCGTGTGGCGCCTGTCAGGCCGTGGTGGATCTGGACTGATCCCGGACGCCCTCAAGTCCCGCCGGGCTGGATCCGCCAAGAGGGGGGCCGGGCCCCGAGGGGGCCCCCTGCTCGGAGCCTCCATGACCGCTGCTCGCCCCGCCCTCGCGCTCGCCCTGATGACCGCCTCCAGCGCGGCCCTGGCCAACGGTCCGCAGGCCTTCGTCGCGGTCGAATCAGCCACCGAGGACATCCTGGTGCTGCCGGCCGGCATCGTGCTGACCGAAGACCAGGAGGCGGTCGCCGCGATCTTCCAGGACGACGACGGCCTGCGCGAGGCCCGGACCCGCGGAGACGCCATGAGCGTGGACGCAATCGTGGAGGATCCTGACGGCTGGGAGGTCGTGTTCCTGCACGACGGGCCCGTGGGACAGCTCATGTCCACCTACCGCCCCAGCGGCTACATCGTCGCCATCGAAGGCGGCGGGGTGACGCTGTTCGCCCACAGCCCGGCCGCCCCGCTGCGCCTGCTCTTCACCGACGGCTGGGTCAGTCCCATGGTGTTCGACCAGGCCGACGACAGCACCGTGGTCACCACCGGGGTCGACAACCTGGTGGGCCTGGTCGTGCCCAACTCGGCGGGTGGCGACGACGTGGTGCTGACCTGGTTCGACCCCGGCAGCCTGGCCCTGGCGGTCGGCGCGACCCTGGAGCCGGCCGACGGGCAGTAGGGCCGCTCAGCCCTCGTCGTCGGTGCGTCCGAAGCGGAACCACTTGCGCCAGTCGGCCTCGCCCGGGCCGCTGCGTTCCTCGGCTGGCAGGTCCTGGAGCATCGTGGCGTCCTCGATGATCACGGCAGCTGGGCCTGTCGCCACCGGCGGGCCCAGCTCGACCAGGCGCTCGCCGTCCAGCACCAGGCCCAGCACGGCGTCGCTGGCGGGGTCGAAGACGAAGTCCTCGACCGTGCCCAGGGACACCCCGTTGCGGCTCATCACCCGGGTGCCCCGGTACTGACTGGCCCAGGCACGGCCGTCCTCGACGTTGCGGCCGGCGCCGGACCACTCGACGGTGTCCTCTGCACCGACAAAGGCCACGTCGCGGCCGATCTGGTCCAGGGACGTGGCGGCCACGCCGCCGGCCTTGGCGAACATGCCCGTGCCCTTGATCCGGTAGCCGTAGATCGCTCGGGTCTCCAGGTCGAATTGGAAGTCGTCGAAGCGCCCGATGATCGCGCCTTCCTGGCGGGCGATCACCTGGAGGCCGTGGGCCTTGCGAAAGCTGATCATTGGGGACTCCGACGGGACCTGGAGCCTACTCCCCTGCCCCGTCCTCGGCCACCTCGTCGGGCGGGTCCCGCCACGTGTCCTTGAGCGCTGCCGCAAACAGGGCCATGTCGGACTTGCGATAGCGGTCTGCGGACCACTGGGCCGGATCCCGGACGAAGCGGACCAGGCGCTCCAGCTTGCGTCGGAGCCGGCGCACCGGTCCGGTCTGGCGATCCTCGAGGGCCTCGGCCAGCAAGCGACCGTCTCGGGGGGGCTCGTTGGCCACGGTCTCAGCTGGGCTCGGGGAAGGCCCGGCCCTCGAGCGCCTCGACCCGCTCCCGAAAGACCCGGGGAAGGCTGCTGTCGGTGCCGTAGTGATCGAGCAGGATCAGGATAGAGCTGCCCCGTGCGACCTGGTCGCGCGAGATGCGGTTCCAGACCATGTACTGGAGCCGGAAGGACTTGGCGGTCAGCTCGTCGCAGCGCACGCGGATGGCGAGCTCGTCGTCGTGGGTGACCACCTGTTCCAGCAGCACCCTGGCGTCGAAGACCCGGAAGCGGAAGTCGTCCTCGAGGGCATTCAGGGCGCCGATATAGGCCCGCCGGGCCTCTTGGAAGTAGGTGAGGAACACCGACTCGTCCACGATGCCCTGGCGGTTCAGGTCGCGCTCGCGCACCCTCAGGTGGACCTGGACGGGATAGGAATTGGCGGCCTGCACGCACGCTCCTGGACCTCTCCAGGCTAACCCGGGCGACCCGAGGCCCTCCATGTCCGCCCCCCTCGCCTGCCCGGTGCAGGACCGCTGTGGTGGCTGCCCGTGGATGACCCGGACGCTGCCGGACCAGCTCGACGCCAAGGTCGCGAGGGTGGAACAGGTCCTGTGCCATGCGGTCGACGCCGTGCATCGCTCGCCACAGGAGCTGGGCTACCGGGCCCGCATCACTCTGCGTCCTGGGCCAAGGGGGGCCTGGTCCTACTCGCCACCCCGCAGCCACGACCGCGTGCCGGTCAGCACCTGCGCCATCGCTCGTCCGGAGCTCCAGGCCGCTCTGTCCGTCTTGCCGCCGGTGCCGGGGGCCCGGAGCGTCGAGCTGCGCAGCGACGGCGAGCGGGTGGTGCTCGCCTTCGATGGGGGCCAGCGGTCCGCTCTGGACGCCCTGAGGGGACCCTGGGTCGGCGTGGCGCGGGGGAACCAGGTCATCCAGGGCGACGCCCGGACCCGCCTGCGCGTGGGCGAGCTCGTCCTGGACCTGGGGCCGCGGACCTTCTACCAGGTCAACCTGGCGGTGAACGAGATCCTGGTCGCACAGGTCCGGGACCAGGTCCTGGCCCTGGCGCCCGAAGCACTGCTGGAGCTCTACAGCGGGGCGGGCAACCTGGGCCTGCCCCTGGCTGCGGCCGGGGTACCGGTGACGGCGATCGAGTCCCACGCCGGCGCCGTGGCTGACGCCCGCCGGAGCGCGGCGGCTCTGGGTCTGACCCCCACGCTGATCCGCGGGGACGCCGATCGGGTCCAGCTCGGGCAGCACCCATTCGACGTGCTGGTCCTCGATCCGCCTCGAGCCGGCGCACCGGGGGTGCTCGCTGAGCTCATGCCCGCCCGCCCCAGGGGCATCGTGACCGTGAGCTGCAACGTGGGCGCCCTGGCCCGGGATCTGCGTCCAGCCCTGGCCGCCGGCTACCGGATCCACCGCCTGGAGGTCCTGGACATGTTTCCCCAGACGCCCCACGTCGAGGTCCTGTGCGTGCTCCACCGAAGCTAGCGCCGGCCACAGGAGTGCCCCTGCACGTGGTGGGCGTGATGGCGGTGGCCGTGGTGGCGGTGAGCGCTGCTGCGCCGCTTGTTCGGCTGGCCGACGGCGTGCACCCCGTCGCTGTCGGCCTGTGGCGCACGGCCGGGGTGGGCTTGCTCCTGCTGCCGGCCGTGCGACCCATGTCCCGCCGCGACGCTCTGTGGACCGGCCTGGCGGGGGTGTTCCTGGCCCTGCACTTCTGGTCCTGGTTTGCCAGCCTGGGCCACACGACCGTCATGCGCAGCACGCTCCTGGTGACCCTGAACCCGGTCTGGACGGCGCTGGTGGAGTGGCTGGGCTGGAAGGAGCCGCCCAAGCGGGCCTGGTGGCTCGGGCTGGGCGTCGCGGTGCCGGGGGTGCTGCTGCTCGCCGGCGGCGGCGAGGGGGGCGCGGCCACGCTCTACGGCGACGGGCTGGCGCTGCTGGGCGGGGTGTTCGGGTCCCTGTACCTGCTCGTCGGTCGCAGGGTTCGCCAGCGGGTCGGCATCGCCAGCTACGCCGGCTGTGTCTCACTGGCTGCGGCCGCCGTGCTCGCGCCTCTGGCCCTGGGCCTCCAGGCGCCGCTGTGGGGCTACAGCGGCAGCGCCTGGCTGGCGCTCCTGGGGCTCACCGTGGGGCCACAGCTGCTGGGCCACAACGGGTTCATGTACTCCGTGAAGTATGTGAAGGCGTCGGTGGCGTCGGTCTTCATCCTGCTGGAGCCGGTGGGCGCGGCCCTGCTCGCGGTCGTGCTCTTCGCCGAGGTGCCCGGGTGGCTCGAGGTCGCCGGGGGTGCCCTGGTGCTGGTCGGGGTGGGCCTGACCACGAGGACCCCGTCGGACTGAGCTGTCGCCCTCAGCCCCGCTCTGGGATGCCCTGATCGGGTCCCTCGCGCCAGGCCTTGATGCCGTCGGCAAAGGCCCGCGCCAGCTCCCTCACCGCCTGGGGCCGACGCCACTCCAGCGCCCGCTTCAACGCGATCCCGCCATAGGTCGCGGCGACCAGCGGCAAGGTGGTCGTGCCCCGGTGCTTCAGGGACCAGTAGGTGCAGTTGCGGAAGCGCCAGTACTCGGTCCTCAGCGCGTCCTCGACCCGCACGCCTCCGGACAGGGCGGACAGGTGGACCAGCTCGGCCTCGGGCAGGAAGAGCAGGGTCCAGCCGGCGGCGCGAATGCGCTCGCTGTAGTCGGTGTCCTCGAGCAGGGCGGTGCCCGTGTACATGCGATCGAAGCCACCGACCTGGCGGCAAGCGTCGGCCCTGTAGCTCATGTTGGCGCCCTTGAGGGTCTGGATCTCACAGCGCTCGGTCCCCCACAGGTTGGTGAGCACCCGGCCCCCCGGGGAGATCTCGTTCTTGGTGTCGGGCACGTTGGGCCGGACCGTGCGCTCGACGATGCGACCGGTCACCCCGCCCACCGCCGGGTCGTCGTAGGCGTGCACGTGGGCCGCGAGCACGTCGCCCAACAGGATCACGTCGTCGTCCAGGAACAGCCAGACCTGCCCCCGGGCTACAGCCATGCCTTCGTTGCGCGCGTTGGGCAGTCCCTTGACCGCCAGGTGCAGGTAGACCAGGCGCGGGTCCGCGAGCTCAGCCACCAGCGCTTCATTGGCCGCCCGCTGCTCTGGGTCGGACTGATCGATGACGATCAGCTCCAGGTCCGTGAACGACTGGGCCAGCACCTGGCGCACGGTGTCGTGGAACAGCTTGCCCCGGTTCAACGTGGGGATCAGCACGCTCAGGATCGGGTCAGCCAAGGCGTCCTCCGAGGGCCTGGGCCCACAGGTTCCACAGGTGGTCCACGCTGGCCTCCCAGGTGTACCGGGACAGGACGGTATCGCGGGCCGCGAGCCGCATCGAGCTGCAGTCCTGGGTCATCGCGTGGGTCAGGCACTCCCGCAGCGCCGGCACATCGTCGACCGGACACATCAGGCCGTTCACGCCGTGCTCCAGGTAGTCCTCCCGGGCGGCCTCGACCCCCTCGGTGGTGACCACCGTGCGTCCGGCGCACATGCCCTCGAGCACCACCCCGCCGCCGGCCTCGCCACGACTGGGCAGGCAGATCACCTCGGCGTCCGAGAGGAGGGCCACGAATTCGGGGCGCTCCAAGCGTCCGAACACGATCCGGTCGCCCCAGGGCGCTGCGAGCTCTTGGACCCGACGGTAGAAGTCCGGCTCGTTGATCGGACCCAGGAAGACCAGACGCCAGCCCTCGTCGAGCAGGGGGCCAGCCGCCTGGACCAGCAGGTCCGCGCCCTTCTGGTGGCTCAGGCGCGAAGGGCTCAGGATCAGCCGCTCGGTGCCCAGCCCCAGCTGCGCCCGGGCCGCCGCGACCCGGGTTGGGGTCACCGCCGCGAACTCGCCTGGGTCCACCCCAGAGCCCATGTGGTAGGCCACGTTGGCCAGGCCCAGCCTGTCGGCGAGCCCCCGCGCCGCCACCGGCGAGTCGGCGAGCACCAGATCCGCCGCAGCCAGCTGCCGCCGGACCCAGCTGCGCCAGTAGCGGCTGCGCAGGGCCTTGTTCGCGCCCCCCTGGCCGTCCAGGATCTCGTCCAGGAAGTCGGCGGTCACGTAGTTCTGGACCACCAGCGGCGTCCCGCGGAGCCTGTGGACCAGGCTGCAGGCGTCCAGGTGGAGTGAGGGGTAGCCCATGCACACGTGCAGGTCGGCTGGCGCCCACGCGTGGCGCCACATGCCGGGCGTGACGGCGTCCTTTTCCAGAGGGTTGTGGAAGGGCAGCACCCGCGATTCGTGGCGGTGCACGTGCACGCCGTCCTCGACTCTGAGCCCGGCGTCGGTGCGCGTGGACAGGTCCAGGTTCGTGAAGGCCGTGCAGTGCACGTGCACCTCGTGGCCCCGTCGCGCCAGGGTCTTGGCCTGCTGCGCCAGGATCACCTCGCCTCCGCCGATGCAGGGCGGGTAGAAGTAGGCGAAGTAGCGGATTCTCATGACCGGGCATCCCTGGGGAGCCCGCGCTATCCTGCGCACGCTGCCAAGGCTGTTGCGGAATGGACAGAGAGCTGCTGCTGCGAGGACTGGCCCTCGGACTGGCCACGGGACTGGCGTTCTTCGGGGCCGAGGAGCTGGCGAACTTCGCCCTGGCCCAGCCCCCCCTGCGGGTTGGTGAGCTGCTCCAGCTGGCGCCCCTGTACATGCTGGTGCCCGGCGTCGTCGGGGCCTTGATGGGGGCGCTGGGCGCCCGCCAGCTGGCCCTGGCCTGGTGGATCTGGGCGGGCACAGCGACGTTCTTGCTCGGGGGGCGTCTGTCCTTTCAGCTCGCCGAGCGCACCCTGCCCGGCTGGCCCGGCTTCAGCGTCGCCATGCTCCTGTGCGGCGGCTTCATGATCACCGCGCTCTACCTGACCAAGCAGCGGGAGCAGCTTCGCTGGGGCGGACTGGCCGGCGCCTGGACCGTGACGGTCCTGATCCTGGTCGCCAACCTCAACGCCCTAGGCAGCGCCTTCTCGACCCGGGCCCTGACCGTGGACCTGGCGATCCTGGCCCTCGGGGCGGTCGTGGCGGTCGGGGTGGCCCGGATGGTCGAGGCCCGCACACCCCGGCCCCTCCGCATCACCCTGGTGGCTGCGGTGGTGTTCTGGGTGGTGCGGATCCCGCTTCCGGCGTTCTTCGAGCCGTCCTTTCCCCAGCCCCGGGCCCGATCCGCCGACAAGCCCGCGATCCTGTTGGTGGTGGTCGACACCCTGAGGGCCGACCGTCTGACGGCCACCGGCGCCGAGCTGGACCTGACCCCCAACCTGGACCGGCTGGCGGAGCGCAGCTTCGTCTACACCCAGGCCATGTCCGGTGCGGGCTGGACCCTGCCCGCCTTTGCTTCGATCTTGACCGGCCTGGAGCCCGAGCATCACGGCGCGGGCATCAACGACGGCACGCGGAACCTGCAGTCGAGCCTGCCGCCCGGTGCCCGCACGCTGCCCCGGTACCTGCAGCGGGCCGGGTACGCGACCGGCGGCATCGTCACGAATGCCTGGCTCAAGGGCCTGTTCGGCCTGGACCAGGGCTTCGACTACTACGACGACGCTCTGGGGCTGGGCCACATGCCCCTGATCCTGCAGCCCCTGGACCAGGTGGGCCTGACCCTGCTGCCGGATCGCTCCTACACGCCGGCCGATAGACAGGCGGACAAGGCCCTGTCCTTCATCCGCTCCCAGGGCGCGACGCCCTGGTTCCTGATGCTCCACTTCATGGACCCTCACGGCCCCTACACGCCCCCTGAGCGGCACCTGGCCGCGCTCCCGGACGACTACGCCGATCCGGTCGAGCGGCTGTACGACGCCGAGGTCCGGTTCATGGACGAGCAGCTGGGCAGGGTCTTGAGGGCGCTCCCAGACAACACCTGGGTCGTCGTGACCGCCGATCACGGCGAGGAGTTCTCGGAGCACCCAGGCGCCTACCCCGACCAGCCCATCCCAGCAGGCACCCGGCACGGCCACACCGTCTACGAGGAGCTCGTGCGCGTCCCGCTGGTCGTCTACCGTCCCCGGGCCTTGCGACCTGGCCTCGTGGACCGCCCGGTGCGCACCACCGACGTGCTCCCGACGCTGTTGACCCTGACCGGGCAGAAGCCCCGGGGCGCCATCGATGGCTTGCCGCTCTTCGAGGCCCTGGGCCTGCCCGTGCGCCGCGAGCTCTGCGAGCACCCGGCCCCCGCGCGAGACTGTGTGCCCGGCGAGGGTCCAGAGAGCGCCAAGGACTGCATCGATCGCTGCCCTCGGGCTGTGCGCGACATGTACCTGGCCCTGGATCAGCCCCCGGGGGTGCCGGTCACGGCGTGGCCATCCATCGCCGAGGCGGTGCGCTACGGCCAGGAGCGCAAGGCCCTGCGACTCGGGCCCTGGAAGCTCATCCACGGGGCGGAGCGGGACGAGCTCTACAACCTGGCCGACGACCCGTCCGAGACCCTGGACCTCTTGTCCATGCCCGCCCCCGGCGACGGCTCCGGCCTGCCGCCGCTGGAGCGCGCCCAGCGCCTGGGGCGGTTCCTGGACGCCCAGGTCGCTGGCACCGCCCCGGTGGTCCAGCCCGTGATCGACCCCGAGACGGAACAACAGCTCCGAGATCTGGGCTACATCGAGTGATCCGGGCGACCGGGCCGGCCTCGGCGCCAGGGCCCCCGCCTTCCCCTCCCCCCCGCTCCGCCTGAGCGTGTAGGCTGAAATCCCATGACGTCCCGCCCTCTCATCGCCCGCCTGAGCGCCCTGTCCATGCTTGGACTGCTGGCCGCTCCCGCCGCCCACGCGAATTCGGTCGAGGACAAGCTCTCCTTTGCGATCCAGGCCATCGCGTCCGGAGACTTTCCGACGGCCAAGGACCTCCTCACCCAGGCCGAGTCCGAAGCACCGACCCAAGCCAACGTGGTCCAGAGCTACACGCTGGCGGGCATCTTCTACTACCAGGGCGTGATGGAGTTCTTCGCCGGCGACAAGGACGAGGCCGCCCTCACCTGGTGGCGCAAGGCGCTCGAAAAGGACCTCTACTACTCCTGGGACAGCGGCCTGGTGGCCGACCAGCAGGCCCAGGCCCTGTTCGAGGCCCTGCGTTCAGAGGTCGACAGTCGAAGCCTGATCACGGTGAGCCCTCCCGACGGCGTGACCGCTTGGGTGGACGGCGCCCAGGTCTCGTCCAACCTGGAGATCGTGGGGGGCACCCACCTGATCCAGGTGCGCTGTCCCGACGAGACCCTGGTGGGGAGCTGGGCGGTGTTTGGCGACGCCCCCGACTTCCGTGCCTCTTGTCCCGACCTGGCCCCGGCCGAAGAGGAGCCGGCAGAGGACGACGGGGACAAGAAGAAGAAGAAGAAGGACAAGAAGAAGAAGAAGAAGAAGGACAAGGACAAGGACAAGGACAAGGACAAGGACAAGGACGAGGACGAGGACGCCGAGGGCTGATCCCGCTCAGGCCACCCGGGGTAGCGCGGCTCGAAGCGTGGCTGCGGCCTGTGACGGGGACCAGGTCGCAAAGCCCAGCGGCACCAGGTCGAGGCCACCGGGCCGCTCGAGCCACGGCTGCACCAGGATCACGCCCTGCCGACCCTGTGCAGGTCGCGTCCAGGCGCAGCTGACCGGGGGGGATGCCAGCGCCTGCTCCACCGCCACCAGGGTGCGCCACAGAACCTGGGCCGTGTCCGACATGGACTCGCCGGGACACACGGCGAGCTGGAAGTCTCGCTGCGGTGCCGGCACCACCACGGCCCGGGCGTCGCCCGCCGAGCAGAGGGTCCGGTCGGGCGCCGGGCGCGGCACGGGGGGACCCGCCAACGGCACGGGCAGCGCAAAGAGCTGTCCGTGGGGGTGGGTGCCTGGGGGCGCCAGCCCCGTGTCCTGGTCCCGCACCCAGATCATCGACACCAGGCGAGCGTCCTGGGCCAGATCCTGGCAGCGCGCCTCGAGCAGCACCAGGTGCTCGTGGAGCAGGGCTCGCCGCGGTGCCCAGCCCGCCCAGGTGTGAGAGTCGCCCTCGATCAGGACCTCGTGGGCCCCCACCGCCGGGGCCGAGTCTCCCCGGGGGGCTCGCCAGGACCGCTCGACCCGCAGGGCGGGACGACCGTGGGCGACGACGCGAACGCCTCGCTCTCCCCGCGCAAGCTCCAGGGGCGAGCCCTGTCCGGGGCACAGGGCACAGGGCGTGGGTCGGGGCTCGTCCCCCAGGTGAGCTGGCCGCCGTCGACGCTCGCTGCTGACCAGGGACCACCCGCCGGTCAGCGGGTCCCGTCGGAGCTCAGCCAAGGTCGCCGGTGTCCCACAGGTCCAGCCGCAGGGGCCCCACCGGGAAGATGTCGTCGTGGGTGTCGACCTCGGACAGCTGGGCCCGCTGGACCGGACTGAGCCGCTTGCCCGCCGCGAGATCCTCGGCCACCTCGCACATGCGGTCGAAGCGCGTGGCGTGTAGGGCGAAGCGCTTCAGCCCATAGTCCTGGGCCCCGCGGGTGTGGATGACGAACTGCCAGTCCGACGCCTGGAGCAGGAGCAGCTCCCGGCCCGCTCGCTCCAGGGCCCCTCGGACCCGGGCGTGGGTCTGCCACGGCAGGGTCAGGCACAGCTGGCCGAAGCGCTCCTCTGCGCGGTACTCGACCTCCCAAGTCCAGCGCAGCTCCTCGTTGAGCCAGACCCGGTGATCCCCGCCTGCGCCCCAGGACCCCTCGGGGATCCAGCAGACCTTGTCGGGGGGGTGCCCGTCCAGGAACTCTCCGGCGGTCTCGGTGTCGACCTGGGGATCGGCCTGCAGGGCCAGCATCACGTCGCGCAAGAACCCCACGCCCTCGTGCCACCAGTGGCCGAAGAGCTCGGCGTCGAAGCTCGCCACCACGACACCATGTCGGCCGGTCGCCTCGCGGTGTTCGGTCAGCAGGGCCCGCACACTGGCCGCGAAGTGCTGGGCGTGACCGTGCACCGCTCCGGGAATGTCGTCGGGGTGCCAGGCGGCCTTGTCGCCCAGATCCACGTCGCGGCCGGTCACCTTCCAGTAGCGCAGACCCGCCTGGCCGTGCCGCTTGTGGAATTCCAGGTAGCGCCCGTCCCCGGGGTAGCCGACCTCGCCGGACCAGACCTGTTCGGAGACCTTGGGGTGGCGAGCGAAGACGCTCAGCCGGCCGTCGCCGCCGTCCGAGCTGGCCAGATGAGGCTCCAGCGGCGAGCGCCAGCCCCGGCCGTGGTCCCAGCCGGCCTGTTCCCAGGAGACCTTGTGGAATTCCCCGTCCTGGCGCACGCCCTCGGAGCGGGAGCCCGTCAGCAGGTGGCTGTCGAGGAAGGTGTACTCGACCCCCTCGTCGGCCAGGATCTGATCCGTGCCCTTGCGCAGGCGTGCGCCACCGCCCAGCACGGGCGGCGTCCACGACCCGCCTGGGCGGTAGGCGCACTCGGGCAGCCAGATGCCCCGGGGTCGGCGGCCCAGGATGCGCTCTGAGGTCTCGAGTCCCAGCCGCAGGTTGGCCTGGCAGCTCGCGTCGTGCAGGAGCAGTGGCATGTACCCGTGGGTGGCGTTCGAGCTCAGGAGCTCCAGGCCGCCCTGGTCCCAGTGGCGGGCAAATGCGGCGGGCAGGTCCCGATCCAGCGCTTCGAACCGGGACAGCATCGCCTGGTAGTGCTCCCGCCAGTGCCCGGCCAGATAGGCCAGGTGCAGCTCGCCCGCGCTGCGGAACTCGGCCTCGTCCCGGGATGCCCGGGCGATGCGTTCGTCGAGCCAGACCACGAAGCCCCCCTTGAAGGCATCGTGGGCGAGCTGCTCCAGCAGCACAGGCGTCAGCCCCAGGGTCACGGGAAAGCGTCGGTCCTGGGCCAGGCACTCATCGATCACGCCCAGCAGGGGCATCCAGGTCTCGGCCGCCACCTCGAAGAGCCAGTGCTCCCCGTGAGGCCAACGACCGTGCTTTAGCACGTAGGGGAGGTGCCCGTGGAGGACCAGGACGAAGCTGCCGACGGCCATGGAGATCTCCGGGAGAGCCCGGTGCTACCGCTGCAGCTGCACCGCCAGCGACAGGTCCAGCCGCACGCGCTCCTCGCCCCAGAGGCTAACGGGCCAGCTGAGCAGCAGACACGGGCCCTGGTAGACCGTTTCCAGACCGCCACGGCCCGCCACCACACACTCCACGGGGTAGAACCACAGGGTCGCGGGCTGCTCCACGGCCAGCCGCACAGCCAGCTGCCGGGCCTTGTCCACCAGGGCCAGCTGACGGATGGACTCGACCTTGCCGCGCTTTGTGACGGGGATGCTTCGACCGTCGTCCAGCTTGATAGCGACCGCGTCCCCCACCCGTCCGTCCAGGCCCAGGTTGAGCTCGACGGCAAAGGTGCTGCGCACCGGAGAGTGGTACCGGTTGCTGATCTCGTAGCGCACGTCGATCCGGGCCTGGACCCGGTGGAAGGTGTACTGCTTGGTCACCTGGACCAGCCGCTCCTCGACGCCCTTGGAGCCGGCCTGGCGGACCAGGCCCTCCCGGGCCAGGTGGACGGAGACCACGTCCTGCCCCTGGGTCTCTGCATTCAGCACCTTGTAGGCGCCGTGGGTGAAGTCGCCTTCCTCGGCGTGCTGGCCGCGCCACAGGTTCTCCAGGGTCGTCTCGGCCCCCAGGAAGTGGTCCGCGAAGGACGTGCGCACCCGGCGGTCCTGCTGGAGGCGGTCGCACAGAGGCAGCTCACCCCCGGGCTGGATCAGGTCCCAGCGACCGGACTCGTACTCGTCGTCGTCTTCGATCAACAGAGAGGCCCCAGGGTCCTGAGGCGGGACCGAGTCCTCGGTGTTGGTGATGACCTCTTCGGGTTCCTCGTCGACCAGGGCCGGCAGCATGGCGTTGCGCAGCAGGCTGTCGTGGTACAGCTCCTGGCGCCGGGTCATGGTGTTCAGCAGGTTGCCGGGCATCTCCCAGAGCGCCAGCTCGGTCAGGGCGCCACCCAGCTCGGGCTCGACCATGGCCGCGACGTGAGGGGTGCGCACCAGCACCTCCTGCCGGCCGTCGCCGTTGTGGTCCGCCCGCTCGCACCGCATGGCGTGCTGTCCACCCAGGACCAGGTTGCAGGCCCGCTCGGCCTCGACCACGGCGCTCCAGGCGGCCTGGCGCATGGCCGGGTCGTAGACCCCCATCCAGCGCCCCTGGGCGTGCCAGAGGGGGTCGGAGGAGCCGGCCCGACACAGGGCTTCGGTGGCCTTTTCCAGGGCCCGCTTGCCGTCGTCGTCCAGGCCGGTCTTGCGCAGGTGGGCCCGCAGGCGCTGGACCTCGCGGGAGACGCGCAGCAAGGCCTTGTGGAGCCGGTTGGCCTCGTCGTAGCGGGCCAGGAAGGCCTCCCACCCCGCCGCCGGCACGGCCTGGACCTCGGACAGCCTGTCCACGTCACCTGGGGCCAGGGCGCTCTCGGCGAGGGCCGGTGGGAACCAGGTGGGCAGGTAGACCCGGCGGCGCGGGGGCAGGCGCTGCATGACCTGGGTCGGGAACATCGTGCGGAGCCAGTGCTCGTTGGCGGTCAGCTTGCGCATCAGCTGGCTCAGCCAGGTGCGCAGGCCGGACTTGCGGGTCTTCTCCGCCAGCTCCTCGAGATCGCCGAACCAGGTGGTGACCGTGAGGTCCGCCCTCGCCCTGCGCCGCATGTAGTCGATGACCTCTGGCACTGGGCGGGCCGGGATCATCGCGGCCAGGGAGCCGTCGAGGGGGAACAGGGTCAGCGTGCTGCCCTCGCGTTCCGTCAGCACCGGGCCGTCCAGGTCGTGGGGCAGCATGCCGGCCGCTGCAAAGGCGTCGTCGGGCAGGAAGGCGTGGCTCAGGCCCGCCCGGGAGAGCGTACGCGGCAGCCCTGGATCCCAGGCCCCATGGGTCAGCCAGGCGCCCTGGGGCATGACCCCGACCCGGCGCTTGAGCTGGCGGGCCGTCAGCTGGAGCTGGCTCAGGGCGTCCCGGTCCGGCAGACCCCCCAGGAAGGCCCCGGACCAGCCTCCGCCCAGCAGCTCGAGCTGCTTGCCACCGACCAGGCTGCGGATGCGCTGGAGGGTGGTCGGCTCGCTGCCCGCCAGCCGGCTCCAGGTCGCGCCGGACAGGTGCAGCACGACCCGGGGGCCCGGCGTGGCTGCGAGCGTGTCGAGCATGGGGCGGAGGGCGGCCCGATGCAGCCAGTCCCACCGAGCCCGGGGCATGCCCTGTGGCAGGTGGAGGTGGAACCCCAGGATGAGCCCGATCTCGTTCATTGCTCCTGACGCCCGCAGCGCCAGAGGCTACCAGCAGCGCGTCCCCAGCGGCACCAAAGGCCCCTCCAACGGGCGGGCTGAGCCCCCGAATTTCGCCGGGCTGCCCCACCGGATCAGGCCCATCTCGCCCTCCGGAGGGGCACAACGGGCGGCGTCGGGCCAGGGGCGTGGTCGGGGTGGGTCCCGCGCCCGGACGGTCTAGACCCAGCCGCCGCGCCAGCACCCTCCCGCGCGCCCGACGGTGCCTTCGAGACCGCCGGGGGGTCCGACGGCACGCACGCTTCCGCCGGCCTCCCACAGGGCCACGTGGACCCGGTGGAGGCCTGGGGAGGGGGCGGCCAGGCAGACCTCCAGGACCGCGCCGGGCTCCGGCGGATGGGGGACCCGCACCTGGAGAGGCTCCCCGGGCCCTGCGAGGTCCAGCACCCAGCAGGCGCCTGGCTGGGGCGCAGCCGCCGGATCCATCACCAGCCTCACGTGCACCGCCCGGTCCGCGGCCCCCCACTCCAGCCGGTCCAGCACCCGCACACCGGCGGCCATCGCGCCGCCCGGACGGCGCGCATCCCAACATCCGGCCGCCCACCAGCCCAGGGGTGCGCAGGGGTCCACCGGGCCTGCAGGCGCCCGGTCCCGCGTCGGCGCGACGGCGCCGAGCAGCGAGCGGGACAGCGCGGCCGGTGGCGTGACCCCGAGGGCGGCCCAGGCTGCACCCAGGTGCGCACGGAAGAGCCGGTCAAAGGTGTCCGCCTGCTCGCTGTGGAATTCGGGTCCGTACCACCAGAACCAGTCGGAGCCTTCGGCCGCCAGCACGTGGCGCAGCGCGTCCGGCGGGTCCCCGGCCGCGGCCACCGCCTCCCGCGTCTGGGCCAGCAGGGCCCACGCTGCCCGGTCCTCCGGGTCCCCGATCCAGATGGCGAAGTCGGCGTTGATCCAGCCACCGGTGAAGATCCGCGTCACCCGGCCCACCGGCTCGGCCGCGGCCTCTGCGAACGGGGTGGCCCGCACCCTGGGGTGCCGAGAGAGCGCCTGGAAGAACCGCTCCTGGAACCCGCGCCCGGCGTCGGGGTGGCTCTCCCAAGGGTTCTCGCCGTCCAGGGCCAGGGTCACGTGTCCCTGCTGTCGGGCGACGCCTGCGAGCAGCTCACCCACGGCCTCGTCGGGGTCCCGCCCTGCGGTGCGGAACCCGATCAGGTCCGACAGGGACCGGTCTCGAAAGAACCCCACCAGGCCTCGAGCCAGGGTCCAGGGGCCCCTGCCCTCCCCCTGCCGCTGGGAGCGCTCGAGCACGCCTTCGTCCGACACGAGCCACGTGAACCCGGCGGCGCGAGCCAGGTCCACGACCTCCGGGGACACGGCTCCCTCGGACGGCCACAGGCCGCTCACCGGGCGCCCCAGCCTCTCCGAGACGGCAGACCGCCCCCAGGCGAGCTGGACCGCTGCGTCGCCGGGCCAGGCAAAGGCCACGTCGGGCAGGTCCGGCAGGCACCGCCGCCCGTGGCGCGCATCGACCACCAGGGGCAGGATGGGGTGGGCCCAGGGGCTCGCCGAGACCTCGGCCAGGCGGGCCCAGAGGTCCGGCAGGGTCGCACAGGCCTCCTGCTGGATGGCCAGGAGCATGGCCTTGTCCCCTGGGGTGAAGCCCTCTCCCCGCCGTACGAGCCCCTGCAGCGCTGGATGATCCCGGCGAAGGGACCACCCGGTCCACCCCAGGACCGACCAGACCTGAAGGTCCAGCAGGCCCTGGTCGTCCAGGCAGCCTTCGGAGTCGACCCGTGCCTTCAGTCGGCGCCAGCCAGGGCTGGCAGCCACCATCGCCGGGTGGCCCGCGAAGCCCTCCCGGAGCAACCCGGTGCGCAGCTCCGGCGACAGGGCCTGTGGGGGCTGGCGCACCCGCTCCAGCCAGGGGTCGCTCCCGCCCTCGGCATACCAGTCCAGCTGCTCGAGCAGCGTGGGCACCAGGTTGATGGTGCCGGGCACCCCGGACTCGAGCAGCGCCACCG